>CANQRM010000001.1 GCA_947626265.1 uncultured Oscillospiraceae bacterium
GCACGGTGTGAAGCGGGGGAAAAGGTGGAAAGCGGTGCTTGCGCACCGCTCAGACCTTACCTATCGCTATCCTGGCGGCCCGGTGATCTGGAGCAGCGCAAAGGGCGCATCGTCCGGCAGGGCAACAATAACCCCACCGTACATATTTATAGATATGTGACCGAGGGGACCTTCGACAGCTATCTGTGGCAGACGGTGGAAACCAAGCAGAAATTCATCAGCCAGATCATGACCTCAAAATCCCCGGTCCGATCCTGCGAGGACATAGACGAGACGGCTCTGAGCTATGCCGAGATCAAGGCCCTGTGCGCAGGCGACCCCCGAATCAAGGAGAAGATGGACCTGGACATCGACGTGTCTCGGCTGAAGCTGCTCCGCGCCAACCACCAGAACCAGCAATACCGGCTCCAAGACCGGCTGCTTCAATATTTCCCGGAAGAGATAGAAAAGAACAAAGGATATATCGCCGGGTTTGAGAAGGACATTGCCACCCTCGCCGCCAGCAAGCCCCCGGAGGGCAAGTTTGCCGGGATGGTGGTCCGGGGCGATACGCTCACCGACAAGGACAACGCCGGTGCCGCCATTCTGGAAGCCTGCAAGGAGATCATGGACGGGCACCCGGTGGAGATAGGCAGCTACCGCGGCATGACGATGTTCATTTCCTTTGAGCGTTTCCAGCACCATATCACCCTGAAAGGCGAGATGAGCTATAAAACGGAGCTGGGCGATGACGCCAGGGGCAATCTGACCCGTATTGAAAACGCCCTGGCCAATGCCCCGGATCGGCTCAATGCGGTAAAGGCCCAGCTCGACAACCTGTATCAGCAGCAGGCGGCGGCCCAAGCTGAGCTGGGTAAGCCCTTTCCCCAGGAGGCAGAGTACCTTGAAAAGAGTTCCCGCCTTGCCCAACTGAACGCCGAGCTGAACATAGAAAGCCCCGATCCCGCGCAGACCTTCCCCGAACAGGCCGCCGCCAAGAGCGAGCGCCCGCCCGCCGTCGCCAAGAGTGAGCGTCCGTCTGTTCTTGCCAAGCTCCGGGACGCGAAGCCCGCGCTGTCCACCGTCTCACGCATATCCCATCATAAGCAACAGGAGGAACGATGATGACCAGCAAAGAGTTGAATGACGCTCTCTACGACAAAATGAGTAAGGAGATGGAGAAGTATAAAGGCTGGCTGCTCACGCAGCCAGCCGAGGAGATCCTTCAGCACACTTATGAATACTCCATGAAACTGGACATCCTGCTTTCCATGGAGTTTCACGAGCTTGACTACGCCCATGCACAGGTGCTGTTGGGTTCGCCTACGCCGCTGGAAGATGTGTACGGCTATTATCAGAATATGGACTGTGGCTATCTGGACACGTTGTGGGAGAGTATCCAGGGCCGGGCCGATGATGTGCTGGCCGCGCAAAAGGCCCTCCCTGTGTATAATCATTCCGGCACCTACGCCCATGAACACGGAGAGCTGGAAGCATACCGCGCGTCCCTCAAAGCGAACATGGCCTGCCGGGACGCCATTGACGATGCCATTCCCCGGCATTACGATGGCTTCTCTCTGGACGCCGAAGGAGCCAGGGAGGTCATCTCCCTCTTTGGTTTTGATCGCACCCTCTATGTCCTTGCCAACACCGTGCGACAGCAGGATTGGGATGGCCGGTATTCCAGCTCCAACAAAAAATGGGCGCAGACCATAGATGTGTGCGAAAACCCGGACAGCTATGGGAACGATAGACAGTGTGAGCTTGTTCTGAGAAGTCACCCCGGTCTTATCAACATATTCATTGATGAGGCTCGGCACCAGCATCTGCTCACCTTGCCAATCACCGGCGAGGACATCAGGCGGGAAGCGGAGCGGCTGCTCAACGAACTGCAAAGGCGTAAGGAACCGAACAGCCCCAACGGATCGCACTTCATGGCGAAGCTCTCGGATGATTTCATGGCGCGGGCCTCGTCCAACGACCAAATAGAACTGAGAAAACTGTTCCAGATCAAGGGCTGTTTTCTTGGCGACATGAAGGACCGTCCGGGCGTATTCCTCTTTGTGCCCAAGGATGCGGATCGCGGCCTGCCGCTCCGCAAGCCCAGGACCTCCGTCCGTACCAAGCTCCACGAGGCCCAGCCGGTGCCCTCCACACCCAAGCCCGCCGCCAAGAACAAGGGCATAGATCGCTGACATGGCGAACCGAAAACGGAATATTATGCTCCGCTTCCGCGTCAATGAACAGGAGCAGCAGGCCATAAAAGACAAGATGGACGCGCTCGGCACAGGCAATTTGGAAGCTTATCTGCGCAAAATGGCACTGGACGGATATATCGTCAAAATGGATCTGCCGGAGCTGCAGACGCTGGTGTCTCTGCTCCGGCGCTCCAGCAACAACCTCAACCAGCTTACCCGCCGCGTCCACGAGACGGGTCATATCTATGACGCCGATCTGGAGGAGCTTCGCCGGGACTTTGACCGGCTGTGGGACGGCACGCGCCAGCTGCTCCACTCTCTGGCTGTTCTTCGATAACGTGGCGGCAACACGGATAATGCCCCTGCACACGGGCGCGGGCCGGACGCTGAGAGCGGCGCTCCGCAAGATCTTCGACTACGCGGAGGATCCCGGAAAGACTGATAACGGTAGCTTGATCTCTACCTACCGTTGCAACAGAGAGATCATTGACGGCGAGTTTGCGTTTTCCAAACGGAAGTATGAAGAGCGGACCGGCCTGACGCATGACGGTGACAATGATGTGATCGCCTATCAGGTCCGGCAAGCCTTTCGTCCCGGTGAGATCACCCCGGAGGAAGCCAATCGCTTGGGCGTGGAATTTGCCCGCCGCTTCACCAGAGGAGACCATGCTTTTATCGTCTGCACCCATATCGACCGCAGACATATCCACAACCACATCATCTGGAACTCCACCACTCTGGACTGCACACGGAAGTTTCGTGATTTCCATGGTTCCGGGAGAGCTGTCCGCCGTCTGAGCGACACCATTTGCATTGAGAACGGTTACTCCGTCATAGAAAACCCACAGGGTAGGGGCATGGCCTATAACAAGTGGCTGGGGAATTCCAAGAAGCCCTGCCACCGTGACGATCTTCGCGCAGCCATTGACCGGGCGCTGGAAAAGGACCCCGCCGACCTGGATGCACTGTTCGATCTGCTTCGCAAAGGCGGCATCCAGGTTTCACGGCGGGGCAAGTCTGTCAATCTGAAAGCGCCTGGCTGGGCCAAGGCCGCCCGATTGAGCAGCCTGGGTCCCGGCTACACTGAGGACGATCTGATGGCTGTGCTTGCTGGGAAGAAAAAGCATACGCCCCGTGAGAAAACTGCTGCACAGGCAGATCCGCCGAAAGTAAATCTGCTGGTGGACATCCAGGCCAAACTTGCCGAGGGCAAGGGGGCCGGTTATGCGCGGTGGGCCGCCTCTTTCAACCTGAAGCAGATGGCGAACACCCTCAACTATCTAACGGAGAACAAGCTGTTGGACTATGGGGCGCTCTGTGAAAAGACGGACGCTGCCACCGCCCGCTTCCATGACCTTTCTGGGAAGATCAAAGCGGCGGAGGCCCGTATGTCGGAGATCGCCGAGCTGAAAACGCAGATTATTAACTACTCCAAGACACGCGAGGTCTACGCCGCCTATCGCAAAGCCGGGTACTCCAAAAAGTTTCTGGCCGAGCATGAGCGTGAGATCCTTTTGCACAAGGCGGCCAAGAAAGCCTTTGATGAACTTGGGCTGAAAAAGCTCCCCACCGTCAAGAGCCTACAGGCCGAATATGCCAAGCTGCTGGCAGAGAAAAAACGGGCCTACTCTGAGTATCGCGCCGCACGGGATGAGATGCAGAATTTACAGATGGCGCGGGCCAACGTCGCCCGGATCATGGGCTATGACGACAAGACGCCGACCAGGAAGAAACAGAGAAAGACACCCTCGCACGATGTTCGCTGATCGTGTATGACGACCGGGAGCAGGAACGCCTCAAGTGGCGGCTTGCTCCCGGTCTTTTTTTATTGCTTTTTGTATCGTATGACTGGAACCTGCTTCACTCTTTTTCCTGTTGTACGACGTTCCAAAGCAAACACCATTCCGTCGGTGCGCGCAAAGAAGCCGATGTCTTTCTTCCAACTCATGCCGCATCGACAATGCTGCAAGCCGATAAACTGCTGCTTCATTTTCCGGCCGCAGGCCGGACAGACCTTGTTGCTTGCTCCCATATTCCCTGCACAGCTCCAGCTTGTTGTGCTGTTATTTCGCTGCGGCGTCTTTCAATGCCTTGCCCGGTTTGAACTGGACGACCCTGGTAGCAGGGATGACGATCTCCTGCTTGGTCTGCGGGTTCCGACCGATATGCTGCGCACGATCCTTCACATCAAAATTGCCAAAGCCGACCAGCTGGACTTTCTCTCCTTTTTCCAGCGATTCGGTGATTACTTCCAGCACTGCGTCAACAACCGTTCCGACATCCTTCCGGGTCAGGCCGGTCTTGTCCGCCGCCGTTTCGATAAGCTCTGCCTTATTCATTTTAGGTTCTCCGTAATACGCTCATTTGAGCTGGGCCAGAATCTCTTCCGCCGTCTTTCCGCTGCTGATGAGCTGCGTGACGACATTTTCGATCTCGGCTTTCTGTGCGGCGGCCGCTTCTATCGCCTCGCACTCCGCTTTCTTGGCGTTCAACACAGCCAGGGCATTCTCCGCCTTGCGAAGCTCCTTCTTCTTGTTCCGTACCAGAAGCTGCTGCTCCTTGATGCTGGCGGTCACGCCGTCCAACTCATTTTTAATAGTTGCGATCACGGCTTCCTGCTCCGTGATCTGTTTTGTGATCTCAGCGACTGACAGAACAACAGACTTTCTATTCTTGCTGCCTTTTTTCCTGGGCATGAGATGAACCTCCTCGTTGTTTAGTACATTCGGGCATGTGTAGCATTATAATCATTGTCCCGTGGAAAAGCAACATACATTTTCCATATAAAGCGTTTCGTCAGAAACGCGCAGCCAGCTCCATTTTTGGAGCTGATCCAAGGGTTTTAGGGATGCTGCCCTAACAAGCAAATGGGTCATTCCGGCGTGAGGCCGGAATGACCCATTTTTCGCATGTGGCGCGCCACATGCCCTGCTTGCCAGGGTTGTGGCCGGTTTCCAGGGCTTGGGCCGGAAAAGCGCTTTATAGCGCCATTTCTTGGGTCAAGAGGGCTGTGGCCCGCGCAACTCTGACTTTTCGGCTTTAAGTTCAGCAATTCGTTTCAAATCCAAAAAGTGTGTGGCGTACCAACGCTCAATTTCCGGGTTTCCGCTCTTGCTGAATCGGAGAGGAATCACTGGCCTGCGTCCTTGCTCGGACTTATTCTTCACGCCCCATTGCTTGTAGCAGGTAAAGGAAGGTTTTAACCCGGTCTTTTGCGCGTATACGCGCATCTGGTGCATGATGAATGACAGCTTATGGAGGTTGACCGTGCAAACGCTTTCCAGATACGACACACGCCCAAAACGCCAATCCTCATATTTCTTTTTGGCAATACACCTATATCCATCAGCACATCCACCGGTGCAGCATAGCCGTGGTCCCGGCACTGATGATACATGGCTGAATGTACCTTCCCGATCAACTCGCCATTATTCATTTTTGCCCTCTCATTCCTTCACCGGCATCCGCGATCATGGTCATAAACAAAAAGCCACGATGGACTGGCCGCCAGGAGCGACAGGGCCAACATCTATAACTAAGGTAGCACAAGATGCGCGTGGCCGTCAACAGTCGATGGACAAGGGACTCTGCAAGGTTATATAGTTCTCAATGTTCTCACGCGCAGAGGAATGAGACAGGTGCAATCGCTATCGTTGCCGCAAAAGCAGAGGTTTATTTCGGGACTCTCTTTATCTCTGTTATCCTTGCATAACAAACCGGAAGAACTTATCAGAAGCAGCAGCCACTATGCCGGGATTGTCAGTGCAAAGATGGATGACGGGTCCCCCAAGGCTACGAGGGATGCGATCAAGTAATGTGCCCCTAGACCAAGGGTAGCGCCCAGCAGGACCAGATACACATCCCGGAGGATGTCAATGCCCTGGATGGCGGCCCTGCTCATGCCCGCCCAGCGGAGGGCGTCTGTTTGGCGGCGCTTTTCTTCCCGGTGACGTGCAGTCCCTGCCATACGCACCATCGCCGCGCAGAGAAAGCCTGCCGCCGCGAAGACTGCCAGATATGCGGCCTCACGCGTTTCGGCGTCCCACTTCTCCTGCCGGGCGCTGTCACGGTTCGATACTTCAAAGCCCAAGTCAGAAATAGCCTTGGAAACGGCCTCTGCCGCGCCGATGTTGGTCACGCGCACCTGCGCCCCGGTATAGCCGGACGGGAGGCCCTGGCTTTGCAAAAGGGTTCGGGCCACATCCTGCCCAATATAGGCGGCGGGATCATCACCCTCGAAAAGACCGCTCACCTTTGCCAGAATCGTATTATCGCCGAGTTTCAGCAAAAAGTTCGCTCCCAGCCAGTCGATGTCGGGCATATAGCTTGCAGTATGCTTCGTCTTGTAGGCAGGGTCTATGAACGCCTGCGCCGCCGTCTTGCTCAACGTGATCCAAGGCATAGCACCGCTGGCTGGGAACGGCTCTCCCGCGATATAGGCAAGATCATGCAGATAATCCCCATCTATCCCCACAAGGGCAAGGCTGGCGGTGTATTTCCCGCTTGTCACGGTAGCTTGGACCTCCACAGTGCCGGTCGCATCCACCACATCTTCTATGGCCAGGAAATCCAGCACAGACTGTTCCGTGATGGAAAAGTAGCTGGGCGCGGTGACGGACAATTCGCACGGTTCAGCCTTTTCGCTGTGTATGGCCGTCAGAATCGCGCCGGAGAAGCACAGCGCCGTGACCGCTGCGGCGGTGAGCAGGACGCCCACCGCGTCAAAGCCCCGGTGCAGGCTGTGCCCTGCCAGGGCCAGATAGTCCGTGAGCCTCATTTCTTGATATGCCGAGGAGAGAACGCTGCCCGTTTCCGCAGAGCCAGTATCAGCGACAGCAGAACGATTGCCACTCCGCCAGCCGCTACAAATACCCACCACTGTGTTTTCTGCGCCTGTTCTTTCTCTGCTTTTTCCTGTTCCTGAACAGGGTTTTTGGTGGCGATCACAAGCTCCTTGATGTTGGTGGCGGCAGCCGCCTCGTCCGTGTACTCTTGGCCGCTGGCGTCCTCATAGATGAGCCGCACCGTGCCGGAGGTATATCCATACCGCTCGTCGCCGTCCTTCATCCCGGCAAACACATTCAGCGTCTCGGTGGCTGACGTACCTGCCTCCATGTTGCCGATAAAGGCGTTGCCGGAGGGGGAGAGACCGGGAACGTCCAGCTCCACACGGGCATTGTATATCCCTGTGCGGCCCAGGTTCATCACCTGGAAGGAAAGCTGCACCGTCTCCCCGGCGTTGATCTCGCTGGGCATAGTGAAAGGGGCCAATTCGACATTTACCGGCTGTGCAACTTCCACGGTGACGGAGCCAGAGGATGCCATGCTCATGGCGTCCTCGTCGTCAAATTCTATGGCCAGGGCGATATTATACCGCTGGGCCGGGGTCTCCCGGTCCGTGCCGTACTTCAGTTCCAGTTCTGTGGTCCCTCCGGCCTCCAGATCTCCCAGGAAGATAGTGCTGGTGTCGTTTTTCAGCACAAGATTCGCGATTTCGCTGGACACGGTGACGAGCATATTCTGCACATCGCCCTCCGGGCTGGTGTTTTTCAGCGTGACGGTCACGGTGAAGTCCTCCCCAGCCATCACGGGGGTCTTGCTGACGGTGTACTTGCTCACCAAAATACGGGGATTGGACACGGGCGCTTCGGTGGGTGCTACATACCCGCCGCCACCACTGTATACGGGTGTAGGATTATCGGTCGCCTCCGGCTGGGCGTCAGTAATGGTGACGAAGCAGTTGTAACTCTGGGTGATCTGATCTCCGTTTTCATCTGTGGCTTGAATATCCAGAACGATGGGGTATGTGCCGTTTTTGCGCTCTGTGCGCAGAGGGAAGTCAAAGCGCACAAGGTAAGAGGGGACAGTCTGGATGACCTCGCCCTCCGCGCCCGTGACGTTCACTGGGTTGTTGGCCAGAGAGAACGTCTTTTGATAGTTTTTATATTGAATTGGAGAGACATTCGTATCTCCCAGGTTCGGCGTGACAGTGATCCTGTCGCCCCATATAGCTCCATTTGTTATAAGAGGCAGTACCAGCGTAACAATACCGTCTTTGACCGTGGGCACATAGCCGTCCTTATAGGCCCGGTCCATGCCCTCATAGATGTTGGCGTCGTCGATCTGGAACTGGATGGCCTGATTGACAGGCGTGGTAGGTTCAATGGTCTGCGTCGGTTCCGTCGTCGCCGGAGCGGTAGCGGTAGCGTCCTGTGTTGGTTCTGTTGTGGTCGGAGTGGTAGAATCAATCGGCTGCATCGGGTCGGCTACTTCCGGCGATGCTGGCGTATCATCGGATTCTGTCGCAGGGGAAGTTTCGTCTGTCGAAACTGGCGTTGGCGTATCATTTAGCGCTGTCACTTCTACCGGCTGCGGTATATCTGTGACCTCTGGCGCGGGTATAGCCTCAACAGGCGGTCCAGCCTCGCCCTCGGCATAGGCCGGAAACGGCGCGCAGACGGTCAAAATGAGCAAAGCCAAAAGCATACAGATGGGTCTTTTCATGATCCTTTCCATCTCCTAAAGCACAATGGTCTGATCTGCGGGGATGATCTCGCTGCCGCAGTACAGCACCGCAAACTTATCCGCCTCCCAGCGGGCCATGACCGCGCTCACCAAGCGCCCTGTTTCCCTTTCATCCAGCATAGATGCGGGGTCGGCAAGCAGGAGAATCGTCGGGGCTTTCACCAGCGCCCGCGCCAGAGCAGCCAGCCGCCGCTCACACAGTCCAAGGCTCTGTGGGTATATATGGGCGGCGTAGCCTATCCCCAGACTGTCCAGCACGTCAAAGGCGGCGTCTCGCCGTTCATATCGGGAAACACCCGCCGATGTCAGCGGCAGGGCCGTGTTGTCCAGAACGGTCATGTCCTCCCAAAAGCCCGCGTCCGGGGACATATAGCCCACAGTGCCGTTCAGAATGACCTCGCCGTTGTCCGGCTCTGTCAGCCCGCCGACGATCCGCGCCAGCGCCTCAAAGCGGGTTGGCTCCATGATGATGCGGACACGCTCTCCCGGCTGGACCGTCAATTCTGTCGGAGGCACCAGCGCCCGTCCGTCCGGGCCGTAGGCGGAAATGCCTTGTAGTGTCAATATCGGCTCCATCACTTCACCATCGTCATCACGCCGGCGTCCATCTCGCATACGGTGTCGCACAGCTCGTCGATGTCTATTTGGTTATGGCTGGCCAGGATGATGGTCTTGCCTTGCTCCCGCAGGTCTTTGATGACCTCCCGCATGTCTGCCACACCGTTTTTGTCCAGGCCGTTGAAGGGCTCGTCTAAAATGAGGATGGAGGGGTTCTCCATGATGGCCTGGGCGATGCCCAGCCGCTGGCGCATCCCAAGGGAGTATTTGCCCACCGGCTTTTTGCTGTCCGGGTCCAGGCCCACCCGCCGGATCGTTTCGCGGATTCCCTCCCGGTCCACCCGCCGCCGCAGGGAGGCCAGCAGCTCTAAGTTCTTCATGCCCGTGAGGCTCGGCAGAAATCCCGGTGTTTCGATGATGATGCCGGTATCGTCGGGAAAGTCCATGTCCCGGCCAACCTGCTTGCCCCGGACAAGTATCTTTCCTTTGGACGGCGGGAGAAAGCCGCAGATGCACTTCATCAGTACGGTCTTGCCGCTGCCGTTGTTGCCCACAATACCGTGGACCCGGCCCTCCTCAAATTCCCGGCTGACATCCCGCAGCACCGTGGTGTCCCCGAAGGTCTTGGACACGTTCTGCACGCTGATGGCGCTGTTGGACAACTCTATCCCTCCGTTCCCGTGAACACAAAGTTATACTTGCGAATGGCGGCCAGCGCCAGAATATATCCCAACAGCATCAGAGCGCCGAAGATGGCGAAGGACTGCCACAGCCGGGGTAGTAGATCGTAGCCGAAGTTGTGCATGTGATACGTTGCCTGATTGAGCGGGGACAGCCACCCCACAGCCACGTTCGCCTTGTAGAACAGCTCATCCGGGAGTTGGAACACGGTCTGGATGGTGTCAGGCTTTAAGAGCAGCCCGAACACACTGAACGCGAAACCGCTGACGATGCCCGCCGCGCCGCCACGGGTCAGGTTGAACACCAGCATGATGAACACCATCACCACGGAGTAGCAGAGCATGAGGCCGAAGATGGTGCCCATGCAGTGGTAGGGAAAGCTCATTTCCAGGGTCTTGACGAGGGCGGGCAGAGCGATCTCCTCACCCGCGCCGGAGTAGCCCAGGATGGCCGCCGTCTCGCTCCACACGTCGCCTATGTAGGACTGCCGGACGCTGACTGCGATGGTGGACCCCAGCACGAACACAAGGAAGATGGCCGTGGCCAGCACCGTGTAGACGAGCTGCCCCGTGATCCACTTGGTGCGGTCGATCCGCATGAGGAAAAAGGGCGTCCCGGAGGAGAGAAAGGGCATATCCGTAAAGAGCAGGATCAGCAGAAGCGAAATGAGCAGTATGGAGCTGCTGTCCCCAAAGGTCCATATGAACGGCTCGGCCAGCTGCATGGTGGTTTTGTGGGCCGTGGCGAAGTTCACCGCCTTGTCGGAGAGCAGAAAGCTCAATATGAACGCCAGGGCAAAGGTGACAAGGATGCGGGGGTTGCGCCGCCATTGGCGGAAGTTGTAGGCCACCACGGACATGATCTGCCGGATCGCTCTCATAGGCTCCGCACCCTCTTTCTCACAGCGGCCCCGAAGCCCAGGGCTGTCACGGCGATAAGCTCTCCGATCACCAGCGCGGGACCCCACCGGCCCATGCTCCATTCCTCGCCTGGGGACAGCCACGCCTTTGGATAGACCACATAGAGGGACGTAAAATACCGCTCACAGAGGATGATAAGCACATAGTAGAAGATGAACGGCGCGGCGTAGGCGATATACATGCTCTCCATGAGGGCGCTCATGGTCATGCCGAACAGGGACCAAAAGCCCCCGGACAGAAAAATGAGGCCGCAGTTGCGAAGAAGCGTCATGGCATATTCCGGGGCCTCGGCGTCCGGCTCCAGCGGTCCCTCCAGGGGCGTGAACAGAACCGCCGAAACGCCGTAGGCCAGCCACAGGCCCAGCACGATGACCGCGCCGCCGGACACAAGGCACCCCGCCGCTTTGCCCAGGATGTAGCCCCTGTTGCTGGTGCGGGAGATATAAAGTTTCAGATAGTTCGTTTTTACATCGTCCACGAAGCTGGCGGCATAGGGCAGGGCGCAGACGATGGGCAGGCAGATGGTGATGGCGTCCGCGTCCAGGGCCTTGAGGATGAAGTCACCATGCCATCCGTATGCCAGCGGCTCCTCGGAGCGAAACGCCTCCGTCATTGCGTCTATGGAGGAGAGAAAGATGACCGCCGCCATAAAAAGGATGCCTAGGATAAAACGCCTTGTCATGATTGACTGCCGTATACCGGATGTGATGGCGATTCTCATAATCTCTCCTGAAAAGCACAATATATCCCTGCCACGGAGTAACAGGGATATAGTTCTTCAGTAACCAAGCGCTGCATCAATAAGGGTGCCATCGACTGCGTTGATAAGGCATAGGTCTGTCGACCCCCAAGAGGATCCGTTAATTGATACTTCGCCAATGAATATATACGATGGAACCAATAAATAGTAACCCTCGTTATTCTTTTCCTTTACACGGAAAAGCCCTTTCTGAATGTTCGACACATCTATCTCAAACTGCACATCTTGAAATTCTGGATCTTCATTTACACCCTCAATGAAAGAGTTTATATCGTAGGCTGACTTCATTTGATGCACAAATGTTTGATATGCTTCTTCAAGCGAAATCGTTTCTACAACCTCACTGATAACTTCAACAACATCCAACGGCGAAGTAAGCCAAACAGATACAACAGTCCCATTATACACAGTTATTTCCAGCTGGCTATAGTCATAATTGGCTGCATATTGAAGTTCAGGATCAATCACAATATAGTCATGTAGAACTGTGTTTCCCATCACAACAGGCGTGTAGTAGACTGTGAATTTGCTTGATGAACCATCAGATTCGTCCAACACTTCCAATAACACCCAGTCTGAGAGAGCCAACTCCTCCCGCAGTTTATCAGCTATATCCACCGCTTGATCAGCCGATAATTCGCAATACGGAAGGTCGTAAAAAAGTTCCTCTTCATCTAGATAATAAAACTCCATTCTATTCATTTTATAGTCATCCGCATCACGATTCAACACCTTCATCACCGGTGAGTGCCCATTGACTCCTTTCGCCATAACCTCAATTGCCTGGGTACCAGAAAGCGCTTGCGCTCTGCCGTCATTCGACAGGTAATTAGGTTCATAATAATTGAGATCTTGGAAGAGCCAATCACTTTCCCTCAACTCATTGAATTCTGGCGCCGAATCATATTGAGCTTCGTAGTTTTCCACCATCGAACTGTAATAATCACGTGTAGCTTGTTTATCTTGAAACTGTGCGAGCCACTCTTCATCATTCATTAGTTCTTTGTAAAAAAGTATTTGTCTTTCAATTTCTTCTTTTGTTAAAATGCTTGTCGCTTCATATGCTGTGTTTCCATCAAATAATACATTCGCCCATTTCTTTGCTTCATCAGAGCTTATCTGGTGAGGTGCCACACGAATAACCGGTGACAAATACTTAACGCTGTCTATATGCAAATCAATGGTGAAGAGTAGTTTTTTATCGTTACTCGAGAACTGTTCCACAATTTTTTCGACCACACCATCATTCTCGACATCCGACCTATTAATTTCCTCGTTCCCAATGTTCTCCCGCGGAGAGTTTTCAATTTTACTTTCGAAAAGTCCGTTATTTTTACTATTTACGGCAGCAGATTCTGGATTCTGTCTGCATGCCTGGAAAAAGAGGCATGCAGACAGAACGATCACTGTAACTATTTTTTTCATCTATTAGCCCACATAATGCCAAGTACCAGCATAGTAGCAATACCATGATCCGTTCGCGTAATCATATTGCTTCATATTGTACTTGTTGGCATAATACGGATAATCACCCTTATACATATAATACCCTCCTTCTTTACTTTGATAGATCAAGGACTTCCGGAAGGCACTCCATGTATTAGGCCCACAAATACCATCCTGAGTGAGTTTTTTTGCCATCTGGAATGCCGCAACACCAGCTGCTGTCCCATTACCGTATATCGCATCCACACCGCCGTTGTTGATGATGCTGGAACGTGTTGACGAGTTAAAGTTTATTAACATCACTTGTATGGCTCGCGTGTATCGAGCAGTATAATCTGTAGTTTTCTGTTCTGGAAAACCAGACATTTCGCTGGCAAACGCAGGGGCAGCCATGCTGGCACACATGACCACTACGAGAATCAGAGGAATCACGCGCTTCATAAGTTTATTCATATTGGTTCTCCTTACTATTAATATTTTTTCCTAAATGTCTCTCCCCCTCTCCGCCTCTGGCCAGATCGACGATTCGGGAAGGATACATATAGATTAAGGGAATTGGCGCGGAATCAGTTTTGCCACGGCAACAGTTCAGCGCACATCCATCTCTAGGTCGGGGTGAGTATACCCATACAACCGACCGGCCGGCGTGGGGTTCCCTCTAGTGTTGCCCTATTATACATCGCAAACTTGCGTTTGTGTGCGAAACGGTGCAAAATGTGGGAAATTGGGTGCAAAGTGTAGTTTTCTCTGCTGTAAAGTAATTCCCGCGTGGCAAACGGATATCCGCTGCCACACGGGAACTTATAAATTAAATTGTATATCCGACTAATCGTCCAGAAGCAGCGCTTCTATCAACAGACGGACTAGTTCGTCCAGGCGACGGCGCTTTTGAGGGGAGAGCTTTGATAATCCGGAGGATGATGCTCCTTCCAATGCCTCACGGGAGGTTCCAAGAAGCAAATCATTGGGCGTCACCCGCAACGCTTGGCACAATTTGACGATGTTTTCGGGTCTAAGCGCCTTTGTTCCGCGCTCCGCGCTGGATACTGTCTGTGTGGTCAAGCCCACCAGCTCAGCCAGTTGATCCTGGGTCAGATTCCGCTCTTTTCGTATGTGCGCTATGCGCTTCCCCATCTCGACTACAACTTCATCCATCTCCGCGCCCCTTGCACTATAACACCATTTTAAGTGTTATGGTTGCTTTTATACAGATTCTATGATTTAATAAGTAATGCCATAGAATTAGTTATCATAAATAATCTTGTCATTGTAATTCAAAATGGCAGAAATAAAACCTCTTGACAGTGTGGTGGGGAGATGATATATTTTGCCAAAAAGCACAAAAAGAAGGCTGCTGAGGATTATGAAAATCGTTATATGTGATGACAACTGCGAATTTCTACAGATTTTCAGGGACATGCTCGAAACGTTGTTCACGCTGCGCGACTGGGTTTTCGACTGCCGCGAATTTCGGTCGGGACAGGATCTACTTAACGCCAATCTCAGCGACATCCATGCCATTTTTCTGGATATTGATATGCCCGGTTTGAACGGCCTTCAAGTTGCGCGGAATTTGCGAACCAAGTATCCAGACATAATCATCGTGTTCGTGACAGCTTTTTCAGAATATGCCCTAGATGGGTACGAAACAGAGGCATTGCGTTATTTATTAAAAGACAATCTATCACGGTATTTGCCGTCGTGCCTAGATGCCGTGCAGAAGAAATTATTTGCCTCCCAGGACGCATTCTTGCTGCGGACATCTTCAAGCCCAATTACAGTGCGGCTGAGAGATATCATGTATTTTGAGGCAACTAGGCACGCAAACACGATAGTGCATATCTATCCAGATAGCAGAATTAACTGTCTAGGTTATCTCTCGGAATATGAGGACGCCATGTCAAATAATGGGTTTTTGCGTATTCAGCGAAGCTATTTGGTAAATAGTATGCATATTACGGATATATGCAATTATATAGCTACGCTCAAAAACGGAGAAACGCTCTCTACTTCCAGAAAGCAGTACAAGCAGATTTGTGCGGATTTTGTGAGATGGAAAGGACATCATATATGAACGAAGCATTAGAATGGTTCACCACCTTGTTTGCAATTGGCATCGAGGAGTTGATGACAATATTATTATCATCATGTTTCTTTAGCCGATATTATTCTCGGAAATTATATACTCTCTCTATCTTGGGGTATGTTACGGTAGAATCAATCTGGCTCTTGCTGTGGTATTATTTTCTAAACGGCTATATTGCTATCAAATACCTAGTCTGCGCTCTAATCCTGTTGACTTGGCTTTTGACAGCTTACAGAAGTTCTGTAATCAAAAGCTTGTTTTTTATCACCGCTATTTTTTCTTATCTCACCATTGTGGATAGTTTTTCCATGGCTATTATCGTTCCTGCTATTCCAGCAATTTCCGCAAAAGGAATCCTCCAATTCGCGCTTCAAGATCCCTACGTATACAGCGTGATAATCTGCAATGCAAAAATGATGGAGCTGTTTGGCGTTATTATCATCCTAAATGCCGCAAAAAAGCGCGGCTTTCTGAAAAAACCCTTTCGCTGGACTGAATGGGCGGTGACATTGTTTTTCCCCCTCTCTGCGCTCATTGTTTCCGTCATCATATCGCGAATTATCTGGACAAATCTAAGTTATTCAAAAGAATACGCCGTGTGTATGTTTATCATGCTCATGCTAGTGCTGCTATCCATTTACTTTCTGGATCAATATAACAAATCACAGCAAGTAATTCGTGATAACGATGTATTGCGTCAAAACCTGAAACTTGAATCAAACCATATAGCAGCGTTGCAGGAAAGCTATGAGCAGCAACGCAAGCAGACCCATGACTTTTATAATCATCTGGCAACGCTTCAGGGCATGGCAGAGAAAGGTACGCCAAGTGAGGAATTTTCCAAATATTTGGGGACAATTCTTGCAACTAAGATTCCTGTGGTATTTTATATCAATACGCACCGCACAGTGGTCGATATCATTTTAAGCCAGAAAGTTTCCATTGCGCGGGATAAGGGCATTGATTTTCAGCTAAAATTAGAAAATTTATCCCATTTCCCTATCCCCGATGACGCTTTGGTCGTGATTCTCACCAATCTGATTGATAACGCCATCGAAGCCTGTGAGAGAATCAGCGATATACAGGACCGGTTTATTCTGCTCACCATGAAAATGGAAAAACAAATAGCATGGCTGTGCATAGAGAATACAACCGCAGAGCCGGTCAGCATTCGCGATAATTTCGTGACGACAACAAAGGACGATCTCCTTCTGCATGGGTACGGTCTGAAAAATATCACAACCTTACTGAGCCAGTGTAACGGCACGTATATTCTGGACTACCGGGACGAGGATAGAATGTTCAGCTTCTACTCTAAAATTCCAATTCTTGGATAATTTGGGATTATATGTATGTTTGTGAGTAAAAAAGCGGCACTTTGCACGTCTCAAACTGCACTTTGCACCATTATTAGCCCAAATGTCTGCTGTTATGTTATTATAAGCAAAAAGCATTGGAGGCGTCCTATGCACAGGCTTGCGTGTCAAATCACCGCTTACAGCGCCAACCGCAACTGGATTGATAACGACGAACGCGCAATATGTTGCTATGCCTTTGAACGGCGCTTATTACTGATGGTTTTTCTTCTTGTCCAGGTGCTGATATATGCTCCGACAGGAAAATTAACTGAAGCATTCATATACATAACAGTCGCTCTTTCCTTTCGACGGCGCATTGGAGGAATACACGCAAACAGCGCATGGCTATGCCAAGTCATAAGTACGGCTTCGGTACTCACTTCTGTTTTTGTTTTAGGACCGCTTGTTGTGAAATTACCGCCGAAAGCCATCTATGCTTGTGACGCATTATTGATTCTCAGTATGTTTCTTATTAAACCTTTCTATCCAGTACAAGTCCATTTTTCCCAGCACGACATTGAAGGGAATATACGCAGAAAAAATGTGTTGGTCATTCTGCTCATTATAGCGCAGGCGTTAACTGCTAAGTGGCTTGGTATGCTTTTCATTACCTATAGTTTATTGGGCCTATTTTTTGTGATTTTCACAGTACTAATAGGAAAAATATGCGAAAGGGAAGGATAACACACATTATGAAAGCAAAAGAAAGAATTTTGTCTGGAATTGTCCGTAGCGTCATTAAAGCAGAGGTTGGTCCTTGGCCGCCCGTTTGCATAGGACTCGGTTATCAGCCGGAGCGTCCTGTGGCAGCACGAAAGAAAGCCGAGCCGCATCCTCGCACGAAGAATAGGTGACATTCTGTATTCGGAAATGCACTTTTTCATATGCAAAACCAGTATGGTCATACCCAGTCCTCTGGGTATGGCCTTGTTTATAAATTGTGTTTATTTGATAATCGTAATGCCGTAAACGCATATGTAACTATTCAGATACCTTTTTCTGCATTGTACCAGTGCGCCCCGTCGATGGAGCATCCGCGCTCACGCGCTTCCCGTGAGATCGCAAGCATTCGCGCGGGCGCTCCCTCTCCTTCCGCACGTCGGTGCGCTGCATCCTTCCGGCTCTCACTGATCCCTTCTCCCTGGGGGGTATCTGAACAGTTACACGCATATATGCTATTTACAATCGTTCACAGCTTTGTACCATAATAATTATTTCCCCGGCTAGGACCGGGGCTTTCTTACACGCAAAAAGTTACAAAAAATATCAAAAGAAACAAATACTTACACTCGCTATCACCAGCGGGCCACTAGGAGGATACTGCTTTGCCGTGATGCCTTCTTTTGGGGAGGGGAGGCGTCCGCCTCGTTACTGTAGTATTGTTTAGGATTTGGTCGTGTGGAGGTTGATGGAGGCTCATTGGGTTCCTTCTAGCTAAGGCGGAAAGGAGCAGTCCATGAGCATCGACGGTAAGGCAATCGGTCAGCGGATGCGTGAACGCCGGATCGAGCTTGGCCTCAGCGCGACACAGGTTGCGGCGGACCTGAATTTCTCGGTGGAACATTATTGGAAGATAGAGGCCGGGACTCGCAGCCCGTCCTTGGAAACCATCGCTCTATTTTCAGAACGTTATCACATCAGCACCGACTATCTCATTTTCGGGCAGACGCACAACACGAAGCTTCGCGGGATGATCGATTTCGTTATCAATCTGCTCATATTGGTACGGGATAATATGTCAACTGGACGTATCTGGCCCAGTTTTTGACGAAAAGTGGGCGTACTACGCCCAGTCACACGGCGGGAAACGCGCTATAATATCAGCGAGGTAAGGAAATACCTCCCCTACCCTGACAACTGAATACACGGTGTCACAGGCACAAAAACCGCGTGATAGCGACGCAGGGTGCGACGCCATGATGAGGCAGGACAAGCCTCGGAGCGACCAACGCATACCCTGGACCCGACCCGGCAGATCGGGCGCGACGACAGCGCGGTGGATAATGAAACTTGCTCACGCTCTCCCACGGACTTGAGGGGAAGCCCTGTGGTATACGCCAGCCTTACAAGCAGCGGTATCGCAGAGCTATGACAGCCTAGCCAAAGGCGGCCTGCGGCATCCCCCATCGCCGGGGCGCGTGGCAAATACGGCGAAATCACGCAAAAGGAGGAATGCCGGTGTATCATCCATAGGTCATCCTACGGTGATACACCCGGCTTTCTGCGGAAGAAGGCTTCATTATGGAAAAAACACATGACCGGGCGGAGCGCAAGCTGGATATGCCCGCCGATGACCCTTTGAACAAGAAAACCACCTACACGGTGGATGGCAGAAGATTCGTTGTCACCCCTGTCTTTCGTGACGGAGGCGAATCCTTCGGCAGTATTCTCATGCGGATGATGAAAGCTGACGTTACGATTCAGCTTTGACTTTTTCAATCGCACCCGTGACAACGGCAGCAAGACGTGGTATTCTCATACTGTAATATCGCTGTGTTGACTGCCGGAAAGGAGGATTATATGAAACAGTCAACCAGTAAGAAATCCCGCGAGAATACTGCGTTTTTGTACCCCAGGCTCTCCCGCGACGACAACCTGGAAGGGGAAAGTTATAGCATCCAGAATCAAAAGAAGCTGCTCACCAAGGCAGCCAAGGACATGGGCTATACCAACCTCGTCACATTCGTGGACGATGGCGTGTCCGGCGTCACCATGAACCGCCCTGGCTTTAATGCCATGATGGCCGAGCTGGAAAAGGGTCACGCAGCCGCTGTGTTCGTAAAGGATATGTCCCGCCTGGGCCGGAACTACATTGAGGTCGGCAGGCTGATGGAGGAATTTTTCCCGGAGCATGACATACGGCTCGTGGCTGTCTCCGATGGCATTGATACATTCGATGGCGACAACGAGCTGGCCCCGATCAAAAACCTGTTCAACGAGTGGTACGCCCGCGACATCAGCAAGAAGCGCCGCATCAGCAACAAGATCAAGGGCAACTCCGGCGAACCGATGGGGCCTCCCCCTTACGGATACATGAAGGACCCGGACAACGGAAAACGCTGGGTCGTAGACGAGGAAGCCGCCGCCGTTGTGAAGCGTATCTTCGCCATGACTATTGAGGGATACGGCATTGAGCAGATCGCGGCGAGACTGGAAGCGGACGGCGTTCTGACACCGAGGGCCTACTGGATCAGCAAGGGCGTCCGGCGTCCCGTCTCCAATGAAAACCAGTCCCCTACGAAGTGGTGCAAGTCCACCGTCAGCAAAATTCTGTCCTTGCAGGAATACTGCGGCGACATCGTGAATTTCAAGACCTATTCCAAGTCGTACAAGCTGAAAAAGCGTATTGATAATGACCCGGAGAATTGGGTGATCTTCAAAGATGTTCATACCCCCATCGTGGAGCGTTCGATTTGGGAAAAAGTCCAGGAGAAGCGCGGAAAGGTACGCAAGCGTAAAAAACGGGACGGAACGTCGTGTATGTTCTCCGGCCTGCTGGTCTGCGCCGACTGCGGTCACAATCTGCACTACCACTTCAACCAGAAAAATCACGACATCAAGTTTTACACATGCTCCAATTATAGAGGGGATCGTGGTACTTGTCCGTCTACGCATTACATCCGTGTCGATTTTCTGGAACAGGTGGTGCTGGGCGAGATCAGGCGGTTGACGAAGTTTGCCAGCAAGTATGAAGCGCAGTTCGCGCAGGCGGTCATGGGCTGCTCTCAGCAGAACTCCGTGGCGAAGCGTGAGGCTATGCAGAAGGAATTGTATTCTCTGCGGGCCAGGGACAGAGAGCTTGACAGCTTGTTTGAGCGTATCTACGAGGATAACGCAGCCGGTAAGATCAGCGACGAGCGGTTCGCCCGCATGAGCCAGCGTTACGAGAACGAGCAGGCGGATCTGACAGTGAAGATCAAGGCTCTGAAAGCGGAGATCGACAAGGTAGGCAGTCAATCTGTCACCGCCGATATGTTTCTGGCTACCGTCAGAAAGTACACCCGCGCAAAGAAGCTGACGCCCCGGATGCTCAACGAGCTTGTCCAGTACATAGAGGTCCATCAGGCGGAAAAGGTGGATGGCGTATGGGAACAGAGGCTGACGATCCATTACAACTGTGTCGGCGTCATCGACATTCCCGCTGAACTGTCGCTTCCCTGCCCCGAAGTATCTGTGAACACGAGGAAGGGCGTTACCGTCAGCTATGCACCAAACGCCTTAACAGCAAAGGAGGCCAGCGCATGAGAGTTTACCTATACTGCCGGATCGCCCCGCCACAGGCAGACCCCGTTTTTATGGAAGCGCAGAGACAACAGTTGACGCACTACGCAGAAACAAAGGGCTGGCAGATTGTGGGCCAGACCTCAGAATGCGCCGCTGGCGCAAATCTCACCCGTTCAGGCTTGCAGGAAGTGGACAACGCTGTTCGCGCCGGCCAGGTGGATATTGTGATAGTTCACGATCTATCCCGCATTTCCAGGCACATGGTCCTGACACATGAGTACATCCGTTTTCTGCATCAGCACAACGTCACGCTGCTCTCCGTCAGCGAGGGCATAGTGCTGAAACCACATGATGATAGAACACCGTGCCTCGCTTTGGGCAAAAAAAGCGAGTGTTCTTACAGGAGCTTTCAACTCCTATAAGAACACCCGTTATGGTACGGCTGACGGGATTCTATACAAACAGTTTGTCTCGTCGCCGTCTAAGGAATCTATTACGGAGATTGGAACTTCGATAGAATCGGTTGTTCCGCGCTTAATCACAATCTTCAATTTGTCATCGTACACATAGACAGCTTTTATGAATAGGCGAATAAGCTCTTTATGATACTCACGGTTTTTGAGATGTGCGTTTCTATACCTTTCTATTGTATAGCGGATATCATCGTCTGTCAACTCTTCCAGTGCGTCTTTCTCAATGCGGATAGAAAGCTCAAGATCGTGTCGCTGCTCCTCCAGCTCCACCATTCGCTCTTTTGTGGTAGATGTTATGATACCCTCCTCTATTGCCTTCATCACGTTACCCAAGCTCTTGTTGACTTCTGCCAACTCCTGTTCCATTGAGGCAAGCGCCGATTCTTGGCGCAAGCTCTCAGCGAACGACTGATACCCGGCAACGATCCAGTTTATGGTTTCGTCATCCATTATGAGGTTGCAGACCGTCTGAATCACGGCAGATTCTATGACCTCTTTCTGCACGTTCTTCTTGTCGCATAGGCCTTGCCGCTTTCCCTGGCACGCATAGTAATAGTGCTTTGTGCCCGTGCGGGATGTCCCGGAAATTCCAACCATTGGATGCTTACAAAGGCCGCAGAACAATTTGCCGGTCAACAAGTATTCTTCAACATCACGTTTTCTGCCACGCGGGTGTTTTTTGTTCGCCAATTTCCGCCGCACCTCCTCAAAGGTTTTCTTGTCTAAAATCGCTGGAATACCGCCCTCTATTCTGACGCTTGAAAACTTATATACCCCGATGTACTGCTCATTTTGTAGAAGGGTATTGAACGACTGTGGTTTCCATGTCCCTCCACTGTGGGTCTTTATACCTCTGGCATTGAGGTCATTTATGATGTCAACCTGTTGCCAATCCTCCAGGATACGTTGAAATATCTCCCGGACGATGGCAGCCTCTTCTTCGATGACCTCGTACTTCCCGTCCTTACCCTTGCGGAATCCAAAAGCAAGCCTGCCGTTTACCATGCACTTTTCGGCGTTGTCCATCATACCGCGTCGCACATCTTCAGCCAAGTTCTCACTGTAAAACTGGTTGACGTTCATCATGTTGCGGAGGGCAAAGCGGCCGGCGGCGGTGTCGTCAAAGGACTCCTCCGTGTAGAGGCACTTTACACCTTCCTCTGCCAGCTTCGTGGTGTTCATCATGGCCTGCAGCATATTGCGGCCCATACGGTTTGACTTCCAGGCAATTACATAATCGAACAGGCCTTTCCGTGAATCCCGCATCATCTTCTGGAACTGTGGCCGGTTGTCCGTCTTCCCGGAGATGGCCTTGTCTGAGTATATCTCAATGATGGTGTAGCCCTTTCGCTCGGCATACTCCATACACCACTTGATTTGTTGCTCTATGGACGCCTCGCGCTGGTTATGGGAGCTATACCTTGCATAGACCACGGCGCGCTTCACGCTATCTAGCTCACTTATGAGATTCTTTTTACGTGGCATCCAGGCTCACCCCCCGTCAAGGAAAAGAGTAAGGTCCCTACTAGCAGAAGCTATTGTGAGAACATATGTGTTGCTATTCCTATCGAAATCGTCCTTGCTGCCGGTAGGCATTAGAGCAAGATCATGGAGAGAAATATACGCATCATACATTTCTTGAACAGATGTGCCTATTTCTTCAGCCTCTTTTCCGCTTATCTCTGTCAGTGCAATATCCTTATACTGTTGTTGAATGCTGTTATAGGCGGCATCAATAGTTTCGCGGTTCTCATTTGCGTTCTCTGTGAGCCATTGAAGAGCGGCATCGACCATTGCATCACTCGGATTGCCGGAAATTTTTAAGTAGTTGCTCTCATAGTTTGTCATATTACCGAGGACTAAGCTTGCAGCATTGATGTCATCTCTGCAGATGGATACCGCCTCTTTGTAGGCATCAAGATTTGCGGCGGAACGAGAGGCACCCACACCCCTTATTACAAAAAAGAGAATAACACTAATGATAAGCACACCTAGAATGACGGCTGGGATTAAGAATGACCTGGGACGCCGCTGCTGCCCAGTAGCTTGCCTCTGGCGTGGAGTATCTTTAATCCCTGCAGTGGCATTAAACTTCCTTTTGAATTGAACAGCCTCTTTATATTGGTCAGCATCAAAAAACAGTTGATACCGCTCCCCGGTCGCCGTTTGAACACGGATAGAGCCTTCAGCGTCGTTCTGAGGCAACACCACCTTTATGGCGCTGACCTCATCTATGGGGATGTATGTTGCATCTTCCCCCTGCAACTGGATTTTCAATGTGGTGTCTGAAAAAGCTATCCCCCCATCATAGGAGATGAACTTCGCAATGGCTGCCATCTATCTTTCCTCCCATTCGAAATAATCTTCCATAACACACGGTCAACCACCCTCTCCTGTGGTATGGTTAATTTACCAATACGAAAGGATGGTGTGAGGATGGCAAGTTTGCTCTATGTTCTATCCCTGTTCTCTCTCCTTTCCGACGAGGATCAGGAGGAGATTCTCAACGAGGTAATTTCTTCTCAATCAGAGCAAGAATGCGCTTCTGCTCAAACGGGCTGAGACGGGGGTACAAAGCATTCATTCTCTCCATACGCTCACCGGCGCTCTCATCGCTGGTGGGCGTTTCTCTTTTCATAGGTACATCGAAGCCGGCAAGCCACGCCGGGTTCACTTCAAGGACTTCGGCTAACAACTCGTTCATATCGCTACCTGGTTTGAAATCCCCACTGACATATTGTGATAGTTTACTTTTATATAGTTTGAGGCCACGCTTTTCACAAAGTGGCCGGGCCATTCTCACAATATCGACCTGGCTGACGCCGCGGAACTCCATCGCTTCTTTCAATCTTTCACATACAGGTACTACAGCCATGGCATACACCCTCCTTGGTAAACACACTCATTATATCGAATATTGAACAAAAATTCAATAAAAATGTATTGCAATCAGGATGGAGTTATGTTAATATGTCCATAGAGTTCAGAAAAATTGAACCACAAGACAATTAGGAAGGAGGGCATAGCCCGTGAGCAAGCCTTGCACTAAAGAGCCGCGCGTAGCGTATCCGCATGATTACTCCAAACTGCGCGGTCGCATCGTTGAGAAGTACGGGAAATATCACGTCTTCGCTGATGCGCTTGGTGTCTCTACCCACACTCTGAGCAACAGGCTCAACAATCAGTCATCGTGGAGTCACGATGATATGTCGAAAGCAATAATGCTTCTTGGAATTCCCGATAATGATGTGGGCGCATATTTTTTTGCGCCAATAGTTCAGAATTTCTGAATTTTTGGGGTACACCATGGCAAACATCAATTATGGGGAAATCCCCGAAACATCCAGGCAGGACCTCCTGGCAATCCTTTACGCCATGACGGTCCATGACCTAAAAGACCCGGCTATCCGGGCTGACTGTGAGCGCTGGAAGAAAGAGCGGCGGGCCAGACTAGCCGCCGCTGGAAAGGAGGGTAAAGGTGGCAGCTCCCTTGCGATTGAGTGACGAAGCAGTAGAGGCCGAGATTGCCCGGCTCCAGGCTTCGCCTCATGTAAAGCTCGCGAAGAAGGAAGAGCGAATTCGGTATCGCCGCAGACAGTACATGTACACGCTGCGGATGTACGAGAAAAAAGGGCTGCAGCTGGAAGCCGCTGGGATCACGATGGAGAAACTTGATTCGATGGCAGATGAAGTTGAGATTTCCATCCCGGAACAGGGATGACCAGCAGAAATAGGAGGAAACCCAGATGTCCTACATAGCTTCATGGAAAACCGGCTTTGGAAGCCTATTCAGAGCGGATGCCCAGCTCGTGGCAAACGAGATCATGAGCATTGGAGATACCGCCACACCCGCGCAGATCGTTGATATGGCCCGTGACAGCAGCACAGAGCTTCATAAGTGCTTTGAGTGGAATGACACAGTAGCCGCCGAAAAGTACCGATTGGAGCAGGCGCGGCAGGTTGTCCGCATCCTAGTCATCAAACGCGAGGACGGGCAAGAGGACCAGCCTGAGCGCCGGTTCTTCCATAAGAACGAATACAGCGAGGGATATAAAAGCCTGGAATTCATCGTCCGAAATGAAACCGAATACGAAAAGCTGTTGAAACAGGCCCTTTCGGAGCTTCACGCTTTCAAGGCCAAGTATCATGCACTTTCGGAGTTGGAGGAAATACTGGCTCTTATTGACTGAGCCTAATATATGCAACAGGTGCTGCTGAAGGTTTATACCTTCAAAGCATTGATTAGAACAGGATCGTGCAAGAAAGGAACAAACAGAAAAAGACAAAATAACACATCATATTATAAGCCTTCAGCAGCACCTGTTGCACACACCACACTTCACTAGCAAAGAGAACATGACTTGACAGAACAGAACACTATAAATCAGCACCGGGAAGGGCTTGTTAGCCCAAGTATAACGAGTTACACGCAGGCAAAAAACAGAAGGAAACAGCAAGTTATAACAAAGAACAGTACACAACAAGCCTTTCCCCGTGCTGATTGCACACCGAGCAGACTATAAAAAAGCATAATTCAGGACAGCAGATTAACAGAACAATATAGGACACTATAAATGACCGGGTATGGCAGAGGGCTTGAAATCCCTCGCAAATTATGTGATAGACGAGAATATTTCAATTTGCTTCACCAAAGGTCAGGACAAAACAGTATAGAACAGAACAAGCTCTCTGTCATGCCCGGTTAAACATATTTTTAGGAGGAATAGAACATGAAAAAGGACAAGAACACCGTGGTTTTGGAGCCTATTAAAATCCAGACCGCAACTGTGACCATCGATGGAGACACTGATCTTGTGTTGAATAAGATGAACGCCCGCGCCGAGCGCACCTTGACCGATGAACGCACCGGCGAGGGGAAAAAGGTCAAGCAGGTTCCGAATATCTGGGAAGACATCATCACCGCTATGCACTGGCGAGATGGTCTGCAGATGAAGGACAGTTACATCGAATCCACCGAGGAGCGGCTTGTGTCCATGCTCCAGAACAACGCCCCTTGCATCACGGCCTTTGGACTTGGCAAATCATTTGGACAGGCCGTGACGAGAAACGAAATCGATAAATACGCTACCAAATTTGATAACGCAGTGAATGTGCTGTCCCACGGCGGGCTTATCCCCATTAAGTTCACCGAACACTGCGTTGATACCCGGCTTATGTCCCCGAAAAGAGGCGCCCCTGTGCTGGTGCATCTAAACCGCTTCGCGGGCTGGACAGCACAGTTCCAGATTCAGTACACGGAGCACGTTTACAGTCTGGAGGAGATTGTGAACATCATCAACCTTGCAGGCTTCGGCTTGGGCATCGGCAGCGGGCGCACAAGCGGCTATGGCCGGTACCATGTGGCCGACGTGAAATGAGGAAACAATTTGTCAGAGAAAACTACCCCACCTATCCGCTCAACCGTGCCGGCCTCGATATACCCGGCCGATTACATCAGGACAACGGCCCCCTTCTGACTTGGCTGCTGACATGATAAACCTCCTCATACCTTACTGCGGGCGCCGGCACCGTTGAGCGGATAGAAAAAGGAGATGGTCACCTTGGTCTGATGCAGACGCCCCTGTCCGGGAGATGTGGGGCACCAAACGAAAAGGGCCGCTGTGCTGGCACACAACGACCCAAGGCAAAAGAATCTACTGTTATTCTAGCAAACCCCGGCGCTTATGTCAATGCGCCGAGAAAGGAGGGCAACATGAAAGGCATTGTAATCACCACCCGCGACGAGATCTCCGTCCAGGAGTTTGACCAGCCCATCCACAAGTCCTTGGGCAAAGCCGTCGGCGGTTACATAGAGCACGTCCGGCCCATGTTCCTGCCGAGGCCGTACTGCATGATCGTGAATGAAGAAGGGCTTTTGAAGGGACTCCCCACGAACACCTTCGGCTGCGTTCTTTATGGCACCGTCCACCACGGCTCCCAAATCGTTGGGGACCTGGTTCTCATGAAAGAGGTTAACACTGGCGATGGGCTCGACTTTGGTGGTCTGAACGACGGTGACATCAAGTATCTGGCAGGGCTGATAGAAAAGGTGACCCACGGAGCCATGAAGCTGCCCGCGGCGGTGGCCACCGATGGATAACGAGCTGCGGACGCTCCGCGTGAAGAACAATCTCCCCGCCAAGGAGATGGTCGCTGTGGTCCGGGAGCTTTACCCCCGGTTCGATAAGCCCCTTTTGAGCAAGTGCGAACACGGTGATGACTATGGCGTGGATCTCCGCGAAGACGCTATGGAAGCTCTGCGGGCCCATGTCGGGGCTCATGCCGTGCCAGAGGCAAAAAAACCGGCCCACAAGGAGAACCGCCGCAAACCCGTGCGCTGTTACTGCCGGATGGAAGAAAGCTCACACGCGGCGTTGCAACGGGCAATAAAGGCCAAAGGATATGCCACGGTCCAGTCATGGTTCGATGATGTTGCCAAAAAGTGCATTTCCGGGGAGCAAAAACCAGCCACCGGCGGCACAGGCCAATGGATACGCATGGAGGACCGCCCGCCGAAAACCGGCAATGTTCTGATGACCGTGGAACGCAAGAACGGGGATAAATATGTCACACCGGCAAAGGTGACAAATGGTCGGTGGAACATCTACCCCTACAACGGAGACAGGATAACCGCCTGGATGCCGTTCCCGGACCCGTACACGGAACCGGTGCCATGAGAGAGGTCCCGGACAATCCCATCATCCAGTATGTCGAGCGCAACGGCTACGCTCCATGGCAGATACCGGCGCCCGACCCCGTTTGCCCCGTCTGCGGGAAGGTCTGTGACACATTCTATACCAACGACTTCACCCACGAGATCGTCGGCTGTGACAACTGCATCACCAGCGCCGACGCCTATGTGGATGACTGAAAGGAGCTGCTATGCCGAAATTCATCTACACCTACGGTTTGGAAGGTCACCCCTTTGAGGGTGGCTGGACCGAGATCGAAGCGCCGGACCTAAAGAGCGCCAATGCCATCTTCCGGGCTTTTCACCCGGACAAGTACGAAGGGTTCCTCAACTGCTGTTCGGTCTATACGGAGGAAGAATTCAAGGCCACCAAAATGAGCGGACCCAACGGCAACCACCATAAGCACTGCCAGGAGCGCTTCACCTTCACCCATGAAATCTATTCTGAAAAGGAGACAGACACATGATCGTACAGCCCGAAAAAATGAGCTTCGATAATAAGAAGTTTTCCATGATTCTCTACGGCCCCCCGGGCGTTGGCAAGACCACCCTGGCCCTGTCCGCCCCGAACCCTCTTATCATCGACTTCGACCGGGGCATGAGCCGCGTCAAGGCCCAGCACCGCAAGCCGGCCATTTTCTGCAACACCTATGAGGAGGTTATGAACGATCTCCGTTCCCCGGATATCAAGGACTTCGAGACCATCATCATCGACACCGGCGGCTCTTTCGTGAGTTTCCTTAAGGACTGGGCATTTAGGACAAAGCCCGATGCCATCACGAAAAGCGGCCAGTTCAATTCGCTCAAGGGCTTTGGTCATGTCAAGAGCGAGTTTGAGAGTTTCACCAACTATGTGCGGGATACGCTGAACAAATACCTCATTTACATCTTCCACTCTGTGGAACAGACCGACAAGGACGGCAGCACCCAGCAGCGCCTCATGTGCGAGGGTGCGGCCAAGAATATCGTGTGGACCCCCTGTGACTTCGGCGCATATATGCAGATGATCGGAGAGGATAGGTTCGTCTGTTTCTCTCCTGAGCAGGAATATTTCGCCAAGGGATGCCACGGCATCACGGGAAAAATCCGTGTTCCCGCTCTGAGGACAGAGGATTCCAACGACTTCTTGACCAGACTCTTTGCCCAGGCAAAAGCGAATATCGCCGCCGAGGACGAGGCCTTTGCACCCATCCGCGAAAAGTATGAAAAGGCCATGGTCCGGGTCGCGGAGTTGGTCGAAGGTGTCCACGACCTTGTGTCTGCCGATGCCGCTCTGGCTGAGATCCCCAAGCTGGACCACGCGCTGACATCCAAGAAAGAGGCCTCCGCTATGCTCCGGGAAAAAGCTGCTTCCCTGGGCCTCAAATACAGCAAGGAGGCGGGGTGCTTCATCAACGTGGAGGCGACATGATGGCCCGGTATCTTATCACACAGAGCCTGTTATCCGCATGGGCTTACACGTTCAACTGCTATGAGAGCCAGGAGGAAGAGGCGCGAGCCTCTTTCCTCCAGGCCTTGAAGCGGGAGCCCGGCGAGGTCAACCAAGCCATGCTGGATGGCAGAGCCTTTGAGGATGAAGTCTATGCTGCGGCTGCCGGTGCCAAGCGCGCCACCCACAAGAAATGGGAGAGCGGCATTCAGAAGGTGGCGGCAATCATCCGGGGCGCACCCGTCCAGGTGAGAGCGTCCAGAGAGCTTGAAGTAGACGGCATGACGTTCCTTGTGTACGGCATTCTGGACGCGCTGAAGGCCGGCGTCATCTACGACGTGAAGTATAAGGCCAAGAGCTTCGGTTCTCTCGACCTTGCCGGGGACTACCTCGACAGCGCCCAGCACCCGGCATATTTCTACCTCGTCCCGGAGGCCAGAGAATTCCAGTATCTGGTCAGCGACGGTGAGGACCTATACATCGAGCGGTACACCCCCCAAGAGTCGAGGCCCCTGTCCAGCATCATCGGGGAGTTCATTCCCTCTATCACTAGGATGGGCCTTCTGGATCTCTACAAGGAACACTGGGTGGCGGCATGAGAGATAGCGTCTACATCATCGACGGGACAATCGCAGACTACAACAACGGGGTCTTGACTATCAAGGCCCCCTGCGATGACTGGGAGCTGCTCTGCAAGCGTGAAATCAGCAAGGTGAAGATCCAGCTGATGGACGGGCGCCCACTATCCGACAAACAGCGCCGGGCCTGCTACGCCCTTATCGGGGCGATTGCGGACTGGAGCGGTGATGACAAGGTTTCCATCAAGGAATACATGAAGCTGGATTTCTGGCAGTCCCACCTTGAAGACTTGAACGAGCAGATATTCAGCCTGTCCAATGCGCCCATGAGCCTTATCGCTGAGTTCCAGCGGTTCCTGGTGCGGTTCATCGTGAGCAACGATGTTCCCACGAAATGGAGCTTGCTAGGCATGGTGGATGACGTGGGCGATTACATCTACAGCTGCCTTATCGCCAAGAAGTGTTGCATCTGCGGCCGGAAAGCGGACCTTCACCATGTGGACCGGGTCGGCATGGGCCGGAACCGAGAGGAGATCATCCATGAGGGAATGGAGGTCTTGCCCCTGTGCCGTGAGCATCACGACGAGCTCCACATGAAGGGCCAGACGGAATTTATGGACCTTTACCACTTGGAGAGCGGTATCGAGCTGGACAAAACCCTCTGCCGTATCTACGGACTGAAGCGGCAGAAGAAAAAGACGGAGGAAAGCAAATGCTGAACCACATTGTTATCATGGGCCGCCTGACCCGTGACCCGGAACTGCGCTACACCCAGAGCCAGACGGCGGTCGCCTCGTTCCGTCTGGCGGTGGAACGTGACTATGCAGGCCAGGGCCAAGAGCGGCAGACGGATTTCATCGACTGTGTTGCTTGGCGTGGCACGGGCGAGTTTGTGAGCAAATACTTCCAGAAGGGGAGCATGGCCGTGGTATCTGGCCGCCTGCAGCTGCGGGAGTGGACCGACCGGGACAACAACCGGCGCACCACTGCGGAGGTCGTGGCGGATAACGTGTACTTCGGCGAGAGCAAGCGCGACCAGGGCTCCGGTCAGCGGAGCTATCAGACCGCAGGGAGCCCGGCACAGTCGGCCAGCACAGCCGGGACCAGCCAGACCGCCAGCGCTTTCACAGAGCTGGACGATGACGACGGAGAGATACCCTTCTGAGGAGGTGGTAACACATGGCAACAGGAAAGCGGTACTACTGGCTGAAACTGAAAGAGTCCTTTATGAACTCTGATACCGTGGACTACTTCATGAGCCAGAAAGACGGCGCCAACTATGTTGTCCTCTATCAGATGCTCTGTCTGAAAACCATCAACACCGGCGGGCGGCTGCAACGGCAGATAGGAGAAGTCATTATCCCGTATGACATCGAGAAAATCCAGCGGGATTGCAAATACTTCTCTGCTGACACGATCCGCATAGCTCTCAAGCTCTATCAGGCCTTTGGCCTTATCTATGAGGACGCCGGCGGGGTCCTAGTCCTGTCAGACCACAAGAACCTCGTCGGCAGCGAGACCGACTACGCTGAAAAGAATCGCCGCTTGCGGGCTCAACAGCGCGTCCCGTTTCTCCCGGACGGTGGACACAATGTGTCCGACAACGTGTCCGAGAATGTGTCCACAGATATTAGAGATAGAGATAAGAGATTAGATACCAGAGATAAGAGTACAGAGGATAGAGATACTACGGCCGTTTCTGGCGAAACGACCCGCCGCACATCAGATGTGCAGCGCGTCATAGATGCCTGGAATGCCCTGGGTCTCCAGAACATCAGAAGAATTGCCCCCGGCACCGACCGGGACCAATGGCTTCGCAAGCGCATCCGGGACTACGGCATTGATGCTGTCTTGGAGGCCGTCGAAAAGGTCCGTGGCAGTAGGTTCTTGATGGGCGAGAACAAGCGTGGCTGGCAAATCACCTTCGACTGGTTCATCCGGCCCAACAACTTTCCCAAGGTCCTCGATGGCAACTATGACGACCGCGAGGAACCGGTTGGTGCCGAAAGCGGTGGCAGTCCCCTGGATGACCTTCGCGCCCTCCACGCCATGTATGAGGGCAAGGGAGAATGACGCGCAAGGAAACGACAGAGGTTTTCTCCGTCCTCATGCTGGCATTTCCCAGGGCGGAGATGTTCAAGGGCGGCATCGCCAAGCTGGGACCCACCATCGAGCTGTGGGCCACCTGCCTAAGCGATATCGACTTCTGGACCGGCCAGCAGGCCACATTCCGGGTCTGCAAGAAATGTACATTTCCACCTACCATTGCGGAGTTCAGAGCCGAGGCAGAGGGCATTGAGAAAGAATTGCGGCAGGGCGCAGATGAAATATTCCGGCAGTTCCGCTCAGCTTGTATCCAAGCGAAAACACCGGAGGAGTTCTACAACCATCAGTTCATCAGCCAGCAGGGACGCGCCGTGATAGACGCCATGGGGGGCCCCGCCGGAATCTTCGCCGCGGATAGATGGGACCCAAGAGGGATAGAAGAAACATACGTCCGGCTTGCAAAAGCGAATATGTGGCTGACCGATGGGGTTTCCCCGGCAGCTATGAGGAGATTGGAGGCTCCAAAATGATTTCTTTGAGCATCGTGCTTTCCATCGGCGGTTTCGTGGCCGACTACATATTCCCCGGGGTCCGCCCGGTGGAGCGGTTCATCCGCTCTCTACCTCTGGGGAGGGACGGGGAATGAGTGATGTGCCTGCGCTGCGTCGTTGCAAATGCGGCGAATATGCAGAGATGTGGTATATGCCTCTGACCGGGGCTTACAACGTCAGATGCAGAAAATGCCAGAACAAGGGGCGGCCCCATCTTTCCGAGAAGATGGCGGCAGAAGCCTGGAACGATAAGGAGTGGAAGGGAGATCTGAAATGAAAGTGCCGTATGGACCGCACCAGAGAGCCAGGCGCCGGCGGCGGCGTTGCAAAGTGCTTGCGCTGTCCTTGGCACTTCTGGCTATGGTGATCACGACCTCCCCGGCGCTGACGAGGGACCCGCCGCCACCGCCTAAGGAGGATCTGTTGGGTCTATCCAGCGCCGGTGCCGGGACCTGGGGGTTCGAGAGCGACCGGTGAAGGCCGGTACCAGACCGGACAGGCCATGGGATGAAGAGGCCTTCCGAATCCTCGCTGATGGCATCCGGGACGGGGACAGCTACGCGGCGATAGGACGCCGCCTGGGGAAGTCTGAAAAGGCCGTCCGGGGCAAGGTCTTTACGGTATATCTGACCGAGAACGCCGATAAGGTCCGTGAACTGATGGGTGATGGCAAATGGGGCAACGGTGCACCGGTGCCCACCGTGAAGCAGGGTATTGTTCTATCACGGCACGAAGCAACCACAAAGCGGAATCTGGCGGCTCTGGCCTTTGTGCTGAAGCAACGGGCCATATCTCTGGGCTGGGACCCGTACTGGCAGCGCAAGATGTGCCAGCACTGGGATGACATGGAGGGTTGCACCGCGGGCGGAGAAAACTGTGACATCTGCGTGGACTTCAAGAGGATGGAACCACAGTTCTGCTCCCGCTGCGGCCGGGACTTCTTTGAGAGAAAACAAAATCGGTTCTGCCAGGAGTGCCGGGAAGCACGGAAACGGCAGGCCCAGCGCCGATGGGCGCGGATGAACGACGCACGTTGAAAGGGGTGGTAGTTTGTATATCCTCAACGGACCGGGAAAAGAGATCGTCAACAGCGATTTCGTAGAGAGGTTCTGCATCGTAGAGCATGAAGACACGGCAATGATCATAGCCAGTTACAACGCCAACAGGGCGGTGACGCTGAGCAAGTACAAGGATTTACCCGAGGCCAGCAGTGTACTCGGCGATATGCTTGCGGCCCTCGCCGGTGGACAGACTTCCTATGAGATGCCGGAGAGCAGCTTGTTCTACGGGCAACGCACAATCAAAGACGCACGGACCCGCAGGAGAGGCGGGTCGTAACAGCGAATACGGGCCGCCGGCGCCCATATCCGCCGGCAGATCTGAAAGGAGAGCACAATGAAGGAAACCGCTTGCACCAACGATTGCCCGCACTGTATGTACGTGGGCGATGGAGACAGCTGGTGTGACGTAATCGGGAAAATCGTCATTGAGGACTGGATCGTCACCAGCAATTTTATGGGGCCCGGATGCCCCTACACCGAGAAAGGAGAGCACCATGGATAACTTGCAGTACATCGAGGTTGCGAAGATTCATCCCAATCCCGGCAACCCCAGGAAGGACCTGGGGGACCTCACGGAGCTGGCCGACAGCATCAAGGCACAGGGCATCCTCCAGAATCTGACGGTGGTCCCTGGCCACCGCATGACCCGCGAGGAGTTCGCTGATATGGCAAAGGCTGAGGGCAGCACCAAAGCGGCGGCTAGGGCGCTGTATGACAGCGACCCATCCGTGGGCGATTCTGAGGACGGCTATATGGTCATCATCGGGCACCGGCGCTTGGCAGCGGCGGCGCTGGCGGGGCTTGATAAGGTCCCCTGCGTGGTGGTGGACATGGACGAGAAAAAGCAAGCCCGGACAATGCTCATGGAGAATATGCATAGGTCAAATCTGACCGTCTATGAGCAGGCGCAGGGCTTTCAAATGATGTTGAATTTGGGCGACACAGTAAAGGATATCGCCCAGCAGGCCGGCTTTTCTGCGGCCACCGTGCGGAGCCGCGTGAAGCTCTTGGAGCTGGACCCCAAGAAATTCAAGAAATCCGAGGAACGCGGAGCCACCATCCAGGACTATGTGGAGTTGGAGAAGATCGAGGACCCTGATTTGAAAAATGAGGTGCTGGACACTATCGGCACCAACAACTTCAAGAATGCCCTGCAGAGTGCCATGGAAAAGGAGAAGCTGAATAAGGCCCTGGCAAAATGGGAGGCCGAGGTCAGCACTTTCGCCCAGAAGATAAAGAAACAGGGAAAGGTCAACGGCGTTGATGTTCCGATGGACTTCTACCAAAACCTTAACAAGTGGTGTTTGGACAAGGAGGTGGTGAGGCCGGAGGATGCCGACACGGTCAAATACTACTACACCATCAGCGACAGGGAAATCTACATCTACCACGACCACAAAGAGCGGAAAAAGACCCCGGAGGATATTCAGCGAGAGGAGCAGGAGCGCGAGGAAAAAAGAATCCGGGGGGAACTGACTGAAATTTCCGAGAGACACCGTTCCTTGCGCTACGACTTCATTTCCAGCTATGGCGCCGCCAAGAAGAACCTAAAAACGATTATGCAGTTTATGGCGACGGCCATCATCGTGGACGCGGGCAACTGGATCTCCGCCAACGATGACACCCTGTATGGTCTTTTGGGATTCGAGATCGACGATGACACGATGGATGATGACCTGGAGAAGATGGCGAAAGAGGCAGTCAACGAGCGCCCGGAGTATTCCCTTCTGGCGTGTGCCTATGCCATAGCCGATGACACAAATGAGAACTACTGGTATTCGACTTGGAGCTCTGAGCAGAGAAGGACTATTTTCCTCCACCACGAGAACCCCAATCTTGACCGCATATATGACTTCCTTATCTCCCTGGGCTACCAGATGTCAGACGAGGAAAAGGCCATGCGGGACGGCACCCACGAGCTGTTCAAGGCTATGACCGCAGCGGACTCTGATGCCACATGAAAGAGATGGTCTACGCCGGGAAGACCGCGTTTGAGGTCCTGGGCCAGGGGGATGTTGACGGATATACCTGGGCCGTTGTCAGCCACGGGGCCCACCCCAGCGTCTATGTAGCTCCCCCGGAGGGGCACCCTGCTGCCGGGCTCTATCGAAACTTTCGGTGGACGAGCCTAGACCTTACGCTCAATGTCCACGGTGGCATCACCTATGCCAGATTTGGACTCTTTGAGGTAGACCCAAAGGGCGCCCGTTTCTGGCTAGGTTGGGACTACAACCACGGAGCGGACTTTGCGGACTTTGGAAATGGGGTGTCCTGGGGGAAAAGGAAATACTCTGCAGAAGAACTACGGGCCGATGCAGAGGACGCCATAAGGCAACTCAAAAAACTGGAGGGTATGAACAAATGGAAAGATTGACCTGCCGTTTGAGGGATGACTGCATCACCGTGGCGGGCGCTGCCACCTATTACAACCCGAAGAGCAGGGGGGCGGTGAGCCAGGCAATTACGAAGCTGGCAGCCTATGAGGACACCGGATTGACGCCTGATAAGGTGGCCGAGATCATCGTGCCGGGACAGACAGTCTGGCTGATACGGGGCGTCCCCAAGAACCGCCGGGTCCTGGATGGTGAGGTAATCCAGGTGGCCATCACCACCGATGGCAGAAGAATAGACGTGCGTGTGGGATATGCGGTCTATAAAGGCCTGAGTGAAGACCTGGTCCACTTGACCAAGGAGGCGGCAGAGGCTGCCATGGCCAAGATGGAGGAATACGAAGAATGAAAGCTATCACCATTCGGCAGCCCTGGGCCTCTCTCCTGGTGCTGGGGTACAAGCAGTATGAAACGCGATGCTGGAGGACCATGTACCGGGGACCGCTGGCCATACACGCCGGGAAGATGCCGGTGAAAGACACACTAGCAGAACTCATGGCCCAGGGGAGAGAGGGCCGAAGAATCGTAGAGGCCGTGGAAATGGCCCTGGAAGGCCACGGAGGTATCGACCATATTCCACACGGGGCGATTATCGCCGTGCGTAATCTAGTGCGTTGCAACGTCGTTGATGAGTGTTTCCTGTCCGGCCTCACGAATCAGGAATATATGTTCGGCGACTACCGCCCGGACCGGCGGCGCTATGCCTGGGAGTTCGACAGCGGAGGGCAGAACCTTGTGGCCCCGATCCCGGCGAATGGGTCCCAGGGGCTATGGGACTGGGAGGAGGGCGACCGCTTTGCCGGAATACCTACAAGGCGTTGATTCGGTTGATGTGACGCCCCGCGATTTGAGCGTCAACGGAGAATGTACCGGCTGCGGGGAGTGCTGTACCAATGTGATGAAGCTTTCCCGCGCGGAGATCACCCGTATAAGGTCCTACATAGCGAAGCACGGAATAAAGCCTGTTGACCACTTCAAAGCGCCGATGGCCGGTGAGTTTCTGGATATGTGCTGTCCATTCCTCGATGATAAGCGGCCCGCAAAAAAGTGCATCATCTATCCGGTCCGGCCGGCGATATGCCGCCACTTCATGTGTCGCAGTATTTCAGATCCAGCCTACCGTGAGCAGATGCTTCGGCGCATGAGCCGGGACAGAGATGCTGTGGAGGAAGTCTCTGCTCCAATGGTCAATGTCCGGGAAACATTCTTCCCGGGAAAAGGTGGTGATGCATTATGACGGCTATCATCAAATACCCGGGCGCGAAGTGGTCTATCGCGCCATGGATAATCAGCTTTTTCCCAAAGCATCACAGTTATCTGGAACCGTTCTTCGGTTCCGGCGGTGTCTTTTTCACAAAGGAGCGGAGCAACATTGAGACCGTGAACGACCTGGATGATGATGTCGTCAACTTCTTTGAGTGGGTGAAAAAGGACCCGGAGCGCCTAGCGCACGAGGTTTACTGGACCCCTTATGCCAGAGTGGTATATGACAAGGCGTGGGAAAGAAAAAAGACTGAGCCAGACTCCCTGCAGAGGGCCGTACAGTTTTGCGCCTGCATGATGATGGGTCACGGATTCCGCACGACCGGGGAGAAGGTCGGATGGAAAAACGATGTCCAGGGCAGAGAGAGGGCCTATGCCGCACACTATTGGTGCAAGACACCAGAGAACATAATGCAGGCGGCAGAGCGTCTTCGGGGTGTACAGATAGAACACAGGCCGGCGATAGAGTTAATCCAAAGGTTCAACTACCAGAACGTCTTGATTTATGCGGACCCGCCCTATCTCATTGCCACACGCCATGGGAGGCAATACCGGCATGAAATGACCGATGCAGACCACTTGGATCTCCTGGACGTGCTGAAGGCCCACAAGGGCCCGGTGCTTATTTCTGGGTATGACCACCCGCTATATACCATCGCCCTCAGAGACTGGCACCGTGAGGAAATAGTGGCCAGAGATCAGAAGGCAAGGCACCGCAGGGAGGTTCTGTGGATGAATTTTGTGCCGGAAACACAGAGAGCTTCATGTACAGAAGTGGAGGTACCAGATGGCTGAGACATACGGAGAGCTGATATGCCGCCTATGCCAGTTGCGGGACCAGATGCGCAAGACAGACGCCGGGAGAATCGCTCTGGGCGAAGTAATCAACACGCTTGTGGTCGCCGTCGGGCGCGGCATCACCTACGAAAAAGCAAAGGAGTTGATCGGATATGACCAATGAGAAGATAGCCGCGATGGCGGCGTGGACCCTTGAAGACTTCCAGAACGACCCGTTGGGGGCCGTGGCGCAGGTCCGGGCGCTGGCCACTGCCCATCTGTCCCTGCAGCGTGAGCGGGACGCGGCGGTCCGGGAGTTGAGAGATATGTGCGTCACATACGGGGACACCTGCAACAGATGCGCACATAAGCGCAACGAGGGCATTGAGTGCTACTTCCCGAATGAACAGGAAGATGCGGATGATAGGATATGCCGGATGTGCGACAGCGAGTGCCCCTGCGGGCACTGTGACGGCGAAAGCAAGTGGGAGTGGCGCGGGCCACAGGAGGTGGCGAACGGTGATTCTTGAAAAGAAAAAACTGCTGGCCCTGGCTGATAGGTGGGATAAAAAGGCGCGGAACGCCGAGGCCCGATACCAGGAGAGCGGGGACCAGCGCCATCTTCGGGAGAAGGAAAACACCGAGGATATAGCGGACGCCTTGCGAATGGCCGCTAACGCTGAGGAGGATTATTCTGAGCTGGTGGTGAAAAGGGCCCGCCTTGCAGCCTATGAGGCCACCGGCATGACCCCGGCGGAGATCGCCACTCTCAAAAAGGAACGCGACGCTGCTGTGCGGGACCTGGAGGCCCTTATGGGGGCGGGCATGGACGGCGATGGTGAAACGTCCGAATGTGATTTCTGCAAGCTGGGGCAGGAGGCGATTTGCACAAAACCCTACTGCGTACCAGAATGGCGCGGACCGCAGGAGCCGGAGCAGGTTATCGCCCCGGCAGATCAGAGCGCCGGGGCATACGCCGACAACCCGGTTCTGGCCCCAGCTACCTAAGGAGGAACCAATGGACATGATACGCCTGGAAAACACCTACATTCGGAAAGATGCGATTGTCGGTGTAAGAAGCGACTGGAAAGACCTTATGGGTCGGAAAGCCATCATGATATTTACTGCCGGAGATATAGGGCACCCGTTTATATTCGGCTACAACACCGTTGAAGACAGCGCTCAGGAGGAAAAGTATAAGGCCGATCTTGAAAGGCTTGGGAACGAGCTGGGCGTGATGTTGGAGGTGCCATCGTGAGGCCGATAGACGCTGAGCCGGTAGAAGAGTGGCTGGACGTGGCGAAGGAGGCCGCAGAGAGGCAGAGAATCGCCCTGGCATACGTCAAGAAGATTATCCAGGACGCGCCCACCCTAGACGTGCAGGGCAGCCAAGAGGACAACGCGCCTCTGGAGGTGGACCAGCTTCTGCAGATGAACGGGCAGCCGGTGTATATCGTCGCCAAGCCGAACCCGGACGGGGAACAGTTGAAATTCTGGGCCCTTGTGGAGGTCGGCCGGTTTTATTCCGATGACATATTCCTCACCAACGCCGCCGGGGGCCGGTCCGAGATCGAGGAAGTGATTAATGACATTGAGGCGATATACCGGCGCCCGCCGGAGGTGGCGACGGCATGAAGGATGACCAGCAGATAAGCCTCTTTGACGGCGAACCAGAGCCGGGCACATGGGTTGAGGCGCACGGTGAACGGCTGTCCTTTGATGACTTGACGCACATGATAGGCGAGGTCGTGATAAAGGATTGCAGCACCGAAAGCCATGCGTGGTACAAGGCGGTGCGGGTGGTCAGCATCATCCACACCTTTGACGGCGACAGGCGGCTGGTGTTTTCCGACAGACCGACGAAGCGAGGCGGGGACTATTGTTCGGTGAGTGCGCGGTTTTTCTCTCCGACGTGTCGCTACCCGGTGAAATTCTACTTGCCGGCACAGCCGGTGGAACAGGAGGCAACAGTATGATCGTTGCAAAAACCAAACTGCGAAAACTCCCGGCAGGGTGCCGGAAATGCCCGTACTACCGGCCGGAGCAATACAGCGTCTATGGATCTGACCCCGGCATGTGTATGCTCCTCTGGCACGGAACTGAAAACATCGTCGTGTCCCGTCAACGGCTGCCGGAGTGCCCGCTGATGGATACGAAGCTGGAAGAAAAGGAGGATTCCAATGAGCGGACCGATATATGAGCCGCGGGGAGCGGCGAAGGAGTACGGCGACTATGCCATCAACATCTACACGGGATGTCCGCATCGGTGCTGGTACTGCTTTGCCCCGGGTGTCCTGCATCGGAAAGTGGAAGAGTTCCACAGCCATGTGGAGCCCAGGAACATCCTGGTGCCGCTGGAGCGGCAGCTGTCCACCGGGGACTATGCGGGCAAGACCATCCATCTGTGCTTTACGTGCGACCCCTACCCTACCGGCTATGACACATCGCCCACGCGGGAGGTCATAAAGTTGCTCAAAGGGGCCGGGGCCCACGTCCAGATACTCACCAAGGGGAACGGCAGCCGGGATTTCGACCTTTTGGATGGCGGGGATTGGTTCGGCATGACGATTACTGGTGGCAGCCTGAAAGCGGAGCCTGGGGGTCTGCCAATGACGGTGCGCCTGCGCCAGTTGGATGTAGCAAAAGCGCGTGGGATAAGGACGTGGGTATCGTTCGAGCCCGTCTTGGATGCCGACATCGTCCTATCTCTCATTGAAAATTGTAACGACATATTCGACCGGGTGAAGATCGGTAAGCTGAATTACCATCCGTCGAGCATCAACTGGGCGGACTTCGGACGGCAGGCGGAGGCCCTTTGCAAGAAGTTGGGTCTGGATTACACCATCAAAGAATCGCTGCGGCGGGAGATGGAGCGTGGATAATGGATGCAAAAGATGTTATCAGCTGCCGACACGCCAAGTTCACAAATGGAGGCGGGGACAGCGCCACGCATTATTTTATCTGCGAAATGAATGGAAAGGTCACTGATCCGGCAAAGTGCAGCACTTGCAGGGCGTTGGGTCGTGATAAGACCCTGACCGATGCTGACCAAGAAAAGATCATCCAAAATGCGTGCCGAAGGGCCGGCCTCTACGGTCACGTGAAATGGCTCCAGACGCATAGAGACGCACATACATGGGCGGAGAAAATCGCTTATATGTATCGGAAACCTGGATACAGAATCATGCCGACAAAGGGCAGCGTCATGTATTGCGAAACACTGGATATGTGTTTTTTCTTCATGTACGGCAAAACTCCGGCAATGGCGTATGCCGGATATATGGCGGCCGGCGGATCGGACAACGCAGAAAAGCTCGCAACCGCCTTTAAGAAGGGAGAGGAATTGCTACGGTTTATGAAGGAGGAACTGGAGGCGAAAGCATGAGCGAAAAGTTGCCAGAGAATGTGACACGCATAGATGTTGCTCGGGTGGACATGGCAGCCAGGAAGATGTGCCGTTGTGCGGAGCCGCATTACGTCGTGGACGTGCCGAACCGCCTGGTGCATTGTGGGGTGTGCGGAGCCCTAGTGGAACCGTTCGATGCGATAAAGTACATCGCATGCCACTATGACCGGGTGAACAGGGCTATGGAGCGACAGCTGGAGGAGCGGCGCCAAATCGACGAATACAAGCCCAGGCGGGTGGTCATGAAGAAGCTGGAGGAGCTTTTCACAAAAATGGGCCGACATGATTTCGTGCCCACTTGTCCTCGGTGCGGAGAGTGTTTTGATCTAGAGGAGCTTCTTACAGTCAAATGGAAGGTACGGACACCAGATAAGCCTCACATTGAAAAGGGGTGATAGCCGTGAAGAACATTATCATTTGCGACGACTGCCAGAAAGAGTTTTCCCCTACACCGTCTGATTTCAGCGCCATAGAAGACGGAGATCTCCGGGTAGAGTTCTTCATTTGCCCTCACTGTCGGTCAAAGCACCTGTACTTTGCCTCTGACACAAAGATGCGTGAGCTGGTCCAGAAGCGTCGGAGAATCGCGGACATGATTCGAGCGGGCCAGACCAAGGGCTTCAAGCAGAAGACGCTCCGGCAGTACATACGGATGATGGACAGCGTCAAGGCCAAGCAGAAGGAGATCTACCCAGCTCTGAAAGTGCGCGGAGAGCGGCTTTTGGAGAAGCATCGAGAGGTTCTGAAAGAAGATGCAGGGGATACGTTGACATGACCGAGGCGCTTGTGGAGATAAAGCCCGTCATCGTTGTCTGCCGCCGCGGGCACTGGATAGAGGGCGACCCCAACGGGGTGATATGCCCCTTCTGCGGAGCCTGGGAAAACCTACCGGAGCCGATGTGCCCGAACACGGATTGCCGGGCGCTGCTAGATGGGATAGTTTACCGCCGCCAACTGAACGGCGAAAAAACCGGCCTTTGGGCTGGAGGAAGGAGTAGTAAATGAACAAGGAAGAAAAGACCAGGGCTGAAGCTGACTGCCTCATGGGCGGCTGCCCGTTCTTTACGGGGTATGTAAACTGCCTCAAATGTGGATTCAACAGATATGAGGATGCCCGCCGGAAAAAGATACCTCTGACGGTGGGGCCGGATGGCCTGCGCCGGAAGTATGTCGGGAACCGGTGTGAGGACTGACGAAGGAGGGAAACGATGGATATTCCCTACTATGGCAATGTCAGCATCCTGGGGGAGGACTTCTGTAATGGGTGCCTTGAAGCGGAGCTTATAGCTTCGACTGATTTTCTACGTGTTTGGGGCGAGAAGGCAATTGTGACCCACACAATCGCGTGTAGCCATCTGGCTATGTGCAAGCAGGTTTACAAGAACACACTGGCAAAGAAGTGCCAAGAAATCACTGAAAAAGAAAGCGAGGAAAAATAACTATGAGTAGCGCGATCAACCACAAAAAGCGGAGCCGGTTTTCTGAACACGCCAAGGGCGGGGCCTTCGCCGCATCGTCCAGGAGGGCGTTCTACAACACTGCCTATGACCGGAACAATCTCAACGCCTTGGGCGCCCTGGGCCGTATGTTCCACCGCCGCTCCCCCAAGGGTGCCAACACCATCAAGCATGACGAAGGGTGAGGCCTACGGGCCATGCCCAAGAAAAGTGATGGAGGTAGGATATGGAAAACAAGCATGAAGAGCGCGACCACATCATAAAGCTGGCCGCAGAAATCGGGGCCAAGACCGCGCTCAAAGCTTTCGACGAGGAGATCTCACGGGCGAAAAATGAGCGCGTGGACCGGCGGTTGCGGAACACCAAGCTCCTTTTGCGGAACTACCGAATGTTCAAGGCTCATGCGGAGAACGCGGTGTACGATGCCCAGGACATCGACGAGAGCGCCTACGATATCATCGACCTCATGTCGGACCGCTGGCAAGACAGCGAGGTATTCGTGGAGAGCATCAAACAGTCTGTTGCCCGGACCGTTACCATCGTGGCCCATGTGGACACCATGCTGGGGCTGTATGAATCGTACTGCGTCAACTCCGGGAACCAAGAGGAGGTCAGACGCTGGGAAGTGATAAAGGCCCTATACATAGACGAGCCTGCGGCCGGTGTCCGGCAGCTTGCACACCAATTTAACGTGACCGAGCGGACGATCTACCGGGACATCGACATCGCCTGTGAGCGTATTGCGGCGTTGATCTTCGGCATCGACGGCGTGAAGAAAGGATAGGTGGATAGAAAATGATGCTTTATGTTGGCCGTGGTGATGTGACCATGGGGCGCACCACCACGGATGGGGCCGGGAACGTGGTAAAACAGGTTCCCGCCAAGTATGAGGAAAAGGACGACGGGGCCTGCGTGGTGATAGGTGAGATCAACACAGAAACCGGGGAATTGGGAGATGTGACATCCTTCTACGGGGACTGGCAGGCCGCCGAGTATCTGGGTGATGTGTTGTCACGGCTGGGAAAGACCCGGCCCATAAATATCCCCAACTTCAAGGCCATGGTGCAAAAGGCGGAAAAGGACCGCACCGAATGGGAGGACAATATCTTCTGCCAAAAATGCCGAGAGACCGGGATTATGAGCTGCCGGTTCTGCATCGTGAACGAGTGGAAGGAGGAGGTGTCTGAGCAGTGAAGACCGTCGATATTCTTGGCACCCCCTATAATCTTGTCACGAAGGACTACTCCGAGGACCCGATGTTTGAACAGTACGGCAGCGGGGCCTACTGCGACAACTCTGCCAATGCCTTTGTGCTGTGCAACATAGTGACGTACCCAGGGTGGGAGCAAGCGGACCCACGGGACATCACGAATCAAGAGAAGGAGCTTCTGCGGCACGAAATCGTCCACGCCTTCCTATTTCAGAGCGGACTTTCCGCAAACTCCAACGCCACCGACGCCTGGGCCACGAACGAGGAAATGGTGGACTGGATCGCTTTGCAGGGCCCGAAGATATACAAAGCCTGGAAGGAGGCCTGTGCGCTGTGAAAGACAGTGACACGTGTAAGGTGACAGCCCTGGACATCAAGAAGGCACTGGCCGAGAAGCATTACATGGACTTCTTTCTCACTGAGGTCAAGAACGGCTCCACCTATTTCCCGCCGGCGGACGGGATGAAGATACTGGACGGGTTGGCGATCAAGAAAAGCTACACAAAGCCCTGCTTTACCGGGTACGAGGTCAAGGTCAGCCGAAGCGACTTTCTCCGGGACGCCAAGTACCACACCTATGCGACCCTGGTGAACATGCTTTACGTCGTCTGCCCGAAGGGGATGATCAATAAGGCGGAGCTGCCGGAGGCCGTGGGGCTCATGTATTACGACCCGGAGAAAAAGACGATCACGACCCGGAAAAAGGCCATTTTCCGCCATGTGGAATACTCGACCGACATGTTGCTCTACATCATCTACTCCCGGCTGGACAGCGACCGTATCCCGTTTTTCTCCGACCGGAAGGAATATCTGCGGGAGTACATAGCCGGAAAGAACGACGGGCGGGAAATCGGCTATCGGCTGGGCACAAAAATGGCCTGGGAGATCACCAGCCTAAAATCAGAGATCGAATCCCTGCAACACTACAAGCGCCTGCGGGACGCCTATGCGGCGGTGGAGCGTGTTCTGCAGGAGCACGGCGTCATATTCTGGAGCTCTGACCCGGAGTATACAGCTAAAGCCCTGGACAAGGCCCTGGACAGGAAAGTACCGCCGGAGGTCGAGAGCGTGAGAAAAGATTTGGAGAGCTGCGTGGCTATGCTAAAAAAACTGGAGGATGGCGACAGAAAGGCGGCATCTGAAACATGAACGAAAACTGCGAGAGCTGCTTGGAGATCACAAAGAGGCCGGTGGGGTTTTACGACCGGCAGATGCCGGACGGGACCCTTCAAGGCGGGGTGATATATAACTGCGACAGCAAGACGTGCCCCGTGGCCCTGGATGCCCAGGCTGCCCATGAGCGTTCCATGGCAGAGCATAGGATGGCCAGAAAACTGAACGCTGCTGACGGGATTGACCCCAGCGCCGCCCGTCAGGACCGCATAGATGCGAAGCTTACGATGCTGGCCATGGCCCGTAAGCTGAATGTATCGCCCTCGCTGGTGAGCGACTGGGAGCAAGAGCGGAGAGCATGGCCGAAGGATATGTACGACCGATATATGGCCGTTATTGAGAAAGAGGTTGGATAATGACAATTGACGAAACAATCAAAGTTTTATCTAACGAGCGGGCCTGTGTCATGAGAAACACGGCAGGGGCCTGTGATAGGGACTGCGCCGCCTGCGATCTTGTTTTGCCGGACAAGCTAGTAATAGACTCCTACCGGACGGCGGTAAATATTCTCCGTGCCAAGCAAGCGGAGGAAAAGGCCGAGCCGCTGACGCTGAAAGAACTGCGGGAGATGGCAGAGCAGTGCGAGGGCGTCTATGTTGCTCACACTGACGGCAGGGAGGTATTCAGAGGCCGGAAATACTGTGCCGCAGTCCTTGATATTGCGCCGGTATTCGGGAGCATGGGGACGCATATCCAGGCGATTTACGGGGACAAGCTCACGATGTGGGAAGACGACTACGGAAAGACGTGGCTGGCCTACCGCCGCCCACCGAAGGAGGGGCAGACATGAGAGAGATGGTGTTCAGAGGCCGCGAAAAAGGCGGGACGAAATGGTTTGAGGGCGATTTGTCCTACTTGGTCCATAACAGGCAGAAGTGTTACATCTTCCCGCCGGAAGGCTATGATAGCCCGGACCGCTATGAGGTTGACCCTGCGACGGTGGGCCAGTACACCGGACTGACAGACCAAAATGATAAAAAGGTCTTTGAAGGGGATGTCGTGAAGATGCACTACTTTTTCGAGAACTACGCCCCTGGAACGCTTGGAGCCTTTGAGGACGAAGAAGTGCTGGATGTTGTCATCAAAATCGACAAATATGGTGTGTCCTTTGAAACGCTGGACCATGAAATGTCTGGTTACTTATGCGACTACCTCCAAGACCCGGAGGCAGAGCTTGAGATCTTCGGCAACATCTACGACAACCCGGAACTGATGGGAGGCGAGAAGAAATGAGGCAAGGGACCTGCAGAGCGTGTGGGGCACATATCGTCTGGATAAGGACCCAGGGCGGGAAGTCGATGCCGTGTGACGGTACGGCCCTCTACTACATAGAGAAGCCGCGCACCGGTTCAAAGAAGATTGTGACCCCAAACGGTGAAATGCTTTCCTGTGAGTACACTGACGATATGCACTCTGCTACCGGCGTTGGCTATGCGCCTCACTGGGGGAGCTGCCGGAACCCGAGAGCATTAAAAAGGGCGGCGAGATGACCGATGTTCTGTTGCCCGATATGCAAGAGGCTCTACACCACCCATGACGGCGTAATCGTAGTAACGGCTGAAAGGCGGCAGCACCGGCGGGGTCGCATAGCCTGGAGCCGGGACGGGATATGCCTGGACTGTGCCACGAGAGAAAAGGCCAGTGCCGATGTCAAAAATGTTTCATTGCCATGTCATTGTGCAGATGCTACAATAGCAGATGTAAAATTTTAATCAGATGCCAGAACTCCCGATTCTTGAGGCCTCGCCGGGCCTATGAGAGAATCGGGAGTTTTGCATATCCGCGGGAAGGAGGATATAGAGGCCTGTTTTACTCCTTGGCAGGTCTTTTCTACGCGCCCACCGGGGCCGTCGTTGTTCGCCGCTGCGACAGGGCCGGGGGCAATAAAAAAGGAGGAAAACAAAGTGTTTTCGCGTATTACGGACAAATTCAAGTCCAACCCCACGATGTACTATGCCATGAGCATCACCGCCTCCTGGGCGGGTGTTGGCTCTCTGATGAACTTCCGCACCCTTGCCTATGGGACCGGCCTTATCCCCGCCATCATCTGGGGACTGGCCAACTCCGTGGCCTGTGTTCTGTTCGGGCTTATCGCCAAAAAGCTCCCCACAGTGCGGGAGCTGATGCGGACACGGGCGCTGCGGTATATTCTTGGTTTTCTGACCCTGTTCCAGTGCTGGACCAACATGACCGGCATCCGGGAGGTATTTGAGGACACGCCCCTGGGCGCCACCGGCGGCACGGTCATCACCTATGCCGTGTGCATATTCTTCATCATCCTTCTTCTGCGCCGCGGCATGATACGGAACGTGCTGACCGATAGCGGCTCTTGGGTGGCCGTGTACGGGCTTCTGTATCTACTCACCATCCTGGCCTATATCAAATCTGGGGGCCGCGTGAACGCGGTGCCAGCCGGTACGGAATGGGTCAACATGAAGGTGGGACTGTGGAAGGGATTTTTGCTTCTGCCGGGCCCGTTTACCTACGCCTATTTCTTTGAGCTTCTGGACTACAACGACCAGAACAGCGACGCCACAAAAAAGGTCGATATTACCCGCTCATTCCTGTTCGCCGGACTGATGTTCGGCTGGTACATGGTATTCTCCTGTGCCCTGGCCCTTACGGATTTCTCCCCGGTTCTGAATGTCATCAAGGCGGTTCTCATCACACTGGTGGCTGTGTCCAGCATATCCAGTTTCCTCTACTCTGAGTATCTGCTGTTTGGGAAAAAGCTGGGGCTGGCCGTGGACATCTTCACCGTGGGTTTCTGGCCCTTTGTGGTTCCCTTGGGCGTGATGGGCGTCTGGACCCTCATGTCGGAGATCCGCATTTACATGGTGGCCGTGCTTCTGCTCGTTGCCCTGGTGCGTCGTATGGTGCTTAAAAAGCGGGGTGTCACGGCATGAAACAGTACGTCGGGAGAAAGCAGTCCAGCAACAATGCCGACTGGCTGTATGCCGTGGAACACATCGAGGAGCTTATCTCTCCAGAGGAAGTGGAGATTTACGCGGCAAAGGCGGCTGAGCGTATCAGCCAGGCCTGCAGCGGGAAGAAAGTGGCATATGCGTGGTCCGGCGGGAAAGATAGTATCGTCCTCGGTGACATTCTGGCAAAGCTGGGAATCACCGAGGGCTACTTCGCTTACTGCGACCTGGACTACCCGGCCTTCATAAGCTGGGTGAAGGCCAACCGGCCGGCGGGCGTCACGATGATGCACACCGGGTACAACCTGGAATGGCTGGCCAAGCACCAGGAGCTTATCTTTGCCACTGGGCACACTGGCCAGCGGTGGCACCAGATAAGCCAGAAGGGCCCGTTTACGGAGATGTTCTTCTCCCACGGGCTTGAACTTCTGCTCCTGGGGCACCGAGTCATCGACGGGAACGTCTGCGGCCCGGAGGGGTTCATCCGCAAGAAAACCGGTGAGGTCCGATATAACCCGCTCTATGACTGGCCGCATGAGGCCATCCTGGGCTACATCCACTACCACGGCCTTTCGCTGCCTCCCTTCTACGGCTGGAAGGACGGCTATGTGCAGGGGACCCACGCATGGCCGGAGCGGGACCATTGCAAAACGCTCCACCAGGGCTACCAGGAAGTGTACGACATCGACAGCTCGATCATCATCGAGGCGGCGCGGTATATTCCCTCTGCGCTCGACTTCCTCCGGGAGGTGGGCGTATGAATATCGTCACCAAGCGCCTGGACGAGCTGGTGCGCCCGGATAAGAACGTCAGAATCCATACCACAAAGCAGATTGACGAGTATGTGCGTTCGCTGAAGATGTTTGACCAGATACGGCCCCTCATCGTTGACGAGAACGGCGTGATCCTGGTCGGCAACGGTATGTATGAGGCGCTGGTCCGCATGGGCCGGGAAACCTGCGAATGCGAGGTAAAAGAGGGTCTTACGGAGGTCCAGAAGAAAAAGCTCATGCTGGCCGACAATAAGATCTTCGAGCTGGGCATGACAGATTCCCAGGCCTTTGAGAGCATCTTAAAGGACATCGGCACGGACTTCGATATACCGGGCTACGATTCATCCATGCTAGAAATGATCACGATGTCGTTCTCCGGCGTGGATGACTTCATAAGCAACTACGGCACATTCGGAGCCGAAGATGTAGAGCGTATCAACGGAAATACGGCTGAAACACACGTTGAGGGCGTTGCAACGGGGTTCCCTGGGCAGGCAGACCCCAACCCCATATCGAACCTAGCCCCGGCGACCCTTACGAATCCAACCCCAACAAACGGCCAAAACGGGGCCCCGGTAGAGCGGTATATAATCTGCCCCAAGTGCGGAGAGCGCATTCCCATACGCGGGGAGGTGGTCTGATATGCCGTATAAGACCCTCCAAAGCACCATCAACGTGCTTGACGCTGCCAAAATCCGCATAAAGAACGTCTTTGCCAACGGGTGCAAGGTATATCTCTCCTTTTCCTCCGGCAAGGACTCTTTGGTGCTGTCGAGCATCACCTATGACCTGATACTGGCCGGAGCGATAGACGCGAAGCAGCTGACGGTCATCTTCATCGACGAGGAAGGGATTTACCCCTCCATGGAGGAGGCGGCCTACCGGTGGCGGCAGAAATTCTTGTCCGTTGGCGCCAAATTCATCTGGTTCTGTTTGCCGTTCAAACAGGTCAGCGTGATAGACCATCTTTCTGCATCGGAGAGCTGGATAACCTGGGAGCCCGGAAAAGAAGACGTGTGGATTCGGCAGCCGCCGCCATTTGCGGTGATGCAGAGCCCTATCATGGAATATCCCGGGGAGATGAACTACCAGACCTTCTGCAAGGCGGCATTCATCGACGGAATACAGATGATAGGCCTCCGCACGGTCGAATCCCTCACAAGGCTCCGGGCGGTGTCAATCCTGGATATGACCAGGATAAAACCGGGTGGGGCCTTCTACCCGATCTATGACTGGAAGGATACCGATGTCTGGCTCTACATCAAAGAGCGGAACCTGGAATTCCCGGAAATCTATATGCGGCTCTATGAGGCCGGCGTGAACAGACGGAACCTCCGGCTGTGCGCCTTCTTCGGTGACAACGGTACACAAGGCTTGCGGTGGATCGCCGAGACAGACCCGGACCTCTGGGCCCGCATCGAGAAGCGGGAGCCGAATGCCTACCTGGTGCTGCTGTACTGGGACAGCGAGATGTTCCGCAGATCCACCCAGAAGCGCCGGGAACTGGAACAGGGGGAGCCGGAGAAGGATTACCGGGCTCTCTGTGAAGATTTGCTTTTCCTCCACCCGGAGAAATACACCATCGCCGCCGACACGAAAAAGCACCTCAAAAGCTGGAAACAGCTGTTCATCAAGAGCTACGACATAGCCACGAACAGCCATTACAAGCGTATGTATGAGGGGCTTCTGTACGGCGACCCCAAAATGCGGATTCTCCGAATCCTCTGGAACTCCATCTATGGGGAATTTGCAGAGCGGGCGAGAGAGGAGCGTGCGTCACATGAGTGAAATGGACCTCTTCTCTCCGCTGCGGTCCCTTCAGTGGGTAGACCGCACCATGCTCCGGGCCAACGACTACAACCCCAACAAGGTCAGTGAGGACAATCTACGTCTGCTGACCCAATCCATACTGACCAACGGCTGGACGCTCCCCATCGTGGTCCGCCCGGATTATACGATCATCGACGGATTCCACCGGTGGACCGTGAGCGGGCGGGAGCCTCTGCTTTCCAAGCTGGGGGGCAAGGTCCCGGTGGTCATCGTAGACCACGCCGGCGACGAGAGCGCCGATGTGTACGGGACCATCACCCACAACAGGGCCCGGGGCACCCATCTGCTGGAGCCCATGAAAGCCATTGTGAAAAAGCTGTTGGACGAAGGGAAGACAGTGCAGGAGATAGGTAAGCAGCTGGGCATGAGGCCCGAAGAAGTGTTTCGGCTGAGCGGATTCACCCGCGAGGAATTCCTAGCTCTCATGACGGAAGATGTTGGTGGTTATAGCAACGCCGTCATTTACAAGAAGATTTGACATATGACCCTCCTTTCAGTACAACGCCCCACGGCGGTTGCGTGCCAGCGCTGGGATGAAACAAACCGCGCCGGTGAAAATCCGGCATCTGCTTTTTTCAAGTAAGGGGGCGGGGATATGCAGTCTACGGAGAAGATACCCGTGTATGTGCGGGTGGAAAAGGGCCGGACAATCTGTATATGTCATGCCGGCCGCCGGGGCTGTGGCTGCTCCTGCTGCGAGAGGGACACCGTAACTCGGGACAAATTTGCAAAATGGGAAAGCACCCGCCGAAAAAACAGGTACGGCCTGTAGGCGGTGCGGCCCTCCTAGACAAGTGAACCGGCGAATGCCATGTAGGTTGTTGATGATGGAGGGCTTTATATGCTGGTATGGCTTAGTGGTAGAGCGCCGGTTCCGTACTCCGGATGGGTGGGTTCGATTCCTACTACCAGCTCCAATGGAGGAAAAGAGATATGAGCTTTGTTCCCAAAAAGGATATACATATTCGGACACCGAAGCTGCCGGACGCCGGTATGCACTTCTGTTTCGGTGATATTGTGGTGGTCGAGGGCAGTCTGATCGGTGTGGTGGTGAAGTCCTGGACCGGGCGCATGGGGGCAAATCCCACCGGTCCAAATCACGATGTGTATGTCCGAGAATTCAACGCCATCGTGAATTACCGGGAGGATGAGATGCAGCGCTATATGGTGCGGCACAAGTATCTGGATGACCAGGAGCTGGAATACCAGCATAACGCCATAGCGGGCGTATAAAAAGAGATGGCCACTAGGAAAAGGCCGGGCTATCATCCCTCCATGAAAAACGGCAGCCCCCAAAAAGATACCTTCAAGGAGCGGGGCTTCTACCAGAGCCGCGCATGGAGGCAGATACGGGAGGTCGCCCTACAAAGGGACCACTACCTGTGTCAAAACTGCCTACGAAACAACCGGCTCACAAGAGCAACCGAAGTACACCACATACAGCCGCTTGAGGACCATCCAGAGCTAGGCCTTGAGCTGGCCAACCTTCAGTCCCTATGTTGGGACTGCCATGAGAAGACCAAGGATCACGGCAAGCGTGTCGTAGTGGTTCCGTCTGGTGTGCGCGTTATCAAGGTGACTGATGACAGTGATGTGGACTGTATGTAGTCTTTCATTCTTGTCAGAGAGATAATCAACAGCCTGCCCCGGGCGGGTGTCGCCGTCGTCGGCGATACCCCCCTACCCTCGGAGTTGAAATCGTGTCGCCAAATAACCGCGCGCCCTCGTACCTTTTCACCGCGAGTTATGCGTAAGGTTTTTTTGGAAAGGAGGAGACGTGAGGGATGGGCAATTCCAAGAAGAATATCATCCGTGTAGACCTCAATGCCCAGGCGAAGGAGATACTGGAAAGGGCGACCGCCAAGGGCGTGGAGCATAGCTTCATGTTCGTGACCGCCTTCAAGAGATATGAGGAACACATACAGCACCTGGCGGCTCTGCAGAAGTCCATCGAAGAGGATGGTCTGATGGTCACGAAAGAGTATGTCAAGGGCCGGCAGAACATCTATGTGCATCCCGCCGTGAACGCCTACAATGCCACGGCCGCCGCCGCCGACAGAACGGCCCAGCTTCTACTCCGATACATCGTCCAGCCGTTGTCTGATGATGGCGACGAGGGGGATGAATTCGATGTCTTTTAAGGAGCTGTATCCAGAGCTTCACATATCAAGTGCTATCCAGTCCCTCAAAGCGTTCCAATTCTGTGTGGACGTGCTGGACGACACGCTCCCCTCCGGGAAATCCGGGAAGAAGCGGAAACAGGCGTGTATGCGTTTTGTGAACGAGCTGGAACTGTCCGCGACGGATCCGGCCTATCCCTGGGAGTTCAATATCGAAAAAGCCTACCGCCCGATAGATTTTATCGAGCGGTTTTTGACACCCACCAAGGGCGCGTACAGTCGGATGGAGCTGCTGGCGTGGCAGCACTTTGTCCAGGCGAATATGTACGGCTGGGTGTCCAGAAAGACCGGGTATAGGCGGTTCCGCGAGGCTCTTATCCTGGTGGGACAAGGCAACGGCAAATCAACGATGATAGCCGGGAATGCGGCCTATGGCCTCACGAAAGACGGTGAACGCGGCCCGGAGATATACTGCCTGGCCAACTCCCGGGAACAGGCCCGCATCATCTTCGACGAGTGCTCCGCGCAGGTGGAGGGGAGCAAGATACTCTCCAAGCACATCGATGTGAAGAGCAACGGCATGTACTACAAGAAAGGCAAGTTTGAGCCACTGGCCTCGGATAGTAAGAACCTGGACGGTCGGAACGTCCACATCGGAGTGTTTGACGAGATCCACGAGTTCCGGGACTACAAGCTCATAAACGTCATAAAGGGCAAGCTGAAGAAACGCAGGCAGCCCTTGATAATTTACATCTCCACCTTCGGCACGGTCATAGATGGCCCGCTCATGGACTTCTATGTCCTGGGCAGTCAGATACTTGATGACACCGGTGCCATCTCCCAAAGGGCGGCGGACCGTATGTTCGTCTACATCGACGAGATAGACGAGGATGACGACCCGGCGGACCCGGCCTGTTGGGGCAAAGCAAACCCCTCTTTGGGCGTTCTGCTGGACCTGGAAGACCTTATCGACGAGTGGGAGCGGGTCAAATCCATCCCTGCAGAGCGGTCCAACTTCATCAACAAGCAGCTGAACGTCTTCACCATGGTGGACGAGCTTTCCTTCCTGGACGTGAAGACCATCCGCAAGAACAACCAGACCTATGACATCAAAGCCCTGCGGGGTGAGCTGTGCTACGGTGGCTTCGACCTTTCCGAGACGGAAGACTTCACATCTGCCTGTCTGGAATTTCCGCTGGCTGAAAACCGGTTTTTCCTCCTGGAACACACCTGGGTCCCTCAAAAAAAGGTGGAAATCGACCACGAAAAGCTCGATTGGCAGTCCCTCATGGAGAATGGCTGGCTCACCGTCTGCCCTGGGGAGTATGTGGACTACACGATGGTCTATCAGTGGTTCTGCGAGATGCGGGAGCTTTACCGCATCGACTCCATCGGCTACGACCCGGCCAAGGCCTTTATGATGGTCCAGAAGATGAAGGAGGACGGCTTCATATTGAACGAGGTCCGGCAGGGCGAGCTGACGTTGACGGCTCCGCTCGACGATCTCAAAGAGCGGTTCCTGGACGGCAAGATAATCCACAACAACAACATGATGTATATGTGGTATCTGGGCAACGTGAAACTGACGAAAAGGTCCGCAAATGCCACTTATTTGCCCACAAAACAGTCAAAATACCGCAAAATCGACGGTTTTGCGGCCCATTTGGACGCGCATACAGAGTATTTGCGCAAGCACCCGCTGTATATCCCGGAGGATAAGAAACTGACAACCGTCATCAATTTGAGCGGGAAGATGTAGTAGGAGGTTGTAATGGGGATTCGTACTTACTTCAAGGCCCGGCGCCGGGAGCGCATATTGAAGGCTGCTGTCGCAGAGGGCCTTATTGTTCCCAGCCAGCAGACATTGAAATCTGGCTGGCGCTCTTCTCTTCTCCGGCGGGGCGATTATACGCTGCGGAACAGTGAGCTTATATTCTCCGCCGTGTCGAGGATAGCAAATGCTCTGTCTGCCATGCCGATTAAGCTATATAGAGGCCCAAATCAGCGAAATACGGCCCTCAGCGACATGGTATGCAACGCCCCGAACCCGAATATCACGAGCTGCCAGTTTTTCAAGACGATGGAGGCGTGTCGCTGTACCTACGGGAACTGCTACGCGCTCAAAATCTACGATGCGGCCGGCGGCGACCCGATCCGGCTAGACATACTTGACCCAATGCGGGTGACGCCCGTCATGGAGGAAAAGTCAAAAGAGCTGTGGTACCGGGTGACGCCGGAAGATGGTGCCTCGTACTATATCCACAACTTCTACATGATACACGTGCCGTTCATCTCCACGAACGGATATGCGGGTGTGAACCCCGTATCTGTGCTATGCGATACCCTCCAATACAGCGATCAGATGCAGGTTTTCTCCCGGGAACTGCTGGAACAGGGTGTCAATGCCGCCGTGGTGCTTGAAGCGCCGGCTCAGCTGGGCAGTGACCAGCGGAAGAAGATGATTGAGGACTTCATGGAGACCTACCGGGAAACCAAGGGGAACATTCTCCTGTTGGAATCCGGCGTGAAGGCCTCGTCACTGAATCTGTCGCCGGTTGATACGAAGATCCTGGAGGTCGAGAAGATAACCCGCTCGAAGGTGGCCATGGTCTACAATATCCCGCCCCACCTCCTGGGGGACTATTCCGACACGTCCTTCGCCTCCCAGGAGCAGCAGATGTTGGAGTTTTTGACCCTGACGATGCTCCCTATCGTGACCGCCTATGAGCAGGAACTGAACAGAAAACTCATAAATACGGCCTCGCGCCGCCGCGGCTGGCATTTCAAGTTTGATATGGATATCCTTCTCCGGGCAGACGCCTCTACACAGGCAGAGGTGGACTACAAGGGAGTGAGGAGCGGCTGGACCACGGTGGACGAAATCAGAGCCCGGCGTAATTTGCCGCCTCTTCCTGGTGGCGTTGGCAGTAAGGCTCTGGTGTCCCAGGACCTGGCCACGCTGGACTATACGGTGAACGAGAAAGCGAAGGTCCTGGCTGCCGGGAAGGCCCAGACGACAGAGAAAGAACCGCCTCCGGCCAATGAGCCGGACAAGACCACTCCGGAGGAAGCCGCCGATGAATCCTGACCTTATGAAAGAGGCCGAAAAATACGGTATAAACGCCTCTATGTACTATCTTTTACCCCCCAGGCAGCGTGAAAAAGCCCTCAGAAAAGACATAGAGAGGGCAAAAAAAACAGTCCGCGTCCGGCGATGAATAATCGCCGGTCTTTTTATGCCCATTTGCGGAAATCTCACAGGAAAGGAGGGCTTGAACACGGACAACGAGATGAAATTCAAATCGTTTGCTATCTCCAAGGCAAAGGCAGATGCGGCCGCTGACATCGACCTCATCAACCAGTACGCCATGAAGACGCTTGCCCCGGAAGACGTTTTTTGTTTTTCCGTCGTACTCTCCAACAACGATGTAGACCGCGACATGGAGTGCCTGTCTGATAAGTCCCTTGATGAACTTGCCGAGATGCTCACCGGCAAGACCGGCATCATGGACCACATCAACCGCGCCCATAACCAGGTCGCTCGTCTCTACCGCGTGGAAGTGGAGACCCCGGGCGGGATGAACAGGCTGGGCAAGACGCTCAGACAGCTTCGCGGCAGCGCCTATATGCTGCGTACCGAGGAGAACAAGGCTCTGATCGCCTCCATCGAGGGCGGCATCACCAAGGAAGTGTCCATCAGTTTCCAGGTCAAGCGGGTGGCCTGTTCCATCTGCGATAAAGACCTGAAATTCGACTGGCGCACCTACACCTGCCGTTGCGAGAACGACCACGTCAAGGGCAGCGAGTACGACGGCAAGCTGTGCGCCGGCGTGCTTGATGATGTGACGGACGCCTATGAGTTCTCCTTTGTCGCCGTGCCCGCGAACAAGGGCGCCGGAGTTGCCAAGGGCTTCAATCCCGGTACTAGCGTCCATAAGGCGTTCCTGCAGATGAGCATGGAGCAGCTTTCCGAGTTCCCTGAGGCAAACGAGGCAGTCATCAAGCATTTGCAGATGGCCAACACATCTGCCGACGAGCGGGCCAAGCGCGCCGCCATCCGCAAGTTTGCGGAAGAAAATCTTTAATAGAAAGGACCTATACAAATGACTCTGTTTGAGATGAAGGAAAAGAAGTTCGCTCTGGAGAAAGAGCTGAACACCATCAAGGACACCATCCTGGAGAAGTCCGCCGACCCCACCTATCCTATCGCCGACCTGGACGAGAAGAAGGCCAAGGCCGAGGAGCTGAAAAAGCGCATCGCCGTGTTCGACGAGTCCATCCAGGCCGAGGAAGATGCCCAGCGCAAGGCGCTGGCCATGAAGGGCGGCTCCGGCAGCGGCATGACCGAGGATCAGATTCGCACCAAGGCCAAGGCGGATTTCTACCGTGCGGCTCTGACCGGCGGCGATGTCAGCAAGTCCTATGAGGCCCTGGGCGGCATTCCCGCCGCGACTGCGGACCTGGGCAACGGCGATAAGCTGCTCCCCGTAAACATGAGCAATTCCCTCCTGGTTGAGCCCTTCCAGGACAACAGCCTCCGCTCGGTCTGCCAGATCACCAACATCACCGGCTATGAGGAGCCCAAGCTGGGCTTCACCATCGACGACGCCGATATCAAGGATGTCACCGACCAGGAGACCGCCAACGAGATCGAGCTGAGCGGTGATACTGTGACCTATGGCCGGCACAAGGTCAAGGTCAAGGCCACCGTGAAGGACACCGTTCTCCATGGCACCAATGTGGATCTGGTGACCACCATCGAGAACGCGCTGCGTTCTGCGCTGGCCATCCGTGAAAAGACCTTCGCCTTCATGGAGTCCTCCGACACCACCCACGACCACATGTCCTTCTACCTGGCCGAGATCACGGAAATCGAGGGCGAGGACATCATCGATGCCATCACCAAGGCCTGGGCCGACCTGCCCGACGCCTACTCTGGCCGTGCTTCCGTCATGATGCGCAAGCAGGACTACTACGCCGCCGTCCGCACCCTGGCCAACTCCAGCGTTGACCTGTGGGGCAAGAAACCCGAGGACGTGCTGGGCATCCCCGTGACCTTCAACGACAAGGCCAAGAAGCCGGTCGTGGGCGACTTCTCCTTCTACGGCATCAACTACGACATCGGCACTATCTACGACACCGACAAGGACGTGGATAAGGGCGAATACAAGTTCGTGCTGACTGCCTGGGGCGACCAGCAGATCCGGCTGAAGAGCGCGTTCCGTGTCGCCAAGGTAAACCCTTAATCGGTCCTGACGGCGTAAATATCCCCGCCCAAAGTCAGGACCTTAATTTGGGCGATAAGCACACACGCGACCTTATCAGCGACAATGTGAAGATGTCCGTTACCGGGAACACCGTCAAGGTGTCTGGTGACGTGAAGACAATCACAAAGAAATGGACGGAGTTCGACAAGAGCGGAAACAACACCGGCCATTTTTTCCCGATGCTGCTCCCTACTGAGTGCGTCGGTCAGGAAGTCACGCTGAAAGGCCGAACGGGCAGTGACAGAACCGTAAAGGTAGACCAGGACCGGCTACTTATAGTGCGGCTTGAGAACCTGTCCGGCACAACTCTCACAATCGAGATGGGCGGTAAAACGCTCATGGAGGTTGACTTCACTGGCGTTATCCCAACGGGTGAAAGTGCCCGCGACCCCGATAAAACCGACTTCGGGAGCTACGGTAAACTGGAGCAATTCGTCAGCGGGCTCAATATCGCCTGGACGGGTGTAAAAGGAAAAGTTACCGGTGAGCTTCTGAAATTTGCCGGAAACGAAAAGGTCAAAGAGGGCCATCACTTCCCGCTTGGCATGAGCGCGTGGTATGCCGATGGCGTTGAAAAGATGCTGAACGGCAAGAAAGTGACAGACAAGGACATCATCGTGACTATCTCTAGCAAAGACACGCCGATTACGGTGAAATACAACGGCCTGACGGTGATGGAACTTGATTTGTCTGCTATGACGCTCGGAAGCTGAAGGGAGGGGCGGCTATGGCAGCGACAGTGGAAGGTCTGCGCAAGTATCTCCGGCTTATGCCGGATAACGACGAGGAGCTGACGCTCTATCTGAACGCCGCAAAGGACAAAGCCACCGCCGCTGGCATCCCCGAATTCAAGCACAACTCCCAATATGAAATCTTCATCTATGCCCTGGCTGCCATGCTCTATGACAACCGGGGCATGGGCTTCTCCGGGTCCTATCAGGCGACCGCCGAGGAGACTGCCAGGAAGATGATAAACGGCTTTGTGCTTGAACTCCGGTATATGCCGGAAGAGGACGGTGATGACGGGTGAGTAAAACGGCTAACCCCGGCGAACTCAACACCCTCGTTTCCTTCATCAAGATCGTGCGGGAGAATGACGAAGAAAGCTACTCGCAGGAGAGGAAAGTAAACGTGTTTGGAGAAAACGCCTTGGTCCCCACAAAATGGGTCAACGCCCATGGGACCGAGGCGTTCACCGCGTTGCAACTCTCTCTGCGGGAGCCTGCGACCATCACTTGTAGGTATTCCCCCCTCATCACTGAAACGTGCCTAGTGTACCGCAAGGGCGATGATGACCCGTTCGAGATCATCAGCATCGACAACGTGGAGCAGCGGAACGAGTGGCTGGAAATCAAGGTGCAAAGGAGGGTGCCGGCACGATGACGGTAGATAAGCGGTTGACCGAAGCCCTAAAGCCGTTTGGGGACGACATCGCCAACGCCGTGACCTTCAGCAAGAATAAGCGCTACTACGCCTTCAACTATACCACCCTCCCTATCGCATTCGCGGATAACGAGCCGCACTATGAGCGGTATCTGGTGCAGGTCCACTTCTTTGCCCCGCTGGCCGAGAACATAACCAAGCGGAAAAAAGAAACGAAGGCAGCCCTGTTCCGTGCTGGGTTCACTTGGCCCACGGTCGAGGATGCCTCTGACAGCGACGGCCGCCACATCATCTTCGAGTGTGAGATTGAAGAGGGGATAAACGACGATGGCGAAGTTTGACACAGCTGATATGGAGCAGCTGCTTCTGGACATGAAGGAGATCGCCGACATGCCGGAGGGTGTCATCACCGACATGCTCCAAGCAGAGGCAGATGTTATTATCCCGGCGCAGAAGGAGACAGCCGTTTCTCTCGGTGTTGTTGACAGCGGCATTCTTGCGGCCTCCATCAAGTCCGGCAAGGTGACCCGCACAGCAGACGGCGCTACCATGAGCGTCTACCCCCAGGGGAGCCGCAAGCGTGGCAACACCACGACAAGCAACTCCGAAATCGCATTTATCAACGAGTTCGGGAAACATGGCCAGCCCCCTAGGCCGTTCATCCAGGCGGCCAACGAGAAGTACGCGGACAGGGCTGTTGACGCGGCCTTCGATGTGTACGACGAATACCTGAGATCAAGAAATCTTTGAAAAGGAGCATTTGCAAATGAGATACGGTGCAAAACACGCTATGTGGGCGCCTTTCCTCGGTGATGAGCCCGAAACCGGGATGCCCAAGTATGGGCCTGCGGTGAGTCTGGGCGGCATCAACGAGAGCAACGACACCATCAACTTCGCGGAGGCGTCTGCCTATGCGGACAACGCCCAGAAGCTCAAGCTGAAGGAGTTTTCCAACGGTACGATCGCGTCGAAGATGCTGCATCTCCTCTTCTCCATCGGCTCCCAGATTCTGGGCACCGATGCTGATGATACCGAAGGCCGGTCCTACGGTGAGGACGACAACGCCCCCTATGGTGGGTATGGCTTCTTCTGCAGCCGCATGGACGCCAACAAAAAGCGGTACCACGAGGTGGTCTTCTATCCCAAGGTCCAGGGCTCCGTCGAGGGCTCCAACTACAAGACCAAGGAAGACCAGATCACCCTGGAGTATGACAGCCTGGCCTGGGAGATCCTCTGCCCCAACTGCGGCAAGTACAAGATCGAGAAGCGCTTCACCACCGAGGCGGCTGCCATCAATTACCTGCTCGGTCTGTTCAAAGGCACGTCCGAGGTGCCCGGGCTCGAAGGCTCTGGTATCCCCCATGGCGAGAAGGCCGTTACCCTGTATAAGACTGGCGAAACGGCCGGCTATGACGGGAAGAAGGCTGAAGACCTCATGAATGAAGACTTCTCCCTGTCCTGGGAAGGCACGAAGGCCACCGGTACCGGCACCCTCAAAAAGGTGACCGATTGGGAGGCCCTTCCTACCAAGGACGACAAGAGCGGTCACTACTTTGCGTGCAAGCTCAGCCCCGCCTACCGTGACCGCCCCTTCGACTTCTACCGTGATGGGGAACTCGCCGGCCATGCTGACAAGGCGGGTGATGACGAGCTGTTCTGGGTGCTGAAGGCGGACGAACACAAGCATTTCGCCTTCGCGGTCGATGGAGACACTGTTGCCGAATTCGACCTCTCCGGCGCCATCATGGGCGAGTAAGGAGGCGCGGAACATGATCCCTTGTGTCGGCGTGGTAATCGGCGGGAAGAAGTATTACCCGTTGATGAACAATGGGGCCATGTTTCGGCTGCAAGAGAGCTTCCCTCCCGACGTGCTTGACAAAATTTCAGAGGATGACACAAAGGCCGGCTTTAAGCTGGCCTTTGATGTCTTCTCTGTGCTGTGCGAGGAGGGGGCGGCTGCACGTCGTTACTATGGCTATGACCCCGGCCCTATCCCTGTGTGGGAGGACGCGGACGTTACTTGGCTGCCCCGGGACGTTAAAAGCCTGAAGGCCGCCATCTATATGGCGGTCACGCTTGGATATACAAGCGAGAGGCCGGCCACGGAGGATGAAGACATCGACCTTGAGCTGTTGGAGTTGGAAAAAAAAACAGAGTGAACTCCCGCAGGGTTGACTTCATCAACCTGGCTCTGATGCTCGGTATGAGCATAGTCGAGATATATCGGGACCTTACGCCAAGAGAACTGGACGACCTGATAAAAGAGCGAGAGGAGGCTCACGAAAGATGGAAGAACGAGCACGGGAAAAAATGACCGGATTCTACTTCGGTGTTCCTATCGAAATCTGCGGGCAGACATATTACATCGACCTTAACAGAACGGGCATAAAGCAGAAGATCAACGAGCTGAACGGCCAGATAGAGGAGGCCGTCAAGACTGCCAGCACCCCAAAAGGGCTGAAAGGGGTAATGGATCTCACCCGGAGATATATCAACACCATCCTGGGTGAAGGGTCCTTTGAGACCATCTTTGCCGGGCGCGAGGGCAATACGTATGACCTCGTTGCCTTCTACAACTACGTCGCGGCGGCTGTGACCGCAGAATCCAAGCGGATAGACGAGGAACGGAAGAAAGCCGCGAAGTAAAGCTCAGCAGAGAGGAGGCGCCTTATGGCGGTCCGTAAAATATCTACCAAACTCGCCATTGAAGGCGAGGCCCAGTACAGACAAGCTCTGCAAAGCATCAACAGCTCTTTGAGCACTCTGAACAGTCAGCTCAAACTGACAAAAAGCGAATTCCAGAATCAGCAGAACTCTCTCACGGCGCTCCAGGCGAAGGAAGAAGCGCTTGCCAATGTGCAAGAGGCTCTGGCCAAAAAGGTCCAGACCTGCAAAGACGCTTATGCCAATGCCAAGAGCGCCATGTCTACATATCAGAACCAGGTCGAGGCGAACAGAGCCGCCCTTGAAAAGATAAAGACGGCTTTGAGCGCCATGGACAGCGCCACCAAGACCTCCGGCCAGCAGTGGCTCAACTATAAGACCCAGATAGAGCAGGCCGAAAAGCAGTTGAAGGTGCTGGAGAACACCTCCGGCGACACCTCCGATCAGGAGGCCAAGCTGCGGCAGGAGATTGAGCAGGCCCGGTCCGCTATGGACAAGTTGGAGGCAGAGACAGGCGGCGCGGCCAAGACCGCTGGTGAACTGTTGCAACAGCAGCAGAGCCTTACCACGGAGATGGATAGGGCCGAGGCCGGGTATAACGCCGCAGAAAAGGCCTGTGATACCTGGCAGAAGAAAGAGAACGAGGCCCAAATCGCGCTGAACAACACCAACGCGGAGCTTGAACTTACCAGGAAATACCTTGGAGAAGCAGAGCAGGCCACGGACAATTGCGCCACTTCGATAGATGAATTCGGGAACCAGACCGAACAGGCAGAGGTGACGACGCGAGATCTCTACACCGCCCTTATGAGTGCGGGCCTCCTCCGAGCGCTCAAAGAAGTGAAGGAGGCCTTTAGCGCGTGTGTGGAGGCCGCCGCTGGCTTCGAGGCGCAGATGTCTGTGGTCGAGGCCATCAGTGGCGCCACACAGGACGAGATGACGGCACTTTCTGCACTGGCCAAGGAGATGGGCGCCACCACCAAATTCACGGCACAAGAAGCCGGGCAGGGCCTGGAATACATGGCCATGGCCGGGTGGAAGGCCGATGAAATGTTGGATGGCCTAGCCGGTATCATGAACCTCGCGGCGGCGGCCGGCGCCGACCTCGGCGAGACATCGGATATCGTGACCGACGCCCTTACAGCGTTCGGGTTGACCGCAAAGGACAGCGCCCACTTCTCCGACGTTATGGCCCAGGCCGCGGCGAACTCCAACACCAACGTGACCATGATGGGCAACTCGTTCAAAATGGTCGCCACCACAGCGGGGTCCCTGCACTACTCCATTGATGACGTGGCCGTGGCCTTGGGCGCCATGGCCAACCAGGGCCTCAAAAGCGAGATGGCCGGTACCGCGCTGGCCACCGCGTTTACCCGGATGTCCGGGACGAACTCTAATGCTACAAAGGCCATGGAGGCCCTCGGCCTCTCCATGTTCGATGTCAACGGCAACGCGAAGGATCTGTCTGTCTTCCTCGGGGAGCTTCGTGAAGCCTTCGCCGGCATGACCGAACAGGAAAAGGTGTCGAATTTGTATATGCTGGCCGGGCAGAAAGGCATGAAGGGCCTCCAGGCCATCGTCAACACGTCCGAGGCCGATTGGCAGAAGCTCACCCAGGCCATAGCCGGATGCTCCGGTGCGGCAGAAATAATGGCTTCAACGAAGTTGGACAACTACGCTGGCCAAGTGGTGCTGCTTGAATCGGCCTTTGACGCCCTCAAAACCGAGATAGGCAGTGTCCTCACGCCGGTCCTTCGCAATCTGGCCGAAGATGCCACGAACGCCCTTAACTGGATGACAGACGTTGTCCGGGACCATCCGGGCGTTGTAGCCGCTATCACAGGCGTTGCAACGGCCTTTGGTTCGCTTTTAGCGGTTATGGCGGTAATCACTTTTGTCCAGATTCCGGCTCTGTCTACGGCACTCAAAGGCCTTCTTTTGGTTATTAAGAACCATCCTGTAGGCTTGCTTGTGACGGCACTTTCTGCCCTCGCTGTTGGCATTGTTACGGCAATCAGTGTAGCAAAAGCTCATGCAGAGGCACAAAAGGTTGAAACCAATGCGGCAAAGGCCCTGTCTGATGTGCTGGAGGAACAGCGGCAGGCCTATGAGGACGTAAAGGAAGAAACCCAGACCGCCGCAGACAGCGCCCGGACGCTGGCCAACACGGTCATATCCCTGGCTGAATCCGCCCGGACGAGCGCCGCGGACCATGACGCTCTGTTGAGCATGATAGACCAGCTCAACGAGGCAGTCCCCGGACTGAACCTCGCGTTCAACGAGGAAACCGGCCTGTTGTCGCAGTCTACCGATGCGATCCTGGCCCAGGTCGAGGCGCAGAACCAGCTTTCAGAGGCCCAGGCAGCCCAGGAACGGTACAACGAGCTGCTTCTGAATCAGACCTCGATAGAACAGGACATCGCGGAGAACCAGGAGAAATACAACGCCGCACAGGAGCGGTACAATGAACTCCTTGACGGTAGTCCCCTGGCCTACTTCACTGGCGAGGCCCAGGATTGCCTCAAAACAATGTCCGACACGTCGGAGGCTATCGGCATCCTCAACGGGGAGCTGGAGAAGAACGGTGTGGAGCTGGCCAACGTGCAGGCCCAGGTCGATAGCTTCGCTGCCTCGCAGACGGTGGCAAAGGACACGCTCGACGCGGCGGCCAATATCGCTACCAAGCTGGCCGAGAACCTTGTGGCCCTAGAGGACAGCTATTGGGAGGCTTACGACGCCTCCATAGAGAGCATCCAGGGCCAGGCGAACCTTTGGGACACCCTTGATGAAACGGTGGCCATGACCACCGAGGATATCATGGGCGCCATTCAGAGCCAGATAGACTACTGGACGAACTACAACAGCAACCTCGAAAACCTGATGGGCCGGAATATCGAAGGATTCCAGGCGTTTGTTGCAGAGGTAGACGACGGCTCCCAGAAGTCGGCGGCCATGATAGCGGGCATGGCTGAAATGACCGATGAAGAACTCATGGCCATGATGGCGTCCTATGGAGAACTTCAAGCGGCCCAGCGCGCCACAGCTGATACGACAGCTGACATGGCTGTGCAGTACACCAGCACCATGCAGCAGCTCGTCTTGGACGCGGTGGCCACGCTCAACGATCTTGACCAGTCCGATGAAGTGCGGCAGATGGCCCTTGACACCTTGCAGGGCTACATCGGCGGTCTGGACGAGGAAATAGACGATGTAGACGCGGAACTGCAGACCGTAGCCCAGAGTGCCATTGATATGTTCAAGGACACCCTGGACAGCCATTCGCCGTCCCGGGTGTTTGAGCAGATCGGCTCTGACACGATGGCCGGATATATCAACGGCGTCAACGGGAAGGACAGCAGTACACAGTCTGCTTTGCAGAGCCTTGCCCAGAGAGCTATCGCGGCATTCCGTGGCATCTCCAACAGCAGCACTCTTAACGGTACCGGCTCCCAGACCGTGCAGGGCTATATCAGCGGCTCCAACAGTCAGAGCGGAAACGCCCAGTCCACACTTCGGACGCTGGCCCAGGGCGCCATAAATGCGTTCAATGGCGTGTCCAATGGCAACACCCTTAGGAACTCCGGTTCGCAGACGGTCAGCGGATATATGTCCGGCGTCAACAGCCAGAGCGGACAAGCCACCAACAATATGCGGACCCTGGCCAATAACGCGGTGAACGCCGTGAAGAACAACTCCACCAGATCTAGTCTGTATAACGCAGGCTCCCAGACCATCCAGGGCTATATCAACGGCGTGAACTCCCGGTCCGGCGGTCTGTATAGCACTCTGGCCAGTATCGCCTCCAGCGCTATTGCCAAGTTCAAATCTGTCCTCGGCATAAGGTCCCCGTCCAGGGTGTTCGCAGAGATGGGCACGTTCACCGGCGAGGGCTATATCGAAGGTGTTGAGGGTCAGCGCCAAGACATCATCAGCACGATGGAGTCCATGGCTAAGCAAGCCTCCGATTCTTTCCGCTCCCGGCTGACCTACGGTCTGGATGGCGTACATGAAGCCATGTATGGGTATGATACGCCCTCTGCTGGCACGATAGGCGCCGGCGTGGACCCGGCACAGGAGAACAACCGGGGGCTGGCGGCGGCCATCGTCGCACTCGGCCAGAAGATAGAAAACATGGAAGTCCGCCTGGAAACAGGGCGCCTCGTCGGAGGCATCGCCTCCAAGATGGACAGTGCCCTGGCGAACAGACGGGGCCTCGCGGAAAGAGGTGTCACATGAGATACGGCGGCGTAATCATCAACGGCATAAACCTTTTTGAGCGGTTCGGGCTTTTGAGCCTGACGGATTTGAAGATATCCAGCCCAGCACTGAAATCCAACTTCAAAGACGTGCCCGGTATGCACGGCTCCCTCAACCTTAGTTACGCGCTGACCGGGGAGCCGGTGTATAAAGACCGGGACGTGACGTTCACGCTGTATAAGCGGCATTGCAACGACAAGAAACTTGAACTGATTCGCCGTGACCTGTTCGTGCTGTGCCATGGGATGGATGATACCCTCATCCATCCTGTGGACCCGCAGCATTATTTCTCTGGCGTGATCTCCATCGGGGAATTGAGCGGAGAGGAAGACGGGAAGATCCCGGTGGCCATGGTCGCCAACCCCTGGAGGAGCAAGCTCCATGATACCATCGTGAAAGCGACACTGACCGGCGAATACATGGAGCTTCACCTTGCGAATGAGCATCGGTATGTGTCCCCCACCTTCATAGCGTCGAATACCACCGACCTTATCTTCGGCGGGAAGTCCTACAAGGTCATGGCGGGAGATACCAAACTGTATGAGATGCGCGTTCCGCCGGGCGGGGGCATCCTCAAAGCTAAGGCAGACGGAGGCGGCACATTGGAAATACGGTATAGGGAGGCGCGGCTGTAATATGTACTCGCTGACCTTCAACAACGATCTGATCTACGACCCCAGGGCCGCCGATGATATGCTCGTCATATATGAATCGGATGTGCAGCTGGCCGTGGGCGCCGCCGGGTCCATGACCTTTACCATCCCGCCGACACACCCGCTCCTGGATAAGCTGACGGTGCTTAAAGGAACCCTTGATTTGAAACAGGACGGAAAGAGCATCTTCCGGGGGCGCATCCTCCACAAGAAGCCCGTCATGGGCGGCGAGGTTGAGATCATCTCCGAGGGTGTGTTGGCATATCTCAACGACAGCATCGTAGAGCCCTACGTCTTCCCCGATGACTTCCTGGAGGACCCTGGATATAAGGCCGCAGCGTCCGGCGGGAATGTGGTCGAGTGGTGGCTTGGCTGGCTCTTGAATAACCATAATTCCCAGGTGGGCGCCGAGAAGCAGATACAGCTCGGCAAAGTGACCGTCCGGGACCCCAACAACTACGTCAAGCGCTCGTGCGAGGACTTCACCCACACGCTGAAAGTCATCAACGAAAAGCTCCCCGGCTCCTCCCTCGGCGGGTATCTGATGATACGGTACGGGGATGATGGAAAGAACTACCTGGACTACATATCGGAGTTCACTGAAACGAATGAGCAGTTGGTAGCCTATGGTGAAAATCTGCTGGATCTCAACAGGGACATATCCGGCGAGAGTGTGATTACTGCCATTCTCCCCATCGGGGCGGATGGCCTTACTATTTCCGGGCTCCCGGACGGAAATCTCCCGAACGGACTGAAAAAGGCCGGGAAAGTCATCTATGACCCGGCGGCTGAAGAACGCTACGGCGGGCGCATTGTGGAGCCTGTCACCTGGGACGATGTTACCATCAACACCAATCTGCAGACCAAGGCCGCCGCGTATCTTCTGAAAGCCGTGGCGCTCCCCGAAAATATCACGGTAAAGGCCTGTGACCTACACGGCGTTGACGAGGATATACCGAGCTTCACCCTTGGCCAGTACGCCATCGTGCATAACCCAAGGGACGTTGAAGACAAGGCCATGTACCCGGTCATGGAGCTTCAGCCGGATATACACGACCCCGGGAACACAGTGCTGACGCTTGGCCGGACCACTACCACGCTGAGCAAAAGCACCTACACGGACAACCGCAGCACGGCAGACTCTATTGAGGTCCACACCTCCGCCGCAGTGAAGCAGGCGTCGGAGGAGATGAACGCTCTGCTGGCCCAGGCGTCCGGGCTATACTGCACCCCACAAGTCCAGCCGGACGGTTCGACCATCTACTATCTCCACGACAAGAAGACCATGGGAGAATCCAGGCTGGTGATGAAGCTGACCGCCGAGGCCATCGGTTTCAGCACAGACGGAGGCTCAACCTACCCCTACGGATTCACGGTGTCTGGCGAGATGGTCATGAAGACCATTGCCGCCGAGGGCATAAATGCAGACTGGATTGATACCGGCACCCTCAACCTCGGTGTCCTCAAACTTCTGGGCACGATCTGCGGCATCATGCAGGGCTATGGTATGACGGCAAGCGGTAGAACCACCCAGGGCATTGTCCTGTTTGGCAACGGTGCCAGCGGTAATGACGCTGACCCTCCCTATTTCATCGTTACCAACGCCGGCATGCGTGGCCAGGCTTCCAAGGATTACTCCTGGAATATGTCAAACCAGTGGTTTGAGATACTCGGCAGTCTGGCCCTCAGGAAAGTAAATGGGAGCTACGGAAGTATAACCACCGAGGGCAACATCATAGCTGACGGTGAACTCTATTCGTACACAAATGTAAGATGCGCTGGGTACATGGCATGCAGCGGGGATATGACCGCCGGCGGTGCTGTGAAAGGGGCTTCTCTGAGTGTGACCGGCGGCGCTTCCATCGGGTACGGGAAATCTGACCCCATCCAAATAGGACACTATGGGTCTAATCTGGCCGAGTGCTATTGGCGCTCGATGACAGACGCTGACGGCAACAGCTATATGGTTCTCACACAAGCTTGAATGGGGGGCGAAGAATGAAATATACACAGGAACTCACGCTCGACATATACGGCGTCGCTTACCAGTACATCAACACGAAGCAGTACGACAACAACGCCCGGTACATCAAGGTGTCGATAACCGCAGACGGCACACCCGTTCAGCTTGACGGCCTAGAGGCTCATGTCCGGGCGCTGAAGCCGGATGGTCACAGCGTGGACAACCCGGCAGAGATCAGCGGCAACGCGGTCATCGTGGAGCTTACTGAGCAGATTCTGGCCTGTGAGGGCGTCACGCTTGCGGATGTCGTTCTTCTCAAAGATGGCAAGGTCCTGTCCTCGGTGTCGTTCTTCTTGGAGGTCGGCAAGGCCCCGGTCGGACAGAACATCGAGAGCAAAGACGAGTTCAAGGTGATGACCCAGGCCACCGAAGACGCCCGGAACGCCACGGAGGAGGCGAAGGACGCGACACAGAACGCCAACGACGCTGCCGGAAAAGCAGACGGGTCCAGCGAGGCCGCCGACAAAGCGGAGGCAGCCAGGGCCAAAGCCGAGGAGGATCGGGTCGAGGCTGAAAATAAGCGCGTCCAGGCAGAACAGGGCCGCGCCACCGCCGAGCAGAACAGGGAAACCGCCGAGAACGAGCGGTCCCAGACAGAGGATCAACGGAAAACCGCCGAACAGGAGCGGGCCGATGCCGAGGCGCAGCGTGATGAAAACGAGACAGCCCGTCAAAAGGCAGAGGACGACCGGAACACGGCTGAGCAGAAGCGGGTCGAAGCCGAGGGTAAAAGGGTCCAGGCCGAAGAAGGCCGGGTCACCGCCGAGAATGAGCGGGTCACGGCTGAAGAAGAGCGGGTCCGGGAACACAACACCGTTATGGAGGAGGCCAAGGACGCCACAGACGCCGCCAACGATGCGGCAGCCGCGGCTTTCGGCGCCGCTGACATGGCCACGCACCCGCCTATCATCAAGAACGGGACGTGGTGGCAGTGGAACATCGAGGCTCAGGAGTACCAGGACACGGGCGAGAGCGCCCGGGGCAACGTCCTGTTCGCCACGTTCTTTGTAAACCCGGCAGATGGAATTCTGTATATGAACACAGACACCGAGTATAACGGGCCGGATTTCCGGCTCACAGATGATGGATTCTTGGAGGTAGTCATATGAGCGAAATACCGCGCAACACATTGGAAGGTGAGCAGAGCACACCGCTTGGCCGTGTGATGATCGTACCTCGCGGCCCCTATGACCCCGCCACGCCCTACAAGCGCCTCGACCTGGTGCGCTATGAGGGTTCTGGTTTTTTGGCCCTCAAAGATCTCACGGGCGTTACCCCGGAGGAAGGCGAGAACTGGATGCTGGTGGTGAGCAAGGGCGACGCCTTCGAGTATTCCGATTTCACGCCGGAGCAGCTGGAGGGACTGACCGGGCCCCAGGGCAAAACGGGCACCACGTTCACGCCGGCCGTGAGCGCAGACGGCGAACTGTCTTGGACCAATGACGGTGAAAAGCCGAACCCAGGGAACGTCAATATCCGTGGTCCCGTGGGCCCGGATGGCAAGACAGGCACCACCTTCACCCCGGCAGTAAGCAAGGATGGTGAGTTGTCCTGGACCAACGATGGCGACAAGCCGAACCCGGAGAAGGTCAATATTAAGGGCCCCATAGGGCCCCAGGGCGAGCCCGGAAAGGGCATGACCATTCTGGGATATTACGACAGCCTGGAAGCCCTTCAAGCTGCGGTGCAAGAGCCCACAGTGGGTGATAACTACGGCGTCGGCACCGAGGCCCCGTATAAAATCTACACCTATGACGGCGTAAGCCGGACGTGGAAAGACAACGGGACCATCCAGGGCCCCTCCGGGAAAGACGGTGAAAATGGTGCCCCGGGCAAAGACGGTGCCCCCGGTGATACCTGGGTCCCCAGCGTGGACCCGGACACGGGCGACCTTACCTGGGAGAAGAACAGCGACACACCCCCGTCCCTTGTGAACATCAAAGGCCCGCAGGGAGAAGAGGGCAAACAAGGCAAGGACGGCGCCGAGGGACCTCCGGGTGCTGACGGCCCCGCCGGGCCCGCTGGCAAAGATGCCACCATCAACGGCAAGAATGTTCTGACGATCCAGGGCGGCAACAACGTCAAGATGAACGAGGCGGAAAACACCCTCACGATTGGGGTCGCCCCGGCTATCAAGACCGTCACCCTTTCCAGTCAGAAGTGGGTGGAGAACTCGCAGACCGTGGAGGTGGAGGGCGTGAAGTCCAATGAGCTGGCCCAGCTCATTCAGCCTATGCCGGCCATCGCGGACCAGGATGCGTACATTGGCGCCGCCATTCGCTGTACTGGCCAGGGCGACGGCACCCTCACGTTCAAGGCCGGCGCCAAGAACGCACCGGAATCTGACTTGACCGTGTATGTAGCGATATGGGAGGTGGGCGCATGATTTTTAATGCAACCGGTGGCGGCGGTGGAACCGGCAGTATCGCCCTTGATACCATTACCCTCACCAGCCAGCCCACCACGAAGGATTACAAGGTCGGGCAGTCATTCTCCAAGGCCGGCATGACCGTGCAGGCCAACTATACCAACGGCGCCACGAAGACGATAGAGGATTACAGTGTTTCCCCCTCTGGCCCTCTGTCGTTCGGCGTGGACCATGTCACCATCAGCTATACAGAGGACGGCGTTACGGCCACGCAGCGCATCGACATCACCGTCACCCGGACGGAGATCCCCATTCCTACTCAGAGCGTCCAGCTGACGTACAACGGTCTGGCCCAGTCCCCCTCCTGGAACAACTACGACCCCACGAAGATGGATATTGCCGGCCTCGAGGAGCAGACCAACGCCGGCAACTATCAGGTCACATTCACGCCCCACGAGGAATACAGCTGGCCCGGCGCGGATCATACTGTCAAGACCGTCACATGGACCATCAAGCGCAAGGCCGTTCCTGTGCCTACGCTCACCAGCAGTCTGATTTACACCGGCTCCCCCCAGGCGCCGACGTGGAACAACTACGACCAGACGGCCATGTCCATGACGGGAGGCGAGGCCAAGACAGACGCCGACACCTACACTGCCATCTTCACGCTGAACGACAACCACGATTGGAGTACCGGCGGCCATGACCCCAAATCCATTCAGTGGACCATTGCCAAGGCGAACTGCGATCTGAAGCTTACCCCGGCAAAAATTACCCTCTCGCCGTCCCTCATGTCCACGACCATCTCTGTGTCCCGCGAGGGCGACGGTGCAATCACGGCGCGGTCGGATGCCCCCACGATATTCTCTGCAGTCGCGGCGAATACCACGATCACCGTCACCAGCGTCAACAAGACCACCGGCGACGGCAACGTGCTGGTGTCTGTGGCGGCCACGAAGAACTATAACGGCGTGACGGACCAGAAGGTGCCTGTTACCGCCGAGTTCGTCCCGGCCAAAGCCGAGCTCAATGCCATGTCGTGGAAGGACATCAAGACGGTCATCGAAGCGGGCCTTGCCTCGGATTATTGGAAGGTCGGCGACACCAAGACCATCACTATCAACGGCACGGTGGCCGGCTTTGCTTTCACAAATTACCAGGTAGACGTGTTCATCCTGGGCTTCAACCACAACAGCGCCATCGAGGGCACCAACCGGGTCCACTTCGGCATCGGCAAGAAGAACGGCAAGCTTATAGCCCTCTGCGATGGCAACTATAACAGCAGCGGCTCCGGCGCCGGGTTCCGTATGAATACCTCCAACGACAACGGCGGCGGCTGGAACGCATCGTATATGCGCAAGAGCGTCCTCGGCGGCGACAAGAATCCTGCTTCTCCCACCGCTGGAACGCTTCTGGCGGCCCTGCCCCCTGACCTGCTGGCCGTGATGTCGATGACCACCAAGTACACCGACAACACCGGCCACAGCAGCAACTTGGAGGCCAACGTGACGGAAACCCAGGACAGCCTTTTCACGCTGGCAGAGTGGGAGATCTTCGGCGCCCGCTATTATGCCAATGAGTATGAGCAGAAGAAACAGCAGCAGTATGAGTATTTCAAGACTGGTGCTGGTAAAGACGCATCTGGTCGTATTGCTTATCGGCACACGGCGGAATCTTCCGCCGTGTGGTGGTGGTTGCGGTCGGCTTATTACTGTAACAGTTACTCTTTCTGTAGTGTCAACAACATCGGCTACTACAACATTTACATTGCCTACTACTCTGGCGGGCTGCTGCCCGGCTTTTCTATCTGATCAGCCGCAGCATAATCGGTCCATATCCCGCCCACGAAAGTGGGCGGGTCCCCGGACCAGGGGCCGCCATCCGCGCCCGGCCCGGGCGCGGACAATACCGGCGCGAAGCGCCGGTAAAATTTTTTCACAAAATCCGGTCTGTGTGATATAATCGCCTTGCACGAAAGAGGTGGTATCATGTCGGTCTTGAAGTCGAAGCGGACGGTCAGCAAAATGGAGTTCGTCAACACGGCGAATCAAATCTACGTGGAGACGGTCAACTTCCTCACGCGGCTGTCCGCCCGGTATGCCCGCCTGCTGGCAGAGCCAACGGCGCGGATAGCCGGTGAGGTGATGGAGTATGCGGAGAAGGCCAACGCGGTATATCCGTCGGATGACCAACGCCGGGCGCTGAGGAAGGATTACCTCTTGAAAGCGCGGGCCTCTCTGATGGCCCTGGACGTTCACCTGACGCACTGTTATATGGTGATGAGCCAGAACCCGGAGGGATGCTTCACGACTGCCAAGGGTAGGCAAATCGACGCCACGGACGCCTCCAGGCGCCTGGATAACATGGCGCAGAACCTCGGAGAGATGATCGACAAGGAGAACGAGCTTCTTAAAGGCCAGCTGAAGAAGACGACAAAACCTATGGACTCTGCTCTCAACTGAATTTGGGTGTGCATCTGCAAGTGTCTTCCGCCGTGTGGTGGTGGTTGCGGTCGGCTAATTACAATAACAGTAACAATTTCTGTAATGTCAACAACAACGGCAACTACAACAATAACAATGCCTACTACTCTGGCGGGCTGCTGCCCGGATCTTGCGAGGTCACATGGAGTAACGGACGGCCCATGGTGGGCCGCCGCGTGAAAGACGACCAAAGCAAAAGGAGATGTACTTCCCAGGCCGAAAGGTCAAAAACTGTCCACTGACGGCTCTACACGGACGCTGCTTGCATGGCGGGGGACGGCGCTCACCTCGTTTCATGTGTCGGGCCTAAGTAGTTTAGACGCGCCCCTACAAGACGGCTATGCGGTGGGCGAACACTCTTTTTTGGAGAGAACAGGATGACCAGCGAGGAACGCCGTGAGGCGAGATACCGGCGGCGGCGACAGCGCCGCTGGGAAAACAAGAAGGCCCGGAGCGAGGCTCTAGGCCCGATTGATCGTGTCTTCAGCTACCGTAAGATGTTCCGATATGGTCTGAAGTGCTGTTGCAACGTGGACTGGAAACAAAGCACACAGAACTTCAAGCCGCACCTCTTTTCCCGGACGGCGATCAACCGGCGGGATATAGTGCATGGCGTGTGGGTCCCCCATAACTGCCAGCACTTCACCCTCCGGGAGCGGGGAAAGGTCCGGGAGATAGACGCTCCGCGCATCATAGACCGGCAGATCCACAAGACCCTCTGCAAAGAGGTCCTTATCCCCCTATACTCCCCCTGCATGATATATGACAATGGGGCAAGCTGTGAGGGGAAAGGGCTGCACTTCGCTTTTCGTCGGCTGAAGGAGCAGCTGCACCGGCATTACCGGCTGTACGGTCGCGCCGGTGGAATTGCCCTTCTTGACCTAAAGGGGTTCTTCCCCAACGCTCCCAGGTATCAAATCTTCGCTCAGCACCGCCTCATATTTGACCGGCAGATACGGGCGCTGGCAGATGTGGCCGTCGCCCATTCACCGGCAACGGGCCAGGAGCGGGGTATGCCCCTGGGCCTGGAGCCAAGCCAGCAAGAGATGATATTCCTCCCCTCCCCGGTGGACAACTGGCTCAAATGCCAGGCGTCCGTACATGGAGCCGCCCACTACATGGACGACTACTATGTGATTTACCCAGACGTGGAAAAACTGAAAGACATCATCCGGCGGCTGGTCCGGCGCTTTGAGGCTATGGGCATCCGCGTCAACAAAAGCAAGTGCCAGATAGTCCCCCTCACAAATCCTTTCCGCTTCTGCAAAGCAAAGTTTCAACTGAAGGAGAACGGGGCCGTCATAGTCAACGGCAGCCGCGGCGGGATGAAGCGGGCCCGGCGCAAGCTCCACCTGTTCTATGAGGAGTACAAGCAGGGCAAGCGGACCCTGGCCGAAGTCCACCAGTATATGGAGTGCCAGACGGCGTACTACAAGAACTACAACGATCACGGCCGGCTTCTGCATATCCGACGGATATACTATGCACTGTTCCACGACGCCTTGGAACAGGCCCCAGCGTAAACCCATACCAGTGAACCAAGCGACCTCGCAAATGCGAGGCCGCTATTTTTATACTCATTTCAGAGCAACAGGAGGATATTCGTATGCTCATTACATGGGACACGATAATCAAGGCTGGCTCCGTCATCGGTGCGCTTGCCGCCATTGTTGGGGCGCTTGTCGCCATCTACAAGCTGGTGGAGAGTATCAAGGAGCAGAAGCGGGTACAGGCTCAAATGCAAGCAGAGTTGACCATCATCTGCTACGGGCTGAAGGGCGCCTTGGAAGGGCTCATTGAAAACGGTTGCAACGGGCCCTGCAAGGAGGCACTGGACCGCCTAGAGAAACACTTGAATAAGGCGGCCCACGATCAAAACCAGCCCTGACGACATCTGTTCTAGGTATAAAAAAACGCCCCCCGAAGGGGGCGGCGTCCGAACTTCAACCTCGCAATTTCTCTAGCATCACGCAGACGCTCTGAAATAGTGGCACGAGGCGGGACACCTACATCATACCACCCATGGCGAAAAATGCAATATTTTTTAGGAGGAAAAGCTATGAACGAGAAGAACGAGATTCAGGAGGCCGTCGAGGAAACCGACCTGGCAGAGCTGGCCACCGACGATGGGGGCGGTCTGACCCCGGACGAGAGGAAGACCATTATCGACAAACTGTGCGACCTGTTCACGATGCGGTCCGCCATTGCGCTGATAGTGTGCGTGGCGTTCTGTTACCAGGTGTTCCGAGGCGAGGTAGGCGTCGAGGACCTGAAGACCATCTTCATGATGATTTTGACCTGGTACTTCGCCGCCGACACCAGCAAGAAGACCGGCAATGGGTAAGCATGAGCCCGAGAAGTCCGGCATCGGGACGTTGACCGTGTTTGTGGTGGTCGTTTTTCTCACGGTCATAGCTTACACGGCAACGGTCCTGTGGTACAACTGGAACGGCCGCGAGGTGCAGGATAGCCTCAACACTGGCTTCTACGGCCTGTTCGGGGCAGAGTTCGGCATCACCGGCGGCATCCAGATCGCCAAGACTATCAAGGCCTTCCTGGAGGGCCGGAGAAAACGAAAGGAAAGCGAGGATATGGAAGATGAGTAAATGCACAGCAGCCCAGGCCGTGGCGTCCATGGATTATTGGGTGGGCTATATGGAAAAGGCCACCTCCGCATACGCCACCAGCCGGGACAAGTCCGTTTTCACGAAGAACGCCGGCCATAACAACTGGACCTATGCGGGCCATATCAGTGGCCTCAACGGCGGAACCGGCGCCGCCTGGTGTGCCATGCAGGACGGCTTGGCGATCTATGAGGCGTGCGGAAACGACAAGGCCGCTGCCAAGGAGATCTTGTGGGGTGTCTGGCCGTACACCAACGCCGGCCAGGTCTACGATGCGGCTCCTGCCAACATGAAGGGCAAGCGTGGTTCCTGGAAGCCCAAGCCGGGCGACATTATCGACTTCCAGAAGGGCGGCGTCCGGGTGCATACCGCCATGGTCTACGCGGTGGACGATAAGTACGTCTACACCGACGAGGGCAATAGCTCCGATATGTGCAAGCGCCGGTCCTACCTGCTGACCGACACCTACATCTTCGGATATGTGCGCCCTAACTATGCCGCCGCCTCCGGCGACGACCCCGCCCTGCCCGAGAAGGACCAGTACGGCGCGGTAATCTACCGGGACATCGGCCTGCACGAGCTGTCCAAGGGCTGCGCCGGTCCCGAGGTCAAGACCATCCAGCGCATCATCTTCGCCCGGGGCATCAACAAGAACCTGGACGTGGACGGCGCCTTCGGCCCGGATACCAAGAGCGGCGTGATTGCCCTGCAGAAGCAGCTGAACCTCTCCGCCGATGGCATCGTGGGGAAGGATACCTGGAAGAAACTGCTCACGGAGCTGGACTGAGGAGGGCACTATGAGGAACACCGATTGGACCCACAGGGTGACGCTGATCGCCTGCGCCTTCATCGTCGCGGCGTTCCTTGTGGCCGTTGGTTCGGCGACCACATCTGATGCCGCGTTGCCGGACGTCGTTGACACTGAGCCGCCGCTTTCCGGCGAGGCCCTTTGGCAGAGCCTCCCCCCGGAGCTGCTGTCCAATGTGGTCGAAGGCAAGATGGAGGAGATCTCCAAGCTGGAAGACGACATCGCCCGTATTCGCGCCATCCAGGAAAACAAGATGGCCATGGCTCAGATGTCCCCCGACGAATGAATTAACCCCTCTCTGCGGGATAACCGCAGGGAGGGGCTTTTTCTGTTTTTAGGGGTTCCTCGGCGTTCCCTGTGGGGTTTCCTCCGAGGTATATGTCTACATAGGTTTTACTCTGCGGGCGCGTGGAGGGGTGTTTCCTAGCGTTGCAACACCCCCTATTCATACACCCACTGCCCACCGGTAAACGGCTGCTTGTAGTAGCACAGTCCATAGCGGGCGGGATCGGCCTCGAATTCCTCGCGGGTGGCGTTCATGGTGTCGTCGAAGAACGTCCGCCCGTCGAACAGGTCCTTGACATCGCCGTAGAAGAACAGGGCGCAGAGTTTCCCGCCGGCGGCCTTGGTGCTCTCGATTGCGGAGAACATGGTCCCCGTGTGCCACGTCACTGTCTCCACCTTTACTTCGCCCCTGGGCGTGAATTCGGCTGAGGCGTATTTGATCTTGCCCTCTATCATAGCTGCTCCCCCTTGCCAGCGTGGCTTTCCAAAGCGTCCCTGACAGCATCCGGGACATCGGCGGCGCGAAGCGGGCACCACAGAGGAACATGAGGAGTGTTGTCTGGCGGGAAATTGTAGCCCGCAAAACGATCTTCGGAAAACCCGCAGAGTATCTCGCAGCTCGTATATCCGCCCTCGCGGTAGTGATATGCCGCCTTGGACAGAGGGCATTCTACACATGATTCCAGATTTGCATATATGATTGCCATTAGAAGCATTCCTTTCTCCCCGTCGGCCCGGTAGGACAGGCTTTATTTATTGTTCGGTCCAGAGCTTTATAACCCGCCCGGCGTAGTCACATATCGCAGTTGGGTGCATCTCCCAGTCATCTATGTAGGCCCGGCGCCTGTTCCCGTCTGTCCATCCGGGAAGAATATCCAGGACTTCCTGCGCCCATTTGAACTGCCAGCGGTCCAGTCTGTCGCGCCGCTCATAGAGCGTAGCCGCCACGCAGATGGCCACCACCGCCCGGCCATGGGCCTTGATGCATTCGTCGAAACGGTCGCGGGGGTGGTCTGCCAGGTCCTTCGCCGCAGCGTCAACTTTGCGGAGAAGGTCGAACTTCGCCTCGCGGCTCCCGTTCCCGGTCAGCTTCTTTATCTCCCGGGCCAGTGTCCTATCAAGCATTGGGTTTTGCCTCCTCTATTTTGGTGCGCGTTTTGAGAAGTTTTTTGAGGAATTCGGCCTGGAACGCTGCCTCGCGGTCGTCATTCGTCCGGCAGGCCACGATCCACTTGCCGAGCCTTTCATACCAGTAGTAGACGGTGAACCGCGTTTTGTCACACATTGTCAAAGACCTCCTTAATCTTTTCCTCGGTGATGCCGCCATAGGTATATCCGTTGTCATGGCTCAAATAGACCGGCGCGTCCTCGTCGTAGTCCTGGAGGAGCTTCACCAGCTCCCCCACCGTCATGGTCTTCCGTACCTGGTCGATGTCGTAGCCCTCACGATCAGCGGCGATAATCACTCTTGCCATATTTCAGCCTTCCCTCTGTTTCTTGGTGATGAATTCCTTGGTCAGGATCTCGACCACCTTCACGGCCTTCTCCTGGGCATCCAGGAACAGCGCGTATTCGTCCGTCTTTAGAGAACCGTAGGCAGTGGTCTGGATTTCAAAGCGCGGCTCCTTGCTGCCGAAGAACTCGTCGTTGTAGTTGATCTCCGGGATGTATCGTTTTGCGCCGTCCCGGTCGAAGGGGCGGATAACGCTGATGCTACGGATTGTGAGACCGTCATCCATATAAGTGGTATCGTCAACCTCAACTGTGTACTCGTCGATGGTGTAGGTATCACGGGTGTAATGCTTTCTATCCCGGTCCACCTCCTGGTGCTTGACGAACTCCAGCTTGATCTCTTTGGCACCGGCCGCCGAAAGGTCCCGCCCACACACGGGGCAGTATTTGAACCGTTCGCCCTCGGGGACGCCGCCCGCGTGGGAGGCGAAGTACACCTTGTAGTCTCCAAGGATGTTCGCCCATCCGGTAGACCCAAAATCGAAGCTCTCACAGAATTTGCACATTTTCTTTCCTTTCTGCCCTTGTCCCTGGGCGCGGGGTGGTGTCATATCAGGCGGATGCCGAACGATCTGGCAGCCTTTTTGATGATGTTGCAGGCGGCGGTGTTGTCCTCTGCCCTCTGGAGGCTCAGCAAATCACCGGACCGGCGGCAGAGCTCGTGTGAATACGGGTTGAAATTGCTGTCGCAATATGTGACGGCGTCGCAAAGCTGCTCCGGCGTCATCTTGGCCGGGTCCGCAAGGATGTCGGCGTGCTCCTTGACGTACTCGGCCGTCACGCCATCCTTGTACCAGCCGATGGATTCCAGGTCGATCATGTCTGTCCTTTCTCCCGTCGTAACCTCCGCGGGGGGCTTCATTCAGACGTACCGATTACCACCAGACAGCCCGCTCGGGGACGAATTCGAAGCCGCCCTTCGGATGAACCTGGTAATCCGGCTCGCCGTCAAAAGCGTTCTGGTACTTCGTGCAGATTTTCGGGGGCCGATGGGAAACCGGGTCAACGTCCACATACAACCGCCCGGCCTCGCTTTCATACACCGGACGGCTCCAACTGTCCCGCCCCTTGTAGGTCAACCTCATGGCAATTTCCATCATTTTTCCTCCTTGCCCTCGTAACCTCCGGGGCGGGTGAGATATTATTCCTGACTAGCTATGAATCTTTCCAGGGCTCTAATTTGCGACGGATATATCCGCTCGCCTATCCCCTCGGCGTCGTTTTTGGCGTTCCACAGGACCCACTCGGCCTCCCGGCAAAGCTCCGCAGAAGTCATTTCCTCCGGGTCCTGCTCGGTTTCTTCGAGGTAGCTTTCAAGAAGTGTAGGAAGTTTCATCGTCTTTTCCTTTCTGCCCTCGTTACCTCCGGGGCGGGTGTCTTCTTATTCCTCGATGATGTCGAAGCAGCTCTTGATTACGCTGTTTGCGAGCATATACATGATGTTGGTGACAGTCTGGGCCGCACTATGACGGTTGATGTCCTCGGCCACTCGGTAGATGTCATCCAGCGTGGGGTAGCTCCTGTCTTCCACGCTCTCCAGCATTGCGGTGTATTCCTCGTCATCCCCCAACGTGTAGAGGTCCTCACGGATGCACATGGCGCGAACATCTAAGGAATTCCAGTGGCGGGTCTCAATAATCTTCATGTCAGATTCCTTTCTCCCCGTCCAGCCGATAGGTCAGCTTTTTCTTCCCCTCCTGGATTTACCCGTCGATGAGGTCAAACAGCCGGGCCTTGAGCCGGATAACCTCGGCCTCGGCGTCCTCCGCTCGGTGGATGGCCTCGTCCAGGAGTGCGAGCTTTTCGTCGATGTAGGCCTCCCTATCGGCCCGTTCCTTTTGGTAGTTCTCCCGGTCCACATCCGCCTGCTTCGCTATCGTCTTGAGGGCGGCATTCTCGGTGCGGAGTTCTTTGAACTGCTCGTGCTCAGGGTTGGTGTGGGCGTTCCAGAAGCGGGTGGCGTCCTCCCAATTCCAAATCTGGAACAGGATGGAGTAGAAGGTTCCGCGTGTGGCCCGGCGGCCACTGGACATCGTGCCCTTGGGGTCCGGCTCGCCGTTGTGATTGTTCCGGCCAATGTCGTTCGCCAGGAAGGCCAGGTCCTCGATGGGAGTGTGACCGAAAATGTCCTGTGCCCGGCAGATGTCCTCGGTCTTGGTGCTCATGCCGTGAAGCATGACGTAGGTAACCAGTTCTTTTGCCGTAGAGATGTTGTCGTAGATGCTCTCCATTTCATTTTCCTTTCCGGCCTGTGGCCTCACAGCTCAACGACGATCACGCCGCCAACGGTCAGATAGCTTACTTCTTCGAGCGGGTCATTGCGCTTGGCTTCCTTCGCCTCTACGATGGACGGCTCTGACAGATGCTCCCGGACTTCGGACATCTTCATGCGGCGGGGCTTGCCATTGTTGTTGGAGTAGAAGTAGAATTTCATGACGTTCTCCTTGCTTTTTTCTTCACCGCCGGTTATAATGGGGGTGCCCGGGAGGGGGCGGTGTTTCCCTCCCGGCCCCCAGTTTACTGTGAGAGGTTTACTGGGGCTTTTTATTTCCCTGGGCTTTGATTCTCTCTATCTGTTCCAGGGCGTCTTCCTTGCTTTCGGCTTTCTCAACAATTATCTTTATTGCTTCGAGTAGCATCTGCGCTTGTTTATCTGTCATCTGGTGTACCTCGTTCGTGGATTTGTTCACCGCTCTTTGACCTCCTTTCTGGTACTATAATACTACGAATTTCGTAATATGTCAATACGTTTTTCGTAATTTTTTGAAAAAATTTAACGAATTTCGTATTGCAAAAGAACGAAAAGTGTAGTATTATTACTCACAAGGAGTGTGAGAACATGATAAGATTCCGAACCAAGGTAATGCTGGCAGAGCGGAACATGACCCAGAAAGAATTGGCCGATGCTACCGGTATACGCCCACCAACGATTTCAGCCATCTGCACCGGCGCGGCAAGGCACATCCCCGTTGATGTGCTTGATAAGGTGTGTGCCTGCCTAAACTGCCAGCCGGGAGATCTTTTTGAGTATGTAAATGTATTCGGCCAGAGCGAAAATGTAAGTGGACAACAAGAATAAATGAGGGTAGAATGAAGTCAAGACAAACGAATAGGAGATCTGGCCATGTACGATTACGGAGATATTAAGAAACTCGGCATCAGAACAACCATCATTTCATTCGACCCTTTCTTGAAGAGGCCAGATGTTTCGCATCTTACAGATGCCCAAGTCGGACGGAAGTATGGCCTTTCCACTGCAACTGTAAAGGCCATGCGCAGACACCAGGATGTTCCGTTTGATACAGTCCGTATCCTCTGCCATGAACTGCAGTGTCAGCCTGGGGAAATTCTAAATGCAACAACTGCATACTACATCCCCGCAAAAGATAAAACCCCGGACGCATAAGCATCCGGGGTGGGGAGTGGCCCTATCGCCGCTTTCGGATTACAGGCAGGCTTTTGTCCTGGTCTATGTCAGTGGGCACATAGGTGAGAATGTCGCCTACGTCACACCCCAGGGCCGTACAGATGCGGTCAAGATGGTCCAGAGATATGCGTTCAGAGAACTCATTGAACATCTCGTTGATCGTCGCCGCTCTGATGCCTGTTGCACGGGATAGGTCGGCTTGCGTCCAGCGCCTTTCGCCGAGGCACCGGCACAGTAAAATCCTAATCATATGCCATACTCCTTTACTTGAGATTATGACATAATCGTAATATCTTCGCTTGTTTTCGGTAGATTCTTCCGTCTGGGTGAAAGATACTTCCGAGCGTGGGTATAAAAAAACACCGAGCGTAAATACGTGACATGGTAAAAAGATGGTAGACACGAAAGTGCCTACCATCTTTTTGTGTTAGAATGAGGAAAAGGGGTGATATGCATGGCAAGGAAATATACGATGCGGAGCAAAGAGGAAAAGCTGGCAATCGTGAAAGAAGTACTTACCGGCAAGTCCATTCGAGCCTGGGAACCAGACATTCGTCACGAGCGAGTGTGGGATTGGGTAAAGAAATACCAGGCAGAGGGCGAGGCGGGGCTGGAGCCGAAGAAGAAACCAGGCAATCCTCTGTCCCGCTATGAACGCCGCAAGGAGCTCACCTACACGGAGCAGCTCCAGTACCAAATTGAGCTGCTCAAGCGGGAGTTGGCGGAGAAGGAAGCGGAGGTGGCCCGTTTAAAACAACGCAACGCACGAAAGGAGGGCGATGCCCGAAGAAAGTGATCCAGCAGATATATGCCGAGATACAGCGGCAGACAGACAAGCACTCTGTAACAGAGCTGTGCGGCATATACGGCGTATCCCGCAGCGGCTATTACAAATGGCGCCAGCGGCAAGGAAGGCTCAACCGTTATGAGCAGTCCCAGCAGGTCCTGGACGCCTATGTGAGCGACATCCACGCACATCATCCCATGATGGGCTACCGCTCCATCCGGGACATGCTTATCCTCCAGTTTGGCCTCGTGGTGAGCGACCCCAGCGTATTCAAGTCCATGCAAAGGCTGCATATCCACGGTTACAGGCACAGGGGAAAGTACAAGCTCTCAGGGTCTGGCTTGGAGCATTGCCGTTATCCCAATCTGCTGAACCGTGATTTCAAGGCAGACGCTCCCATGCAGAAAATCGTCACGGACGTCACTTACATAAAACACCGGGGCAAGTGGCATTATCTCGCTGCCTTCCTGGATCTGTACAACAACGAGGTCTTGGAGTGGGAGCTGAGCGACTCCTTTGACAATCTCCTGGTCATGCGTCCCGCTGAAAGGCTCCTGAAACGAACAGAGAGTACCGGACGCCAAGTCCTTTTGCATAGCGACCAAGGCGTACAGTACTCATCTGCCGGTTATTGCAACCTGCTTACACAATACAACGTCCTCCAGAGTATGTCAAGGGCTGGGGTGCCCCGGGACAACGCGGTGATGGAGAGCTTCTGGGGACGATTCAAGGACACGCTCCGCAAGCACTTCCGCTTCTGGGAGAGGGACGACCTGCATGACGTCGTGGCTGAGTGTATCCACTATTTCAACTTCGTCCGTCCCGTTCGCAAGCTGAACGGAAAACCACCAGTCCTGTTTCGTACAGAACTGGTGGCCTAACCTGTTACTTTTTGTGTCTACTAACCCTTGACTATTTCACGTAAATACGCTCGGTGCTTTTTTAGAACGGTGTCACGATGATGATTCCGTTCTGGTGCAGGTACAGCCGGATGCCTGCAGGGTTCGTATGATACTGAATTGGTACGGCTGACGGGATTCGAACCCACGACCTTTGGCTCCGGAGGCCAACGCTCTATCCAGCTGAGCTACAGCCGCATACCATGCTTCAAACAGCTTGACTATTATAACGCATACCGCCGGGAATATCAAGCACGGATTTTGTGCTTTCCCGGCGGTTTTTCAGCAAATGAAAAGTTCCAGCAGGAACACCACCGCGCAGCAGGTGACGGCGGTCTTGAAAAGGTCCGCGCCGAGCCATGCCACAATGAGCCCCACGATGAGCGCGGCGGCGCCGGACCACTGGCTCTGGGTGGCGTCCAGAATGGCCGGGAAGGTCATCACCGCCAGGGTCACGTAGGGTACGTAGTACAAAAACGACTGGATGAAACGGTTTTTGATGGGCTTGCGGAGCAGTGTCATGGGCAGGGCCCGGATGAGGTAGGATACCCCGGCCATCACGAATATGTAGGCATATGCGCTCATCATGCCGCCTCCTCTTCCTCATCTTTCCGGGGGAACAGCACCGCCGCGCCGGCGGCGAGGATCACCGTGAGGATGATGGTGCGGGTGCCGTCGGAGAGATCGGACACCACGGGCAGCCGGGAGAAGGCGAAGCTCAGGGCGAAGGCCAGCACCACCAGCAGGGCCACCGGCTTTTCCTTCCGGGCGGGGGGGATGAAGATGGCGATGAACATGCCGTAGAGGGCCACGGAGAACGCGCTGACCACCCGCAGGGGCAGGATGCTGCCCGCCAGGGTGCCCAGGGCGGTGCCCACGGTCCAGCCGGGGATGGCGGGGACCATGGCCCCGTACATGTACCAGGGGCTCAGGTAGCCCGGCCGGGCGATGGTAGCGCCGAAGATCTCGTCGGTGATGTCGAAGGACATGAGGAGCCGGTGGATGAAAGGTGTCTTGGGGTCCATCCGCTGGCTCATGGCGCAGCTCATGAGCAGGTACCGGGCGTTGGTGATGAGCGTGGCCAGGGCCATCTCCCCCAGGGTGGCCTGGGCGGCGATCATGGTAAGGCCCATGTACTCCCCGGCGGAGGCGTTGTTGAGAAGGCTCATCAGCGCCGCCTGGAAGGGCGTCATGCCGATGCTCTTCGCCAGGATGCCCAGGGAGAAGGACACGGCGAAGTAGCCCAGACCGATGGGTATGCCGGCCTTCACGCCTTGGAGGAATATCTGTTTTCTCGTCTGCAAAGGTGTCACCTCTTGTGTCTTTCTCACGCCCGGCCCGGGTGGCGCCGGGGGATGGCCCGGCCCCGGCCGTAGCAGGCGTTGCACAGCCGCCCCCGGTGGTGCAGGGGCAGGGCCCGGCCGCATTTGGCGCAGAAGCGGATGTTGTTTTTAAGGTTATAGAGCAGTATCTGGTTGATCTCGTCGGCGGTGCGGGCTCGCTCGTCGTAGAGGGCGTCCTTGTCCACGTCGCAGCCGAAGGCCTTGGCGAAGGAGAAGTAGAGGTCCAGCTTCCGGTAGTGGAGCTCCAGCTCCGGCAATGTGAAGGGGGTGGTCTTCTCCGGCAGGGCTGGCCGCTCCGGGGTCTCGCCGGCGGCCCATGTGCGCAGAAAGCGGAAGAAGAGCTCATTCAGCGCCGGGTCCGTCTCGTCGAAGGGGATGTTGGCGGCCCGGAGCTCCTGCTCCCTGTCCAGGGTGAAGCCCGCCTCCCGCATCCGGGAGATGATGGCGATATACCGGCTGATGTCCAGCTTTAAATAGGGGTCCGCCGTGGGCATCCGGTTCCAGACCTCCAGCACCTCCAATAGGTCGAAGTCCACCGAGGTGATCAGGTCGGAAAAGCCCGCGTAGGCGTATTTGAGGGGCGGCACCACCGCCTCCAGACCGGCCCGGATGAAGCCTATATCCTCCGTGGCGCCCACGAAGCCCTTGTCGTACATGCCGTAGCGGCCGGCGCGCCCCGCGATCTGCTGTATCTCCTCCGGCTTCAGCTCCCGGCGGTCATGGCCGTCGAACTTCTCCGTGTCCATGAAGATGATGCGCCGTATCGGCAGATTGAGGCCCATGCCGATGGCGTCGGTGCTGACCACGTACTGCATCCGCCCGGAGAGGAAGCCCTCCACCTGCTTGCGCCGGGTGGCGTAGGGCAGCGCGCCGTAGATGATGGCGGGCTCCTTGCCCCGGCTGCGCAGGTCCTCCGCCACGGACAGCACCCCCACCTTGGAGAAGGTGATGAGCGCGTCTCCGGGGCGGATATCGGAATAATCCACGGTGCGGTTCATGCAGATGAGCGGCGTCTTGCGCCTGTGCTCGATGACCTCAAAGCTGTCGCCGCAGCTTTTCACGATGCGCAGCAGCAGGTCCTTGGCCTCCGGCGCGGCGCACAGATGCACCTCCGGCGCCCGCACGCCCAATATGGCCCGGGTCCAGGCATAGCCCCGCTCCGGGTCGGATATCATCTGGCACTCGTCGATGACTGCGGCCTCATATTCCCGGCTCAGGTCCAGCTTCTCGGCGGTGGCGGCCACGTGGGTGTCTCCCTCCTGCACGTCCTCCTCCTCGCCGGTGGTGAGGGAGCAGGCCACCCCCTCGTCCAATAAGAGCTCCTGTGCCTCCAGCGCCAGCAGCCGCAGGGGCGCGAGATACACGCCGGTCCGGGCCCTAATGAGCCGCTGGAAGCCGGCGTAGGTCTTGCCGGTGTTGGTGCCGCCGATATGCAGGATGAAGTGCCGGCTCATGGCCCGGGCCTCGGGGTACTCGTCCTTAGGGTTCAGGGCCACCAGCACGTCCAGGCTGGTGCGTATGGCCCGGGGCACGTAGAACACGGAGTAGACGTACCCCAGCCCCTGGGTCAGCAGCTCCTGCAGGGGGAAGTCGGCCATGGTGAGCAGCCCGGTCAGGTCCGCCTCCGGCTGGGCGGCGGTGAAGGCCTCCAGCTCCCGGCCGGCGGCGGCCAGCAGGGCGGGGCCGTAGTGCTCTTTTAATTTTATGGCCAGGCCCGCGTCCCGGTTGGCCCCCAGCCAGGGGGCGGCGGTGAGGAAGTTTTTCAGCACCGCGCCGGTCTTGGCTCCGGGGTTGCCCGATTCCAGGGAGAGGAAGTTGTTGATGCGCCCGGCGGCCTGGCCGGGGCTCAAAACCACCGCCCAGCCCATGTTGGGCACCTGGCGCAATATGGCCTCGTGATACCGCCGGGCCAGCAATGTCCCGGGCCCCTCGGGCCGGGCCCAGCTCTCCCACGCCTCCTCAAAGAAGGCGGCGGCCCCCTCCAGGGCGGGGCCTATGTCCTCGGCGGTGACGCCGGTCTTCGCCCGGGCGGCCTCGGCGGCCTTGTTGCTGGCGGTGACCCGGCGGAACCGGTCTGCCTCCTCGGCCCTCAGGACCACGTCCGCCTGCCAGCTCTTCACCGTGCCGCCGTTTATATGCCGGTACCGGGGCCGGGGCAGCAGCTCCCGGATGAGGCTGTTGGTCCAGCCGCGGCTTTTCAGCGTGCCGGCGGTCCAGTATTTGCTGTTCTTTCCCAGGACCAACAGCCCCCTTTCCTCAAACTTTTCCTAGTGTAACACATTCAAGGCCCATTCATCAATGGGAGCGGACAAAAAAGGGAGCAGAGCCTTTGCTCTGCTCCCGGATTTATTGGGGTCAGTACCTTTTAGGCCCCCTTGTGCAAAGGGGGCTGTCAGCGCTTGCACTGACTGGGGGATTGTTGTTTACAACCCCTCTGCCTCGCTCCGCTCGGCACCTCCCCTTGCACAGGGGAGGCTTTTCTCACCGCCCGTCGGGCTTACTTATGGCTCAGGCCGTCTTCCCACAGACCGGTGGCGGGGTCATAGTTGCCCCAGTTCTCGGTCCAGGTGCACTGGCCGTTGACGCCGCCGTGGGCGGTATTGAACCAGCCCTCGCCGGCCTCCGGGCCCAGCCACTGCCAGCCGGTGAGCATCTTGCCCACGCAGCCGTCGGCGTTGCCGGGCTGGAGGAAGTACCAGCCGGTGCCGTTGTTGTTCTCGATGTACTGCAGGCCGGTGGCCAGCTTGCCGTCGGAGCCCACGTAATACCAGAAGCCCCACTGGGAGGCGTTCTCGTCCTTGGCCCAGTAGTTGGCCTTGGGCTCGCCCTCTACGAAGTAGTAGTAATCGCCGGTGTCGTAGTCATAGGACCAGCCGGAGCCCTCGTTGGTCTTGGGCGGGTCCACAGGCACGGGCACGGGAGAGGGCGCGGGCGTGGTGCCCGGCTCGGGGGTGGTCCCAGGCTCGGGGCTGGGACTGGGGGACTCGGAGGGAGAGGGAGAGGGCTCGGGGGATGTGGAGGGAGACGGGCTGGGCGCGGCGCTGCCGCCGCCGCCGAATCCGCCGCCGCCGACGGAGCCGGAGGGAGAGTTGGGGACCTTTTCGGTGATACGCGTCTCTATGGCGCCGCAGACCGTGCACTTGCGTTCTTCCTTACCCTCGTGGTTGATATCGGCCTTGACCTTCACTGTCCATTTAGCGGGCCAGCTGTGGTCGTTCGTGGCGGGGATGGTCTCGGAGTCCTTGGTGGCGTCGCAGTTGGGGTTGAGGCAGTGGATGGACTGGCTGCCGGCGTGGGCGCAGGTGGCCGGGACGTCGACCGTCATGGATGTATCCCACTCATGTTCGCCGCCGGGGGTGCCCTCCGTCTCCGTAAAGCCGCAGTTCTTGCATGTGTTAACGATAAACGTGCCGCCGCAGCTGTTTTTTTCCTCGGAAACGAAATCGTGCGCCAGCTTTTCGCCCACGAAGGACGTCTTCACAACGCCGCATCTGTGGCAGGTCTCGGTGACCTCCTTGGGTGCGGCACAGGTGGCCGGAACGGACATCGTCTCTCTGTAATCGTGCCCCAGGGCCGGGAGCTTGACATCCAGCCTATGCTGACCCGCAGGGCAGCCCGGGACCGTGCACTCTTTCTGTACATAGCCCTCTGCGGTGCAGGTGGCGGCCTTGGAAAAGATCACATTACTGTAGTTGTGGCCCACGATGACCGTCGTCGAGCGGGTGGCCCGGCCTCCGTCCCGGCTGACGAGCGAGACGGTGACGGTGGCCTCCACGGTATCGGTTACATCTGTTTTGTTGGGGATACTCGCGGCGGTTATCTCCGCCGCCGCGGAGAGGGAGCCGTCTTTACCGGGGAGGAGCTTGAACGTGACAACGCCCTCAGGCTCACATTCCCACTGAACATCCAGCGGTATGGAGTATTTGGGGAGCGGGTAAGCGTCCAGTGTGAGTGTCTGGCCCTCGTGGATACGGACGACCTCCCGCTGATCCTCGCGAAACTCCACATACTGGGGGATATTATCCACCGTGTAATTGCCCATGCCGTTGGGCACAGTCTGGTTCAAGCTTTCAATGGTCTTGTGGTGCCAGTGCAGGTACAGGTAATCTCCGTCCTTGATATCCTTGCCGACGGTAGTACCGCCTGGGATCGGCTGTCCATCCTGGTCAATACCGCCTTGGATCGGTTCCCCGCCGTCCTCCCGTGTGGTATACCAGCCTTTCTCAAGGAAAAAGGTCTGATTATTCGACGTCCATTCAGTGATATCCGCTACCGTATTTTTATTCAACGTGGCGTTAACGCCGATGACATAGGGGTCGAAGGGGACGCCGTACTGGTGCGAAACTGTCAGCGCGCCGAAGCGGTTTTTCCATCCGCAGAGATGCAGATGGTAGGTGACGATGGTGGGCTTGTACTTGGCGTACAGGACCCCGCCCGCCGGGAGATTGTCGAGGGTCAGCGAATCGCTGGCATTGAGATCAACGCTTTCGGGGGTGATCTTCCAATGGAAGTAGTTGTCGTTGGCTACGGCATCCTCGTCCGTACCCTGGCCGGGCTTCATGACCTGGGTGTCGAATTCCTCCGTCACCACTTGGGTGCACCAGCCCTCGAAGATCCAGCCCTCCCGTTCGGGCACGGGCAGCTTGAGGGGAAGCGCATCGTCGGTGACGGTGACGGTATAGACATTGTTTTCGTTTTCGGGGAATTTTCCCTCTTTTCCGGCGTTCAGCGTGATGGTCCTCGGGCTGCCGTCGCCGCCGCTGTCGCCGCCGTCGGGCGCCGCCAGGGCGGGAATGGTCAGGGCCAGAGCCATGACCGCTGCCAGCAGCAGGCATATCGCTCTCTTCGTCATCTTCATAATTTGTCTCCTTTCTCGGGGGACGGATAAATGTCCACGGGAGCAGGACACGCGGCCCTGCCCCCGTCGGGGTAGATTTTAGTATATAGTAATACGGAAAAAGATGCAATAGATTTTTCCAGGAAAATATTAGAAAAGATGATAAATTTTGCCGGGGGGGGGGTGGATGCGATTGGATTGTTTCAAACCCCCTTTAAACGGTCATTTCCGGGCGTGGAGCAGGCCGTCCTTGATGTCCCAGAGCTTCTGGCTGAGGTCCACATAGTACCGGTGGGGGTTCTCGAAGCGCTTCACCTCGTCCCAGAGCGTGTCCACCTGTGACGCACAGTAGGCCTTGACCTCGTCCAGAGTGGGCTTTTTGTACACAAGCTCCCCGCCCTTGAAGATGGGCACCAGCAGCTCCTTCGCCTGGAAGTCATAGACCACCTTCCGCTTCCAGGTGGCGTCCGGGTCGAATATCTCCAGCGTGCCGCTGTCGTCCACCGTCTCGTCGTGGACGCACAGGTAGTCGGCCACGGCCTTGCCCGTGTCCCGGCCGTAGAAGCGGTAGAGCTTCTTGAAGTGGGGGTTGGTGATCTTGCCCACGTTCTCGCTGATCTTGATCTTGGGGGTGATGGCGCCGCCGGCATCCTCCACGGCGGTGAGCTTGTAGACCCCGCCGAACACGGGCTCGCTCTCGGCGGTGATGAGCCGTTCGCCCACGCCGAAGCAGTCGATGCAGGCGCCCTGGTTCAGAAGGTCCTGGATGAGGTACTCGTCCAGGGCGTTGGAGCAGGTGATGGTGCACTCGGTCCAGCCCGCGTCGTCCAGCATCTTCCTAGCGTGACGGGAGAGATATGCCAGGTCCCCGGAGTCCAGGCGGATGCCGCATTTTTTGATGCCCAGGGGCTTTAAGATTTCGTCGAAGGCCTTGATGGCGTTGGGCACGCCGCTCTGCAGGGTGTTGTAGGTGTCGACGAGCAGCGTGGAGGCGTGGGGGTAGGTGCGGCAGTAGGCCCTAAAGGCGTCCAGCTCCGTGTCGAACATCTGCACCCACGCGTGGGCCATGGTGCCCCCGGCGGGCACGCCGTAGAGCTGGTCGGAGAGGGCGCAGGCCGTGCCGGCGCAGCCGCCTATGTAGGCCGCCCGCGCGCCCACCACCGCCGCGTCGCCGCCCTGAGCCCGGCGGGAGCCGAATTCCAGCACGGTCCGCCCATTGGCGGCCCGGACGATGCGGTTGGCCTTGGTGGCGATGAGGCTCTCGTGGTTGATCATGCACAGCATGTAGGTCTCCAGAAGCTGGGCCTGGATGGCCGGGGCCCGGACCGTCAGGATGGGCTCCCGGGGGAACACAGGGGTGCCCTCCGGCACCGCCCAGATGTCGCCGGTGAATTTGAAGTTCTCCAGGTACTTCAAAAAGTCCTCGGAGAAGATGCCCCGGCCCCGGAGATAGGCGATGTCGTCCGGGCCGAAGTGCAGGTTCTGGATGTAGTCGATGATCTGCTCCAGGCCCGCGGCGATGGCGAAGCCGCCCTCGTCGGGCACCGAGCGGAAGAACAGGTCAAAGTAGGTGATGCGCTCGTCCATGCCGGCGGCCAGGTAGCCGTTGCCCATGGTCAGCTCATAGAAATCGCACAGCATGGTGAGGTTGATGTTTTTGTCGGTCGTCATTTGTTTTTCCTCCCTGGGCTATGGTCCGGCGTTCCATTTTTGTAATCATTATAGCGTTGAATAGCGGGGAAAGCAATTATATAATTATAATATTACAAGATTTAATGAAAATGGTGTACTATATCGTGCGCTTGGGACAAGTCTCCCGGCGCCGCCGGGAACGGATGAAAACGCAGCTTTTCAGGGCTTTTATGCCCGCGGAACACGGTATATAACGAGGCAACGGAGCGACTATGACACGATTTTTCTGTCCGGGCCGCGTGGAGCTGGTCGGCAGCCATACGGGCCAGCAGCGCGGACGGATCATGGCCGCCGCCATGGACAGAGGCATCACGGCGGAGGCGGAACCGAATGACGAGGGCGTGGTGCGCATCTTCTGCGAGGGGTTCGAGCCCATCGAGGTGGACCTGAGCCGCCTCTGGCCGGACGAGCACGAGAAGGGCCGGTCCTCCGCCCTGGTGCGGGGCATGGCGGCGAGCCTGGCCGAGACCATCCCCGGCCTGCGGGGCTTTGACGCGTACCTCTTCAGCGACCTGCCCGCCGGGCGGGGCTTTTCCTCGGCCAGCGCCCTGTGCGTGCTGACGGGGTACATGCTGGCGGCCTTCTCCGGGGCGGAGGCTGCCCCCGAGGAGCTGGCCCGGGCGGCCCAGAAGGCCGTGAACCGCTGGTTTGGGAAGGTATGCAGCCTGGTGGACCCCCTGGCCTGCGCCATGGGCGGGGGCGTATACCTGGACGCGCTGGAAAATAAGATCGTGCCCATATCCTGTGACTTTGACGGCCTGGGCCTGGCCCTGTGCCTGACGGATACCGGGGAGAAGACCATCCCCCGGGCGGACCGGAACAGCGTGGGGGCGGACATGTCCGCCGTGGCGAAGACCTTCGGCGAGCCGGTGCTGTCCCGGGTGCGGGCCACCGCTTTTGACGAGCAGTTCCCCGCCCACCAGAACGACCCCCAGTGGATCCGGGCCCGGCATTTCTTCGACGAGACATGGCGGGTGTCCTCCATGGCGGACGCCTTGGGCCTGCGGGACGGGCAGCGGTACATGGACCTTATGAACCAATCCGGCCGCAGCGCCGAGCGCATCCTTCGCACCATCAGCCCCGCCGGCTGGGGGGAGAACCTGGCCAAGGGCCTGGAGGCCTCGGGCACGGCCCTGGCGGGCCGGGGGGCCTGGCGGCCCCACCGGGGCGGCTTTGCCGGGTATATCCTGGCCCTGGCCCCGGAGGAGCATTATGAGCTCTACCAGACGGCCATGGACAGGCTCTTCGGCGAGGGCGCCTGCCGCCGCATCCACGTCAGCGAGCGGGGGGTGTGCCTGGCCCAGGACGACAAGGCCCTGTTCGCCGACCGGCGCTTCCCTGAGGAGGCGGCCTCCCTCCTGGGATATTTATTTTGTGAGGAACAAAATAAATATACGGAGGAACAAAAATGAAAAAGTACATCGCTGAGTTCATCGGCACCTGCGTTCTGGTGGTCATGGGCTGCGGCACCGCGATGCTGGTGGGCTGCGACGCGGCCGCCGGCGGCGGCTACATCCTGACCGCCCTGGCCTTCGGCCTGGTGATCGTGGGCATGGCCTATTGCGTGGGCAACGTGTCCGGCTGCCACATCAACCCGGCTGTGAGCCTGGGCGTGCTGATGAGCGGCGGCATGAGTGCCAAGGACTTCGTGGGCTATGTTGTCAGCCAGTGCCTGGGCGCTCTCGCCGGCGCGGGCATCCTGTACGCCATCTTCAACCTGGGCGGCGTCACCGACATGACCGGCGGCTTCGGCTCCAACGGCCTGGGCGGCGTGAACGGCAGCGCCGTCGCCGGCCTGCTGGTGGAGGTGGTCCTGACCTTCATCTTCGTGCTCACCATCCTGGGCGTCACCGACGCCAAGGCCGGCCACGGCTCCTTCGGCGGCCTTATCATCGGCCTGACCCTGACATTGGTCCACATCCTGGGCATCGGCCTCACGGGCACCTCCGTCAACCCCGCCCGCAGCTTCGGCCCCGCCCTGGTCGCCTCCCTCACCGGCAACGGCGCGCCGCTGGCCTGCCTGTGGGTGTTCATCGTCGGCCCCTTTGTGGGCGCGGCCCTGGCGGCTCTGGTCTACAAGGCGATCAAAAACTGAGGAAAACAATCCCTCAGTCAGCGCTTCGCGCTGCCAGCCCCCTTTGCACAAGGGGGCCTTACAAGGAAACCGGCTCCCATCGGGAGCCGGTTTCTTTATCGTTTGTCCTGGAAAAACTCCGTGAGCAGCGCGGCGCACTCCTCGGCCAGCACGCCGCCGTAGATGGCGGGGTGGAAGCCGTAGCGCTCCTCGAAGAGGTTCAAAACGCTGCCGCAGGAGCCGGTGAGAGGCTCTTTGGCCCCGTAGACCACCGTGGGGATGCGGGCGTTCAATATGGCCCCGGCGCACATGGGGCAGGGCTCCAGCGTCACATAGAGGGTGCAGCCGTCCAGCCGCCAGGAGCCCACTGCGGCGCAGGCCGCCTCGATGGCCTCGATCTCCGCGTGGCGCACGGCATTTTTCTCTGCCTCCCGGCGGTTGTGTCCCGCGCCGATGACGCGCCCCGCGCCGTCCGCGATGACGCACCCCACGGGCACGTCTCCCGTCCCGGCGGCCTTTGCCGCCTCCGCCAGCGCCAGGCGCATATACTCCTCCCGGTCCATACCATCACCTCGGGGCTATTATGCCATAAACGGCGCGGCAGGACAAGGGGCTTTGCCTACCCGACGGGCGGCGAGGCCGTCCTATGCCGACCTGACGCCCGGCGGGAGCCGGCAGTGTCACGGTCTCACGGCTCGTGAGCGCAGCGTAACAAGTGAGCCGGGATACTGTCGGGCCCGTCCGGGCTATACCGTCATTGTTCTTGGGCGGCTGAGCCCGGCAGTATGCCTACTGCTAAAGTTCGCTTCGCTCACCAACCGCATTCGGCACACTGCCGGTTCTCCCCGCCCGTCGGGTGCCGGTTCCCGCCGCGCGTCGGGTCACTGCGCCGCGACGCTCTCCGCCATGGCGATGAACTCATCCCGGGTCATCTCAGCGCCCCAGAAACGCCTCACCTGGAACCGAAGGCCCAGGTCCGGGTCGATCCACTCCAGCTCCTGGTACTTGCCCTCGTATCCATACAGGTACCGGGCGTCATGGCCGCTCACGGTCACCTGCTCCTCCTCCGGGTAGACGATATCCACCGTCTCCCCGTTCTCGTCGATGGAGAAGGACAGAGGCATTATCTCGCTCATCTCCAGCCCATCCGACCAGGTCAGGGTGATCTCGCCGCCTGTGAGACCCTGATACCGGCGTGTCACGTAGTTACAGCCGTCCCCCATGGGGTCGTCCGCCGTCTGGCCGTGGACCCGGTACAGGGCGTAGCCCTCGGGCGGGGCCGTGACGGCGTAGTCTCCGATAGCGGCGATGGCCGCGTCCGCGTCCCCCGTGCGGTTATGGGTGTCCGTGGCGGACTCCAGGCGCTGAACGAAGGCGTGATAGTTCTCCAGGGCCTTCTCCCGGTCCACGGGCCCGGCAAAGCGCTGGGCCAGCACGTCAAAGCCGACGGTATCCGCCAGGGCCTCCAGGTCCTGCTTCGTATAGGCGGGCCGGATGGGCTCGTCCAGGTCCACGCCGCCGAAGTTCGTGTCCAGATAGTCCTGATAGGCCTTGTCGATGTCCTCTATGATCTGGGCGGCCCAGGCCTTGTCCTGCTCCGTGGCGTCTTCCGACGCGATGATCTCTTCATAGCGGGCGCGGAATTCGTCCTTGGTCTTGGGCTGGTCGGGGTACACGGGCTCGGTGCCCATGTCCACGTCCAGATGGATGTAAGCCCCGTCCGTCTCCAAAAGCATCAGGGAGCCGTCTGTGCCCATGACCAGGTCCAGGGTCTCGCCGGAGGCGGTGGTGTAGCTCCACTCCTCATAGTCCTGGGGGACAAAGCCGGTGACCATGGAGAAGGAGCCCTTGACCGACGCGTACAGAGTGCCGCTCAGATCGTCCGTGCCGAAGTCGATGGCCTCCAGCTCGAAGGTGCCGTCGTCGTAGACATAGCCGCTGCCGCGGGAGCCGGCCGGCAGGAAGGGCTCCGTGCCCAGGTAGTCATATACGTCCTCGGGAGAGTAGATGAAATACCGTTCCTCAAGGGGCGTCAGGCCGTACTTTTCCATGATCTCGTCCAGCTTCTCCGCCTGGTCCCTGAAGTGCGCGTCGTAGAGGAGGGCGTAATTCTCCGGGACCTCGTAGTAGCTGTCGTCCACGCCCATCTCGCTGAAGCGGTCCAGGTCCCAGTTCTCCTCCTGCCAGGCGGCCCACTCCGCGTAGGACTCGTACTCCGGCGTGCCCTGGTAGCCCACCAGGGAGAGGTTGGCCTTGGCCTGCACGGGCTGGGCCTCGGCCTCAGCGGCCTCCGCATCTGGCTCGGGGGCGGGCTCCGTGCCCGTCTCAATGGCGGGGCTGGGCTGGATGATATAGTCCTTCACGCTGGCCTGGTATACCGCGTAGGCGGTGACGCCCAGCACCGCGGCCATCACCGCCGCCGCGGCGGCGATGAACGCCCGGCGGCCCCGTCTCCGGCGGGGGGCGGCATGGCTGCCCACAGCGGCGGGCCGCAGCCGGTCATGGACCAAGCGGCCCACCCTATCCGCGTCGGTGACGCGGGCGTCGGGCAGGTCCAGCTCGTCCTCCCGGTAGTGGTCCATCAGGTCATACAATGTCGTATAGCTCATGGGTCAGTCCCCTTTCCTCCAAATAGCGTTTCAGCTTCTCCCGGCCCCGCTCCAGGCGCTTGCGCACCGCGGCGGGGGTCATGTCCAGCATTTGGGCGATGTCCCCGGCGCTCTGGCAGTAGTAGTAAAAGCGCAGGAATATCTCCCGGTCCGGCGGGTCCAGGCTCTCCACCGCCTCCTTCACGAGGCGGGCAAGCTCCCGTTCCTCCACGGCCCCCTCCGGACCGGGCACGGCGAGAGCCAGCATATCCTCCTCGCTCCCCAGCTCCACGCCCCGGGCCCGGAGGCAGCTCACGGCTTTGTGCCGGGCGATGGCGCCCAGGTACCCCCGGACCTTCCCGGCCCGGGGCCGGTCGCCGCTCTGCCACAGGGCCAAAAACACGTCCGCGGTCAGCTCCTCCGCGTCCTGGCGGGGGCGATAGGCGCCGATGACGTTCCATATCACGGTGCTGACGTAGGGCGTATAGCGCCGGACGAACCAGTCCAGGGCCGCCGGGTCTCTCTCTTTCAGCAGGGCCAAAGCCCTCTCCTCGGTCATGTTATCCCTCCTTGACAGCTGTCACTGTGAATATCGCGGAAAGGGGGTGGGGTGTGACAGCCCACCCGACGGGCGGTATATAAAAAGCCTCCCTCTGACGAGGGAGGTGGCGCGGCGTCAGCCGCGACGGAGGGAGAGAACCCCCGAAAGAAATACCCCCTTGCGCACAAGGGGATAACGCGATATAATATCCCTGCGAGACAACCAAAGGCAGGCCACGGGGTGGTTCCGACACCCCGTAGCCCTATGCAGGAGAAACGCCCTCCCACACAGCAGTAGACTGCGCCCGCCTCATTATACCCGCTCCCCCTGTTTTTTACAAGTGGAGGATGGGTATATAGCAGGCTGTGTTGTAGCCCTTTCCGCGGTGTAGGATGAGTTCCTGCACCGCTTTTTGTTGTCTCGGCGGGAAGGCCATGGGGCCGGCGTCCCCGGTCCCGGGCCTCTCCTGTCGAAAACAAATGAAAGGAAAGGCAGACATGAAAAAGCGCGTTATAAGTATACTTTTGGCGCTGGTGATGGCCTTCGGCCTTTGCGTCCCCGCTCTGGCGGCAGACGAGTTTGAGGCCGAGGGGCCAGCAACGCCCGTGGAGGAAGAAATCCCCGCTGTAACGGAGGAGGAGACGGAGGACGTACCCGACCCCGTTGCGGGATCGACTGATCTTGTCGTCCTGGGCGACAGTAGCGGTATCACAGGTTACAGTCATATCGGAATTGGCAGTATGCATAGTTTCGTGATCGGACTGGCCACCGACTATGTCCTTACCACAAATCTGGGTACAATCGACGAAATACTGTATACCTGCAACATACGGACAGGCGCTGTCACCGGACAGGTTTCTATTTCTTATACCGGAGCCAGCCCCCTGGTCGTCACCGTGACAAAGGAACCGGGCTCCTATCCCGTGCCGCTGGAGATCCATTATGACCCCATCGATCTGCTTACAGACGCAGACACAGATCCCAAATATGCCCTTCCCGGTTCGTTGCTTCTCATTGAAGTGAAAGACGGTTATGAGATCAATCCCGACAGCAGGAACTTCACCATTTTGGAGGATTCCAGGGGAAGCGCCGGTCGTGTGCTGCAGATATTTATATCGAAAAGCGCAACGGAACTGAATATCACGAGCGACTCGGTCGTTGCGCCTACTCCCACGCCAGTGCCTACTCCTACGCCCGCGCCCACCCCGGACCCCATCAAGCCGCCCGCAGGCGGCACCGGCTGGCGGTATGTGCCGGAGACGGGAGACTATTACTATTTCAAAAATAACAAGCGCGTGGGCGATTACTGGGTAGGCTTTGCTGACGGCGCCTCCAAATGGGCCAACAACTGGTACTATGCCGACGCCACGGGAAAGCTCCTAACCGGGTTCCAGTACCTAGACGACCTCAAGGGCGGCAAGGCCTGGTACATGCTCCAGACCACCAACGACCGAGGCGAGATCGGCAAAATGCTCACCGGATGGCAGGAGACGTTCTCTGATGCCAGAATGGGGTATTTTAGCCCCAAGTACGGCTCCCAGGGCATGTGCACCTGGACCGAGAACTGGGGCAATTACAATGCCGCCACCGGCCTTTGGGCCGACGGCCTGAGCCACAGGGGCTGACGCAAATAAAGAGAAAGACCTGCCATTCGGCAGGTCTTTTGCTCTATATAGCCTCCCTCTGACGAGGGAGGTGGCGCGGCGACAGCCGCGACGGAGGGAGAGATACGCCAGACGACAGTTTTTCTCTCCCCCAGTCACCGCCAAAGGCGGCGACAGCCCCCTCGTCAGAGGGGGCGTCATAAGACAGTACAATATCGTATTTTGGGAATGGCGTGGCGTTTGTCACGCCATTTCCTCTTGCATCAGCTCTTGGATGGGGATAAATCCCACAAAATCATAGGAAATGTGAATACTCTGCCGCCGCTTGCCGCTGCTCTTGTCCGGGGCTTCTATGTAGATGGCCTTCACCATCTCATGCAGCGCATACGGCGTCAGTTCTTCCAGGCCAACATATTTATGCGCCTGAGCTATGAAGCGTTCCACATCGTCGGCTTTCTGCTCCTGCTGGTCCACCTCTTTTGTGAGCGTTTCCACTTCCCGTTTTAGCTTCGCCTGCTCGTCCTCATAGGACTTGCTCATGGATGCGAACCGCTCGTCAGAGATCGTTCCGTTCACCCGGTCCTCATACAGCCGCATGAATATCCGGTCCAGTTCGTTCAGCCGTTTCTCCGCCTTGGCCAGCTTCTTTTTATTCACCCGGATGGCCTCGTCGGATGCCAGCTTCAGCTTGTCGCCCATGACTGCCCGGAAGTGCGCTTCATGGCTTGCCACATAGGATATGACCATCTGCATGTGCCGCAGCACCATGTCCTCCAACACCACCGCCCGGATATAATGACTGCCGCATTTGTCCTTGTGGTGCCGGTGGGTGGCGCAAACGAAGAAATCCTGCCGCTTCTCAAACTTGACGCTGGTACAGTAGTACATCTTCGCGCCGCAGTCCGCGCAGAAAACGAGGCCGGAGAAGATGCTGCTCTTGCCGGTTTTTGTCTGGCGGTGGCGCTGCTGGCGTATCTGCTGAACCTTCTCAAACACTTCCTCCGTGATGATGGCCGGCTGGGTGTCATAGAATACGGTTCGGCTCTCTTCCGGTGTCCAATGCTTTTTCTTATCCCAGATGGAGTTCGTGTAGGTCTTGAAGTTGACGGTACAGCCGGTGTACTCTTTCCGCTCCAGGATATGCACCACAGTGCTGGTTTCCCATTTGCAGGGATAATCGCTTGTTTTTCTCTGGTGGACCGTAGGATTGGGCACACACTCTTTCTCCAAAAGGCTCCCGATCTGTGTCGGGCCGCGCCCCTCCATGCAGAGGTCAAAGATATGCCGTACCACTTGTGCGGCTTCCTCGTCGATGACCCACTGCTTTGGATTCTCCGGGTCCTTGATATAGCCATAAGGCGGGTTGGCGGTCAGGTGTTCTCCCCGCTCACCTTTGGCCTTCATCACGGCCCGAATCTTCCGGCTGGTATCGCGGGCGTAAAACTCGTTGAACCAGTTTTTGATCCCGGCGAAGTCATTGTCCACACTGTTGGGGTCGATGGTGTCATAGTTGTCGTTGATGGCGATGTACCGCACCCCATGCTGGGCGAAAACAAAGTTGATATACATTCCCGTGAGAGCAGAGTTGCGGCCAAAGCGCGACAGGTCCTTAGTGATAACAATTCCTACTTGGTCGTTCTCCACCGCTTCCAGCATTTTCTGGAATCCGGGTCTTTCAAAACTCGTTCCGCTCCATCCGTCATCCACAAAGAAAACCAGGTTCGTGAAGTGCTGTTCCTGAGCGAATGTTTTGAGGATCGTTTTTTGATTCGATATGGAGTTGCTCTCGCCAGCCAGGGAATCCTCTTGACTTAAACGACAATATAGTGCTGTGATCTTGTCAGTTGCCCGTGACATGTTTGATACCTCCTTCTTGGGGGCAACTGCCTTATCAGAATTGGCTTGTTCGATAGAAGCAGATTTCTTTTCCTCGCTCATTCTTCTGCCTCCGCGCCGTTCATGTTCTGCTCCATGATACGCTCCAGCTTCCTGTCAAGAAGCTCGATCCCGTCATAACTGCCAGTGACCGTGTAGACAGTTCCGCCGATCTCCTTGGACAGCGTGATCTCTGGCAACTCGTTTGCGGAAAGGTTCTGGACATGAAGCGTTCCTGATTCATCACGATGTTTTTCATGGTCTGCATGGTCAGCAGGAAGCGGCTCTCGCTCAAAGTACGGATCGGGATTGGAGAAGTAGTATGTAGGTATCTCCTCAGTGGGCTTCTCGCTCCGCATCATCTCAAAAAGGTCAAAGGCTTTGTCCGAGGGATGCAGTTCCAGCAGGCGCTCCAGGATGATACGCTCACCAGACGTGAGCACGGAGAGGATCTTCTGGTCTTTCTCCGAGAGGCCGGATTCGGTTTTGCTCACTTCCTCGCTCATGGCTGACCTCCAAAACAGAATGAACCGGTCAAGAATTTGCTTTAAAGCATGATAGCAGAATGCGAGCGATTTTACAAGGCCGCAGTTGTGTCCGTTGGATCAAAACCGACGAATCTGACAGCAATCAAAATGGGCTGTTACGATCCTGGCAAGCAGGGCATGGTGGTACACACCATGCAAAAACTTCGTTTTCCTGCCTGCCAGTCTTTTGCCTCCGCGCAATCTTGGCAAGCAGGGCATGTGTGGCACCACATGCATAAAACTTCGTTTTCCTGCCTGCCAGTTATTTTGCCTCGCACATAACTGGCAAGCAATGCATGTGGGTGCCCACTCTGCGAAAATTGCTTGCCAGTCATTTTGCTCCGCGCATAACTGGCAAGCAATGCATGTGGGCGCCCACTCTGCGAAAATTGCTTGCCAGTCATTTTGCTCCGCGCATAACTGGCAAGCAATGCATAGTGGTACACACATGCAGAAAATGGACGATTTCGGCACAGCCGGGATCGTCCATTTTGCTTGTTAGGGCAGCATCCCTAAGACCCTTTGAACGCACAAAAATTGTGCGGCTGCGCGTCCCTGCGGGACGCTTTTGTTTGTATGTTCTCGGTATCGTTTCGGCACTTTTTTGCCGCTGTGAGCGTGGACTTGGCAGTGTGATATACGGGCGTGGCAGGACGTGAGAGAACCGGCTTTTGTATCATGTCGGGAACATGAAATCATCTTCCTTACGCGCCCTGTCTCTTGCAAAAGTTCTCGCATCAGACAGCCAGCGGGGGATAGCTTGCGGAGCAAGCGCAAGGGGGCCGCCCCTTGAACGGAGCAGCAGCGACGCAAAACAGCCGGACATTCAGTTGTCCGGGCTGTGCCTCGCAGAGCGCACATACATGGTCGTCAGACCATGTATAGAAGTGCGCCATTAGGAAAAAGCGTTTTTGAGAAACGCGCAGCCAGCTCCGGCATGGAACTGTTCAAAAGGGGCTTGGGGGATGCTGCCCCCAACAAGCAAATGGGTCATTCCGGCGCGAGGCCGGAATGACCCATTTTTCGTATGTGGCGCACCACATACACTGCTTGCCAGGATTGTGGGGCTATGATTTTGCCATCCAAGCCCCTATTCCGTTTTCATCGGCAGGCTGGCGGTGAAGCGGAACTTTTTATCTGCGGCATCGTATTCGATGAAATACATCCCGCCGCTCCGCTCGATCATGGCCGCCACATTTTCCAGCCCGTAGTCTATACACATCAGCGCACGTCTGTCAAGGAGGCTCAGAACCCGCATTACACGGTCTGAAACCTGCATCTTGCGGAACTTGGCCCACAATACAAAAAATGTGTGCTATAAGAATGATGGCAGATTACAAATTGCCAAATACAACAATAGAAGCAAAGCACGCTGGAGGTTTTCGATGATACGGGCAGCCTTAAAAGACCTTAGCTTATTAGCGCGTAAGAAAAGAATCGTATTCATTGTTCTGATTATTAGCGTTGTCTGTTCGTTTTTGATTATATCCCTGATGACTGGCGTGGTGAAATATCAAATCCGCTCGGCCAACATGGGCAGCAGTTTCAATACCTTTACGGTTGAATACCCGGAGGGCATAAGCGCGGATGAGTTGGCGAAAAAGTATGCGGCTTTAAGTGAATCGTCACCGCGCACAGTGTTTGCGGCCAACTTTGACAGCAGCGCATCGTCGGTAGTCATCGGATGGTACGGTGAAAATGGGGGGCACTGGTTTATACAGGACGAGGGACGATTCCTTACCGACGCGGATGTGGAGAGTACGGCAAAGGTCGCGGTGGTGTCGAAAAACTTATACCCAGTATTTGAATTTGAGGAGGGCGTCCATCCTGTGCAGGTAGCCGGAACGGATGTAAACATTATAGGCGTGGGAACATTGATGACGCCGTCTCTTCTGTTTACCGGCGGAGCCATCGACGCTTATAACCGGTATGCCGAATCTGAAGGACGGCTGAAGGTTGCTGATGAATTAGGTGTGGAAGATAATAGGGCACCAACCGAAACGATTATACTGCCTATCTCGACCTTTACCAACTTGAATCTTACCGCCAATTTGATTCGCGTCGAATATACCGTTGGCAGTGAACGGGTTTTGGAACAGTATCACACACTTCTTGAAAGTATTTTCCCCGGCGCAAAGATTATAGACCCTGTAATTGGAGAGGTATTCTATTCCGCCTCCATGAAGCAGGCCATATTCCGTTCCGCCGGATTGATCATTCTTGCGTTTACCAATATCGCGGCATTGTATGTATATTGGCTTTTGATGATGCGGCGGACACATACGCTCTATATGGTCTGCGGCGCTTCAAAAAGAAATATCGTTGTAATGATTTTGCTTGAATGGTTTATATTGACGCTGCTGGGCTATATATTATTCGTTGTTATTCAGTATTTCTCTATGCCGCTCTTAGAGTTTATGAAGATAGAACCCCTCTGCACCGCAGCGGAACAGGTACTCTGCTTTGTGTTCATATACGTCATGTCCAGCGGTCTTATGGTACGGCAGGTTATCAAAAACGCGCAGATACATTCGGAGGTGATATAGCTTGAAGCACCTGATTATTCTGAGAAAGCAATATTCCAAGCTGCTCATGCGGGAGCTGGTCATTATGCTGATGATTGTTTTCATCCTGTTTTCACTGTTAGGTGCGCTGTCTCCGCTGTTTCATGCGATATTATCCAATCGCTATGTATCATCGTCACTGCCGGATAACACGATTTACTTTTATCCCTCAGATCGAGTGCTGACCTCCATCATGATGTCTGATACGGAAGCGGAAAGCGGGCCGCAACAGTCCATGGAGAAGCAGATCGACAGCATTTCCGATGAAATTACGGCCAGCGGCGTTGGGCAGACGACAGATGTTTATATGATCGGGAGTGATGGCAGCAACACCGGCCGGGATACAGTTTTTATCGGATACAACGATGATCTGATCGACTTCGCTTCGTTGCCGCTGGAGCAGGGAACTTGGCTGTCCGAACACAAGCAGGACGAGGCGGTGCCCATTATAGTAGGAGGAGCTTTTCGGGATAAGGATCATATGCACGTTGGCGAGCACATAACCGTATGCTTCGCGGCGGATGACAACAAAACCGATTGCGTCGTTGCTGGTATTCTCAATAAAGATGATATGTATTTTAACATAAGCTCTGGCGAAACAGACATATCAACGTATTCCATCGCCTCTCTCTATAAATGGGAGCAAGAGGACACCGCCGCATTCGACAATGGGATCATTATCTTCCCTAGCTCCAGAGTAGGTAATCGTCTAAGCGATTATTCTCCGGGATATTTATTCTTCTTTGACGAAGGACAGAACCCATCCAGTCAGGCAAACATACTGTCTTACCTAAACAAGTACGGCCACAGCAGCACGATTCCAGAGATGATGAAAAACCGTTATTTAAGAACCGTCTCTGTTAATAACAGCGATGTTGTCACGTCGTTTTCGCTGTTCGTTTTCTGTATTCTTGGCCTGGGCGGATATACCATTCTCATGCTTGAGAAAAATGCTAGGGTCATGCAGATATATCGGATTTGCGGCATGACAAAGACATACGGAACAGGCATAAAGATTTTTACCGTTGCTTTGCTCGTTGTTCTTCCGTCCGGCCTGACCCTCACTCGACTGCAAGGCCGGTTGGAAGCCTTCTGGGTTCTGAATGGTGTGGTGTATTTATGCTTTGTCGCGGCACTTATTCTCATACTGCTTCCATCCATCATTTATTGCATTTGCACAGACAAACACCAGACCATGATGCGCAGAAAGGAGTAAGTAATGATAATAGAACTGCAAAATGTCAGCAAGATATATAACAAGGATAAGCTGAACGCCGTACACGCTTTGACAGGAATCGACCTAAAGATACAAAAGGGAGATTTCTGCGCCATCATGGGCGCCTCCGGCTCCGGCAAATCCACGCTTCTGAACATCATCGGCTGCCTGGACAAACCGACCACAGGAACGAGTATGGTTATCGGCGTCAACACGTCCAGAGCAACGGATAAAAGCCTTGCCCGGCTCCGCAACACGAAAATCGGATTTGTTTTGCAGGATTTTGGCTTGATTGAGGAACGTACTGTATATGACAATGTATGTACGCCCCTGTACTTTTCCAAGGTCAAATATGCCACCTATTCCAAGCTGGTGCAGGAAGCACTGGAGAAGGTGGGCATCGTCTCGCTCTCCAAGCGGCCTGTCAGAGAACTCTCCGGAGGACAAAAGCAGAGAGTGGCGATTGCGCGTGCCTTGGTTTGCGATCCTGAGATCATCCTGGCTGATGAACCGACCGGAGCGTTAGACACGGATAACAGCAATATGATTATGGATATATTTTCTGAACTAAATCAGGCGGGCAAGACGCTGCTTATCGTGACACATGACCCCCAAGTTGCCGCCCGCTGCCAGAAAACTTACAAGCTGTCGGATGGTCAATTCATAATATAGACAGGACGGACGGTGTTGAGCATGGTAAAACAAATTAAACGCCGCGCGCAGATAACAAAACTTGTCCAGATCTTTTCCTTTGTGCTGGCACTGTGCTTTGTGTGGCTTGTAACACATATCCTTGTCAACGGCGGCTGGTATTATTATGAATATAATGAAGTCATACTGCTGGCCTGTATTGTCTTGGCATTGGCCGTTCTGCTGTGCGCATGGTGGCTGATAAAACGATATGAGGCCACCCTGGAAAAACACGCCAGACTTATAACAATAACATTTCTTGCAGTGATGGCAGTCTTGCAGATGGTGCTGGGATGGCAGCTGCGCTATAAGCCTGTGTTTGATATCGACGCCATTTTCGGCGGCGCTTCCGAGTGGGTGGAGACAGGGACCTTTGCCTCCTATTACGATTATTACTATACCTTTCCTAATAATTACGGCGGCCTTCGCTTCATGTATTGGGTTTTGAGCGTGGCCCACGCTTTGGGTCTGCGCGACTACTATTTCGCAGCGATGGCGGCAAACTGCGCCCTTTCTATCCTCACGATATATGCCACCGGCCAAGCGGCGAAGCACCTTCTGGGCATCCGGGGACAGATAATGGCCTATGTGCTGTTTGCCGTCAGTCCCCCGTTTTACTTCATCGCTCCGGCATTTTACACCGACGCGCTGAGTATGCCCTTTCCCATTCTGACTTATTGGTTTTATCTGCTGGCCAAGAAGCAGTCCCGGCTTTGGAAGCGTCTGTCGCTATACGCGCTGATGGGCGTCTGCACGTCGCTGGGGGCGCAGATCAAGGCCACGGTGGTCATCATGCTCATCGCCATTCTGATTGACGGTATATTGACACTAGGCTGGAAACGGACCACCGCCATGGGGCTGGTGGCGGCGGTGATACTCCTGCTGGGTCAGGCCGGATTGGAACATACGATCTACCAGCATCTGGACCGCGCCGAGGCCCAGCAGAAAAGCACCCCGCTGCTTCATTGGGTGATGATGGGCCTGACAGGAATCGGTATGTATAATAACCAGGATTACACATTTACCGAATCCTTTACGGACCGGGGGGAACAATCTGCCGCGCTGAAGGCGGAGATAAAACGCCGTATCCAGGATTTAGGCCCGGAGGGCCTTGTCTCGCTTCTGACCACAAAGGGGAATATCATCTTCGGCGACGGCACCTATGGGCTTTCCGACTGCCTGGGCGGAGAGCCGCTGGGAGAGACAGGTCTGCGGGAATGGCTGCTGTCCGGTGGAGAGCATAACAAGGCATACCGGCACATATGTACGGGAATACTTCTGGCGCTGTATATTTTTATGATCCTCTCCGGGCTTTGGGACGCCTTTTCCCCGGACGACAATGTATTTCAAGCCCTGGTCCCCCGGCTGGCCGTGTTTGGATTGATGCTGTTCCTTCTATGCTGGGAGGCTCGATGGCGGTACTTCTCTAACTATATCCCGCTGATTTTCCTTTCCTCACTGCCGGGCATAGACCAACTGATGGAGAGGCTGCGGCACGTCCAAGCAGGCAACAAAAAATGCGTCTCACCATGAGACGCATTTTTTAAGCCCCTATTCCGTTTTCATCGGCAGGCTGGCGGTGAAGCGGAACTTTTTATTTGCGGCATCGTATTCGATGAAATACATCCCGCCGCTCCGCTCGATCATGGCCGCCACGTTTTTCAGCCCGTAGCCGTGGGCCAGCGTGTCCTCCTTCGTGGTCTGCACCATATTGTCCCGGATCACCACCGGCTCCGCCGTCGTGTTGTCTATGCACATCAGCGCACTCCGCTTTTCCTCTTTCATCCGCATCCAGATATGCCGATCCGCCGCCTGGGGTATCTTCCCGCAGGCTTCAATCGCGTTGTCGATCAGATTTGTCAGCACCACCACCAGGGCGTCATCCGGCATAGGGAAGTCCGTCAGATCGTCAAGCTGGAATTGAAAGTCAATGCCCTTTTCCTTTGCCACGGGGACTTTTTCGCTCATAACGATGTCCACCACTGTGCGATGGGTATTGATATACAAAACGCTCGGAATGTCGATCTCCAGCATGGAATCAAGATAGGCCGAAAATTCTGCCTGGGGCACGTTGCGCCGGGCCATGTCACGGAGAACGGCAAGCTGATTTTTGAAGTCGTGGGTCTGCGCCCGCTGCTGGGTATAGCGGCTTGTCATGGATTCAATATGTGCCGTTTCCAGTTTCAAATTCTGCCGAAGGGCCGTGTTTTCCCTATCTGCCTCCTGTCTGCGCCCGGAGTAGTCCAGTAGGAAAAAGGCTCCTACACATACGAACATCAGGAGTATAGAAAGGATAAAACATAACCAACCGGCATTCGGATCATACCATAGGGTGAGGGCCAAGTGATGAATTTCAAAGTATGAAGGAATGGAAAAAAGAAGAATCAGCATCCAGCCCGTCATGTCCGGCTCACGCTGAAATGGACGGCGGCTGCGCCAGCGGTAAAACAAAATAACAAGGCCAAGTCCTATTAGGGTAGGCATAAAGGCGAAACAATAAGAGATGACCTCATGGGCCTGCTGCTCCTCCAAACTGTAAATTAAAAATAGAATCGCCGTAAATAATGCTTCTATCACGCTCGTATAGAGAGCTGCCAGCATTTCTATCGACATAGCTTTCAAGATGCTACCCTCAAAGAGAAAATGCACCATAGAAGTATATATCAACAGAACATAAAGCGTATGAAGGATAGAGCCAACGACACCGTCCCAAATATTAAAAAGCGGTTCTAATGCGAGCAGAAGCACAACTAACAAAAGTACCCACCAAGCCTGTTTCGGCCTTTTGAGCGATGCAAAGGAAAGCGCCAGAAAGAATGTAATCAGTGCTTCCAGGGAAATGAGCATAAGAGAAAGGGCCAAATCCCCCATTACAACTGCCTCGCTTTCCACGTCACATACCGTCTGGTGATCTCACTGTAATTCTTCCGGGAGACGGCCAGCGCCTCGCCGTCCGTGAGCTTGGCCGTGTAGTTGCGGATGTCCTCGACGTGCCGCATATTCACAAGATAGCCTTTCTGAATCCGCAGAAAATCAAACCCGGCCAGCCGCGCCTCGTAATCCTCCATACGGCCCATACACGCCACTGGCCCGCTGTTCAGCGTATGAAGCATCACCCGCCTTACGGACGTGCCCTCAAAATACAAAATGTCCTTTACGCGCACATTCATAAACTTGTCCGGCGTCTGTACCTTGACGTATTTCCTGCCGTCGGACAGTTTTTCGATCACAGCGTCAACGCAAGGCCCAAGCTGCTCGTCCAGGGATTCTTTCAACAGATACAGCATCGCCCCCACCCAATAGCCTTTCAAAGCGTATTCGGCAAAGGCGGTCACAAAGACGATGATCACGTCCTCCGACTGTTCCCGCAGCAGCCGGGCCGTCTCCATGCCGTTGACGCCCGGCATATCTATATCCAGAAACACCACTTGTATGTCCGTCAGATCGGAGGCCAGGAGCGCGTCGCCCGACGAGAACATCGCATAGTCACAATCCCACTGCCTCGCCGCAAACTGTTCCTCCAGCATATTGCATAACGCGCCGCAAAACGCCTTGTTGTCGTCACATACCGCGATCCTCATGCCTGCGCCCCCTTTCCGTTGCTACCTTATACCAACCATAGCTGTCTGTCAAGGTGGCCCCGAACCCGCATTATACGGATTGAAACCTGCATCTTGCGGAACTTGGCCCGCAAAACAAAAAATGTGTGCTATAAGTAACGAGAGGTTACATGAGCGGCACCTTTCGGAAAGGGAGTGATGGTATGACAAACGCACCGCTGGTAGCTGCGGACATAGGCCAGGAAAGTGCCGCCGACGTATTTCCGGCGCGGCTAAAGGCCATGCGTCATAAACAGCAGATAGACCAAAAAACGCTGGCCGAGCTATGCGGACTGTCCAAGGACATGATCGGCCAGTATGAGCGGGGAGAAAAGATGCCGTCCCTAAAGACGGCGATCACAATGGCCGACTACTTTGACGTTTCATTGGACTATCTGCTGGGTCGATAAAATTTTTGTCTGCCCGCCAGGGGCGGGGAAGAACGGAAAAACCTATGTTATAGTTACAATAAGTTACATAATCGCCGTGTAACTATTACAACTTTTACAAATAGGAGGTATCAGCTTATGAGCAAGAAATTGATCAGTTTGTTTTTGGCTGTGATGATGCTGCTCGGTCTGACTGTTCCTGCCTTCGCAGCAGAAGGACAGGAGGCTCCGCCCCAGGCAGAGGTCATGGAGGATGCTCCCCAGGCGGAAGAAGTGCCTCCTGCGGCAGATATGGCCGAGCCCGCCCCGGAGACTGCCCCCATAGCGGAGGAGGCACCGGTGGAGGACGCCCTGCCCATAGAGGAAACCGCGCCTGCGGCGGAGGCCCCGGCGGAGGAAACGCCCGTGGAGGACGCGCCCGTAGTGGCCGCGGCCCAGGGCGTGACGGTTAATCTCACCGGCGTGACAGATCCGGTCGATACCCTTGTTGTCTGTGAGGATATGGCGGGTGAGACCCGCAGATACTGCACAGATGAGGGGGTACCTGTCCCTTCGTCGGTATCTGTCCGCCCCGGCAGCGAAGTGCGGCTTTTCATGGACGCGGCCTATGATGTGACCGTGGACAACGCCACGGTGAAGACAAACCATTTGTTCTCCCAAGCCTTTGCCCAAGGGCCGGGCGATAACGGGCACCAGCGGTATGACCTGTCCACTTTCCGTTCCGTGTATCTGACGGTCCCCCAGCAGGGCACGGTCACGGTGAACGTGGCAGCCACTCAGGATCTGCTCCCGGAACTGGTCCCTTATGTATTTTATAACAAAAAATGGTATGGGTATGATGAAGGCGGCGGCATCGTAGGCGGCGTCAGCCCCGACGACCCCTATCAATATGGAGGAATAATCGGCGCGACTGGTCATGACGGAACGACCATCGCGACCGGCAGCGTGATCGAGATCTGGACGGCGCCCGGCTTTGAGATGGAGGTATTGGAGGGCGGCCATATCGCCGATACCCGCAAGCCCACCGGCCCGGCGGCCAGCGACATCCCGGCGGGCTCCACCGCCTATGTGCTGATGGTGGATTATGGCGCAAAGGCATTCGTTATCGCCTGCGTGAAGCAGGGCGAACACTACCAGGTCCCCGGCACGATGCCCCAGGGTGAGGCGACACCGTGGACAGACACGGGGACAGACGCCGCCCCGCAGACGGGCAGCACTTTCACCGATGTGGCCTCCGGCGCGTGGTATGCCGATACCGTAGAGAAAGCTTATTCCAGCGGCATCGTCAAGGGCGTCACGGATAGCACCTTTAATCCCAACGGCACAACCACGCGGGGCCAGACCGTGACCATGCTCTATCGGGCCATGGGTTCCCCCGGCGGGGCCAATGTGTTCTCCGATACCAGCGGCGAGGTCGGTTCTGCGGCGGGCTGGGCGGCCTCCGCAGGGGTCACTACCGGCGTGAGCGACACGACCTTCGCCCCAAACAACGCTATCACCCGTGAGCAGCTGGTCACCATGCTGTACCGCCTGGCGGGCAGTCCGGCGGCGGCCTCCGCCGCGTCGGTCTCGTCCTATACGGACAGCGGCGAGGTCCAGAGCTACGCCAAGGACGCGGTGGCCTGGGCCATCAGCAACGGCCTCCTCACCGGCTACGGTGACGGCACGATCCGTCCCTCTGGCGTGGCCACCCGCGCCGAGGTCTGCGCCCTCATCATGCGCTTTGTTGGATAAAACAACCGAATCGTGACGTGGATGAGCCGATGGCATAACCCATAGAACAATCCCCCGCCTGCGGCCCAGCCGCAGGCGGGGGTATTTCTTTGTCCCAAAATGCGATTCGTGGTGAAACGTACTCCGGGCACCTACTACTTGCTAATCAATAGAATCCGGGCCTACTTTTAGCAAAACCCAAGCATAATCAATGGCAAACAGCCAGTCGCATGACGCAGAGCATTTTGTATGAGGTGTATTATTATGAACGATGAATCTTCCCGATGGGTGCATTGTCCTGTTTGCAGGAGCAAGACGAGGGTAAAAGTGAATCCAGATAGCGTTTTACTAAACTTTCCGCTCTTTTGCCCGAAATGCAAACAGGAACACAATGTCAGTATCATCCAGATGAAGATGGTGATAAATGATGAGCCTGCTCCGCCACCCCGGCCACGTTTCCAGTATAAGTACCCCTAACAGAAACACGGGAGGTGAAGCACATGAATGATAATCCTTTTCCCGCCCGTCTGCGTAAACTTCGGGAGACGAGAAGAATCAATGCGAAAACCCTGGGAGAGCTTTGCGGGCTATCAAAGAACATGATCGGACAGTATGAAAAAGGAGAGAAGATGCCGTCCGCCAAATCATTGATGGCATTGGCTGACTTCCTCGATGTGTCGATCGACTACCTGCTGGGACGCGATAAATAATGCCATTTTCTGACGGACCCGAAACATTCCCTCTGACTCTGTTGTCCCAGCACAAGCATCCGTAGCAGAAGCCGTCGTTGCTGTCAATGGTCAAGATGAACGGCTCTTTGAGCCGCCATTGACAGCTCCGCTCGCTTCCGCTCTCCCTGTCTGTAAGAGGGGCGACAGCCATTTCCGCTGTCGCCCCTCTTATATTATCTGTTCCTTGCCCCACATATCAGGGGTCGATGTCCGCATTTAAGTGCCCTGGACCCCTTCTGCCGCAAGGGCTTGGAGCCGTTAAACGTAGGGGGGTAATGGTGGTATATGGCGACACCCGAAAACCGGAGTCTATATGCGGAAATACTTAAAATTCTTTAATGATTGTTGCTATATGTGTGACCCTGTGAAAACGGGGGTTCGATGTGACGCTTTTGGCCGGTCAGACCCCTTGCGGCGTGGGGCTTTCAGAGCGCCAAAATCAGGGGGGTAAGGGTAGTATATGGCGCACCCCGAAAACCGGGGTCTATTGCGTAACATACTTCAAAGTTTTTAACCAATTCAAAGCAGACAGCGGAGGGCGCATTTTAGCACCATCCGCTGTCTGTTTTTCAATTCCAATTCCGTAAGGCAGTTGCCAGATGTTTGTTTTTGGGGTTATACTGTCTTACGAAGCGCGCCCATCAGAGGGGGCTGTATTCGTTACGCCGGTAATATTAGTTTTACACCATGTTGGCCTGCGCGGCGGTAATGATCGCCATGGAGTAGACTTCCTCGGCGTTGCAGCCGCGGGAGAGGTCGTTGATGGGGGCGTTCAGGCCGCACAGGATGGGGCCGTAGGCCTCGAAGCCGCCCAGGCGCTGGGCGATCTTGTAGCCGATGTTGCCGGCGTTGATGTCCGGGAAGATGAAGGTGTTGGCGTAGCCGGCCACCTTGTCGTCCGGGCACTTCGTCTCCGCCACGATGGGGCTCACGGCGGCGTCGAACTGCATCTCGCCGGTGATGGGCACGTTGGGCATGAGCTGCTTGACCCGCTCGGCGGCGTTGCGCATCTTGTCCACGTCCTCGCCGGCGCCGGAGCCGAAGGTGGAGTAGCTCAAAAATGCCACCTTGGGGTCGATGCCGAACATGCGGCCGCACTTGATGGTCTCGGTGGCGATCTCCACCAGGTCCTCCTCGGTCGGGTGGATGTTGATGGCGCAGTCGCCCATGGCCAGGACCGTGCTGTCGCCGGTGGCGGAGGGGTGGACCATGATGAAGCAGGAGGAGACGATGCGGTTGCCGGGCTTGGTCTTGATGAGCTGCAGGGCGGGGCGGACCGTGTCGGCGGTGGAGTATGTAGCGCCGCCCAAAAGGGCGTCCGCCTGGCCGGTGGCCACCAGCATGGTGCCGAAGTAGTTGCGGTGGGTCAGGGCCTCCCGGCACTGCTCCTCGTTCATCTTGCCCTTGCGGAGCTCCACCATCTTCTGGACCATGGCCTCGGTGTCATGGTAGGTCTTGGGGTCGATGATGGTGGCGCCGCGGATATTGTAGCCCGCCCGCTGGGCGGCGGAGAGGATCTCCAGCTCGTTGCCCATGAGGATGGGGGTCAGGAAGGTACCGGACAGCAGCCGGGCCGCCGCCTCAAGAATACGGGGGTCGCTGCCCTCGGTGAAGACGATCTTCCGGGGATGGGCGCGAAGGGAGTCGATGAGCTTTCTGAACATATCCATACAGGTTTCCTCCTCTGGCGAAATATACAAAGAAAGCAGGCATCGCGATTTACGTCTGCATCACTTTAAACCATAGTAGCACGCGTACATGGAAATTTCAAGTTTCTGTTTACAAAAATTGGCCCGCCGTGTATAATACATAAAGTTATCATCCCAAAGAAGCGAGGACACACCATGAACGACCTGCAGTTTTGCGCCAACCTCAGCCGCCTCCGGCGGGAAAAGGGCGTGAGCCAGCGGAAAGCGGCCTCGGACCTGAACATCTCCCAGGCCCTTTTGAGCCACTATGAAAACGGCGCCCGGGAGCCGGGCCTGGCCTTTGTGTGCCGGGCCTGTGATTACTACGGCGTGACGGCGGACTTCCTCTTAGGCCGCACCGGCGAAGAGGCCCCCGGCCGCCCCGGCCCCGAGGCCATGCGGAAGCTGGCCCAGCAGCTGCGCCAGATGGCGGAGCAGGCGGAGAGCTATATATGAGACAGGACGACATCCGCAATTTCTCCATCATCGCCCACATCGACCACGGCAAGAGCACCCTCTCCGACCGGCTCATCGAGCTGTGCGGCGCGGTGGAGGCCCGGCAGATGGAGGACCAGATCCTGGACAACATGGACCTGGAACGGGAGCGGGGCATCACCATCAAGGCCCGGGCCGTGACCCTGAACTGGAAGGACTATCAGCTGAACCTCATCGACACCCCGGGGCACGTGGACTTCAACTATGAGGTGAGCCGCTCTCTCGCCGCCTGCGAGGGCGCGGTGCTGGTGGTGGACGCAAGCCAGGGCGTGGAGGCCCAGACCCTGGCCAACACGTACCTGGCCCTGGACCATGACCTGGAAATATTGCCCGTCATCAACAAGATCGACCTGCCCGCGGCGGACCCCGCCCGGGTGAAGACGGAGATCGAGGACATCATCGGCATCCCCGCCATGGACGCGCCGGAGATATCCGCGAAAAACGGCGTCAATATCCAGTCCGTCCTGGACGACATCATCGCCCACGTCCCGGCCCCCCAGGGGGACCCGGCGGCGCCTTTGAAGGCCCTGGTCTTCGACAGCCAGTACGACAGCTACCGGGGCGTCATCGTGCTGCTGCGGGTGAAGGACGGGGTTTTGAAAAAGGACATGGACGTGAAGTTCATGGCCACGGACGCGGTATACAAGGTCGTGGAGGTGGGCCACCTGCTGCCCACGCGATTGGAGCCCTGCGACGCTCTCTCCGCCGGGGAGGTGGGCTACTTCACCGCCAGCATCAAGAACGTCCGGGACACCCGCATCGGCGACACGGTGACCGGCGCGGAGAGGCCCGCGGCGGAGCCCCTGCCCGGCTACCGGCCCGCCCGGAGCATGGTCTACTGCGGCATCTATACCGAGGACGGCAGCAAGTACCCCGATCTGCGGGACGCGCTGGAAAAGCTGCAATTAAACGACGCCAGCCTCTCTTTTGAGCCGGAATCCTCCGTAGCCCTGGGCTTCGGCTTCCGCTGCGGCTTCTTGGGCATGCTCCATCTTGAAATTATTCAGGAGCGGCTGGAGCGGGAGTTCGACCTGGACCTGGTGACCACCCTGCCCTCGGTCATCTATGAGATCGAGATGACGGACGGGACCGTAAAGTATGTGGACAACCCCCACAACTACCCGGAGGTGTCCGCCATCGCCGAGGCCCGGGAGCCCTTTGTGAAGATGAGCATCATCACCCCCAACGAGTTCGTGGGCAACATCATGCCCCTGTGCCAGGACCGGCGGGGCATATACGAGGGCATGCAGTACCTGGACCAGCGGCTGGTGGAGCTGAAGTACGAGATGCCCCTGGGGGAGATCATCTATGACTTCTTCGACACTTTGAAGGCCCGCACCAAGGGCTATGCCTCCATGGACTACGAGTTTTCCTGCTACAAGCCCTCGGAGCTGGTGAAGGTGGACCTTTTGCTGAACGGCGAGGCGGTGGACGCTTTGAGCCTCATCGCCCACAGGGATAAGGCCTATCCCCGGGCCCGGCGGCTGTGCGAAAAGCTGAAGGAGAACATCCCGAGACAGCTATTTGAAGTGCCCATCCAGGCGGCCATCGGCGGGAAGATCATCGCCCGGGAGACGGTGAAGGCCCTTCGGAAGGACGTGCTGGCCAAGTGCTACGGCGGCGACATCACCCGGAAGAAGAAGCTATTGGAAAAGCAGAAGGAGGGCAAGAAGAAGATGCGCTCTCTCGGCAGTGTGCAGCTGCCTACGGAGGCGTTTCTCGCGGTCCTCAAGCTGGACGAATAATAAGGAGGAGCATGACATGAAGACATCATCCAGACCCTTTGGCGCCCTGGCGGACGGCACGCCCGTCACCGCCTATACCATTGAAAACAGCCATGGCATGGCCGTGACCGTCATCGACTACGGCGCCACGGTCCAGGCCCTGCTGGTGCCCGACAAAAAAGGCGGGCTCGTCGTCGACGTGGCCCTGGGCTACGACACCGCGGCGGAGTATGAGGCCAGCGACGGCTTTCTGGGCGCGGCCATCGGCCGGGTGGGCAACCGCATCGGCGGGGCCCGGTTCTCCCTGAACGGCGTGGAGTATGCTCTGGCGAAAAACGACGGGGAGAACTGCCTTCACGGCGGCGTGAAGGGCTTCGACAAGCGCATGTGGACCGGCTCTATCCAGGGTGATGCGCTGGTGTTCAGCCGCCTTTCCCCCGACGGGGAGGAGAACTTCCCTGGCAACCTGGACGTGACCGTGACCTATACCCTCACGGAGGACGGCCTCTTCACCATCGCCTACGACGCGGTGTGCGACAAGGACACCCTCCTGAACCTGGCCAACCATACATACTTCAACTTAAACGGCGGCGGCTCCGTGCTGGACCATGAGCTCATGATAAACGCCGAGCGCTTCTGCGAGAGCGACGCCGGCTGCCTGCCCACGGGAAAGCTCCTGGACGTGGAGGGCACGCCCTTCGATTTCCGCACGCCCAAGATCATCGGCCGGGACCTGAACGCCGACTGCGAGCAGCTTCGCTGCGGCCACGGCTATGACCACAACTATGTCCTGTCCGGCAAGACCGCCGCGGTGCTCTACAGTGCCGAGAGCGGCATCGAGATGACCGTTCTGACGGACATGCCCGGCATGCAGTTTTATACCTCCAACAGCCTGGGCGAGCGGAAGGGCAAGGGCGGCCGGCCCATGGGCGTGCACGGGGCGGTGTGCCTGGAGACCCAGCTCTTCCCCAACGGCATGAACTGCTGGACCTTCCCCTCCCCGGTGCTCCGGGCGGGGGTGAAGGCCCACACCGCGACCGGCTACCGCTTTGCGGTGCGGTAAATTCTGGCCGTTGACTTCCCGCGCCCCTGCAGGTATGATAGCTGCATGAGAGCCAAGGAGAGAGACCTATGAGAAAGAACATCCGGGCCCTGCTGGCGGCGGCGGTGCTGGCGGCGTTCCTGCTGCCGCCCCTGGCGGCGGGCCAGGGCGCCCGCGCGGCGGAGGCCCCCGCCGTGCCCCGCATCGCGGCCGAGACCGCGGGCACCGAGACCGACATCGTGGAGGACTCCTCCACGGATACCGATACCCCGCCCGCCGTGACCCCGGCGCCCGGGCCGGACGACATCCAGCCGCCCGCGGGGGGCACCGGCTGGCGGTATGTGCCCGAGACAGGGGATTATTACTACTTCAAGGACGGCGTCCGCAAGGGCGACTACTGGGTGGGCTTCGCCGACGGCGCGTCCGCCTGGGCCAACAACTGGTACTACGCCGACGCCGCGGGCAAGCTGCTCACCGGCTTCCAGTACCTGGACGACCTCAAAGGCGGCAGGGCCTGGTACTTCCTCCAGACCACCAACGCCCGGGGGGAGATCGGCAAGATGCTCACCGGCTGGCAGGAGACCGGCGTCGCCGGCCAGGGCTGGTTCAGTCCGAACTACGGCCAGCAGGGCATGTGCACCTGGACCAAGGCCTGGGGCAGCTACAACGCCGCCGCGGGCGTGTGGGAAGACGGCCTGAGCCACAGGGACTGAGAAACAAAGAACAAAAGACCTGCCGTTCGGCAGGTCTTTTTGCACCGACCGCGAAAACGTCAGGTCTGATTTCGTGAACGTCAGCCCCGCCGCGTTGCGGGCGGGGGGGGGGTAGTGCTATAATTATATAATCTTATTCTGAAAAAGGGGACAGACCGATGAGAAGAAACGGCAGACGCGCGCTCGCGCTCCTTTTGACGCTGGTGATGGCCCTGTGCCTGACCGTCCCCGCCCTGGCGGCGGAGGAGGTGTTCGAGGCCGAAACGCCCGCCGGACTCGCAGAAGACGCCCCCGCCGCGCCCATAGGGCCAGAGGCGAAGCCCGCGCCCGACGTGCCCGAGGCCGCGTCGGCGGAGCCTGTGGATGCCCCGGCGGCGGAACCGGCGGCAGCGGACAACGTCTATAAGGTGGGGACGGCGGACGAACTGAAAAAGGCCCTCATGGACCCGGAAGAGGGAAAGACCCGCTTCATCCGGCTGACGGATAATATCGAACTGAAAGAACCGATCAATATCGGGGAACAAGACGGCTCGTTCCTCCTTGAGCTGAACGGAAAGACGGTCAAAAAAACGAATGATATACCCGCCGGCGCCGCAGCTATCACTGTGCAAGGCAAGGGGTCCCTCGCCATTCAAGGCGACGGCACCATCACGGGCCCAGGCACGCTCCTGCAGACAGATAACTCCGACAGCTCGTTGCACCTGTGGGATGTCAGGGTGAACAGCAGCGGAGACGGGAGCTATGCCGCCGTCTGTGCGAGCGGCCTTGTAGGCGTGTATGATGAAGGCGTCGTCATAGAGGCGGACGGCACGGCGATATACGTCTCGGCTGCAACTGTTATGATCCACGACGGGCGCGTCGTAAGCCGCGACGGATGCGCCGTCGTTGCCGGCGGCGGCAATGAAATGCATCCCGGCATGGTCATGGTCAGAGGCGGCACGATCGAGAGCGATACCGGCGCCGGCGTGTGCCTTCTGCCCGGCGGGCTGCTCGCGATGGGAGAACCCTCCGCCGGAGGCACCGACGCCGTCATCATTGGCAAAGCCGGCGTCGTGGCCCTGGGCGGCACGGCCAGTATCCTGTCCGGCAATGTGATCGCGAACGGAACGGACAGAGTTCAGGTTGGCGATGTTTTCGTACCTCCCGCCGCCGTGGTGGCGGACAATATGGGAGTGGCCGGGCTGTTCGACGGCGTGTTCAGCGCCGCGGCCGGCCAGCCGGCGGTGGTATATACCAAAAATGGCCAGCCGGCCAATGACAAAAACAGGATCGATGGCTGGATCCAGGTCACCGGCGGCAGCTACTCCTCTGCGGTGGATGAAGCCCTTCTGTCCACGGACGTGAGATATATGCTGATGGCGGAGGGCGACGCGCCGTACACGTATTTGACCTCCTCTGAAGATGTGAAAGAGATGCAGGAACAGCTGCGATGCGCCGCCATCGTGGCAGCCGGCTTCATCGGCACAACGGAGACCGGCGGGAACGATATCCTCAACGGCTGTGCCCGGGAGGTGCTGGGCGAGGAGAAGAGCATCACCGACTGCATCCCGAACACGCTGTACGCGGTGTTTAAGGCGGCCTCCGGCTATGCGGGCCCGTATACGGTCCAGTTCAGAGCCGGGGAGGAGAAAACGACATACACCGAAACGTCCCCGGCGGGCGGCGTATTCTATGCCAGCTTCGATCATCAGGCCGATGTGTTTAAGGATTCGCCCGAGGGCTGGTATGTCGCGGAGCTGTATAAGGGCGAGAGGACCGAAACGCTTGTCAGCAGCGCCTACTTTATGATCTGTAAGGTGACCTACGCGCCCGGCGGCGGGGCGCAGGGCGAGGCCGTGACCGTCTATACCGACGAGGCCGGGCTGGAAGCCGCCCTGGCCGCCGGCCGGCCCGACGGCATCACGCTCTCCGGCGGCAGCAACACCTGGGACGAGCCCGTGGCGGAGCGGACAGGCCGGTTTTCCTGGACGGTGACCTTCCCCGCCCACTATGAGTATCACGGCGGCTTGATCATCCCGGATACGACCCCCAGCCCGTCCCCCTCCGCTTCCCCCGAGCCCCCCCAGACCCCCAGCCCCGACCCCACGCCCACGCCGGGACCGGGCGTCACGCCCTCTCCCGTGCCTGTGCCAGTGGACCCGCCCAAGACCAACGGCGGCTCCGGCTGGTCCTATGACTACGACACCGGAGATTACTACTACTTCGTGGACGGCGAGCCCAAGGCCAACTACTGGGCCAACGAGGCCGACGCTTCCCAGTGGGGCTTCTGGTATTACGTGGGCGCGGACGGCAAACTGGCCACCGGCCTGCAGTACATTGAGAACAACAACGGCACCGGCTGGTACTTCCTCCAGCCGGACAACGCAGACGGCTGCATCGGCAGGATGCTCACCGGCTGGCAGTGGCTTGGCCCGGACATCGGGATGGGCTGGTTCAACACCGCCCACGGCGGCGTCAACGGCCAGTGCACCTGGACCGAGAACTGGGGCGACTATAACCCCGCCACGGGCCTGTGGGAGGACGGCCTGAGCCATAAGTAAGTCCGACGGGCGGTGAGAACCGACAGTGCCCCGCACGCGCTCGGTGAGCGTAAGCGAACTTTAGCGGGAGGGGCCCTGCCGGGCTCAGCCGCCCTGGGACAGACTGGCATAGCCCGGACGGGCCCGACAGTATCCCGGCTCACTTGTTACGCTGCGCTCACGAGCCGTGAGACCGTGACACTGCCGGTTCCCGCCGGGCGTCAGATTGGCAGATTAAATTAGGGAGCGGACATTTTGTCCGCTCCCTTTTAAAATACCTTTTCGTACCCCACCCGGAAGGGGTCGTGCTCCACCGTGTCCGTGAGCTTTATGACCCCACAGCGGGTATAACCCCGGCGCTTTAAGAGCGCCTGCATGGGCATGTTGTCGGCGTGGGTGTCCACCCGCACGCTCCCATACCCCCGGCCCAGGGCCAGGTCCTCGCACAGCTGCATCATCTCGTCCGCCAGGCCCCGGCCCCGGTAGGCAGCCTTCACCGCCACCCGGTGGACGGTGGCGTATTGAGCGTCGTCCGCCGTGCGCCAGGCCCCGTCGATGGCGGGATAGTCCGCCTCGGGGGCAAAGTACTCCGCAACGCACCCGGCGGGTTCTCCCTCGTGGGTGAAGAGCCAGCAGCCACCCGCGGCGATGTCCCGGCGGAAGGTCTCCTCGTTGGGGAAATCATCCTGCCACTGGTCCACGCCGTTTTCCCTCATATAGGCGCTGGCCTCCGCCGTGATGGCGAGAAGGTCCGGGATATCCGCCTCGGCAGCCAGGCGGCAGTCATAGGTGAGCTTCTCCCGGCCCGTGAGCCGGGCGATGATAAGCGCCTCCTCGGCCGTCCTGGGCTCATAGGCGGCGAACATGTCGGGCCGCCGCGCCTGGGTGCGGATGAGCTGCTGCTCCCGGCGCCAGGCGTCGATGTCGTGGTGCTTGCCCTCCCGCAGCACCTCCGGCACCGTCAGGCCCTCCCAGGTCTCCGGCCGGGTGTACTGGGGGTATTCGAGCAGCCCGTCCCAGTGGCTCTCGCCCATGTAGCAGGCCGGGTCGGACAGCACCCCGGGCACCATCCGGCACACGCTGTCGGCGATGGCCATGGCGGGGATCTCGCCCCCCGTGAGCACGAAGTCGCCCACGCTCAGCTCCTCGTCGCAGCATTTTTCGATGAACCGCTCGTCCACGCCCTCGTAGTGGCCGCAGACCAGCACCAGGTGGTCATACTCCGACACCAGCCGCCGGGCGTGGCTCTGGTCGAACCGGGCCCCCTGGGGGGACATGTAGATGACCCGGCGTTTGCGGGGCCCTGCCTGCTCCGTCACCCAGTCCAGGCAGGACTTTAAGGGCTGGGCCATCATCACGCAGCCCCAGCCGCCGCCGTAGGGATAGTCGTCCACCTGCTGCTGCTTGTTCTCGGTGAAGTCCCGTATCTGTATGCAGTTGATCTCGATGAGCCCCTTCTTCGCGGCCCGGCCCAGGATGGAGGCGTCCATCATGGGCTGCACCGCCTCGGGGAACAGAGTGAGGATGTCGATGCGCATAGGCGTGCTCCAGCTTTATTTAACTTGTGCGAGATAAATTTATCTCAGTATAACACAGCCCGGTGGGTTTTTCCACCGGGCTGTGGTAGGTTTATGGGCCTGTCAGTTCTTGTTCTGCTTCCGGTGCAGCACCGGCAGCAGGCAGAGCCCCGCGGCGCAGACGCCGAGCATGGCCAGCCACAGGGCCGGGGCGCTCTCATCTCCGGTGGCGGGGGCGGTCCCCACATAGGGCGCCGACGTGGTCCCCGGCGCAGCCGTGGCGGGTACGGCCGTGGGCGCGGCGGTGGGGGTTACGGCAGGCGCGGCGCTGGGCGCAGGCGTGGGCGTCGCGGTGGGCGCAGCCGTGGCCGTGGGCGCGGGGGTGGCGGTGGCCGCGGCGCCTTCCACGCGGGAATAGGTCCCGCCATGGCCGCCGTCGGCAAGGTAGATCAGCAGCTCCGTGCCGGTCCACGGGCCCTCCGCACTGCCCTGCAGCTTCCATGTGGTATCCTCAGGGCTCGCGGTGTATGTAAGGGGCAGGGCCTCGGTGCCCAGGGCCTTGAAGCCGTCGCCGATCTTCAGCGTTGTCAGGGCGGTGCAGCCGTCAAAGAACCCCTCCATATCCGTCACGTTGGAGGTGTCCCAGCCCGAGATATCCAGCTCGGCCAGCGCGGAGCACCGCTCAAAGAGGCGGCTCATGTCCGTCACATGAGAGGTGTCCCAGCCGGCGAGGTCCAGCGCGGTCAGGGCGGTGCAGTCGCTGAACACGTCGTTCATATCCGTGACGGCGGAGGTATCCCAATCGGCGAGGCCGGTGAGCGATGACAGCGCGGTGCAGCGCTGGAACATGTCGTGGATGTCCTCCATGGCGGAGGTGTCCCAGCCGGTGAGGTCCAGGGATGTGAGCGATCCGCAGTTTTCAAACATGTTGTCCGTGTACATCACGCTGGAGGTGTCCCAGGTGTTGAGACCGGTCAGCGCGGTCAGGGCGTCGCAGTGATAGAACATGTAGCTCATGTCCGTCACATTGGCGGTGTCCCAGCCAGAGAGGTCAACAGTCGTCAGGGCCTCGCAGTGATAGAACATGCCGTACATGTCCGTTACGCTGGAGACGCCCCAGCCGTCGAGACCGGTCAGCGACCCCAGGACCAGGCAGTCATTGAACATGCCGTGCATGTCCGTCACGTTGGAGGTATCCCACCTGGACAGGTCCAGTGTGGTCAGCGATTCGCAGTTTTCAAACATAGCGTTCATATTCGTCGCGGCGGAGACGTCCCAGCCCGTGACGTCCAGCGCCGTGAGGGCTTCGCAGTGATAGAACATGAAACCCATGTCTGTCACGCTGGAGGTATCCCAATCGGCCACGTCCAGCGCCGTGAGGGCTTCGCAGTGATAGAACATAAGACCCATGTCCGTCACGCTGGAGACGTCCCAGCCGGCTACGTCCAGCGCGGGCAGGACGTAGCAGTCATAGAACATGCCGTACATGTCCGTGACGTTGGAGGTATCCCAGCCTGCGACGTCCAGCGCGGTCAGGGCAGTGCAGTAGCCGAACATGCCGTACATGTTCGTCACGGCGGCGGTGTCCCAGCGGTCGACATCCAGCGCGGTCAGGACGTCGCAGTGATAGAACATGTTGCCCATGTCCGTGACGCTGGCGGTGTCCCAGCCAGAGACGTCCAGCGCCGTCAGGGCGCTGCAGCAGCCGAACATGCCATTCATGTCCGTGACGTTGGAGGTGTCCCAGCCAGAGACGTCCACGGCCGCCAGGGCGGTGCAGTAGGCGAACATGTAGCGCATGTCCGTGACGTTGGAGGTGTCCCAGCCGGACACGTCCACACGGGTGAGGGCGGCGCAGCTATCAAACATGCTGCCGGCGCTGCCCTGCAGCGTCAGGCTGCCCGGTCCGCCCACAGAGGTCAAAGCTTCAAACTCATAGAACAGATATGCGCCGCACAGGGTGATGTCGTCGCTGATCACCACCTGGGTGACGGCCGCCTTGAGGTTGGGATCGTGCCAGCCGCCGGCGCTGTTCTCGTCAAAGGCCTCCCCGCCGGTCATGGGCCACCAGTCCGTGCCCTCCGTGCCCGTCTCCGGGGCGGCCTTCTGGAAGGTCAGGGTGGTCTTGCCGGCGGACAGGATCACGTAATAGGCGGCCTCCGCCGTCTCAGCGGCGGCCATGGGCGTATCGGTGGCCTCGGTCTCGGTAGTCTCCGCGGGCTCCTCGGTGGCCTCGGGTCCGGCAGTTTCCTCCGGCTTCGTAGTCTCCTCGGGCTCCGTAGTCTCTTCGGGCGCCTCGGTCTCCTCCGGCCCGGCAGTTTCCTCGGGCTCCGCAGTTACCTCGGGCGCAGCGGTATATTCCGGTTCCGCCGTGACGGCGGTATCGCTGGCGCTGTCCGCCTCCGGGGCGGCGGTGACCTCCGCCGCGCCGCACAGGGCGGTCAGCACGCACAGGCACAGCAGCGCCGCCAGAAGGCGGGTCCACTTGCTGTTGATTCGTCTTTTCATCGTATATTTCCCCCTAAAAATACAACGATATCCTTTCCGGCGGGCGTTACATCCCGTCGATGAGGCGCACGGTGACGACGCCGGCGTCCGCGTCCTTGTTGAGCACGAAGGCGGGCGCGTCGGGGATGAGGATCTCCCGCTCCCCCTTCACCACCAGCACGTCGGCGGCGGGGGCGCTCATCACGTCGGCCACGACGCCCAGCTCACGGCCTTCCTTGTCCACGCACTTCGCGCCTATGATGTCCTGCAAAAACACGGTCCCGGCGGGAAGATGGGCGTCCTCCCTATCGATGAACAGCACCTTCCCCTTCAGGGCCATGGCGGCGTTCACGTCGTCTATGCCCTCCAGGGAGGCGATGCACGTGTCCTTGTGGACCCGGCAGGCGCGGACCTTCACCTCCGACCCGTCCATATAAAACCGGCGGAAGCGGGTCAGAAACGCCGCCTCGTCCGCCCAGGGCTGGATACGCACCTCGCCCCGGACGCCGTGGGTGTTCACGATCTGCCCCGCTTCCAAATAACGCTTTTTCAACTTCTCAATCCAGTATCTCGACGGATATCTTCTTGCCCTGACGCTGGGCCACCGTCTTCATGAGCACCCGGATCTGGCGCACGATGCGGCCCTGGCGGCCGATGACCTTGCCCATATCCCCGTCGGCCACGCGCACCTCGTATACGGTGGCGCCGCCCTCGGCATGCTCGTCCACGGTGACCTTATCAGGCTCGTCCACCAGGCTCTGGATGATATAGGTCAGCAGTTCCTTCATGGGACTCAGCTTATTCCGCGGCGGGAGCCTCGGCAGGGGCCTCCTCAGCCTTGGGAGCCTCGGCGGGCTTGGCGGCCTCGGCCAGCTTCAGAAGGCCGCGGACGGTGTCGGTGGGCTGGGCGCCGTTGGCGATCCAGTACTTGGCGCGCTCCAGGTCGATGTCGATGACGGCGGGCTTGGCCATGGGGTCATAGGTGCCCAGCTCCTCGATGTTGCGGCCGTCACGGGGGGAGCGGCTGTCGGCGACGACGACGCGGTAATAGGGGGCCTTCTTGGCGCCCTGTCTCTTGAGACGGATCTTGACCATTTTCTTGTTCCTCCAAAAAATGTTGTTTGTTTTTTATCTGCAAATCCAAAATGGAAGTTTGAGATCTCTTTTTACATGCCCAGCATGCCCATGCGCTTTGCCATCCGCCGGCCCTTCCGGGAGCCGGACATCTGCTTCATCATGGCGTTCATGGCGTCGAAGCCCTTCAAAAGGCGGTTGATCTCCACCACGGAGGTGCCCGCCCCGGCGGCGATGCGCTTTTTCCGGCTGGCGTTCAGGATGGAGGGGTTCTCCCGCTCCTTCGGCGTCATGGACAGGATGATGGCCTCGGTGCGGGCTATGGCCTTGGGGTCTATCTTCGCGCCCTTCAATGCCTTTGCGTCCACGCCGGGCATCATGCCCAGGATGTCCTCCACCGAGCCCATGTCCTTCATGGAGCGGAGCTGCTCCAGGTAGTCCTGGAGGGTGAAGCGATTTTTCATCAGCTTCTCCGCCATCTCCGCGGCCTTCTTCTGGTCTACGGCCTGCTCGGCCTTCTCGATGAGGGTGAGCACGTCGCCCATGCCCAGGATGCGGCTGGCCATGCGGTCGGGGTGGAAGACCTCGATGGAGTCCAGCTTCTCGCCGGTGCCGGCGAACTTCACGGGCTTGCCCGTGACCGCCCGGACGGATAATGCCGCGCCGCCCCGGGCGTCACCGTCCAGCTTGGTGAGCATGACGCCGGTGATGTCCAGCGCCTCGTCAAAGGCGCTGGCGGCGTTCACCGCGTCCTGGCCGGTCATGGCGTCCACCGTGAGCAGTATCTCCGCGGGCTGGACGGCGGCCTTGATGTTCTGAAGCTCCTGCATGAGGGCCTCGTCTACGTGCAGCCGCCCGGCGGTATCCAGGAACACCACGTCGTTTCCGTGCTTTCTCGCGTGCTCCACGGCGGCTTTCGCGATGTCCACCGGGTCCGCCTGGCCCATCTGGAACACGGGCACGCCCACCTGGGCCCCCACGGTCTCCAGCTGCTTGATGGCGGCGGGGCGGTATACGTCGCAGGCGGCCAGCAATGGCCGCTTGTTCTGCTGCTTTTTCACGAAGGCGGCCAGCTTTGCCGTGTTGGTGGTCTTGCCCGCGCCCTGCAGGCCCACCACCATCACCACGCTGGGGACCTTGGAGGAATAGTTGAGCTTGGCGGCCTGGCCCCCCATGAGGGCGGTGAGCTCTTCGTTGACGATCTTGATGACCATCTGGGCCGGGTTCAGGCTCTCCAATATCTCCTGGCCGGCGGCCTTTTCCGAGACGTTCTTCACAAAGTCCTTCACGACCTTGTAGCTCACGTCCGCCTCCAGCAGCACCATCCGCACCTGGCGCATGGCGTCCTTCACGTCGGCCTCGGACAGTCGGCCCTTGCCCCGCAGCTTTTTGAAGATGCCGTTCAGTTTTTCCGATAAGCTCTCAAAAGCCATTACAGTATATCCTCCAGCCGGGCCAGCACGTCCCGGCTATGTTCGTCGTCCGGCAGCATCCTCGCCAGCTCCTCACGGATGGCGGCGATGGCCTCCCGCCGCTCCAAAAACCGGCGCACAAGCCCGGTCTTGGCCTCATATTCCTGTAAAGCGGCCTCCGCCCGGCGCAGCACGTCCCACACCCCCTGGCGGCTCAGGCCGTCCTGCTGGCCGATCTCGGCCAGGGACAGGTCCTCGTTCCAGTGCAGCTCGCAGACCCGGCGCTGCTTTTCCGTCAAAAGCTCGCCGTAAAAGTCCAAAAGCAGGGACCGGTCCAGCGGGGAAGCGTCCATGGCGCGCCTCCTTGGCGTCAAGGTTTTTGCTTTACAGCCTGGTTATCATACACCAATTCAGGGGCGCTGTCAAGTGTTTTTGGTTGACAGGCCGCCCTTGCCAGCCTGACGCCCGGCGGGAACCGGCAGTGTCACGGTCTCACGGCTCGTGAGCGCAGCGTAACAAGTGAGCCGGGATACTGTCGGGCCCGTCCGGGCTATACCGACATTGTACTTGGGCGGCCTCGCCCGACAGGGCCCCTCCCGCTAAAGGGCGTCGGAGCACGCAGGCCAGGTCTCCCTTTGCCGCGAGCGGCAAAGCTCGAGTGGCCCGCGGCTCCTCCTTTTCCCCGCGCGACCCGCTTCGCTGGGCTCGTGCGGGGACCCCAAGACGCTCACCGAGCGCGTGCGGGGCACTGCCGGTTCTCGCCGCCCGTCGGTGCGGTTCCAGTCGTGCGTCAGGTATATATCCTTCTCCCAACGGGAAAAATCCCAGGTATGGAAAAGATAAGCATCGAACGCCTGGCCGGATGGGGCGAAAGCGCGGCCAGGAGCATCCCCGTCAAAAGAACCGTCTCCGGCCGCGGCGCCGCCCGGCGGCTCCGCCGGGCCATGGACACGGTCACGGCCAAGAGCCAAAACGAAAAGGAGCCCGCGTGGTTCGCGGACAACGAATACCTGGCCCGCCGGGAGGCGGACATCGCCCTGGACGCCCTGCGGGGCGCGGGAAGGCTCACCAAAGGGCCGGAGGGCGCCGCCGTCGTCATGCTGGGTAAGGTTCTCGCCGACGCCGGACCCATAACCGAGGAGCGCATCGAGGCATTCCTCACCGGGGCCCGCCGGGGCCGGACCGTGCCGGAGAACGAGGCGGCCCTCTTTGGCGCCGCCCTCCGGGCCGCGCTCATCGAGGCTCTGGCCGGGCCGGAGGTGGATAACGAGCGGGCGGCGGAGCTGTTCACCGGCCTGCGGGCCCTGGCGGACATGGACCTGACCCACGCTTTGGAGGCCTCGGACCCGGTGGACGCGCTCCTCAGGCAGGACAGGGTCTACCCCGCCATGGATGAGGCCAGCCGCGCCCAGTATCGTCGGCGGGTCCAGGAGCTTGCCAAGGCCCGGCATATCTCCTCCCTGGAGCTGGCCCAGGAGGCCCTGGAAAAAGGCCTGCACGAATACCTCTTCCCGCCCACGGGCCGCACCGGGGCGGGCTATATCGCCGCGCGCATTTTTCTCCCGGTGGCATTGGCGGTGCTGGCGGGGGCGGCGGCCAGGAGCGTGTGCACGGCCCTGCTGGCGGTATGGCCGCTTTCGGAGCTTGTGCGGGTGGGGCTGGATTCGGTCCTATTGCGCCTTGTCCGGCCCCGGCGGCTGCCCCGGCTGGAGCTGAAGGGCGGCATAGGCCCCGAGGGCCGGACGGTGTGCGCCGTGTCGGCGCTGCTGTCCGACGACGAGACGGGGCCCCGCCTGGCGCGCCGGTTGGAAGAATACCGGCTGGCCAATCGGGACTGCGGGGAGGAGCTGCTGTTTGCCCTGCTGGCGGACCTGCCCGACAGCATACAGTTCCCGCCAAAAGAGGCGGCGCGCCTCAACGCCGCGGCCCGGGAGATAGACCGGCTCAACGGGACATACGGCGGGGGGTTCTTCCTCCTGTGCCGGGACCCGGTGCTGGATAAGAAGGAGGGGGTCTATGTCCCCTGGGAGCGCAAGCGCGGCGCGGTGCTGGAGCTGATGCGCCTGGTCCGGGGCCGGCCCAACCGGCTCAAAGTATTGGCCGGGGACCCCGAGGCCCTGCACGCAAAGTATGTGCTGTGCCTGGACGGGGACACCCGGCTGGTGCCGGGCGCGGCCCGGCAGCTCATCGGCGCGGCCATGCACCCGCTGAACACGCCATTGGTGGAAAAGGGCGCGGTGGTAAAGGGCCACGGGGTGCTCCATCCCCGGATGGCGGTGGAGCTGGACCGGGCCATGGCCACGGATTTTGCCCGCATATGGGCGGGCCAGGGGGGCACGGACCCCTACGGCGCCCCCACAGGGGAGCTCTACACGGACCTATACGACCGGGGCGGCTTCGCGGGCAAGGGCGTCGTGGACGCGGCGGCCTATCTCGCCTGCCTGGACGGCCGGTTCCCGGAGGACCACATCCTGAGCCACGATGCCCTGGAAGGAGCCTACCTGCGGGGGGCCTACATGGGCGACGTGGAGCTGACGGACGCCTGCCCTGTGACCGCGGCGGCCTGGTTTAGGCGGCTGCACCGCTGGACGCGAGGGGACTGGCAGAACCTGCCCTGGCTCTTCAAAGCCGGGCGGGACCTGCCCTTATTGGAGCAGTTTCGCCTTTTTGACAGCGTACGGCGGAGCCTGGTGCCCCCCACGGCCCTGGCGGCTATATTGTGGGGCATTTTATCCCCCGCGGGCCGCTGGGCGGCGGGGGTGGCCTTGGCATGCCTTGGGGCCGACGCCATCCACGACGCCGTCGGGGCGCTGTTCGTAAGGACCAGCCAGGCCCGCCTGCGGCTTCGCAGCGGCGTGCTCCGGGGCGCGGGCGGGTCCCTGACCCGGTTCTTCGCCCGGCTCATCTTCCTGCCCTGGGAGGGCCATACCTGCGCCTCGGCGGCGGTGACGGCGCTCTGGCGCATGACGGTGAGCCACCGGCGCATGCTCCAATGGGTCACGGCGGCCCAGACGGACCTGGGCCGGACCATGCCCGCGGCCATGTGGTTTTCCGTCATACTGGGCCTGGCGCTGGTGTGGCTGGCCCCCGGCCCGGCGGGGAAGGCCGCCGGGGTGGTATGGGCGCTGGCCCCCGCCTTTGCCTGGGCCTCCGGCCGGCCCATCCGGCCCAAAAACGACCTGACCGCGGCCGACAAAGCGTTTCTTCTGAAGGCCGCCGGGGCCATGTGGCGGTACTTTGCCGACCGGTGCACGGCGGAGGAGAATTTCCTGCCTCCCGACAACGTGCAGGTCCAGCCCCCCAAGGGCCCGGCCCACCGCACCAGCCCCACCAACATCGGCCTGGCGCTCACCTCGGCCCTGGGGGCCATGGAGATGGGCGCGGCCCGGGAGAGCGAAGCCATAGCCCTTATAGAGCGTCTGCTGGCCGCGGTGGAACGGCTGGACAAGTGGCGGGGCCATCTCTACAACTGGTACGATACCCGCACGCTGACGCCCATGCAGCCGGCCTATGTGTCGGCGGTGGACAGCGGCAACCTCTGCGCCTCGCTCATCTGCCTGGCCGGGGGCATGGCGGCCCACGGGCGGCCGGATCTTTCCGACCGGGCCCGGGCATTGGCGGACGGTATGGAGCTGGGGGCGCTTTATGACGAAAAGAAGCGGCTTTTCCGCATCGGCCTGGACCCGGCCACGGACGAGCCCAGCCCCGGCCACTATGACCTGATGGCCTCGGAGGCCCGGCTTCTGAGCTACGTGGCCTGCGCGAGGGGCGACGTGAGCGTGCGCCACTGGCAGAGCCTGAGCCGGGCCCAGCTTTCCCTGGACGGGTGGCGGGGCCTGGCCAGCTGGTCCGGGTCTATGTTCGAGTACCTGATGCCGGAGCTCTTTCTGCCCTTCATAAGCGGCTCCATGCTGTGGGAGACGGCCCGGTTCTGCCTGTACGCCCAGCGGCGGCGGGGGGAGCGGGCCAAGGCCCCCTGGGGCTGCTCGGAGAGCGCCTTCTTCTCCCTGGACGGGGGCATGGACTACCGCTACAAGGCCCACGGCGTGGGCGCTCTGGCCCTGCGCCGGGATGTGGACGGGGAGCTGGTGACGGCCCCCTACGCCAGCTTCCTGGCCCTGGCGGTCCACCCCAAGGCGGCGGTGAAGAACCTGCGCCGCCTCAAAACCATGGGCATGTGGGGCCAATACGGCTTTTATGAGGCCCTGGACCTGACCCCGGGCCGGACCGGCCCGGGCGGGCAGGCGGTGGCCTGCTTCATGAGCCATCATATCGGCATGAGCCTCTGCGCCGCGGCCAACTGTCTCGCGGGCGGCGCGCTGCGGAAATACTTCATGGCGGACCCGGCCATGGGAGCGTTCAAACCCCTCTTGGCGGAGCGGGTGCCCCTGGGCGGGGCGGTGCTGCGCCGAAGCCGGAGCCCCCTGACCCGGCCCCCGGAGAGCCGGCCGGACCGGCCGGTGTTCCAGTGGGAGGGGCCGGGCCACGACCCGGCGGACCCGGCGTGGTTTCCCCTGTCCAACGGGGTGTATACGCTCCTGGCCTGCGACGACGGCCGGTGCCGGGCCCGGACGGCGGGGCTTTTGCTGTACCGCCCCGAGGGATTTTCTATGACCGTGGACGGCGCCATGCTGACCCCCTCCCGGCGGGAGGGGGCGGTGCGCCCCTGGCGGTATGAGGCGGGCGCTCTCACCTTCACGGCCCGGCGGGCCGGGGGCGTGATGAGCGCGTCCATGGCGGTGGCCGCCGGGGAGCGGGGGGAGCTTCGCCGCGTCACCGGCCCCAGCGGCGGAAAGCTGACGGTCCGCTTCGAGCCGGTGCTGGCCCCGGAGGGGGACTATGCCGCCCATCCCGCCTTCTGGCGGCTGGGCCTGGAGGCCAGCGCCCGCCATGGCGCGGTGCTGATACGGCGGCTTGCCCGGGGCGATCTGCCCGAGTGCTGGCTGTGCCTCGCCGCCACGGCGGACCTCACCATCCGCCGGGGGGTGGGCTGGCAGATGCACGAGCCCATGCTCATTGAAACGACCCTGCCCGAGGGCGGGTGCGCCTCGGTGAGCCTCTGCTTCGGCGGGAGCGCCAAAGAGGCGGAGGCGGGCGCCCGGCGCGTATTGACCGGCGGCGCCGCCGACATGGCCGGGGCCATGGGGACGCTTTTGGGCATGAGCGCTCAGGGTCTGCAGGCGGCTTTCCGCCTGTGCGCCGCGGTGTGCTCGCCCCGGGTGGCGGCCGGGCCCGATTCCACCCGGGAGGCATTGTGGAAACGGGGCCTCTCCGGCGACCTGCCCATCCTGTACGTGGACGGGCAGAACATGGACCGGGCCCTTCGCATGATCAAGCGCCACGCCCTCATCACCGCCTGCGGGGCGGAGGCGGACCTGGTGCTAGACACCGGGGAGGAGGGCCAGTACCTCCATCCCCGGCAGGACGCCCTGCGCCGGTATCTGGACAAGTACGGCCTGGCGGGCTTTGAAAACGCCCGGGGCGGCGTGTGGTTTTTAAGCGGCGCGGACGTCGCCGCCGCGGCGGTATTGCTGCCCGAGCCCCCCGCCCGGCCCAGCCCCGGCATGCCCGCGTTGGGTCCCGCCCCCGCCCGGGGCGGGCGGGCGCCCAAGACAGAACATCTCCCTGGCGGGGCGGTGGCATACGATACCCCGCCCCTGCCGCCCCGGGCCTGGTGCAACGTGCTGACCAACGGCCGGTTCGGGTATCTGGCGGCGGACTGCGGCACCGGCTTTCTCTGGCTGGAAAACGCCCGGGAGTGCCCCGTGAGCCCCTGGCTCAACGACCCCATGGCCACCGCCGGCGGCGAGACGCTGACGCTGGTGACGGCGGCGGGGCGCATGAGCCTCTTCGCGGACCACGGGAAGTGCCGCGTCACCAACGGCTTCGGCTGGACCACGTGGGAGCGGGAGGGCACCCGCCTCACCGCCTTCGTGCCCTGCGGGTATAAGGCGCGGGTATTCATTATGGAGACCGGTGAGGGGTATCTTGAATGGCACCTTCCCCTGGCTATGACGGCGAATGCCGCGGACGTGCCCTGCGTCATCACGGGCCATGCCGACGGCTGCCTCACGGCCATGAACCCACGGAGCCCATATCCTGGCGAGACGTTCCGGGCGGTTTGCAGCCGGCCCTTCTCCGGCTTCACCGGGGACGAGGCCGCGTGGCTCGCGGGCCGGATGGACGGCAGGACAGGCCCGGGCCTCACCCCCTGCTTTGGGGCGCTGTGGAAGGCCGGTGGTGTCAGCGTGCTGGTGTGCGGGGTGGAGAGCGTCGACACCCTCAAAGCCCTGGCGGACCCGGCGCAGGCGGCGAGGGAGCTTGCGAAAGTCCGGGACGGCTGGCGGGCCATGGTGAGCCGGGTCCATATCCGCACGCCGGATGAGGACCTGAACCGGATGATGAACGGCTGGGCGGTGTATCAGACCCTGGCCTGCCGCATCATGGGCCGGACGAGCCTCTACCAGTCCGGCGGGGCTTGGGGCTTCCGGGACCAGCTGCAGGACGCGGTGAATCTCATCCTGATCGCCCCCGGCCGGGCCAAGAAACAGATATTGACCTGCTGCGCCCGGCAGTTCAAAGAAGGGGACGTGCTCCACTGGTGGCACGAGGGCCCCGCCGGCCCCCGGGGCGTGCGCACCCGGTGCTCGGACGACCTTTTGTGGCTGCCCTGGGCGCTGTGCGAGTATGTGGAGAAGACCGGGGACATGGCCCTGTGCGGCCAAATGGCCCCCTGGCTGGAGGCCCCGCCCCTGGGGCCGGAGGAGAAAGACCGGTACTTCCAGCCGCCCGCATCGGCGCGGCAGAGCACCGTGCTGGACCACGCCCGCCGGGCCATGGACCTGGTGATGGCAAGGGGCCATGGCCCCCATGGGCTGCTGCTCACCGGGTCCGGGGACTGGAACGACGGGATGGACAAGGTGGGCGGCGAGAGCCAGTGGCTCACCTGGTTCTTCGTCCATGTTTCCCGGCGGTTCGCTGCCCTTTTGCGGCGAGCAAACTCCCCGGACGCGGCGCTGTATGCCAAAGCGGGGGAGGAATACGCCGCCGCGGCGGAGCGGAGCTGGAACGGCAGCTGGTACCTGCGGGGCTGGTGGGCCGACGGCGCGCCCCTGGGGGGCGTGGGCTCGCCGGCGTGCGCCATCGACTCCATCGCCCAGAGCTGGGCGGCCTTCTGCCCCGAGGCGGACCGGGAGCGGGTGAACACAGCATTGCGGGCCGCGGTGGACCATCTCTACGACCGGGCCCACGGGCTGGTGAAGCTGTTCGCCCCGCCCTTCGGCGACGAGGGCCGGGACCCGGGCTATATCCGCGCCTGCGGGCCGGGCTTCCGGGAAAACGGCGGGCAGTACACCCACGGCGCCGTGTGGCTGGCCTCGGCCCTTCTGAAGCAGGGCTTCCCCGACGCCGGGGCGGCGCTCTTGCTGGACCTATTGCCCGCCAAGCACGACCCCGCCATATGGGGGGCAGAGAGCTGGGTGCTGGCGGCGGACGTGTCCGCCAACCCCGACCGCTACGGCGAGGCGCTGTGGAGCTGGTATACCGGCTCGGCGGGCTGGTTTTTCCGGGTGGTGCTGGAGGACCTTCTGGGCATCCGGCTGGAGAATGGCCGCCTCACCGTCTCCCCCCGCCTGCCCCACGGCTGGGAGGGTTACGAAGCGGAGATATGCGGGAGAAAGATCAAGGTGGAAAACGGTCGCGTGACAGTCACGTGACGAAAGATAAAAGCCTCCCCTGTGCAAGGGGAGGTGCCGAGCGGAGCGAGGCGAAGGGGTTGTCTGACAATCCCCCAGTCAGCGCTCCGCGCTGCCAGCCCCCTTTGCACAAGGGGGCCTTAATATGAAAAGGGAGCAGAGCCGAAGCTCTGCTCCCCGTTGGGTTTATGCTGTCTTTACTTGCCCCAGGCCGCGCCGGTCCAGTCGCCCAGCTTCTCGGACCAGGTGCACTTGCCGGAAGAACCGGACTTATTGCTGAACCAGCACTCGCCGTAGCCGCCGCCGACCCACTGCCAGCCGGTCAGCATCTTGCCGGCCTCGCCGTGGTCATTGGTGGGCTGCAGGAAGTACCAGCCATAGCCGCCGTGCAGGTCGTCGATGAACTGCATGCCCGTCAGCATCTTGCCGTCGGCGCCCACATAGTACCAGTTCTTATCCCACTGGGAAGCGCCGTCGATCTTCCCTACCCAGTAGTTGGCAACGACCTCGCCCTTCTTGAAGAAGTACCACTCGCCGGCGTCGTAGTCATAGCTCCAGCCGGTGCCGCCGTTGGTCTTGGGCGGATCCACGGGGACCGTGGGCTTATCGCCGCCGGGCGTGGGCGTGGGCGTCGGGGTGGGCGTAGGCGTCGGGGTGGGCTCGGTGGTGCCGCCGCTGCCGCCGGAGATCTTCTTCAGCGCGGCCTCGACCGTAACGTTGGCGCCGGGCATCTTGAAGGTGCTGCCGGTGACAGTCCCGATCTCCGTGCCGTCCGTCTTCTTCACGGTCACGGACTCGACCTTATAGGTGCTGTCGGTGGGGGTGACTGTGATCGTCGTGCCCTCGTAAGCCTGCGTCGGATTAACGGTGATATTCTTGTCAGACGCAGTGACGGAATAGATCTTATCGACTGTCTCGGTCATGAGGTCCGTGACGGTGTCTCCGATTTCGAGTTCTGTGGCCTCAGGCTTCTTCTCATAATAAGTGTAAATCGTGCCGTTATTGACCTCGAAGCCTTCAGAGTACTGGCCGACCAGAGACTTCTTGAACTGCACGCCATCAGCAATCAAAAAGATGTCACCCAGCTTGTTGGTATAAGAGAAGGTACCAGACACCAGCGCCACCTTGGCACCTTCGCCCACGGTGAAGTCGGCAGTCAGTACGTAGCCTGGAGCAACCCCAAAGATGAAGGCGCCCTTCGTGACATTAATGGGGACTGTACCAGTGAACCACACCGAGATCTTCATTATGGTTTTCTCATCGTCAACAGTCGCGATCAAGGGAGCCAGAGAGTCACTTTGAAAGACAATATACGTGCCCTCATACTGAAAAACTCCTTTGATGCCCGTGGCTGCGGCCATGGGCTCGTCGACGGGCTCAGACTCATCTGCGAACTCCTCCAGCTCCTCCAGGCCCGCCGGGGCTTCAGGCGCCGCGAAGGCGGGAACTGTCAGGCACAGCGTCATGATGAAAGCCAGGAACAGGCTCAACGCACGCTTTTTCATGTGCTTTCCTCCTGCTGCAAAAAATGATAAAAATGATTTCATACAATTAATAGGCCAAAATTCAGGTTATTATATACCCCCCCCGCGGAAAATCAATGCTTTTTTGCGAAAGACTGTTTTTTGCTTTAAAACAATAAAATGGGAGCGGACGAAAGTCCGCTCCCGCTTCGTTATAATATATCCGTCACCGCTTGATGTCGTAGTTCATGTTCATGATCGACCGGATGCTCTCGGCGTCGTCGGTGATGTTGGCGTCGCCGTGGATGGTGTGCTTGATGACAGAGCTGGCCACGGCGAAGTTCACCATGTCCATGGGCTTATAGTCGTTCATCATGGCGTAGATGAGGCCGCTGGCGAAGGCGTCGCCGCCGCCCACCCGGTCCAGGATGTTGAAGGTGAAGAGGCGGCTTTCAAAGGTGTGGCCCTGGTACCACATGTAGGCCATGAGGCTGTTCTCGCTGCCGGTGTGGGCATAGCGGACGTGGCGGGCCAGGCACTTGAGGTTGGGGTAGCGCTCCACGAAGCGCTGGAATATCTCGTCCTGCTGCTCGTAGCTGGGCTGCAGGGGCACCCCGTCCTTCCAGTCACCCTTGCTGTGGTCGTTTTCGTCCTTCCAGAGGTGGTAGGGCTCGATGCCCAGAAGCACGTCCACATAGGGCAGGCACCTGGTGCAGAAGTCCCGGGCCTCCTCCCAGGACCAGAGGAGGCTGCGGAAGTTGCCGTCAAAGCTGATGGTGAGTCCTTTCTCCCGGGCTTTCTCCAGGCATTTGAGGATAAAATCGGCACAGCTGGGGGAAAGAGCGGGGGTGATGCCGCTCAGATGCAGCCAGTCGAAGCCGTCCAGAAGGCCGTCCAGGTCCACCTGGGAAAAGTCGTATTCCGTGATGGCGGAGTGCTTCCGGTCATAGGTCACCTTGCTGGGGCGGATGCCGTAGCCGGTCTCCAGATAATAGGTGCCCAGCCGATGGGAGGGGGTCTCCTCGGGGGTGGAGAGGATGACGGGGGTGCAGTGCACGTCGTTGGACCGGAGCATGCGCACCGCGCTCTTGCCCAGGGAGTTGTTGGGCACCACGCTGAAGAAGGTGCTGTCGATGCCCAGGTTGGCCAGGGCCAGGGCGATGTTGGCCTCGCTGCCGCCGTAGCTGGCCTCGAAGCTGGACGCCATGCGTATCTTCTCGTAGTTGGGCGGGGTAAGCCTGAGCATCACCTCGCCGAAGGTGATGAACCGGGGGGTATTGATGCCGCTCAGGAGGGGGTTGTGGTGTTCCATGTCGTCACCTCATGCATCAGGGCCGCTGTGGCGGCCGGTATCATGCCCATTTTTGCATATCTCACAATAAATTGCAAGGGCCCCGTGGATATTTTATGATTTTTGCCCTGAAATTTTGGCAAAAATGACTGCCCCCGGCCCCGGAATTTACAATAATGTCATTTTCAAAGCCCCCGGCCTGTGCTATAATGATTGTAAATTGTAATGTTATACGGAGGAGTGAGCGGGATGCGCAGCGTGCGGCGGGAGATCATGCCCGGGGTGTTTCTGACCAGCCTTCAGACGGACAAGTTCAAGACGGGCCTTCTGCGGGCATGCCTGCTGGCCCCGCTGGACCGGGAGACCGCGGCGAAAAATGCAATTCTCCCCAGCGTGCTGTGCCGGGGCACGGTCCGGTACCCGGACATGGCGGCTCTGGGCGCCCGGCTGGATGAGCTGGGCGGGGCGGAGCTTTCGCCCACCGTGCGGAAGCTGGGGGAGATACAGGCTGTGGGCCTGGCCGCGGACTTCGTGGAGACGGGCAATGACGCTGCTCTGGAGGACATGGCGGCGCTGCTGGGCGAGGTGCTCTTAGCCCCCAACACCCGGGGCGGGCTGCTGCTGCCCGGGTACGTGGAGAGCGAGCGGGAAAAGCTCCTGGAGGATATCCGCGCCCGGGTGAACGACCGGACGGAGTACGCCCGGAGCCGGCTTTTGGAGCTCATGTGCCCCGGGGAGGCATACGCTATAGACGCCCTGGGGGATGAGGAGACGGCGGCCGACATCGGCTACGTGGCCTTGACGCGGCATTACCGGGTGCTTCTGGCGTCCTCGCCGGTGGAGGTATTCTATTGCGGCGCGGCGGACCCGGACAGGGTAGCCGCGGCCATGGTGGACGCTCTCTCCACCCTGCCCCGGGGGGAGCTTGACTTCGATATCGGTACGGACATCCGTCTCAACACCGTGGACGAGGGGGCCCGGGTGTTCACTGAGGAGATGGACGTGGGCCAGGGGAAGCTGGCCATGGGCTGGCGCCTGGGGGACGCCATGGAGGACCCGGACATGGCGGCGCTGCGGGTGATGAACGCGCTCCTGGGCGGGAGCGCGGGGTCGAAGCTGTTTGCGGCCGTGCGGGAGAAGATGAGCCTGTGCTACTATATTTATTCCTCGCTGGACCTGATGAAGGGCCTGCTGCTCATCGAGAGCGGCGTGGACCCGGCGGACTACGATAAAGCCCTCGCGGAGATCGGCCGCCAGGTGCAGGCTCTCAAGGACGGGGACTTTACCAACGAAGAGCTAACCGCCGCGAAGCGGACCGTGAGCTCCGACACCCTGGCGCTTTTGGACGACCCCGAGCGGCTGGAGCCGTTCTGGCTGGGCCAGGACCTGCTGGGTCTGGACTATGGGCCGGAGGAGCTGGCCGCACTGGCGGAGGACGTGACCCGGGGGGATATCATAAAAGCCGCCGCGGGCCTCGCCTGCGACGGGGTATACTTCCTGCGGAGCCGGGAGGAGGAAGATGGAGAGGACTGACTATCCGACCTTGGGCTTGGTGGTTTATAAGACGACCCTGCCCAACGGCCTTACTATACTCGTAGTACCCCGGCCCGGCTGGCGCAGGGCCCGGGCTTGCTTCGTCGCCAATTACGGCGGCGCTGACCGGCGCTTTGTCCTGGACGGGAAGACCTGCGACACCCCCGCCGGCGTGGCCCATTACCTGGAGCATAAGATGTTCGATATGCCCTCGGGCACCATGGATGAGGTGTTCGCCGGCCGGGGCGCCGACGCCGACGCCTATACCTCCGAGGCGGTGACCAATTACCACGCCCGCTGCACGGACCGGTTCGGGGAGAACCTGCGGGACCTGCTGGCATTCGTCTCCACGCCGTGGTTCACGCCGGAAACGGTGGAGAAGGAGCGGGGCATCATCGGCCAGGAGATCGCCGAGAGCGAGGACGACCCCGCCTTCGCCGCATACATGAGCTGCATGGGGCTGCTGTTCGGCGCCGGCCCCCTGGGGGACAGCATCGTGGGCACGGCCCAGTCCATCACGGCCATCACGCCGGAGATACTGTCTGTATGCCATAAGGCGTTCTACGTCCCGGCCAACATGGTCCTTGCCGCGGCGGGGGACATAGACCCGGCCGAAGTGGAGCGCATCGCGCGGGAAGTCCCGCCCGCTGAGAGCGGGCCCCTGCCGCAGCGGGACTACGGCTTGGACCTGGGCCTTATGCCGCTGGAAACGCGCTCTGAGCGGACCATGGACGTGTCCGCGCCCCAGTTCTGCGCGGGCGTCAAATTGGGCCCGGCGGCCATGGGGCCGGAGGCCCTCAAAGAGCGGCTCACGGCGGAGCTGGCCATGCGGTGCCTCTGGGGCGGCCATGCCCCGGCGTACTTGGACCTCTACGAAAAGGGGCTTTTGAACGACGCTTTTCACTATGAGCCCACCTACGCTGCCGGCGTGGGGTATGTCTGCCTGGAGGGGGAGTCCCCCGACCCGGAGGCGGCCCTGGCGGGGCTGCTGGGGGCGGTGGACAGGGACATGGACCCCGCCTTTTTCGCCCGGCAGAAAAAGGCCATGCTGGGCGGCTTCATCCGGATGCTGGACGACTTCTATGACCTGACCGACGCCCTGGCGGAGGGCCATTTTGCCGGATTCGACGCCCTGGCCGCGCCGGTCGTGCTGGAAACGCTCACGGTCTCGGACGTGACCGCCTGGGCAAGGGAGCACTTTGCGCCTTCTCGCTTCGCCCTTTCCGTCATCCGCCCCAAGGAGGCATAAATGAGCAACGCATCCATCTCCTTCCCCCTGCTGGGGGACTGGTCCATATGCCCGCCCAACAGCTTCACCCTGTTCGGACATGAATTTTACTGGTACGGGGTCATCATCGCCGCCGGGTTCCTGCTGGCGGTGGCCTACTGCCTGCACCGGAGCCGGGAGTTCGGCATAAAACAGGATGACGTCATCGACTGCCTGCTGTTCGCCGTGCCCCTGGGCATCATCGGCGCCCGGGCCTATTACGTGATCTTCTTCGGCCACTATGACTCCTTCTGGGACATGTGCAAAATATGGGAGGGGGGCCTGGCCATCTACGGGGCGGTGATCGCCGCGGTGCTCACCATTCTGGTGGTCTGCCGGGTGAAGCGTATCTCCGCGCTGGCCCTCCTGGACCTCACCAGCTTCGGCTTTCTCATCGGCCAGTGCGTGGGCCGCTGGGGCAACTTCATGAACCGGGAGGCCTTCGGCTACGAGACGGATATCTTCTGCCGCATGGGCCTTACCGTGAACGGGGTCACCACCTATGTCCACCCCACGTTTTTGTACGAATCCCTGTGGAATCTGACAGGCTTTATCGCCCTGCACATTCTGTCAAAGAAAACGAAGCGCAGATTTGACGGCCAGTATTTTCTCGCCTATGTATTATGGTATGGCCTGGGCCGGGCCTGGATAGAGGGGCTGCGGGCCGACTCCCTGTACCTGGGCGATACCGGCCTGCGGGTGAGCCAGCTGCTGGCCGTCGCGGCGGCGGCCGTTTCCGTGGTGCTGCTGCTGGCGCTGTCTAGCCGTGCGATGAAGACGCAAAAGCCCCTGTGGGCGGACAAAGTGGCCGCCATGGCGGCAATGGAGAGCGGGCCGGACGCGGGATCGGCGGAAAACGAGAGCCTATCGGAAGCTCCGTCTGCGGATGAGGCGGAAATTCCCGGCGATAACGAGGACGAAAACAAGTAAACTATAGAGAAAAACGTAAAAGGAGGACTTACACAATGGCAGGATTCAACGACTTTCTCACCAAGGCCGGCGCCCTGGCCTCCAAGGCCGCGGACAAGGCCAAGGACCTGGCGGGCGTGGCCGCCGTCAAGACGAAGCAGGTCAGCCGCATCGCCAAGCTGAATATGGACATCTCCTCGAAGAAGGACGACATGAAGAAGGCCTATGCCGAGTTGGGCCAACTCTACTATGAGGCCCATCACGATGCTCCCGACGAGACATGCGCGCCCCTGTGCGCCCAGATCGACGAGGCGGCCGCCGCCGTCGCCGCCATGGAGGCGGAGATCGCCCAGATCAAGGAGACCATGGCCGCCGAGGCCGAGGCCATGGACGCGGACCTGGAGGACGTGGTGGACGCCACCGAATCCGAGGCCGGCGTGGAGGTGGAGATAGAGGTGGAGGAGCCCGCCGCTCCCGCCGAACCCGAGGCCCCTCCCGCGCCGGAGACGCCCGCGGAGCCCGCTGCGCCCGCGGCCCCCGAAGCGCCTGAAGCAGCCGAGCCCCCGGCGGAGCCGGATGACGGCGCACCCCACTGGAACTGATACCTTATGAAATAAGTATCCCCCGCCTGTGGCGGGGGATACTTCTTATCTGATCACATGAATTCAGGCCTTTTTGCGGAAGGCCAGGAATTTGGAGAGGATATAGTTGAGGATGATGACCACCACGCTGACGACGAGCTTGGCGGCGAAGCCATCTATGCCAAAAAGGGGCATGTCCAAGCCCAGCTTTATGAGCAGGGGCAGACCGAAAAGCTCCACCAGCCCGGTGAAAATGCGGCTGCCGAAGAAGGCTCCGGCCTCTTTGAGCCACAGGGGCCAGGCCCAGCTCCTGGACTGGAACACCCACAGCTTGTTGGTGACGAAGGCGAAGATCACCGCCACGAGCCAGCTTATGATGTTGCCCGGGGTGACCGCCATGCCCATCACGCCCACGGTCAGGGCATAGGAGATCCAGTTGATGACGGTGGTGGCCCCGCCGAAGATGAGATAGTTTATGATCTCCAGGTGGGCCAGATAGAGCTCTTTTATCTTCTTCATGCTTCCGCACCATCCAAATACACGGCCCGGACGATCTCACCGGTAGCGGTGCGCATAGTCCAGACGGAGAAGCCGTTATAATAGAGCATGCCGTCCTCGGCGCCCTCCTGCTCGCAGGAGGCGGAGTACTCGCTGTCGAAGGGCCGGCCGATGGCGTTGATGAGGGCGGAGACGGGCTGGCCCACATAGTTCTGGGCGACGGCGTAGGACTGGTCGTCCACCACCGCGTCGGAGCTGGACGCAGGGGGCACATGGGTCTGTTTGGCGGCCGCCGCGTCGGAGGCGGAGGCGGCCAGTATCTCCTGGGGCGCGGGGGTGCCCGTGGGTTCGGGCTCCTCGGGCTTATCGCCGCCGCAGGCCGCGAGAGCCATAAGCATGGCGCACAGCAAAAGCAGGGAAAGGGTCTTTTTCATCGGGATACCTCCATGGGGATGCGGTGGAAATATAAGACTTGGGTTATCATACCACATTTTTACGGGATTTGGAAGATGCTGACGCCGCCCTGGTCGTAGACAAGGGGGTAATTCTCCGCGAAATAGCCGTAGTTCACCGGGTACTCGGCGTATTCCGAGCCGCCAATGTATACGTAGTCCACGCCGTATTCCTCAGCGTACCGCTCAAAATCCTCCCCGCCGGCGTACATCAGCGGCAGCAGGGCCTCCCGCTCGCCGTAGTCGATGCCGTGGTAGTAAAGATACATCCCCGCCCCGCACAGGATGTTCCGCCCGGTGAGGACGGAGACGGGGTTGGTGTGGTCCGAGGTGGTGAGAAAGAGGCTGTCCGCCGGGGTGTTTTCGATGATGTAGTCCGCCGCGGCGGCCTGCTCGCCGGATAAAAGCTGATACTCGCTCACCGCCTCCCGCAGAAGGCTCATGCACCCGGAGAGGGTGCCGCATACCACCAGCACCGCCGCCGTGCCCCTGGCAAGGGCCCGGGGCCTTATCTTCTCCATCTGCTCCCACAGCCATCCGCACACGATGATGTCCGTCACCATGTACCAGACGTACAGGAGCTTGTTGTCGTCGTAGGGGTTGGGTTGGAAGGCCACGAGGTTGGCGAGGATGAATAAGGGCGCCGCGCCCCAGAATATGCGGGCGGCGTCCCCCCGCAGGAAGAACATGGCCACGAGCATGGCGCAGAACACCACCCCGCAGTTCACCATCCAGAACCACAGCCAGTTCATCTCCCCGTGGACCCAGCCGGGGTTGAGCCAGAGGAGGTTGCCGGTGCTGGCCGCGTCGAAGGTCCAGACGATGAGCTGGGGCAGGGCGATGGCGAGGCACACCCCGCCGTAGAGGACGTAATTGAGGATAAGCGCCTTTAAGCGCCCCGCCTTTTTGGCTTTCGGCAGGTATGCGAAAAACCACCCCGCCGAGAGCATACCCAGGGCCAGGAAGCTGTGGGTGTGGATCATGGGCATCAGCCCCGCGAGCCCCGCCAGCACCAGTATCTCCCGGCGGCCGCCGGCCCCGTCCAGGGTCTTTCGGATGCCCTGGAGAAGCAGGTATATGGCCGCCAGGACCATGCACCAGCCGGCCATGGTGGTGCGCTGGGGGATGAGCATGTCGCAGATGACGTTCACCCATCGCAGGTCCTCGTCCACCAGGTTGGTGGGGGTCACGTAAAAGCCCGTGAGCAGGTCGGTGAAGGTGTACTTGCCGTTAAAGAAGAGGGCGAAACCAAACCCGCCGTTGAAGACGAAGAGGAGCCAGGAAATCAGGGTGGGAGCGAGCTTCCGGGTAAGCTCTGCCGCCAGGAGCCAGAAGCCGTAAAATACCGCGAACAGCATGACGAGGCTGGGCAGTATCACCGCCATGCGCAGGCTCAGCCCGAAAAATCGCAGGCTGGCGGTGGCGGCGTCCACCAGGAAGGGGTAGTCCAGCTTCTGGCCGGGGAAGATGCTGTAATCCGGGGGGAAGTCCCCCTGGCGGTAGAGGCTCTCGGCAAAGCCCAGATGCATCCCCAAGTCCCCGTAGGTGCTCTGGCCCACCCAGAGGGAGCCGTCGGCGTGGGGCAGCAGCACATGGGTGTAGAGAAGATACCCGCAGAAGGCGGTGAGCAGAAGGCTCGCCAGCGCCCCGGCCAGGTCCTCCAAAGGCAGGGCGGGCATGGCCGGCAGGGAGGGCAGCCTCCCACCCTCCGCCGGGCGGGGCAGCTTGTAGTCTTTCCCGATGAGCAGCAGGCACACGGTGCCCACGGTGGCGAGGCACAGGGCGATCAATTGCGCCGTCATGGTGAAACCCGCGAAGAAGGCGATGAGGCAGGGAAGCCACATCAATGCCGCGCAGCCGAATACCAGCCCCAGCCAGCACTTCACCGCCCCCCGGTAAGAGGGCAGCAGGCGCCAGGCCAGGGCCAGGCCAAAGAGCATATATACGACAAGTGCGGGCATAAAAAATGGCTCCTCTTAGGCCCCCTTGTGCAAAGGGGGGCTTACCTTTTGGAGGCTCCCTTGTGCAAAGGGAGCTGTCAGCGAAGCTGACTGAAGGATTGTCGCGTTACGGACGTTTACAACCCCTCCACCGCGCTTCACGCGATTCCCCTCCCCTTGCACAGGGGAGGCTTTTTATTCCCGACGCCCTGGCACGACCTTATATCTCCGGCCCCAGTTTGTTCAGCACGTCCTGAAACCAGTCGGGCAGGCCGGTCCAGAGCTCGATGGGCTGGCCGGTAGTGGGGTGGATGAACTTGAGCCCCCGGGCGTGGAGGCACTGGCTCTCCAGCCCCTTGTCCCGGCGGCCGCCGTAGACCGTGTCCCCCAGCAGGGGGTGGCCGGTATGGGCCATGTGGACCCGTATCTGATGGGTCCGGCCCGTCTCCAGAGAGCAGCGGATATAGGTGTGGCGGGCGTACCGGGCCAGCACCTGCCAGTGGGTCACGGCGGGGCGGGCATTCTTCTCCGTCACGGCCATGCGCTGGCGGTTCCGGGGGTCCCGGCCGATGGGGGCGTCCACGGTGCCGGCGTCGTCATGGAACGTGCCGTGGCACACCGCGTCGTAGACCCGGGAGAGGGTGCGGTCCTTGAGCTGCGCGGACAGGGCCTCATGAGCCCTGTCGTTCTTCGCGGCGATGATGAGGCCGCTGGTGTCCTTGTCGATGCGGTGGACGATGCCGGGCCGCAGCTCGCCGCCCACCCCGGAGAGGGAATCCCCGCAGTGGGCCAGCAGGGCGTTCACCAGTGTGCCGTCTGGGTGGCCGGGGGCGGGGTGGACCACCAGGCCCCGGGGCTTGTTCACCACGATCACGTCATTATCCTCATAGACCACGTCCAGAGGGATGTCCTGGGCCATGGCCTTTGCGGGCGCGGCCTCGGGCAGTATGACCTCAAACACGTCCCCGGCGGCGGCCCGGTAGTTCTTCCGCACGGGCGCGCCCCGGAGGGTCACCAGCCCCGCTTCCAGCAGCTTCGCAGCGGCGGAGCGGCTGCGGATGGCCTCCTGACAGGCGAGGAGAGAGTCGATTCTCTCCCCGCTCTCCTCTGTCTTTACCGATATTTTCGTTTCCATCAGCTGTCCCGGAACTCCGCCAGGATGTCGTCCAGGGAATAGGCGTCGAAGCCCTGATCCAGGTCCGGCTTTTTGGCCGGGGCGGCTTTGGGGGTCTCCTGCCTGGACGGCTCCGCCTTGACGGGCGCCGCGGGGGTCTCCGGGGCTTTCTCCGCGGGCGTCGGCTTCACGGGCTTTTCAGGCGCCGCAGGCACGGGCTTTTCCGCCTTGGGGGCGGGGGTTTCCTCCTCTGCGCCGCCGAAGGTCCATTCGGCAAAGGGGTCGTCCGGGTCGGCGGGCCGCAGCTCGTCGGCCAGGGACCGGTGCTCGCCCCGGTCCCGGTGGGGGATGGCGGCGTACTTGTCCTCTATGGCCTGGCGGGCAGCCTGCCGGGCGGCCCGGCGGCTCTGGGGCTGTTCAGGCGCGGGCTCGGCCGCGGGCTCCTCGTCCTCGTAGTAGGCGGCCTCCTCCATGTCCAGCTCGGACCGGCGGGGCTGACGGCGGCGGGCCTTTGCCTTGGCGGGCCGGCGCTTTTCCTCCTTGGGCAGCTCCATGGGGTCCCGGTAGACGATGACGTGGATGCAGAACAGCAGCCCGCATACGGTGATGAAGATATCCGCCACGTTGAACACGGCGAAGGAGAATATCTCGAACTCGAACATGTCCACCACATAGCCGAACAGCACCCGGTCGATGCAGTTGCCCAGGGCGCCGGCGGCCACCAGCACGCTTGTCCAGCGGCCGAATTTGGTGCGGATGATCTCCGTGTTGATGAGCACGATGATGACGATGATGAACAGGGCCGACACCCCGATGAGCAGCCACTTGGCGTTGGCCAGGATGCTGAAGGCCGCGCCGGTGTTCTGCACGTTGGTCATGTGCAGCACCCCGGGGATCAGGCTCACGCACTGCTCGCCCATGGCGTTCAAGGGGATGTGGTTGATGGTCCAGTATTTCACCGCCTGGTCCAGAATAAGGACCACCACGGCAGCGATCGCATAGATCACGGCGGATACCTCCTGTGTATACCGGGGAGGGGAAATTTACTCCCCGGCGGTATGGCGCATGGCGCCGGCGCACCGGGCGCACAGCTCGGGATACTCGTTATCACTGCCCACGCTGGCGCTGTGGGTCCAGCAGCGGGGGCACTTGGGCAGGGCGGAGGGGGCGACCTCGATGGTCACGCCGGGCATCTCCGTGCCGGCCCAGCCGGGGCCCTCCCCGTCGGTCAGGTCCGCCTCGGACACGATGAACAGGCTCTCCAGAGGCTTGGCCGCCACCCGGTCCATGGCCTTTTTGGCCTCCGGGCCCACGTGGATGGTGACCTTGGCCTCCAGGGGCTTGCCGATGATCTTGTCCGCCCGGGCCAGCTCCAGGGCCTTGTTCACGTCGTCCCGGAGCCGCAGGCTGTCGGCCCAGAAGGCCTCCTCGTCCTCGGTGAGCTTCCAGCCCTCGCCCACGGCGGGCATGTCGTTGAGCATCACGTGCCGGGCGTCGTCCGCGGCCTTGTGGGGCATGGAAAGCCATATCTCGTTGGCGGTGAAGGCCAGGATGGGGGCCAGAAGCCGCACCATGGCGTCCAGAACATACCACATGGCGGTCTGGGCGGCGAGGCGGGCCTCGCTGTCCCTGGCCTCGCAGTAGAGCCGGTCTTTCACGATGTTCATGTAGACGTTGGACATGTCCACCACGCAGAAGTTGTGGATGGCGTAGGTGACAGACCAGAACTCGTATTTATCGTAGCTTGTAAGGCACTTTTCGATGAGGGCGGCGGTGCGGTCCAGTGCCCAGCGGTCGATGCCCTGCAGTTTGTCCAGGGGCAAAAGGTCCTTATCGGGATCGAAGCCGTCCAGGTTGCCCAGCAGGAACCGGGCGGTGTTGCGTATCTTCAGGTACTTATCCGACAGCTGCTTGAAGATGGCGTCGGAGCAGCGCATATCCAGCCGGAAGTCGGCGCTGGCGGCCCAGAGGCGGCACAGGTCCGCGCCGTATTTGGCGGTGAGCTCGTCGGGAGCCACGCCGTTGCCCAGGCTCTTGTGCATGGCCCGGCCCTCCCCGTCCACGGTCCAGCCGTGGCACAGAACGGCGCGGTAGGGGGCCTCGCCCTTGGTGGCCACGGCGGTCAGCAGGCTGGACTGGAACCAGCCCCGGAACTGGTCGCCGCCCTCCAGGTAGAGGTCCGCGGGCCAGGTACCGGGGGCGTCCAGCTCCATGGAGGCGAAGTGGGTGGAGCCGGAGTCGAACCAGCCGTCCAGAGTGTCGGTCTCCTTTTCCGTCACCTTCCCGCCGCAGTGGGGGCAGGTGAAGCGGTTGGGCAGCAGTTCCTCGGCGCTCATGTCGAACCAGGCGTTGGAGCCCTTCTCGCCGAATATTTTGGAGACGTTCTCGATGGTCTCGGGGGTGCACACCGGCTTGCCGCAGTCGGCGCAGTAGAACACGGGGATGGGCAGGCCCCAGCGGCGCTGGCGGCTGATGCACCAGTCGGCCCGCTCCCGGATCATGCTCTCCATCCGGTCCGCGCCCCACTCGGGGTTCCAGGTGACCTTGCGGGCGGCCCGCACCGCGTCCTCTTTAAACGCGTCCACGGAGCAGAACCACTGGTCCGTGGCCCGGAAGATGATGGGGTTTTTGCACCGCCAGCAGTGGGGGTAGGAGTGGGTGATGTCCTCGGAGGCCAGGATGGCCCCGCAGGCCACCAGGTCCGCGAAGATGGGCTCGTGGGCCTTCAAAACGCTGAGGCCCTCGTACTTCCCCGCGTCGGCGGTGAAGCGGCCGGAATCGTCCACGTTCACCACCAGGTCCTTCCCGGAGGGGATCTGGGGGTACTTCTGGCAGACGAAGAAGTCGTCGGCGCCGTAGGCCGGGGCGGTGTGCACGCAGCCGGTGCCGGCGTCCAGGGTGACGTGGTCGCCCAGGATGACCAGGCTCGTCTGGTCGAAGAGGGGGTGCTGGGCGGTCATGAGCTCCAGCTCCGCGCCCTTGAAGGTGGCCAGGACCTCTTTCACTTCCAGGCCGGCCTTTTGAAGCACGGCCCCGGCCAGGTCCTTGGCCATGATATAGACCTCGCCGTTGGAGGCGCGGGTCATGGTATAGTCATAAGCGGGGTTCAGGCAGATGGCCAGGTTCCCCGGGATGGTCCAGGTGGTGGTGGTCCAGATGACGAAGTAGACGTTGTCCAGGGGCTCGATGGCGCTGAGCTTTCCCAGATCGTCCTTCACCCGGAACTTCACGAAGATGGTGGTGACGGGGTCGTCGGCGTACTCGATCTCCGCCTCGGCCAGGGCCGTCTCGTCCTTGGGGCACCAGTAGACGGGCTTTTTGCCCTTGTAGATATAGCCCTTCTCATACATCTGCCCGAAGACCTTTACCTCCCGGGCCTCGAACTTGGGGTCCATGGTCCGGTAGGGATGGTCCCAGTCGCCCAGCACGCCCAGGCGCTTGAAGCCGTTGCGCTGTACGTCCAGATAGTGCTCGGCGTAGGCGTGGCAGGCGGTGCGGAACTCCGACACGCTCATGGCCTTGTGGTTGAGCTTCTGCTCCTTGATGATGGCCGACTCGATGGGCATGCCGTGGTTGTCCCAGCCGGGGGTGTAGGGGACGCAAAAGCCCGCCATGGACTTATAGCGGTTGATGAAGTCCTTGAGGCACTTGTTCAGGGCGGTGCCCATGTGGAGGTTGCCGTTGGAAAACGGGGGGCCGTCGTGAAGGATGAACAGGGGCCGGCCCTCGTTCTTTTTCAGCATCTCGTGGTAAAGGTCCAGCTTCTCCCAATCCTTCAGCATGTCCGGCTCCCGCTTGGGCAGGGCCGCGCGCATGGGAAAATCGGTCTTCGGCAGGTTCAATGTGGCGTTAAAATCGGTGGGCATGTCTCTACTCTCCAAGGCGAAATATAGTTTGGAAGGGCGGAGCTTTTTGCTCCGCCCTGAAAGTTGGCTCGTCAGATGTCGTCGTCGAAGCCCAGATCGTCAAAGCTGCGCTTTTTCTTCTTGTTCCTTCCGAACAGGCGGGTGGGCTCTTCGGCCTCCTCCGGCTCCTCGGGCTCGGCGGGGGCCTCTTCGGGCTCCTCGGGCTCCGGCTCGTCCAGGGCGGCCTCCGCGGCGGAGGCGGCGATGGAGCGGACGGTCTCGGCCACGTCCACGGGCTTGGCGGGACCGGGCTCGGCCGGCTCTTCGGGCTCAGCGGGCGCTTCCTCAGCCTTGGGCTGCTCGCCGCCGATGAGCTGCATCTGGCTCAGCTTGTCGTAGAACTCGATCTGCTTCTGGCAGACGGTGCGCATGTGGTCGAAGAAGCGGTTGGTGGCCTTCTTGGCCTCCTCCAGCTTTGCCTCCTCGTTGGCCATGCCGTCGGAGATCTCCCGGGTCATGCGGTTGGCATAGTCCTGGGCCTCCGCCATGGTAGCCTCGGCCTTGGTCCTGGCGTCCTCCTCGATCTGGGCGGACAGCTTCTGGGCGGAGAGGAGAGCCAGGCGCATGGAGTCCTCGGTCTGGCGGTATTCGTCCACCTTCTGCACCAGCATCTTCATCTTGCTCTTCAGGGCGGCGTTTTCCTTGCTCATGGCGGCGAAGTCCTCGGCCATTTCGTCCAGGAACTCGTCCACCTGCTCCATATTATAGCCCTTGCCGGCCCGGTCGAATGCTTTTTCCTGTATATCCTGTGCTGTGATCATATCCCTTGACCCGTTCCTTTCTCTATGATGGGGAAGCGCTCACGCGCGAATATGCTCAGATATAGACGCCGTTGTTCTCCAGCTCGTCGATGAGGTCGCCCATGATGTCCACATTAAACGGGGTGATGATGTATGTATTGATGGCGACCTTCTTGATCTTGCCGTCGTTGGCGTAGGCCACGCCGGACAGGAAGTCCACCAGCCTGCGGGCCACGTCCTTGTTGGTGGTCTCCAGGTTCATGACGACGGTGCGCTTTTCCCGCAGATGGTCGGCGATCTCCGCGGCCTGCTCAAAGCGGTCGGGCTTGGAGAGAACCACCTGCACGGCGGTGGTGGTGTGGATGTTCACCACCTTGTTGTCCTTCCTGGCGGTGGCCCGCTCCTCGAATACAGGCACCTCCTCGTCGTCAAAGGGGCTGCGGCGCTCCTGGCGCTCGGCCCGCTCCTGACGGTCTGTGCGGGGCACGACGATGGTGGGATCGTCGTCCTCCTCCTGAACGCCTTCGCCGCTGAAGAAGTCGTCGTCATCGTCATAGGGCTTCGTCAGCTTTTTCAGTTCGTCCAAAAATCCCATGGTGTGCCTCCTGCGTCTTTCGTTCTTTATTTGCCGTATCTTTTATTGGTAGTTCCTGGCGCCGAAGAGAAGGGTGCCCACGCGGACCATATTGGCGCCGGCCCGTATGGCGTCGGCATAGTCCTCCGACATGCCCATGGACAAAAAATCCATGGATACATTATCGTATTTTTTTTGTCCATTGTCAATATAAAGGTGTACCATTGAATCAAAATAGGCCCTGGAACATTCTGCCGGGGGGATGGCCATGAGCCCCCGGACCCGGACGCCCGCCGTGAGAGCGGCGGCCTCCAGGAGGGAATCAAGCTCCTCGGGCAGGCACCCGGACTTGCCCGGCTCCCGGCCGATGTTGACCTCGATGAGCACGTCCTGGACCGTGCCGAGAGACGCGGCCCGGCGGCCGATGGCGTCTAAAAGGGCCGCCCGGTCCACGGACTGGATGAGATCTACCTTCCCGGCCACGTATTTCACTTTATTGACCTGTAATCCGCCGATGATGTGCACCTGGGCGCCCTCATAGGCCCCCTGGGCGCTCTTTTCACGGAACTCCTGAACGTAATTTTCGCCCACGGCCTTGAGCCCCGCCGCCACGGCGGCGCGGATGAGCTCGGCGGGCTTTGTCTTGGCCGCGCCCACCAATGTAATGGCCCGGCCGCCCGCCGCTTTTTCGATGTTCTCCCGGATGGTGTCCAGGCGCTGTGCGATCGTCATGTCCATGATGCGCCTTTCAGGAAAAGACCCGGCCGTCATAGAGGTCCCGGGCCCGGATGATGACCTCGTTGCCCTCCCGCAGGGCGTCGTTGCCCTCGCTGGACAAAAGGCAGTATTCCTCCCCGGCGTACACCAGGTCCACCAGCTTCCGCTCGGCCTGGATGCCGGTCATGGTGAACACGCAGAGCCTGTCCTGGGCGTCCGGGTTTTCAGGGTCATAGTCGTAGTAGTTGGCTACGGGAAGCTCCTGGCCGTTCGCCGTCACGGTGCCGCCGCCGGCGGAGGTGTCGGCGGGGTCCTCTTCGGCGTCCCAGGGCCAGCAGAATACCACCAGCCGCCGCTTGGGTCGGGTGTCCTCCTCGCTGCCCGACTCCACCCCCAGGGGCAGGTCGCCGTAGCGGCTGGCGGAGCCCACCTCGGAGACAAAGGCGTCATGGGTGACGCCATTCAAGTCCAGCGTGACGGACTGGCCCTCGGAGAGGGAGGCGCCGTCCGTGTCGGAGAGATACCCGGCGTAGTAGCGGTAGAGGCCTTTGAGGGGCACCCGCAGGCCGGTATATTCTTCATAGATGAGTTCGGCGTGCACGGCCCGGACGGCCAGCATGTCGCTCATGCCCTTGTCGATGCGGAACAGCACCACCTGCTCGTCCCCCTCGGAGCGGCCCACATACACCACTTCCGCGTCCAGGGTGCCGCTGTAGTACCGGCCAAAGGAGAGGCGGCCCTTCATGCCGGGAAGCATGTCCCGGCCGTATTCCAGGGGGATGATGCCCACGTAGTACCACTCATAGGAGGTGATGAGCTTGCCCAGGGAGCTGTTGTCCACCCGCCGCTCGGCGGCGATGAGCTCCCGCAGCTCGCTGGGGCTTAAGTCCTCCACGTAGCTGGGGTCCACGCCCTCGTAGCCGTCCACCACGGAGGAGAAGGTGCCGCTCTGGCTGACGGTGATGGGCTTGGTGTCCCCGGCGCTGGTGCGCCTGAGCTCGTTATATTCCTCCTGCAGCTGCTGCAGGTGTTCCTCGGAGGATCCGGCGGTGCTGTCGGAGGGGAAGATGAGCCCGGCCAGCACCCCGGCCCGGCTGTCCGCCTCGGACAGGTCCCCGCCCCGCAGGCAGGCGGACAGGCCCGTGAGGGCGCTGAATACGGAGTTCTCCCGGTTCCCGGCCGCCTGGATGCCGCCGGTGCCGTTCAGGTCCGCGGTCACCTCCGCGATCTCCCGGTCCAACAGCCGCAGCCGGGAGGCCCTCTCCAGGGCCTCCTCGGAGCTGTAGGCCACCGCCACCTCCTGGCCGGCGGCCACCTTGGCCCCGTCGGCGGCGGTCACGTCTATGTACTGTTCCTTGCTGTTGATGAGCAGCTCATTGCGGATCACCAGCCCGCTCATGGGGGCGGCCTCGCTCATGGAGGCCGTCACGGTCAGGGCGGTCTGCACCGGGTTCGCGGCCCGGTGGACGATATATACGGTCAGGTAGGCCGCCAGTGCGATGAACACCAGCAGGGAGGTGACCTTTATGAGCGCGTCCGTCTTTTTCAAAGGGCCGTCATGTCCTCCGTCATGGATATGGCGCGGGCCGGGGCGATGGTGGATATGGCGTGCTTATAGATCATCTGCTGTTTGCCGTCGGAGTCCACGAACACCACGAAGGAGTCGAAGCCCCGCACCGTGCCCCGCAGCTGGAAGCCGTTGACGAGGAACACGGTCACCATGATCCGTTCCCGGCGCGCCTGGTTCAAAAAAGCGTCCTGAAGGTTCTGAGTTTTCTGCATCTTTTCCGTCCCTTCCGGGGCGGATATTTTGGTTGACGATAATTGTATCATATTCCGCCGCCCCGTAAAATAGTGATTTTGTACAAATTCCGTTGTACAGCGCCTATATTACGGCTTTTGACAGGGCGGATGGGGGCGAAAGGCGTCGAGACTACGAATTAAAAGGCCGGCCGGCGTATTCCTCCGCCAGGGTCCGGGCGGCCTCGTCCAGCGCGGCCCGGCCGGGCTCGGCCTCCCAGCGCAGCCACCGGATATCCGGGCGGCTTCGAAGCCACGTGAGCTGCCGCTTTGCGTACCGGCGGGAGGCCCGGCACACCGTGTCCACGGCCTCGTCCAGGGCGCACTCGCCGGAAAGGTATTGGGCCACCTCCTTGTAGCCGATGGCCTGCATGGCGGTGCAGTTTGGGGAGAGCCCGGCGGCCAGAAGATGCTCTACTTCCTCCACCAGCCCGGCGTCGAACATGGCCCGGGCACGGCGATCGATGCGGTCATAGAGGGCCTGCCGGCCGGCAAAGTCCAGCGCGACGGTGTATGCCCCGAACCGGGGCGGGACGGCCCGGGACTGCTCATCGTGCCAGGTGATAGTCTTCCCCGTGAGGGCGTATACCTCCCAGGCCCGGACCAGCCGCTTTTTGTCCCGGGGGTGGAGAAGCGCCGCCCTCGCCGGATCCACGGCCGCCAGCTTCTCCCGGAAGGCTTCCCCGCCCAGGGCGTCGTATTCTCTCTCGATGGCCCGGCGTGTGGCCGGGTCCGAGGGGGCGGCGGCATAGTCCGTGCCCCGGATGAGGCCGTCGATATAGAGCCCCGTGCCGCCCACCACGACGGGCGTTTTGCCCCGGGCCAGGATGTCCTCCGCGCAGGCGGCGGCCATTTTGGCGTACTTGGCGGCGGAAAAATCCTCGGCCGGGTCCGCCACATCCAGCATGTGGTGGGGCACGCCCTCCATCTCCTCCGCCGTGGGCTTAGCGGTGCCCACGTCCATGCCCCGGTATATCTGCATGGAGTCGGCGGAGATGACCTCCCCGTCCAGGCGCTTGGCAAGGGCTACGCCCAGGGCGGTCTTTCCCGTGGCGGTGGGGCCGGTTATGACAAGGAGCCTATCCATGGCTTACTGTATTCTCCCAAATTGCCTGTCCAGCTCCTTTTTCGTCAGCGTCACCGCCACGGGCCGGCCGTGGGGGCAGTATTTGATCTCGCCGGAGGCCACCTTTTCCGCCAGCACCTGCAGCTCCCGTGGGTCCGTGTCCCAGCCCGCCTTGACGGCGGCCTTGCAGGCGATGGTCTGCAATATGCCGTCCCGGGCAAGGTCCCTTGCCCCGGTGCGGAGCTTTTCGCCGATCTCCTCCAGGGCGGCGGTGACCTGGGCCGGGTCCATGCCCTCCGGCACGGCCCTTATCACCACGTCCTCGTCCCCGTAGGGCTCCAGCTCAAAGCCCATTTCCCTGAGGAGCGCCTCGTTTTCCCCCAGGGCCTCCCGGTCCTCCGGACCGGGCCGCCAGGTCTGGGGCTGGATGAGGGCCTGGCTCATGATCTCCCGGCCCCGGGCCTTGAGGGCGTCGAAATTCATCCGCTCATGGGCGGCGTGCTTGTCGATGAGATATATTTTATCCCCCTGTTCCGCCACGATGTAGGTGCGCAGCACCTCCCCCGCCACCCGGACGGGGGTATCGTCTGTTTTGGGCTCAGGTGCCGGTGCCGGCTGAGGCATGGGTGTGGGAGCCTTGCGCACGGGGGCCTGCCAGGCGGGCCGGCGGGTGGGCGCCGGGGCGGGCCGGGGGGTATAGACCACCGACGCGCCGGTGCCGTAGGCGGGCGGGGGGCTGTGCAGCTCCATGGTCATCTGCCGGGGCGGCTCCTTTTTGGGCGCCTCCTGCCGGGGCGGCGCCTGGGGGGAGAGCTTTTTCTCCGTGGCGGGGGAAAGGCGCATTTTAAGCGTGTCCCGCTCCCCCTGCAGGGCGCTGACGCAGCTATAGTGCACCGCGTCGAAGACCCGCTTTTCCGCGGAGAATTTGACCTCGTTTTTCGTGGGGTGGACGTTCACGTCCACCGCCCCGGGGCTCAGGGTGATATACAGCACGCAGGCGGGGAACTTCCCCACCATCAGGGTGTTTTTATAGGCCTGCTCCAGGGCGGCCTGTAAGCTCTGGGAGCGGATGGACCGGCCGTTCACGAAGAAAAACTGCGTGGCCCGATTGCCCCGCCCGGCGGCGGGGGAGCTTATGAACCCCGTGACAGCCACGCCCTCGTTCTCCCCCTCCGCGGGGAGCATGGAAAGGGCCGTGTCCCGGCCCAGGATGGCGTAGAGGGCGGACTCCGCCTTCCCGTCTCCAGGGGTGAAGAATTCCTCTTTCCCGTCCTTCACGCACCGCACGGACACGTCGGGCCGGCCCAGGGCCACCCGGGCGGCCTGCTGGACGCAGTAAGACCCCTCGGCCCGGTCGGATTTCATGAACTTGAGGCGGGCGGGGGTGTTGTAGAAGATGTCACGGACGGTGAACACGGTGCCCCGGGGGCAGCCTGCGTCGTGCATATCCTGGATGTCCCCGGCGGTCACGGACACGTAGGTGCCCTCGCTGTCATCCGGCCGGCGGGTCAGCAGCTCCACCCGGCTCACGGCGGAGATGGCCGCCAGCGCCTCGCCCCGGAAGCCCATAGTCTCAATGGCCTCCAGGCCCCGCTCGTCATGGAGCTTCGAGGTGGCGTGGCGGAGAAAGCAGTTGCCCGCGTCGTCCGGGGCCATGCCGCAGCCGTCGTCGGTGACGCGGATGTAGGTGGCCCCGCCGCCGGTCAGCTCCACGGTCACGTTCTTCGCCCCGGCGTCCAGGGCGTTCTCCATGAGCTCCTTCACCACGCTGCCGGGCCGCTCCACCACCTCGCCGGCGGCGATCATGTCCGCCACATGGGGGGAGAGGATGTTGATGACTGCCATAGCCGTTTCTCCTTCGCCGCGAGATACTTTTCATTGATTATACCACAGAAAAATGTTAATATAAAGTGCTATGTAATCAAGAGCCTTGGCAAAGGGCGGCTGAGCCCGACAGGGCCCCTCCCGCTAAAGTTCGCTGCGCTCACCGAGCGCGTGCGGGGCACTGCCGGCTCTCACCGCCCGTCGGAGCGTCAGAGCACGCAGGCCAGGTCTCCCTTTGCCGCAGGCGGCAAAGCTCGAGTGGCCCGCGGCTCCTCCTTTCCCCATGAAACCCGCTTCGCTGGGCTTTCATGGGGGCCCCAAGCACGTTGCCAGCTCCCTTTGCACAAGGGAGCCAATAAGGAACAGATCGGAGAATTTTATGTACCAGCGCCGGGAGATCACCACCCAGGAACGGCTCCAGCAGGAGCAGTACTGCCAGAAGATACGTACTCTTATCGCCCACCGGCCCCACTATGCCCTGGTGGATACCTACGGCTGCCAGCAGAACGAGTCCGACAGCGAGATCCTCCGGGGCTGGCTCACCCAGTGCGGCTACGGGCTCACCGACGACGAGGACAAAGCCGACCTCATCGCCGTGAACACCTGCGCCGTGCGGGAGCACGCGGAAAAGCGGGTGCTGGGGAACGTGGGCGCCCTGAACCACAAAAAGGCGAAAAACCCCGACCTCATCGTGTGCGTGGGCGGGTGTATGACCCAGCAGCCCGTCATGCGGGAGAAGATCAAAAACTCCTATCAGGTGGTGGACCTGGCTTTCGGGCCCCATGAGCTGTGGCAGTTCCCTGAGCTGCTCCTCGCCGCCATGGAGCGGCGGCACCGCCGGGGCGGAAAGCGCCGCCTCATTGCCGCGGAGCCCTCCGAGGGCGTGGTGGCGGAGGGCCTGCCCCGCCAGCGGGACAGCGCCGTGAAAGCGTGGCTCTCCATCATGAACGGCTGCGACAACTTCTGCTCCTACTGCATCGTGCCCTATGTCCGGGGCCGGGAGCGGAGCCGTCATCCCGGAGACGTCATAGCCGAGGCGAAGGCCCTGGTGGCGGCCGGATACAAGGACATCACCCTTCTGGGCCAGAACGTGAACAGCTACGGCAAGGGCCTGGAAGAGGGCGTGGATTTCCCCGACCTCTTGGCGGAGCTTGACAGGATACCCGGCGACTATGTCCTGCGGTTCATGACCAGCCACCCCAAGGACGCCACGGAAAAGCTCTTCAAGGTCATGGGCGAGAGCGAGCACTGCGCCCACCACATCCACCTGCCCCTGCAGTCCGGCTCGGACAGGATACTCAGGGAGATGAACCGGCACTACGACCGGGCGAAGTACCTGGAAAAGGTGGCCGCGGCGCGCAAATATATGCCGGACTTGGTGCTGACCACGGACATCATCGTGGGCTTCCCCGGGGAGACCGAGGCGGACTTTGAGGACACCCTCTCCCTGGTGGAGGAAGTGCGCTACGACGCCATGTTCACCTTCATCTTCTCCCCCCGCGCCGGCACCCCGGCGGCGGCCATGCCCGACCCGGTGACGAGGGCGGAGAAGCAGGTGTGGTTCGACAGGCTTCTGGACCTGTCCAACCACATATCGGGGGAGAAGCACGCGGCCTATGTGGGCAGGACCGTGCGGGTCCTTGTGGACGGCGAGACGGGACAGAGCCCTTATAATTTATCCAGCCGCACCAAGGGCGGCCGGCTGGTGCACCTCAGCGGGGACACGGCCCTGGTGGGACAGTTTATCGACGTAAAAATAACGGACAGCACTACCTGGGCGCTGTACGGGGAGCCGGTATGATACGAAAAGCAACGCAAAGCGATATAGACGGCATAGCGGCTATGCTCTCCGCCGTCCACGACGCCGAGGAGGCGGGCCTCACCACCACCGGCTGGAAGCGGGCCATATACCCCACCCGGGCCACGGCGGAGGCGGCCCTCTCCCGGGACGACCTGTACGTATTGGAGGAAGACGGTTCCATCCTGGGCATGGGCGTCATCAACCAGCTTCAGGTGGACGTGTACGCCGGGGCGCCCTGGCGGTACCCCGCGAAGGATTCGGAGGTCATGGTGCTGCACACCCTGGCCATCCACCCCGCTGCCCGGGGCCGAGGGCGCGCCACCGCCTTTGTGCGGTATTATGAGGACTACGCCCGGGCCCATGGCTGCCGGTATCTTCGCATCGACACCAACGAGCGCAACACCGCCGCCCGGCGGCTCTACCACAAGCTGGGCTTTACGGAGATATCCGTGGCCCCCTGCACCTTCAACGGCCTGGAGGGCATCCAGCTGATGCTGCTGGAAAAGCGGCTGGAGGGGTGAGCATGGACGACAGAGACCCCTGGCTCAACTGGGCGGTGGAGCTGCAGGCACTGGCCCAGGCGGGCCTCGCCTACGGCCATGATCGGTTCGACCTGGAACGCTATGAGCGCATCCGGGCTATAGCCGCCGAGATGATAGCGTACAAGACGGACATCTCCCCGGAGAAGGTCCGGGACCTCTTCTGCAATGAGACGGGTTACCAGACGCCCAAGCTGGACACCCGGGCGGCCATCTTCAAGGACGGGAAGATACTGCTGGTCCGGGAGCTGGACGGCCGGTGGTCCCTGCCCGGCGGCTGGGTGGACGCGGGGCTCTCCGTGGGGGAGAACACGGTGAAGGAAGTGAAGGAGGAGGCGGGCCTGGACGCCGTGGCCGACCTCATCGTCGCCGTGCAGGACCGGGATAAGCACAACTGGCCGGAATACGCCCACAAGATATGCAAGATATTCGTGCTGTGCCACGCCACCGGCGGGCAGTTTGAGCCCAACACCGAGACGACAGAAAGCGGGTATTTCGCGCTGGATGACCTGCCGCCGCTGTCGGAGAACAAGAACACCTATGAGCAGATAAAGATGTGCTTTGAGGCCCATGACGCGGACCATTGGACCACGCGCTTCGACTAGGAGGAGAGCTTATGAAGCTGGTGACATACCTGGAAAAGGGACAGGAAAAGGTGGGCGCGCTGACCGCTGACGAAAAGGCGATACGGCCCCTGCCCTACGCCGACATGGTGTCCGCCATAGAGGCGGGGCTCGCCGCCGTGAAGGCCGCGCCTTTGGGGGATGCTGTGCCCCTGGAAAGCGTGACGCTTTTAGCCCCCGTCCCCCGGCCCCGGCAGGACGTGATATGCCTCGGCATGAACTACGTGGATCACGCCAGGGAGGCCGCCAAATTCAACGGCGAGGCCTTTGCCAAGGACAAGCCCGTGGCCGTCTACTTCTCCAAGCGGGTGCCGGAGGCGGTGGCCCCGGAGGGATTTATCGACAGCCACCCGGGCCTGGTGGAGAAGCTGGACTATGAGGCGGAGCTGGCGGTCATCATCGGCCCGGCGGCAAAGCAGGTGCACGCGGAGCGGGCGGGGGAGTACGTGTTCGGCTACACGGTGCTGAACGACGTGTCCGCCCGCACCTTACAGACCGCCCACAAACAGTGGTATTACGGCAAGAGCCTGGACGGCTTCACCCCCATGGGCCCCTGCATCCTCACCGCCGACGAGGTCTCCTTCCCCCCGGCGCTGCGCATCACTGCCCGGGTGAACGGCGAGCAGCGCCAGAGCGCGGTCACGGACCAGCTCATTACTTCCATCGCCGACACCATCGCCGAGCTCAGCGCGGGCATGACCCTGCTGCCCGGGACCATCATCGCCACCGGCACCCCCGCCGGGGTGGGCATGGGCTTCGACCCGCCCAGGTTTTTAAAGCCCGGCGACACGGTGGAGTGTGAGATAGAGAAAATAGGCGTGCTGAGAAATACGGTGAAGTAAAAGAAAAAGAGGATTTGCATCATGGCTGAGATGACCCCCATGAAGCGGCAATACTACAAGATCAAGGAGCAGTGCCCGGATTGCCTGCTCTTTTTCCGCCTGGGCGATTTTTACGAGATGTTCGACGAGGACGCGAAGCTGGCCTCCAAGGAACTGGACTTAGCCCTGACTACCCGGGACCGTGGCAAGCCGGAGGAGGAGCAGACGCCCATGTGCGGCGTGCCCTTCCATTCCAGCGAGGCCTATATCGCCCGGCTCATCGCCAAGGGGTACAAGGTCGCCATATGCGAGCAGCTGGAGGACCCCGCCGCCGCCACGGGCCTGGTGGACCGGGGCGTCATCCGCATCATCACCCCCGGCACGGTGACGGACAGCTCCATGCTGGAGGAAGGAAAGAGCAACTATCTCTGCGCCCTGTGGCTGGAGGGGGACGAGGGGGCCGCGGCCTTCTGCGACATCTCCACGGGGGAGTTCTGCGTCCAGGGCTTTTCCGCTGAGGCCGCCGGGCACATGGTGAATGAGCTGGGAAGGTTCTCCCCCCGGGAGGCGGTCCTGTCCGCCGGGGCGGAGAAAAATGAGACGATCGCCGCCTTTTTGCAGAAACTGGAGTGCCTCCCCGAAAAAGAGGCGGGCCGCTTCGAGCCGGAGGCCTGCCGCAAACTTGTCTATGACCGCTTCGGCGAGGTCATCACCCCGGCGGAGACGCTGGCGGCGGGGGCGCTTTTATCTTACATCATCGAGACGCAGAAATTCGACATCTCCCATATCCGCCGCCTGGACCGGTTCGGCCCGGGGCGGTATATGGAGCTTGACTACACCACCCGCCGGAACCTGGAGCTCACGGAAAACCTCCGCACCGGGGAAAAGCGGGGCAGCCTCCTCTGGGTACTGGACAGGACCAAGACCCCCATGGGCGGGCGTTTATTGCGCTCCTGGGTGGAGCGGCCCCTATTGGACCCGGTGGCCATCCGGCGCAGGCTCTCCGCCGTGGAGGAGCTCTATGCCGACGCCATCCTCCGGCCGGAGCTCATACTGACCCTCCGGGACATCGGGGATATCCAGCGGCTCATCGGCCGGTGCGTCTACGGCACCGCCAACGGCCGGGACCTGCTGGCCCTGGGGACCTATTTCGGAAAGCTGCCCCGCCTGGCGGAGCTGCTCTCCGGTGCCCGCAGCGGGGCCCTCAGGGACATCGCCGCCCTGGATACCCTGGACGACCTGCGGGACGACATTATGACCATCATCGGCGACGAGCCGCCCTTCTCCGTCCGGGAGGGGGGCATCCTCCGGCCCGGGGCAGACGCAGAGGTGGACCGGCTCCGGGACGTGCGGGACAACGGCGCGAGTATGGTGGTGGCCCTGGAGGCCCGGGAGCGGGAGCGCACGGGCATCAAGAAGCTGAAGGTGGGCTACAACAAGGTCTTCGGCTACTATATCGACGTGCCCCGGTCCGCCGGGGACGCGCCCCTGCCCGAGGATTACATACGAAAGCAGACCCTCGTCTCCAACGAGCGGTACTTCACCCCGGAGCTCAAGGACCTGGAAAATACCCTCCTGGGGGCGAAGGACAAGCTGGCGGAGCGGGAGTACGAGATCTTCTCCGCCCTGCGGGTCCGGGTGGCTGCCCAGGTGGAGCGGGTCCAGGCCGCGGCGGCGAAGGCGGCGGAGCTGGACGCGCTGTGCTCTCTCGCGGAGGTGGCGGTCAAGAACCGCTACGTCTGCCCGGAGGTGGATGTGGGCCGGTCCATCCGCATCACGGAGGGCCGCCACCCGGTGGTGGAGCAGGCCCAGAAAAACGTCCTCTTCGTACCCAACGACACGTTTTTGAACGACACCTCCGACAGGGTCGCCATCATCACCGGCCCCAACATGGCGGGCAAATCCACCTATATGCGCCAGACGGCCCTCATCGTGCTCATGGCCCAGATGGGCTCCTTTGTCCCCGCGAAGAGCGCCTCCGTGGGCATCGTGGACCGGGTATTCACCCGCATCGGCGCCTCCGACGACCTGGCCAGCGGCCAGTCCACCTTCATGGTGGAGATGGCGGAGATGGCGGACATCCTCCGCCACGCCACCGGGGCGAGCCTCTTGATCCTGGACGAGATCGGCCGGGGCACCTCCACCTTCGACGGCATGGCCATCGCCCGGGCCATGCTGGAGTACTGCGCCGACAAGAGAAAATTGGGCGCCCGGACCATGTTCGCCACCCACTACCACGAGCTCAGCGCTTTGGAGGGTACCCTGGACGGGGTGAAAAACTACAACATCACCGCCAAGAAGCAGGGGGGCACCCTCATCTTCCTGCGGAAGATCGTCCCCGGCGCCGCCGACGACAGCTACGGCATCGAGGTGGCGAAGCTGGCCGGCGTGCCGGACCCGGTGATCAAAAAGGCGAAGCAGTACCTCTCCGAGCTTGAATCGGAGGGGACCGGGGGGAGCATGCCCGTGTCGGGCCCCGCGCCGGAGCAGGTGTCCATGCTGGACATGGCCGGCGGGGAGCTGGCGAGGGAGCTTCAAGACCTGGATCTCAATACCGTCACGCCCCTGGAGGCGCTGAACCTCTTGTATCAGCTGAAAAAGAAGGCGGAGGGATGACTATGGAGCGGGTGTGCGCGGCGTATTTCAGCCCCTGCGGGAACGTGAAAGCCGCGGCGGAGGCCGCGGGCAGAGCGGCGGCAGATGTGTTGGGCCTGCCCTTTGAGAGCGTGGACTTCACCCTGCCGGGGGCCCGGACGGGGGATATCGCCTTCGGGCCGGGGGACGTGGTGATATTGGCAACACCGGTGTACGCCGGGCGGGTGCCCAACAAGCTCATGCCCTTCATTCGGGACCACATCCGTGGAAACGGCGCCCTGTGCGGGGCGGCAGTGTGCTTTGGGAACCGGGCCTTTGACGACGCCTTGGCGGAGCTATATATGCTGGCGAGGGACAACGGTTTCACGGTCATTGGCGCCGCGGCCATCGCCACGGAGCACAGCTTCGCTCCCGCCCTGGGCACGGGCCGGCCCGACGAGGCGGACCTGGCGGCCCTGCGGGAGTTTGGGGAGGCGTTGGCAAAAAAGGCGCAAAAAAACGGCCCGGCCCTCAAGACCGTGCCGGGCGCCATGCCGCCGGAGAAGTATTATACGCCCCTGCGGGCGGACGGGACGCCCGCGCGGTTTTTGAAGGCCGTACCCAAGACGGACATGGAAAAATGCACCCGCTGCGGGACCTGTGCCAGGGTGTGTCCCATGGGGTCTGTGGACCCGGCCGACCCCGCAGTGACGACCGGCGTGTGCATCAAGTGCCAGGCCTGCATCCGGCTGTGCCCGACAGGGGCGCGGACTTTTGACGACGGGGACTTCCTGTCCCACCGAGCGATGCTGGAAGCGAACTATGCCCGGCGGGCGGAGAGCGCTTTTTTCCTGTGAAAGAAAAATGCGAGCTCGACAAAAGTAGTGCTTCTTCGCTCTTTACAAAGCCGGGCAAAGGGGTTATCCTCTAGGTACAGCTTATCCAATGGGTCCCGGAGGGCCCGGCTCATATCTTTATCCCACAACCCTATGCTTTGGCGGGCCGCACGAATGCAGCCCGCCGCCTTTTTAATTTATTTACCCCACGGAGCCCGACGTCGTGATCAGATACGAGCTGCTGCACCAGCCGTAGAGGGGACCGTCGTCGGCCTGGTACAGGACCAGGGCCCAGTCGTCCTTTTTGGCGAACACGTCCACGGCGGTGCCGTTGGGCATCTCCGCCAGCTGCCGGTAGTTGGTGTTGGGGCCGGAGCGCAGGCGCAGGGTCTTGTTGCCGGTGCCCACGGTGACGGTGGCGGTGGTGGCAGCCTTCACATAGTCCAGGTCCGCCGGCTGCACCTCGATGTCGGAGGCCTGGATGGCCGCCTTCACTGTGTCGTCGGGATAGGGCTCCACCTCCGGCTCCGGCGTGGCCTCGGTGACCTGACCGGCCTGGGGCATGGTGGGGTCCGCCGTCTGGCCGGCGCCGCTCCGGCGGCGGCCGGTGAAGAACATCACGGCGATGGCCACGATGAGCAGCGCGCATATCCCGATGCAGATGCGCTCCATCCGCCGCCACTGGGCCTCGCCCCAGTTGGAGAAGGGCAGGGCCTTTTTGCCGCCGGATTTGGCCTTGCTCCGGCGGGCGGGCCGCTCATCCTCCTCTTCCTCTTCGTCCCCGTAATCCTCCTCCGGCTCCTCCTCGTCCTCATATACCTCTTCCCTGGGCACGATGCGGGGCCCGCGCCGGACGGGCTTCTGCGCCTCCTGTTGCTGGGCGTGCCGGGCGCTGCGGCGGCCGCCGCTGATGGGGACGGGCTCGGCGGGGGGCGTCTCCTCCTTCGCCGGGGCGCTGCGCTTGGCGGGAGCGGCGGGCTGAGCGTTCTGCTCCAAGAGGGCCTGCAGCCGCTCCTGGGCCGGGCCGTGGCCCGCCTGGGCGGCCTTCACAAGGCACTTGGCGGCCAAGCGGTTCCAGCGTATCTCGTCCGGCTCCTCCTCGCTGCGCTCCAGGGCCCACAGGCTCAGCTGATAGTTGGCTTCCGGGTCGCCGGCCTTGGCCCGGGCGATCATCTCCTGCTCCTGCTGCTCCGTCCAGTCTATCATATCCATGTACCTCCCCGCCCCGGCTCATGCCGGGACACGGCCGCTATTGGGCCATTTTCGATTTACATAATATGATTATAGCGCGGTTTTTGCATAATTCCAAGCAAAAAATGAATTTTTCCGCGAAAAATTAAAAAATCCCGGGAATTGGGGTGAGCGGTTGCATTTTTTGGTGTACACCGGTATAATATCCCGCGGGTGATGTAGGATGAAAAAACTGTATCTGCTTATCAATCCCAACGCCGGGAAGGGCGGGTTCAAAAACGGCCTGGGAAAGGTGCTTTTGAGCTTCCACAGCGCCGGGTATGAGACCACCGTGGCCTTCACGGACAAGCGGGGCGACGCCCCCCGGATGGCCGCGGAGGCGGCGGATGAATATGACCGCATCGTGTGCGTGGGCGGGGACGGGACGCTGGCCGAGACGGTGTCCGGCCTCATGACCGTGGAGAGAAGGCCGGTGCTGGGCTATATCCCCATGGGCACCACCAACGACTGCGCCGCCACCCTTGGCATCAGCCACGACCCGGCCCAGGCGGCCCTCACCGCCGCCGGGGACAAGACCATCCCCTTCGACGTGGGGCTCATGAACCGGGAGCGGTACTTTACCTATGTGGCCGCCTTCGGCGCGTTCACCGATGTGTCCTACGAGACGCCTCAGGACCAGAAAAACGCCCTGGGCCGCCTGGCCTACATACTGGAGGGGCTGAACAGGCTCCCCCGCATCACCCACCAGTGGACCCGGGTGGAGCACGACGGGGGCGTGCTGGAGGACGACTTCATCTTCGGCGCGGTCACCAACTCCCGGTCCGTGGCGGGGGTCATCCGCCTGAGCGACAGCCTGGGGGTGTCCCTGAGCGACGGGCTTTTTGAGGTCATCCTCATCCGCACGCCGGAGAGCGTGCTGCAGCTGGGGACCATCGTGACGGACATTCTGGCCAACAAGTTCGACAGCGAGTATGTGACGCTCCTGCGCAGCCGGAGCGTGAACTTCGCCTTCCGGGAGCCGGTGGCCTGGACCCTGGACGGGGAGGCCGGCGGCGTGCATGCCTCGGTGCGGTGCGAGAACCTGCCCCACGCGGTGCGTCTCGCGGCGGGAGACAGCGCGGTGCTGCAGTCCATGCCCATGGAGCCGGACCTGATGTGACGAAAAATATAAGGGAACAGCGGACGGGTCGAACCGTCCGCTGTTTTTAGTTGAGCAGTTCTTTGAGCTTTTCCAGCCGCCGAAGGGCCTCGTCCATGGTGTCCTTCTGCCGGGCGAAGTGGAGGCGGATGAGGTTATTCACCGGCTCCTTGAAGAAGCTGGACCCGGGCACGGCGGCCACGCCGATGTCCTTTATCATCCACTCGCAGAATTCCAGGTCCGTCCACCCGGCGAACCGGGGCAGGGCCAGGAAATCGGAGATGTCGATGAGCACGAAATAGGTGCCCTGGGGCACGTTGTGCTTAAGGCCTATCCGGTCCAGGCCCGCCAGGAAATAGTCCCGCTTTTCCGTGTAGAGGGCCCGCAGGTCCTCGTAGTAGCTCTCCGGGAACCGGAGGCCCACCACCGCCGCCTCCTGCAATGGCGCGGCGGCGCCCACGGTCAAAAAGTCATGGACCTTCTTGGCGCTCTCGGCCACGTCCGCCGGGGCGATGAGGTAGCCCAGACGCCAGCCGGTGGCGGAGAAGGTCTTGGAAAGGGAGTTGCAGGTGATGGTGTGCTCAAACATCCCCGGCAGGGCGGACATGTACACGTGCTCATTCGGGGCGTACACCAGGTGCTCATACACCTCGTCGGTGACAGCGAAGGCGTCGTACTTGAGGCACAGCGCCCCGATGGCGGTCAGCTCCTCTTTGGTGAACACCTTGCCGCAGGGGTTGGAGGGGTTGCAGATGATGATGGCCTTGGCCCCGGCCTGGAAGCCCTGCTCGATGAGGGAGAGGTCGAAATCATAGTCCGGCGGGACCAGGGGGATGTAGATGGGCTCCGCCCCGGAGAGGATGGCGTCCGCGCCGTAGTTTTCATAGAACGGGGAGAAGACCATCACCTTGTCCCCGGGGTTGCAGATGGTCATCATGGCACACATCATGGCCTCCGTGCCCCCGCAGGTGACGACTATTTCTTTATCCGGGTCGATGGCCCTGCCGATGGCCCGGCCCTGTTTGGCCGCCAGGGCGTCCCGCAGGTTCCTGGCACCGAAGGTGACGGAGTACTGGTGGGGGCCCTCATAGGCCACCTGGGCCAGACGGTCCAGCATGGGCCTGGGCGGGTCGAAGTCGGGGAAACCCTGGGAGAGGTTGATGGCCCCGTACTGGTCGGAAATGCGGGTCATCCGCCGGATGACGGAGTCGGTGAAGGTGCCCACCCGATCGCTCAGTCTTGGCATATGGCCGTCCCCTCCTTTTCCAACGTCTTGAAAAATCCGCTCATGGCGGCCAGGCCCTCCTCCAGCGTCTTTTTATCGCTGGCGTAGCCTATGCGCATGCAATGCTCGATGCCGAAGCACTCCCCCGGCGTGACGAAGGCGCCGGTCTCGTGATACAGCCGTTCGCAGAAGGTGCGGGAGGGCATGTCGAAGTCGTAAAATACCAGCGCCGTGGTGCCGGCTTGAGGCTTCACATAGCCTGCGTGGGGCTGGTTGTTTATCCACTCGTCCAGCAATGCCAGGTTCTCCCGGACGATGGCCCGGCTCCGGGCCAGCAGCGCGTCCTTGTGCCCAAGGGCCAGGGCCGCCGCCGTCTCGTCGAACATGCCGCAGGAGATGTGGTCGTAGTCCCGGTGGGACCACGCCGACCGCAAAAGCGCCTCGTCCCGGGTGCCTATCCAGCCCAGGCGCAGGCCCGCCAGGGAGAAGACCTTGGACATGCTGCCGACGGATATGCCCTTTTCGTACAGGTCCGCAATGGATTCGGTCCAGGTATCGTCCTGATTTAAAAGCCGGTACACCTCGTCGCAGAGAAGATAGGCCCCCGCCTCCCGGGCGATGGATACCATCTCCTCCAAAAGGGCCGTATTCATCAGGGCCCCGGTGGGGTTGTTGGGATTGTTGAGGCAGATGAGCTTTGCCCCGCCGGATGAAAGCGCCCGCAGCTCGTCCGGGTCCGGGAGGAAGCCATTTTCCCGCCGCAGGGGCAGGATATGTACCTCCGCGCCAAAGGAGGCGGGGATGGAGTAGAGCTGCTGGTAGGTGGGGCTCACGGATATCACCTTGTCCCCCGGCTCCACCAGGGAGTAAAAGAGGTGATGGTTGGCCCCGGCGGCCCCGTGGGTGGGCACGATGTTCTCGGGCCTCAGGGTCTTATAGAGCCCGCACACGCCCTCCAGGAAGGCGGGGTCGCCCTGGATGGCGCCGTAGGTGAAGCGCCGGGAGCCCAGCTTTTCCCAGAAAGCGGCCGGGTCCGTGCCCGTCAGGGCGAACAGTTCGTTCATGGACACCGAGTCCACGCATGTCTCCGCGATGTTGAAGCGGGCGCCGGTCTCATAGGCGTTCATCCACTCCTCCACCCGGAAGGGGGAAATGTTCATAAGGATATACCTTCTTTAAAATAGTCCTGCCAGAAAGGCCCGCGCCTGGCCCATGAGCGCGGCGGCGTTCTGCTTCAGCACGGCCCAGTTCATGGAAAGCCTCTCGGCGTACTGGCCGATGTGACCGTGGCTCTCGATGACGGAGGGGGAGCTGCCGGTGAAAAAGCCCACGGCCATGCCCACGATGCCCAGCAGGATGCAGCCCATGGCCACGGCGCTCACGATGTGCCACGCTTTTTTCATCTCAGCGCACCCTCCTTCCCAGGAATATGTGTTTGAGGCCCGCTATGGCCCGGATATAGAGCTTCACCAGGCCCACGTCCAGGGCAAAGCCGCACCACAGCACCAGCAGCGCCAGGCCCAGGATGAACGCGGCCAGGCCGAACATCAGCGCCGCGTCGGCCACGTAGCTTATGCACCACAGCCCGCCGATGGCCGCCAGCGCCGCCCCGCCCAGCACCAGGGCCCCGGGGACCAGCAGCAGGATGACCAGCACCAGCACCAGCGCCGCCAGGGGCAGCCCCAGCACGATGAGGGACAGGATGAACAGCGGCGCGCCCAGCCAGAGGCTCATGGGCCGCTCCACATGAGGGGCGGGCCGCCGGGGCGGCTCAGGCTCAGTCTCGGGAGCCTCTTCTTCCTCCGGCGCATCCTCATGGACGGGCACGGCCACGAACCGGGCCCTGTCCGCCGCCGGGGCGGGGGCGGGAGGCGTCTCTTCCTCCGGTTCCCCGGCATCTTCGTCTTCCGCTTCGGGCTCGGGCTCCTCTTCGGCGGGGGCTTCCGCGTCCGGCAGGTCGGGCAGCTCGGGCATGTCCGACAGGTCCGGCATCTCCGGCCCGGCATAGCGGGGCTCTTCTGCCGCCGCCTCTTCCGCCTCTTCCTCAGGCTCCGGCTCTTGGGCAGGTTCCGGTTCCAGGGCGGGCATGTTCAGGTCCATGCCCTGGAACAGTATCTCGTCCGTCAGGCATCCGGGCATATAGCTGCGGCTCAGGCGTATGGCGTTTTTGGTGGGGGAGCCGATGCGCCCGGCCAGGGCCTCCGCCCCAACCGGACCGGCCTCGTCGAACAGGGCCCCGAACTTTTCCAGGGTGAGGGCCCGGTCCGCGCTGGTCATGAAGATGAGAAGCTGGCCCAGCTCCGCAAGATATCGCTGTTTGTTCATATCGTTTCCTTTCCAGCCGCCGGTGGTCCGGCGCCGGTCTATGTGGCTTGCACAACGATATATTATACGGCACGGGGCCCCGGCCGGTCAAGTCTTCACTTGACAAGGGCCCCTCCCGACTATAAAATGGGAGGGCTAACAACAAGAAAAGAGGTCGCGCATTATGGCCAACAACAAGCAGGTGACCCAGATCACCTCCATGGATCAGGACTTCGCCCAGTGGTACACCGACGTGTGCACCAAGGCGGAGCTGGTGGACTACTCCGGCGTCAAGGGATTTTTCGTCATGCGTCCCTATGGCTACGCCATATGGGAGAATATCATGAACTGGCTGGACGGCGAGTTCAAGAAGACCGGCCATGAGAACGTGTCCATGCCCATGTTCATCCCGGAAAGCCTTCTGCAGAAGGAGAAGGACCACGTGGAGGGCTTCGCCCCCGAGTGCGCGTGGGTGACGGTGGGCGGCAGCGAGGAGCTGCCCGAGCGGCTCTGCGTGCGCCCCACCAGCGAGACGCTCTTCTGCGACCACTGGAAGAATATCCTCCACTCCTGGCGGAACCTGCCCATGAAATACAACCAGTGGTGCAGCGTGGTGCGCTGGGAGAAGACCACCCGGCCCTTCCTCCGGGGGCGGGAGTTCCTCTGGCAGGAGGGCCACACCCTCCACGCCACCGAGGAAGAGGCCCGGGAAGAGACATTGCAGATGCTGGAGATCTACGCCCGGTGCTATGAGGAGCTGCTGGCCATGCCCGTCATCCGGGGCAATAAGACCGACAAGGAGAAGTTCGCCGGCGCGGAGAACACCTACACCATCGAGTGCATGATGCACGACCACAAGGTCCTGCAGTCCGCCACCAGCCACTACTTCGGCGACGGCTTCACCCGGGCCTTCGACATCACCTTCCAGGATAAGAACAACCAGGCCGTCTATCCCCACCAGACCAGCTGGGGCTTCACCACCCGCTCCATCGGCGGGCTCATCATGACCCACGGGGACGACCGGGGCCTGGTGCTGCCGCCCCGGGTGGCCCCCACCCAGGTGGTGGTGCTGCCCATCGCCGCCCACAAGCCCGGCGTCACCGAGGCGGCGGAAAAGCTGGTGGACAGGCTCAAGGCCATCGGCCTTCGGGTCAAGGGGGACTTCTCCGACAACAGCCCCGGCTGGAAGTATGCCGAGTACGAGATGAAGGGCGTGCCCCTGCGGCTGGAGATCGGTCCCCGGGACCTGGAGAACGGTCAGGCCGTGGCCGTCCGGCGGGATAACCAGGAGAAGGTATTCATCCCCCTGGACCAGCTGGAGAGCGCCATCCCCGCCCTCTTGGAGACGGTGCAGCAGGCCCTCTTCGACAAGGCCAAGGCCAATCTGGACAGCCACACCTGGCCCGCCCAGACCGTGGAGGAGGTCAAGGCCAAGGCCATGGACGGCTTCGTCAAGACCATGTGGTGCGGCGACGCCGCCTGCGAGGAGAAGATGAAGGAGGCCGCCGGCGTGTCCAGCCGGTGCATCCCCTTCGCCCAGGAGAACCTGGGCGACACCTGCCCCTGCTGCGGCCGCCCGGCCAGGCACATGATCATCTGGGGCGTGGCGTATTGATCTGCCGCACCGACGGGCGGGGAGGCCCGGCAGTGTGCCGCACGCGCTCGGTGAGCGAAGCGAACTTTAGCGGGAGGCATACTGTCGGACTCAGCCGCGCTGGGACAGACTGGAATAGCCCGGACGGGCCCGACAGTATCCCGGCTCACTTGTTACGCTGCGCTCACGAGCCGTGAGACCGTGACACTGCCGGCTCCCGCCGGGCGTCAGACTGGCAAGGCGGCCTCGCCGGGCGTCAAGTTCATCTAATTAAGAAAGACCTGCCGCGAGGCAGGTCTTTTGTTATCCTCTTCTGATGTTGGCCGAGATGTCCCCCAGGGCGGCGGCTGCCTCCATGGTGAGCTTCTCCCGCCGGGCCATGTCCGCGAGAGATACCATCCCCACGAGGCGCCCGTCCTCCGTCACGGGGAGACGGCGTATCTGCTCCCGGCCCATGGCCGCGGCGGCCCGGTCCGCGTCGTCCCCGGGCCGGCAGGTGGTGACGCCCCGGCTCATGATCTCCCGGAGCATGGTGTCCGTGGGGTCCAGGTCCATGGCAATGCACCGGGTGACGATGTCCCTGTCCGTCACCAGGCCCCGGAGGTTGCCCCGCTCGTCGCATACCGGCAGCGCCCCCAGGTTGTGGCGCTTCATCAGCCGGGCCGCCACGGTCACCGGCTCCTTCTGGCCCACGCTGATCACGTGGCCGGACATGATATCGGATACTTTCATTTTCTGCCCCCTTGTGATATACTGCGCTCAGCGCAGCTATGTATGGGCGGGACAGGAAGAGCATACCCATATCCCGCCGCGTTTATGCGCCTACCCGGGCGGCCAGGGCGGGGCCCACCGCCTGGGCGAACAGGTCCACGGCGGCCAGCGCCTCCTGCAGCGTGTTGCCCGTGGCCCCCACCTCCAATAGCAGGCTCCCGGGCGTCAGCTGCTGGTTGTACCGGTTGGAGCAAAGCGTCGTGGGCCGCATAAGGTGGGGATACGCCTCGTCCACCAGCCCCTGCAGGCTCATGGCCAGGGCCAGGTTCTTCTCCCAGTTGGGATAGCTCAAAGTCCCCTCCGAGCCCATGACGAACATCATCTGGGCCGCCCCGTCGGACACGGGCCCGTAGGCCACCTCCCCGTCCCCGATGGCGTCCCGGTGCAGGTCGATGACCATGGCGAGGGAGGGGTACCGGGTAAGATAGTCCTCCATGGCCTCCCCACTGCGGGCATAGGCCCCGTCGTAATTGGGATAATCATATAGCTCCGTATCCACCAGCACGTCCAGGCCGTAGCCCTCCAGGGCGTCGGCCAGGGCCCGGCCCACACGGGTGACGTTCTGCTCCTCATCCGTGGTCCGGTAAGGCTCCAGGGCCTCGTATTGGTCCGCCCCGTCGGGGGTATAGGCCTCCGTGCCGTGGGTGTGTATGATGAGGATCTGGGGCCCCGACCTGGGCAGGGATATGTCCGGGGACCTGTCCAGCAGGGCGAAGGCGTCCACATCGTGGTCCGTCACGTTGTTGATGGGGTCATGGACCCAGGTGATGGTGGTGGACACCGCCACCGCCTCCGGCTCCCACCAGGAAGATTCATCCGTGGTCGTTGGCACTTCTGTCGGCGCGGCAGTCGGTCCAGCAGTCGGGACGGATGTTGGCGCCGCGGTGGGCGCGGGCGTGTATGCAGGCGTGGCTGTCGCCATTGGTGCGGATGCAGGCTCTGCTGTCGGCGCAGTGGTGTGCTCCGGCGCCTCCGACGGCGCGGCCGTGGAACTGGGCGCGGGACTGGCCGTGTGTACCGGCGTGGGCCCGGCGGTGGGCGGCACGGTGATGCGGGGCATGGCTTTGGCCGTGGGGACAGCCGCGGCGGGGACGGCCTCCGCCGCCGGGGCCCTGTCCGCGGCCCGGCCCGGGACGGTGACGGGGATGGCGCCGCTCATGACCGCCAGCGCCAGAAAGCACAGGCCCAGCAGGACCACGGTGAACACTTTGAACTTCATGGGGATGCTCCTTTCGGCCGGAGGCCAGGGGGGTGTCGGAAATATGTATCAATGAAGTATATGCGCCTTCTAGGCGGGATATGCTTCCTTCGATAAAAACGTCAACGTAAAGGAGAAAACATAAAATGGAAGTTACCTATCAGCCCAAGGGGACCTGCTCCCGTCTCATGCATGTGGCCGAGGAAAACGGCGTCATCAAAAGTGTGGAGATAGTGGGGGGATGCAACGGAAATCTCAAGGGTATCATGCGCCTGGTGGAGGGCATGCCCGTGAAAGAGGCCATATCCAAGCTGGAGGGCATCGACTGCAACGGCAAGGGCACATCCTGCCCCGATCAGCTGGCACAGGCGCTGAAACAGTTGACATAAAATGACGGGAAATTTGCATTTTTGTAGACATAACATGAGTTATGCCCCCAAAGGTGCGTCGATTTTTTTGGAAATTTCTGTCGAAATTACAAAAAACTATTGCCCCGTGGGCGTTTGAGACCACAAGATATAGATTTTCGCCGCCGATTTTTTCCGAAAAAATCCACAATTTCTTGTGCATTTGGTACAATCTCCAATTTGAAAACCCCCGATTTTGCCACAATGCCGATTGTTTTGACGGCTTCCCTTTCGATATAATATGATCACCAAAATGAATGTTGGGGTGCTATATCCTGCAAAAATTTTGACGATCATGCGAAAGGAAGGCGGTCCGGATGAAAAATCGTTGGTTTGCGAAAATAGCGGCGATCCTGTGCGCGATCTGCCTTGCGACAGGCGTGATGAGCCAGACGATGTTTGCGCGGGACAGTGCCACCGCCCTGGCGGCGGAGGAGGATGCGCTCCCCGAGGCCACCTTCGTGGTCCTGGGGGACGAGACGGACCCCACCGCCGCGCCCACGGCCACTACGGATAACCGCCTGTCCGTCCCGGTGTATGTGGACGGGGCCCCCCGGGGCCAGTGCGCGATCCTGGACGGGGAGCCCTATATGGAGGTGCGGGACCTGTTCGCCGCCATCGGTCAGGATATCCAGCTCATCGACTACGGCAGTTCTATCTCCATGGCCATGGACGGCCTTCTGATGACGGCCCAGGAGGGCCAGCGCTGGTTCATGTGCAACGACCGGTACCTCTACGTGCCCCACGGGGTGAAGACCCTGAACGGCACCGTGGCCCTGCCCATGGAGGAGCTGGTGAAGTGCGTGGGCCTCACCGCGTCCTGGGACAAGCTCCAGTGGCGCATCGACCTGTCCGCCGGCCCGGTGAAGCCGCTGGAACAGGGCAGCACATATTATAATGAAACGGACCTCTACTGGCTCAGCCGGCTCATCTACGCCATGGCGGCGGGGGAGAGCTTCGAGACCCAGGTGGCCGTGGGCAGCGTGTGCGTCAACCGGATGCATGACGACGCCTTTGCCGGCGAGAACGGAAACATCTACGAGGTGGTCTTCGCAAAGAACCAGTTCGACATGGTGACCAACGGCATGATCTATGTGGAGCCGGACGACGCCGCCGTGCTGGCGGCCAAGCTGGCCCTGGAGGGCTGGGACCCCTCCGACGGCGCCACCTACGTCTCCGCCCGGGACATGGGCGCGGGCTATGAGTGCGTGGCGAAGCTGGGGAAGCTAAAGTTTTTCGCCAAGGCTTGATAGGTTCGGGGCCCCTGTGGTATACTGGCCCTGGCGCAAAAATGAAAAAACGGGACGCGCCGGAAGGCGCGTCCCTCTTTTTGAGGAACAGCTATGGAAGACATCATCCGCCAGGGGCTGGCGGCCCTGGGCGTGCCGGCGGACGGGGCGCAGATCGGGGCCATGGCCCGGTACGGCGCGCTCCTTTTAAAGGCCAACGAGACCACCAACCTCACCGCCATCACCGAGCCCGCCGCCGCGGCGAGGCTCCACTTCCTGGACAGCGCGGCGCTGATGACCGTGGCGGACTTTGCCGGGAAAAAGGTCATCGACGTGGGCTCCGGGGCGGGCTTTCCCGGAGTGCCCCTGCGCATCCTGACGCCGGACATGGATTTGACGTGCCTGGACAGCGTGGGAAAGAAGATGGACTTCGTCCGGGAGGCCTGCGCCGAGCTGGGCCTTGCCGATGTGGAGTGCCTCTGGGGCCGGGCGGAGGAGCTGCCCCAGCTGCGGGAGAAGTTCGACCTCGCCGTGAGCCGGGCGGTGTCGGAAATGGTGATGCTCTCGGAGCTCTGCCTGCCCCTGGTGAAGGTGGGCGGCCTCTTCCTTGCCATGAAGGGCCCGGACTGCGATGAAGAGGTCCAAAAGGCGGACTTCGCCGTGAAGGCCCTGGGGGGCCGGGTGCGGGAGATATGCCGCTACGATGTGCCCGGCGCGGACGCCGTCCACGCGGTGGTGGTGGTGGAGAAGGTGAAACCCACGCCGGCGCAGTACCCCCGCCGCTGGGCCCAGATCAGGAAAAAGCCCCTGCTGGGGTGAGCGAGGGAAAACTTTGTTTTTCTTTAGCCCTTTTCCCCGGCAGGAACGTATAAAGAGATAGAAAACAAACCGCCCCGCAGTCCCGGGGCATGACGAAAGGAGAACCACAATGGACAACAAGGAAAACAAAATCCCCGCCGAAGAGCTGACGGACGAGGCGCTGGACGAAGTTGCCGGCGGCGCCAACATGGGCATCCTCAGCACGCCCGGTATCCTGTCCCAGGAGCAGATGGACGAGCTTGTGCAGAAGGTGACTGACCCCGACGCCCCCAAGCCTCAGCTGACCTCCACCGTAGTGTAACAAAACGAATCCCGCCGGAGCATCGCCCCGGCGGGATGTTTATATGATGGCTCATATCTTCTTTATGTACCTTGCCGCGGCCTTGAGCATCAGGCGCTTGAGACCGGCGGCGTCGAACTGGATCTCCACCAGGTGGTCGCCGCCCATGGGCGTCATCTTCACGATGGTGCCGGCGTGGAAAGCGCTGTGCTCCACCCGGTCCCCCACATGGAAGCTGGCGGCGGGCGCCGCCGCTTTGGGCGCCGGGGGCGCGATGGTCTTCTTGCGGGTCTTCTGCCAGTCCCGGACGGCGGGGGCAGGGGGCGCGGCCCGTTTGGGGGCAGGGGCAGACCAGCCCGCATCCTCCTCCGGCACGTCGTCAAAATCGAACCAGGCGGAGGTCTTCAGGTCGGAATAAGGCCGGTCGATGTGCTCCGGCGGTATCTCGTCCACGAAGCGGCTGACCCGATGGGGGGCCGTCTGGCCGAAGACCATCCGCTGGCGGGCGCTGGTGAGGAAGAGCCGCTTTTTTGCCCGGGTGATGGCAACGTAGGCGAGCCTGCGCTCCTCCTCCATCTGTTCGCTCTCGCCGATGGCCTGCAGGGAGGGAAAGACCCCCTCCTCCATCCCCACCACGAACACGGTGGGAAATTCCAGCCCCTTGGCGGAGTGGATGGTCATGAGGGTGACGGTGTTCTCGTCCAGGTCCACCGCCTGCAGGTCGGTATAGAGGCTCACCTCGTCCAGGAACCCGGCCAGGGTGTCGTCCCCGCTCTCCCGGACGTGGGTCACGATGAAGTTTTTCAGCTCCCGGACGTTTTCCAGCTTGTTGGCCGCCTCGTCGGTGCGGGCACTCTCCAGCATGGCGGCGTAGCCGGTCTTCTCCAAAAGCGCGTCATATAATGCCTCCAGCCCCTCATTATGGGCCGTGGAGGAAAGGCCGTTCATCATCTCTACGAAGGGTTTCAGTTTCCCCGCGCTCTTGGCAAGCTCCGGGAAGGCCTCGGCCATGGATATGACGGTGAACAGCGGCAGACCGTTTTCCTCCGCGATGCCCCGGGCCCGCTCCACGGTGGTATTGCCGATGCCCCGGGCGGGGACGTTGATGATGCGGGAAAGGCGCAGGTCGTCCGCGGGGTTCAGGAGCACGAAGAAATAGGCCATCAGGTCCTTGATCTCCGCCCGCTCAAAGAAGGGGTTGCCCTTCACGATGCGGGGGCGGATGCCATGGCGCAGGAAGGCCTGCTCCAATGCCCGGGACTGGGCGTTCAGGCGGTACAGCACCGCGTGGTCCCGGAGGTTATCCCCCCGGTCCACCGCCTGCAGCACCTGCCGCACCACGTACTGGGCCTCGTCGTCCTCGTTTTTCGCTATGTACAGGGTGATGCGGTCCCCGTCCCCGGCGTCGGTCCAGAGCTTCTTGCCCTTGCGGCCCTTATTGTTCGCCACCACCGCGTTGGCGGCGTCCAGGATATGGGCCGTGGAGCGGTAGTTCTGCTCCAGGCGGATGACCCGGGCGTGGTCGTACTGGTCCTCGAAGGACAGGATGTTCTCGATGGTGGCGCCCCGGAAGGCATAAATGGACTGGTCGTCGTCGCCCACTACGCATATATTCTGATGGCCCCCCGCCAGGAGCGTGGCCATCATGTACTGCAGGTTGTTGGTGTCCTGGTACTCGTCGATGAGCACGTATTTGAACTTGCGCTGGTACCGCTCCCGGGCCTCGGGGAATTCCCGCAGAATGCGCACGGTGTTGTAGAGAAGGTCGTCGAAGTCCATGGCCCCGGCCTCCATGAGCCGCTTTGCATAGGCCTCGTAGAGCTTCGCCGCCCCCTGCATGCGAAAGTCCCCGGACTTCTCCGCCGCCCGGGCGAACATGGCCGGGGTCTGAAGCCGGTTGCGGGCCTGGTCGAAGCAGTTGGCGGCCCACCGGGGCGGGTAGACCTTTTCGTCCATGTTCTCGTCCTTGAGGATGCGCTTGATGACGGCGATGCGGTCCGCCTCGTCGTAGATGGTGAAGCTGTCGGGATAGCCCAGAAGGGGGGCTTCCTTCCGCAGGATGCGCACGCAGGCGGAGTGGAAGGTCTTGGCCCAGATATCCTCCGCCGTCTCGCCCAGCATGGCGTTCAGCCGGTCCTTGAGCTCCCCGGCGGCCTTGTTGGTGAAGGTGATGGCGAGTATCTGCCAGGGCGCCACCGGGTCCAGGGCCGCGGCCTCCTCCGCCTCCCGCTTCAGGCTCTCGTCTCCCGCCAGGTACCGGCGCATGACGTCCAGCTTCTCCCCGTTCGCGTCGGGGGGAAGCTCATTGCTGTCGGAGGCCCGGCCGTATTTCATGAGGTTCGCGATACGGTTGATGAGCACCGTTGTCTTGCCGCTGCCGGCCCCGGCCAGTATCAAAAGGGGCCCCTCCGTGGCCATGACGGCCTCCTTCTGCTTGGCGTTCAGCCGGGGGAAGTTCTTCGCGATGACCTTCCGCCGGGCGTCTATGTAGTTTTTCGTAAAATCGTCCATGGGGAGAGTATAGCATAAAACCCGGCGGGAGGAAAGACCTTCCGCCGGGTCGGGATTTATTTGGCGCGGCTTTTAGCCGTGGGTGTTGTAGTGCAGGGAGAGCATGTTCATGGCCTTGAATAGTTTGTGGCAGTAGATGAACGGGCCGACGACGATGAGCGTGCCGAAAAAGCCCCAGCCCCAAAAGGTGCCGGCGCCAAAGCGGTAATAGACGCCACGCCTTTTGAGCTCGCCGCCGATGCGCGCCGATATCCTGTGATACCATACGAGATAACCGATGCCCGCCGTGAGCCACCCCACGAGAAAAAAGAGCAGGCAGTAGTGCATGGTCCGCTTCCCGTCGTACCGCCCGGCGATGACGTTGATATCGGTGGAGATGGATGAAAACAGCACGATCCCGTATATCCCGAAGGTGATGAGGGAGAGCAGTATGTACTTCAGCAGCCCCCGGTTCGTCTTCAGCTGTCCCACCGGCGCCTGGGAAGGATGATAGGTCTGATCCATGGTTACCTCCTTGATGACAGACTTAGCTCGCCACTTCCAAAAGCATCTGGTCGATCCGCAGCATCGCCTGAGTAAAGTATATTGTCTCCGCGTCGGTCAGGTCTGCATCCTCCAGGTCGTCCAGCTTCTGCATGTACTCGGTATACTTTTCCAGGAAGGAAAGATAATCGGTCAATGCGCCGATGTTCGAGGCATCGTAGCTCTTCATGAAATCCACGTATTCACGGAAAAACTCCTCGTAAGTGTCGATAGACTCTTTGATCTCCGGCCGGATGTCTGCGTCAGAAGCGGCGGCCGCTTCGGCCTCCTCAGGAGCTGCCGTCGGCTCCGGTGCATCTGTCGGTTCAGGATCGGGCTCCGACGCGCCGCTCAGCTTGTCCCCCAGGCCGCTCAGTTTATCCCCCAGATTTTCGGCCCCGGCCTCGATGCGGTCGGCGGCGCTGCTGATCTTCTCCTCCAGGTCCTTCCCGTCGCAGCCCGTCAGGGCCAGGACCAGGACAAGCGCAAGAATGATCGCCGTCACTTTTTTCATGTTCTTCTCTCCTTTTTGTTTTTTCTTCGGCAGTACCGGCCCGGGGACAGGGGTGGCCTGCCCCCGGACTTTCCCGCCGAGATAAACAAAAGCGGTGCAGGGAATCACTTCCCTACACCACAAAAGCCACACAGCCCCGTATTGGCCGCTCTTGTGTTTCCACGCAAAAACGGATATAATACGAAACGGTGCAGTTATTCTGCTGTGTGGGAGCCGACACTCCTGCATAGGGGCGTAGGGTGTTGCGACCACCCTGCGCCCTGCCTTCATTTATCTCGCACTCTTATTATATCGCCCATACCTCCTTTACGCAAGCTGTTTTTTCCGGGGTCCGACACCCCCGTCTTTTAAGCCCTTGTTTTTTGCGCGAGGGTTATTTCATTTAAGCCCTTGTTTTTCACGCGAGGTGACTCTATAATAGCTTTTGCGCTATTAAACGGAGAGGAGGCGGCGGGCGTGTTCACGAAAAAAGAGATACGGGCGCTGCTGTGGCCCCTCATATTGGAGCAGGTGCTCACCGGGCTCATGGGCGTGGCGGACACGTTCATGGTGTCCAACGTGGGCGAGGCGGCCATCTCCGGGGTGGCGCTGGTGGACTCGCTCAATATGCTCATCGTCTACTTCTTCTCCGCCCTGGCCGCCGGCGGCACCATCGTCTGCTCCCAGTACATCGGCCAGGACGATAAGCTCCAGGCCAACCGGGCCTCCGCCCAGGTGCTGAGCGCGTCCTTCGGCCTGTCCATGGCCTGCTGCCTGGTGCTGGCCCCCCTGCGCCGGCCGGTGCTGGGGCTCATCTTCGGCACGGTGGAGCCTGCCGTCATGGATTCGGCGGATGTGTATCTGCTGGTGACGGCGCTGAGCTACCCGTTTTTGGCCCTCTATACCGCCAGCGCGGCCCTGTTCCGGGCCACCGGCGACTCCCGCCGGCCCATGATCGTGGCCCTGGTGGCGGATGTGCTGAACATCATCGGCAACGCCATATTGATTTTCGGCTGCGGCATGGGGGTGCTGGGGGCGGCCCTGGCGACGCTGGCAAGCCGCATCGTCAGCGCCGCGGTGATGCTCCGTTTCCAGGCCCGGCCCGGGCAGGTCATCTCCCTTGGAAAGCTGAGCTCTTTCCGGCCCGACGGGACCATGCTCCGGCGTATCCTGCGCCTTGGCATCCCCTCGGCCATTGAAAACGGCATGTTCCAGTTCGGCAAGCTGGTGGTCCAGTCCACGGTGTCCGTGCTGGGCACCACGGCCATCGCCTCCCAGGCCATCATCGCGGTCATGGACTCCTGCTGCGGCATGCCCGGCCAGGCCATCGGCATCGGCCTTCTCACCGTGGCGGGCCAGTGCATGGGCCGGGGCCGGCCCGACGAGGCCAAAAAGTACATGATATACTTCACCAAGATATCCACCGTGGTGGTGCTCATCTCCGGCGGTATCATCAGCGCCGGGGCGCCGCTCATTACGAAGCTCACGGCCCTTTCCCCCGAGGGGCGGGCGCTGACCTGCCAGATCACCTGGTTCGTATCCGCCATGCGGCTGATATTGTGGCCCATGGCCTTCACCCTGCCCAACGGCCTGCGGGCCGCCGGGGACGTGTCCTTCACCATGTGGGTGGGCACCGTCAGCATGTGGACGCTGCGGGTGGGCCTTTCCTGGTACCTGTGCCGGTACACCGGCGTGGGTCTCTGGGGCATATGGTTCGGCTGGTGCGCCGACTGGGTGCTCCGGGGGGCCTGCTTCGTGTGGCGCCTCCGGTCCAACAAGTGGCAGGACCACAACGTGCTGGCATAAGAAAAAAGAGCCGCCCGGGGCGGCTCTTTTCATTTTCATGGAAATGCGCTATACTTATTTCTGCCCGGCGTGGGCCCGCTCGTGGGCGGCCCGGTCAAGGTCAGCGGTGACGCCGTGCTCGGCCATGTGGGCCTGGATGCAGCGGAAGGTCTCGTCGGACAGGTCGTGCTCTATCTTACAGGCATCCCGGTAGGCCGTGTCCTTGTCCACCCCAAGGCTCATGAGCACCGCCGCGATGGTCTCGTGGCGCTCGTAGATGCGCCTGGCGATGGCAAGGCCCTTGTCCTCCAGGTAGAGGAGCCGGTCCTCGTCCCGGCGGATGTAGCCGTTTTCCTCCAGCTGTTTCATGGCCACGCTGACGGAGGGCTTGGAGTAGCCCAGGGAGTTGGCCACGTCGATGGAGCGGACAACGCCTTTTTCCTGGCCGATCATATAGATGGCCTCCAGATAATCCTCCGCGGATTCGTGGATATTCACGCGCGCACCCCCTGTTCCTGATAGTTTAATTTATTGTATCATACCCATTGGAAAATTACAAGCGAGGCATGCCATGACCAACATCCCCACCCCCATCGAAACGCTGCTCGGCGCCCTGCGGGCGGCGGGCTATGAGGCGTACCCGGTGGGGGGCTGCGTCCGGGACAGCCTCATGGGCCGCGTCCCGGCTGACTGGGACCTGTGCACCAGCGCATTGCCCCGCGAGACGGAGGCGGTCTTCGCCGGGTACCGGCTCATCGAGACGGGCCTCAGGCACGGCACCGTCGCGGTGCTGACGGACATGGGCCCCGTGGAGATCACCACCTTCCGCACAGACGGGACCTATGCCGACGGCCGCCACCCGGACGCGGTCACCTTCGTGCCGGACGTCCGGGAGGACCTGGCCCGGCGGGACTTCACCGTGAACGCCATGGCCCTGGCCCCGGACGGGACGGTGATCGACCCCTTCGGGGGCCGGGAGGACCTGGCCAACCGGGTCATCCGCTGCGTGGGGGAGCCGGACGCCCGCTTTCATGAGGACGGGCTTCGCATATTGCGGGCGCTGCGGTTCGCCTCCAAGCTGGACTTTGAAATAGAGTCCGCCACGGCCCGAAGCGTTCTCGCGGACCGGGCCCTGCTGGACGGCATATCCCGGGAGCGGGTGCTCTCGGAGCTCAGGGGCCTGCTCATGGGCCCCGGGGCGGGGCGGGTGCTGCGGGACTTTGCCCCGGTCGTCTTCCAGGTCATCCCGGAGTTGGCCGCCTCGGCGGGTTTTGAGCAGCACAACCCCTATCACATCCACGACGTGTGGACCCACACCACCATGGCGGTGGACGCTTCTCCCCGGGACGAGGTGCTGCGCCTTACCATGCTGCTGCACGACGTGGCGAAGCCGGAGAAGTTCTTCACCGACGAGAAGGGCGCGGGCCATTTCTACGGCCACGCCCAGGCGGGGGCGGAGACGGCGGACAATATCCTGCGCAGGCTCAAGTGTGACAACGACACCCGCCGGACGGTGGTCACCCTCATCGACAGCCACGACATCCAGCCGCCCCAGACCCCCCGGGCCATGAGAAGGCTCCTGGCAAAGGTGGGGGAGGAAAGGGTGCGGCAGCTTCTCGCCTGCTGGCGGGCGGACCAGTCCGACCGGGCGGCGGACATCATGGCCCGGAACATGCCCATGATCGACGGGGCGGAGGGGCTGTTGGAAGAGGTCCTCAGCGAAAAGGCCTGCCTCTCGGTGAAGAGCCTCGCGGTGAACGGCCGGGACATCCTGGCCCTGGGCGTGGAAAAAGGCCCGGAAGTGGGGCGGATATTGGAGGCGCTGTTCGCTCTGGTGCTGGACGGGGCTCTGCCCGACCGGCGGGAGGAGCTGCTGGCAAAGGCGGCGGAGCTGGCGGCGGAGGGGAAATAAAATACGCCTTTTTTCGACAGAGTTTTCACACACATTTTCGGCGGCAGAAAAACATGGGATAAATGTGCATATTTTGCTTGCCTTTTTTGAAGAAGGTATATATAATATATCCGTAATTCATCTTATTTCCACAGGAGGAAAAATACTATGCCCAGACCCAAGGGAAGCAAGAACAAGAAGTCCATCGCCTCTGTGGCGAAGGTGGAAGAAAAGCTGGCCGCTCAGGAAGCCCTGAAAAAGACCCTGGAGGCCGAGCAGGCGGACATCCTGGCCGCCATCGAGAAACAGAAGCAGCTTCTGAAGGCCAAGAAGAAGGAGCTGCGGGCTGTGGAGAAGTCCATCCTGACCCTGGAGCAGAAGAAGGTGGAGGCCGCCGCCATCGAGACCGCCGTGGCCCAGAAGGCGGAGATCGAGAAAGTGGTGACAAAGCTTGTCAGCAGCGGAAAGTCCGCCGACGACATCCTGGAGATGCTGAAAAAATAAACCGTCCCCTCATCCGGCCGGCTGTATCGCCGGCCGGTATTTTTATCGTATGGACTGTAAAGACATTTGCCGGGTGATACGGGGCAAAAAGGCCGCCCTGTTCGACATGGACGGCACGCTCATCGACTCCATCGGCGTCTGGAACGAGACGGACCGGCGCCTGCACGTGGAGCTGACGGGCCGGGAGCCTGATATGGCGGCGCTGCAGGCCTTCCGGGACGACGCCCTGCGCCGGTTTCGGGGGGAGGAAAACCCTTATCTCCGCTACGGCGCGGAGTTGAAGGAGCGGTACCATGCCGCCCTCACCGCCAAGGAGATATACGAGCGCCGGTACGCCATCGCCCATGCTCTTTTGGAGCGGGTGGACTATAAGCCCGGGGCGGACGAGCTTTTGTGGGCGCTGAAAGAAATGGGCCTGCGGCTCATATTGGTGACCACCACCCGCCGGCGGACCATAGAGACATATCGGACCCGGAACGAAAATATCATGAAAAAGGCCCCGCTGGACGCGCTTTTCGAGCGCATCTATACCTGCGAGGACGCAAAGAACATCAAGCCGGACCCGGAGATATATTTTACGCTGTTTCGCGATACCGGCCTTGCCCCGGAGGACTGCGCTGTGTTCGAGGACTCCCTCACCGGCGTCCGGGCGGCGAAGGCCGCGGGGCTCTTCACCGTGGCGGTATACGACAGATACTCCGACGCCGACCGGGCGGAGATCATCGCCCTGGCGGACGGATATATCGACGGCTTTCCGTCGCTTATAGAGGCGCTCGCCGAAAAAGAGGAGAAAAAGCATGAAGAAATTTGACCGCATCATGGCCGCCGTCATGTCCGTGACGGGCGGGGCCTATCTCATCTACGTCATATGGCAGCTCTGGGACCGGCACGCCCGGCCGGAATTCTATGCCGTGGGCTCCGCGCCCTGGTATACGTCGATGGAGATCATGGGGCTCATCGCGGCGGGGCTCATCGCCCTGGAGATGGTGGTCTATATGGCCCTGCGCCGGTTCGCCGAGCGGGCGGATAAACAGAAAAACGCCGGGAAGACTGAGAAGAAGGACGAAGAGCCCTGACTTGATGGAGAACGCCCCCAACAAGCGGATATGGTTCGTCTTTGGCCTCTACGCCGCGGTGCTCATCTGGCTGCTCTTCGGCCAGCGGCTGGGCTCGCCCCTGACGGAGGAGACCCTGGGCGGGGCCAGCCGGCTCAATTTAGAGCCCTTCGCCATCATCCGCCACTTCCTGCGGGTCGCGGCCCTGGCCGATAAGCCCTGGCTGGTGCGCCTGGCGGTGGTGAATCTGGCGGGGAACGTGGCGGCGTTCGTGCCCATGGGCCTGTTTCTGCCATGGCTCTGGCCGCCCATGCGGAAGCTATGGCTGTTTTTGCCTGTTATATTGGCCCTCATCGTCCTCATTGAGGTAGTGCAATATGCCACGTACCTCGGCGTATGCGACGTGGACGACCTCATCCTGAACGCCGCCGGCTGCCTCATGGGCTGGGCGGTATTTATGCTGGCCCGCCGCATGCATAGAAAACAGAAATAAGCAAAGTATTTATTTGGGGTCCCCACACGAGCCCAGCGGAGCGGGTCGCGTGGGGAAGAGGAGGAGCCGCGGGCCATTCGAGCTTTGCCGCTTGCGGCAAAGGGAGACCTGGCCTGCGTGCTCCGACGACATACTCTCTTGCGGGGCAGGGCGGGGTGTGATACAATACCTTGTCAGCAAATCATGGCATGGAGGACCCTCTATGGCGGAGCTTTACGACATCCTCATACTGGGCGCGGGGCCCGCGGGCATCTCGGCGGCCCTGACGGCGAAGGCCCGGGGCAGAAACACCGTGATACTGTCGGCGGAGCCCCTCAATACGCCTTTGGCGAAGGCGCCCCATATCGCCAACTACCCGGGCGTGGCCGCCATGGACGGACGGCAGCTTCTGGCCTCCATGCTGGGCAACGTCTTCGAGCAGGGCGTGCCCATCCGCACCGGCCGGGTCACGGGCGCCGTGGCCTTTGACGGGAAGTTCATGGTCAGCCAGGAGCAGGAGGTATTCGAGGCGAAGAGCCTCATCCTCTGCCCGGGAGCCCAGCAGGGGACGAAGCCCCTCCCCGGCGAGGCGGAATACCTGGGAAAGGGCGTGAGCTACTGCGCCACCTGCGACGGGATGCTCTATCGGGGCAAACATGTGGCTGTACTGGGCCTGGGCAGCGGGGCGGAGAAGGACGCGGCCTTTTTGAAAAGCATCGGCTGCGACGTGCTCCTTCTCACCGGGGCCCAGGCGAAAGATGTGGAGATCATCGGCGCGGACGCCGTGACGGCCATCCGCTTCGGCGGCGAAGAGCAGGCCGTGGACGGGGTGTTCATCCTCCGGGACACGGTGGCGGCGGACGCCCTTCTGCCGGGCCTCGATATGACCGAGGGCCATATCGCCGTGGGCCCGGATATGCAGACGAATATACCCGGCGTATTCGCCGCCGGGGACTGCACCGGCCGGCCCTATCAGGTGGCCCGGGCGGTGGGACAGGGAAATGTGGCGGCCCTGGCCGCCGACAGATATGTGAAGGAGCGGGAGACATGAGCGTGATAGAGCTTACGAAGGACAATTTCGACGAGACCATCGCCGACGGCACCACATTGGTGGATTTCTGGGCCGTATGGTGCACCCCCTGCAGGATGCAGGCCCCCGTGGTGGAGGCCTTCGCGAGAAAGCAGAGCGAGGTGAAGGTGGGCAAGGTCAATGTGGACGAGCAGGTGGACCTGGCCGCCCGGTACGGCATCATGAGCATCCCCACCCTGATGGTGTTCCGGGATGGGGTGCTGGTCAATAAAACGGTGGGCCTTTCCGGCCTCGAGGAGGTAGAGGAGCTTTGCAAATGAGAGAGCTGCCCAAACAGTACGACCCCAAGCAGGTCGAGAAGAAGATATACCAGCAGTGGCTGGACGGCAATTACTTCCATGCCGAGCGGGACCCGGCGAAGAAGCCCTTCACCATCGTCATCCCGCCCCCCAACGTGACGGGCCAGCTCCACCTGGGCCACGCCGTGGACGAGACCATCCAGGACGTGCTCACCCGCTACAAGCGGATGAAGGGCTATTCCGCCCTGTGGCTGCCCGGCTATGACCACGCGGGCATCGCCACCCAGATCAAGGTGGAGGAGAACCTGCGCAACGAGGAGGGTCTGACCCGCTTCGACCTGGGCCGGGAGAAATTCCTGGACCGGGTGTGGGACTGGAAGAACAAGTACGGCGACCGCATCGTGGAGCAGCTCAAGACCCTGGGCTCCTCCTGCGACTGGGAGCGCCAGCGCTTCACCATGGATGAGGGCTGCTCCAAGGCGGTGCGGGAGGTGTTCTGCTCCCTCTACGAGAAGGGCCTCATCTACAAGGGCAAGCGCATCATCAACTGGTGCCCCCACTGCACCACCGCCCTCTCCGACGCGGAGGTGGAGTATGAGGAAAAGCCGGGCCACCTGTGGCACCTGCGCTATCCCCTGGCCGACGGCTCCGGGGAGGTGGTGGTTGCCACCACCCGGCCTGAGACCATGCTGGGCGACACCGGCGTGGCGGTGAACCCCAATGACGAGCGGTATACGTCCATCGTGGGCAAGACCTGCATCCTGCCCCTGGTGGGCCGGGAGATCCCCATCGTGGCCGACGAGTACGTGGACATGGAGTTCGGCACCGGCTGCGTGAAGATGACCCCCTGCCACGACCCCAACGACTTCGAGGTGGGCCTGCGGCATAACCTGGAGCAGATACTGGTCATCGACGACAACGGCTGCATCATCAACGGCGGCAAGTATGACGGTCTGGACCGGTACGAGGCCCGGAAGGTCATCCTCAAGGACCTGGAGGAGCAGGGGTATCTTGTGAAGGTGGAGGAACACGTACATAACGTGGGCACCTGCTACCGCTGCCACAGCGACGTGGAGCCCCTGGCCAGCGACCAGTGGTTCGTGAAGATGGAGCCCCTGGCGAAGGAGGCCATCCGGGTCGTAGAGGACGGCACCATCAAGTTCGTCCCCGACCGCTTCGCCAAGACCTACCTCAACTGGATGCACAACGTCCGGGACTGGTGCATATCCCGGCAGCTCTGGTGGGGTCATCAGATACCGGCCTGGTACTGCGCCGACTGCGGCCACGTGACCGTGTCCCGGGAGGACGCCTGCCAGTGCGAAAAGTGCGGGTCCAAAAATATCGAGCGTGACCCGGATGTGCTGGACACTTGGTTCAGTTCCGCCCTCTGGCCCTTCTCCACCCTGGGCTGGCCGGACAAGACCGAGGACCTGGAGTATTTCTATCCCACCGACGTGCTTGTCACCGGCTATGACATCATCTTCTTCTGGGTGGCGAGGATGATCTTCTCCGGCATGGAGCACATGAAAAAGGAGCCCTTCAAGACCGTGCTCATCCACGGCCTGGTCCGGGACCCTCACGGCAAGAAGATGTCCAAATCCGCCGGCAACGGCGTGGACCCCATCGAGGTCATCGACCAGTACGGCGCGGACGCATTGCGCTTCAACCTCATCACTGGCAACTCCCCCGGCAACGACATGCGCTTCTACGTAGAGCGGTGCGAGGCCATGCGCAACTTCGCCAACAAGCTGTGGAACGCCGCCCGGTACGTGATGATGAACCTGACGGTGGAGGAGAATAAGCTGCCCGCCGAGCTGAAACTGGAGGACAAGTGGATCCTCTCCAAGCTGCAGAGCCTCATCGCCGAGGTCAACGAGAACTTCGATAAGTACGAGCTGGGTCTCGCCGCCACGAAGATATACGACTTCATCTGGGACAGCTTCTGCGACTGGTATATCGAGATCACCAAGCCCCGCCTGCGGGAGGGGGACGTGAGCGCCCAGCAGGTGCTGCTGTACGTGCTCACCGACATCCTGCGGCTTCTCCACCCCTTCATGCCGTTTATCACTGAAGAGATATACGGCGCCATCCCCCACGAGGGGAAGGCCCTGATCGTGGAGACCTATCCCGAGGTCAACGAAAAGCTCTGTTTCAAGACCGAGGAAGAGGATTTCGAAAAGATCATGGAGGCGGTGAAGGCGGTGCGCAGCCGCCGGGCGGAGATGAACGTGCCCCCCTCCAAGCGGCCCCATATCACCCTCGTCACCGCCGAGCCCCAGGTCTACGAGGCCGGGACGGTGTACATGGCGAACCTGGCCTACGCCGGGGCGGTGAACGTGACCAGGTCGACCCCCGCGGATGTATCCGGCATGGTGACGGTGGTCACCGGCGGCGCCACGGTCTACATGCCCATGGCGGAGCTGGTGGACCTGGACAAGGAGCGGGAGCGCATCACGAAGGAGCTGGCCAAGGCCCGGCAGGACATCGCCAACCAGGAGAAGAAGCTGGCCAACGAGAGCTTCGTCTCCCGGGCCCCGGAGCGGGTGGTGGCCGCCGAGCGGGACAAGCTGGCCAAGGCCCAGGCCCTGGCGGCGAATTTGGAGGAGAGCTTGAAGAATCTGGGGTAAAGCGTAATAAAAGGACCGGCGCGGCATCTGCCGCGCCGGTTTTGATTTTATATCCCTAATATTTCGTCAGACGAAACGTGATACAGCCTGCAAAGCGCGATCAAATGGCGGATGGGGAGTTCATTCGCGCCGCGCTCATACCGGGCGTACATCGTCTGGGACGTGCCCAAATAGGCTGCCACCTGTTCCTGGGTCAGGTCATGGTCCTCCCGGAGCGCCCGGATGCGTTCCTGATATGTCTCCTTAGTCATTTCCCGCCCAGTTTGATTTTGCCGTGCTCCTGTTCGTACTGCTCGACGCACCGGCGGATGAGGATCAGTATCTGGCTGTTGGCGGACCGCCCCTCGTAGTCCGCCACCACATGGAGCTTGTCCAAAAGCTCCGGCTCTATCCGAATGGAAAGGCTCTTTGTGACCACAAAATCACCCCAAAACAAATATATTTTGTATTTATTTTAGGGCGGATATGTGTTATACTGGCGAAAATGGATGCGTTATATATTCAAAATGTGTTTAGAAGGAACTGCCCTGCCCCCGTGCGACGGCATTCGACAGCGCATATATCGTAAAATCACACTGTACGTTTGTACGGTGTGATTTTTGTTGGGAAAAAGGGGGACGAGCCTTATGAAAGTGCTGTCGAGCTACGCCGACGGGCGGTTGACGCTGTATCTGAAGGGGGAGCTGGACCACCACGAGGCGTCGGCGGCTCTTCGGAAGATCAGCGCCGCCGTGGACGACTATCTGCCCCGGGACTGCGTGGTGGACATGGCCGGGCTCACCTTCATGGACTCCTCCGGCATCGCCCTCATATTGAAGATCGCCCGGCTCATGGCCGAGACCGGCGGCCGGGCCTGGGTGGAGAATGTGAAAAATCAGCCGCTCAAAGTTATAGATGCATCAGGCATCGACAGAGTTATCAAGATCAGCACCGGCGCGGGACCGGGCGTATAAGCCTCCCCTGTGCAAGGGGAGGTGCCGAGCGAAAGTCCCACCCCAAAGCCTCCCCTGTGCAAGGGGAGGGGGACCGCACGAAGTGCGGTGGAGGGGTTGTGTCTGTTATCCGTCGTTACAATCCCTCAGTCACCGCCTGACGGCGGCGACAGCCCCCTTTGCACAAGGGGGCCTTTCATGCGGAAATCGAGGAGGTTCTACATATGAAACAGCGCAACTACATAAAGCTGGAATTCCCCGCCCGGAGCGTGAACGAGGGCTTCGCCCGGGCCGCGGCGGCGGCCTTTGCCGCCCAGATGGACCCCACGCTGGAGGAGCTGGGGGACATCCGCACCGCCGTATCCGAGGCGGTGACTAACGCCATCGTCCACGCCTACCCGGACCAGGTGGGCACGGTGCAGATGCGCCTGCGCATCCTGGAGGGAAATGTGCTGGAGATCATGGTGCGGGACAGGGGCCGGGGCATCCCGGACGTGAAGAAGGCCATGGAGCCCATGTACTCCACCGGCGGGGAGGAGCGGAGCGGCATGGGCTTCACCATCATGGGCTCTTTCATGGACGGCCTGCGGGTCCGCTCCAACCTGGACAAGGGGACCACCGTCACCATGAGCAAACGCATACGGGTGAAGGCGAGCGCGTAATTGGACGAGACCATCACCCTTCTGCGGGCCGCCCAGGCCGGGGACCGGGAGGCGGCGGGCCGCATGATCGAGGCCAACGCGGGCCTCATATGGAGCGTGGCCCGGCGGTACTTCGGCCGGGGCGCGGAGCCGGACGACCTGTACCAGCTTGGCTGCCTGGGGTTTTTGAAGGCCATCGACGGCTTTGACGAGAGCTACGGCACCCGCTTCTCCACCTACGCCGTGCCCAAGATATCCGGGGAGATTCGCCGTTTCCTGCGGGACGACGGGGCGGTGAAGGTGAGCCGGGGCATCAAGGAGCGGGCCATGGCCCTGCGCACGGCCCGGAAGACCCTGGAGCAGGACCTGGGCCGGGACCCCACCGTGTCGGAGCTGGCCGCGGCCACGGGCTTCAGCCCCGAGGACATCGCCGTGGCTGAGACCGCCACCGTGCCCATCGAGTCCCTGCAGCAGCCCAATACCGAGGACGGGTTCTCCCTGGAGCAGGTGCTGGGGGACTGGACCGAGGAGGAGCGGCTGGTGGAGCATGTGGCCCTGCGCCAGGCCATCGAACAGCTGCCCGAAAAGGAGCGGCAGGTGGTGTTCCTGCGCTTTTACCACGGCATGACCCAGGACCGGGCCAGCCGGGTGCTGGGGGTGAGCCAGGTGCAGGTGTCCCGCCTGGAGCGCCGGGCGGTGCGGCAGCTCAGAGCATTATTGGAATGACGTTCCCCGCCTTGTCAAAAGGCGGGGAACATGCTATCATGGGCGGGACCGAAAGGGGGTCAAGTCCATGAAAAAACGCGCGCTGTGCCTGGCGCTCATCCTGGCGCTGGCGGCGGCCTTCTGCGCCCTGGGCGGCACGGCCCTGGGGGCGGAGGACGCCGAAAATAGGCAGGTGCTTTTCGACGGCGGCGGGGTGACTGTGTCCGTCACGGACTATGAGCCGGAGGGCACATGGGGCCCGGCCTTCGTTCTCCTTTTGGAGAACAACGCCAATCGAAGCATGGACTTCTCCCTGGACCGGATATCCGTGAATGGCGTCATGTGCGGCCGGGGCTGGCAGGGAACAGTGCCCGCCGTGAAATCGGCGAATGCCGAAGTGGAGTGGTTCGATGAGGACCTGGCCGCCGCGGGCGTGAACTATATCGAGACGGTGGAGGCATTCCTCACCGTCCGGCCCGGCGGGGACAAGGAGGCCGCGCCCCTGTTCGCCGGGAAGGTGACCTGGTCCGCTCCCGAGGGAGAACAGGACGGCCCTGCGGTGACGGAACCCGCCATAGAGGGCTTTGAGCCCGTGCCCCTGATGGAGGGGGACCTGGCCGTGACGGCGATAGACTACGACCCGGACGGTCCGGCGGTGCTGCTCCGGGTGGACAACGGCACGGATAAGGACTTGTGGCTGCACATGAAGTGCGCCAGGGTGGACGGGGAGCTCTCCGAGCCATACTGGAGCGCGGTGGTGTCCGCGGGGAAGCGGGCCTATGAATGGTGCCGGTGGGACGGGGAGGAATTGGAGGCCCCAGCCCGGAGGGCGGAACTGACCGTAGAGGCGGTGGACCTGGACACCCTGGACCCGGTGGACGAGGAGACCGCAGAGTTCACGTTCCCGGCGACGGATACGCCTGCCGCCACGGAGGCGCCGGAGGCCACGGATACGCCCCTGGACGAGGATACCGCGCCCCTGGGCGTGCTGAAGGCGGGGCGGTATGAGAACGCGTATTTTGGCCTGGCCTTTGAGCCGGGGGAGAATTGGCACTTCATGACCGAGGAGCAGATACGGGCCCTCCAGAGCGCCAGTATGCAGCTCATCGGCGGGGACGACGCCGAGAGCTACATGGACCTGCTGGCCGGCAGCTTTGTGGCCTCCGCCAGCACCCTGGACGGGCGGAGGAACGTGAACATCATGGTCCGGAACGTGCCGGGCCTCGCCGAGGCGGCGGACCAGGGGGATTTCCTGGACCTGGTGCTGGGGGACGCGGGCACGGAGGGGGACGGCGCCATCTCCCTGCCCGGTATGGAGAACGCCACGGTCCGGCGCAACACCGTTTCTCTCGCGGGGCAGGAGCTGCCCGGCCTGCTGGTGGAGACCGGCTCCCGGGTGCTGGGGATGGACATGTCCATGACCCAGCAGCAGGCCTATGCCGTCCGGGGCGACTGGTTCATGCAGCTGAGCCTCACCAGCCTTTCCGCCGCCGGCGGCGCGGAGGATATAGCTGCTTTGTTCACGCCCCTGGAAGGGTGAAAAAACACAAAAAATACGGCCCGCTCTCCCGAAGGAGGGCGGGTTTTTTGACGGATATGTAAAAATATGAAAAAAGAGTGGTCCGGCGGGGGAAATATACTTGATAAATGGCCGGGTTTCGATTATAATCATCATGGCGTGAAAGGGCACTTGCGCCCGGACATTGTTACATAAATAACAAACGAGGTCGAGAATTATGGCATTAGTAGAACTGGAACTGAAGGGTCAGGTAGGTATCCTGACCATCAACCGCCCGGAGGCCCTGAACGCGCTGAACGACCAGGTCATCAGCGAGATGGACAAGGTCCTGGACAGCATCGACGTGAACGCCGTGCGGTGCCTCATCGTCACCGGCGCGGGCCAGAAGGCCTTCGTGGCCGGCGCGGACATCGCCCAGATGAGCGGCCTTACCAAGGCCGAGGGCGAGGCCTTCGGAAAGCTTGGAAACGACGTGTTCCGCAAGCTGGAGACCCTCCCCATCCCCACCATCGCCGCGGTGAACGGCTTCGCCCTGGGCGGTGGCTGCGAGCTCTCCATGAGCTGTGACATCCGCCTGGCCTCCGAGACGGCGGTGTTCGGCCAGCCCGAGGTGGGCCTGGGCATCACCCCCGGCTTCGGCGGCACCCAGCGCCTGGCCCGGCTCGTGGGCATGGGCAAGGCCAAGGAGATGATCTACACCGCCCGCAACATCAAGGCCCCCGAGGCCCTGGCCTGCGGCCTGGTGCAGGCCGTCTATCCCGCGGAGGAGCTGATGGCCGAGGCCGAGAAGATGGCCTCGCGCATCGCCGGCAACGCTCCCATCGCCGTGCGTGCCTGCAAGAAGGCCATCAACGACGGCACCCAGGTGGACATGGACAAGGCCATCGTCGTCGAGGAAAAGCTCTTCGGCTCCTGCTTCGAGACGAAGGACCAGCGCAGCGCCATGGCCGCGTTCGTGGAAAAGCGCAAGCACGACCCGTTTGAAAACTGCTGATAAGGCGGATTTCATATACCAAAGGAATTTAAAAAATTATTTTTAGGAGGACCACATAATGAAAGTCGCAGTATTTGGCGCCGGCACCATGGGCAGCGGTATCGCCCAGGTCTTTGCCGCCAAGGGCCACACCGTCATGATGTTCGCCAGCTCCGTCGCTTCCGCTCAGAAGCATAAGGACAAGCTGGCCGCCTCCCTGGCCAAGCGCGTGGCCAAGGGCAAGATGACCCAGGAGGCCGTGGACGCCCTGCTGGCCAACATCGTCACCGAGGAGCGCCCCGCCGCCGCTGACGCCGATCTGGTCATCGAGTGCGTCAAGGAGGATATGGCCACCAAGAAGACCCTGCTCCAGGAGCTGGATACCCTGTGCAAGCCCGAGACCGTCTTCGCCTCCAACACCTCCTCCCTGTCCGTCACCGAGATGGGCAACGGCCTTGCCCACCCCGTCATCGGCATGCACTTCTTCAACCCCGTCCCCAGCATGAAGCTGGTGGAGGTCATCCGGGGCGCCAACACCACCCAGGAGACCTTTGACTTCATCTACAAGCTGGCGCAGGACATCGGCAAGGACCCCGTGGAGGTCGCCGAGGCTCCCGGCTTCGTCGTCAACAAGATCCTCATCCCCATGATCAACGAGGCCATCGGCCTGGTGGAGACCGGCGTCGCCTCCGTGGAGGACATCGACAAGGCCATGCAGCTGGGCGCCAACCACCCCATGGGCCCCCTGACCCTGGGCGACTTCATCGGCCTGGACGTGTGCCTGGCCATCATGGAGACCCTCTTCAACGAGACCGGCGACCCCAAGTACCGTCCGGCGCTGCTGCTGAAGAAGATGGTCCGCGGCGGCCTGCTGGGCCGGAAGACCGGCAAGGGCTTTTACGATTACAGCAAATAACATTTTGAAGGAGAAATAAGTATGGACTTTCATCTGAGTAAAGAGCAGCTGATGCTCCGCAAGATGTACCGTGATTTCGCCGAGAACGAGGTCAAGCCCCTGGCCCAGGAGATCGATGAGGAAGAGCGCTTCCCCATGGAGACCGTGGAGAAGATGGGCAAGCTCGGCATGATGGGCATCTACTTCCCCAAGGAGTACGGCGGCGCCGGCGGCGACGTCCTCAGCTACGCCATGTGCGTGGAGGAGCTGGCCAAGGTGTGCGGCACCACCGCCGTCATCGTGTCCGCCCATACCTCCCTGTGCTGCGCCCCCATCTTTGAGTTCGGCACCGAGGAACAGAAGAAAAAGTATCTGCCCGACCTGTGCTCCGGCAAGAAGATCGGCGCCTTCGGCCTGACCGAGCCCGGCGCCGGCACCGACGCCCAGGGCCAGCAGACCACCGCCGTCCTGGAGGGCGACCACTACGTCCTCAACGGCTCCAAGTGCTTCATCACCAACGGCAACGTGGCCGACACCTTCGTGATCATCGCCGTCACCGGCAAGACCACCGACAAGCGCGGCCGTCCCATGAAGGAGATCAGCGCCTTCATCGTGGAGAAGGACTTCCCCGGCTTCAGCCAGGGCAAGCATGAGAAGAAGATGGGCATCCGCGGCAGCTCCACCTGCGACCTGATCTTCGAGGACTGCATCGTGCCCAAGGAGAACCTGCTGGGCAAGATCGGCCAGGGCTTCAAGATCGCCATGATGACCCTGGACGGCGGCCGTATCGGCATCGCCGCGCAGGCCCTGGGCCTGGGCGAGGGCGCCGTTCTGGAGGCCATCAAGTACACCAAGGAGCGCGTCCAGTTCGGCCGCCGCATCAGCCAGTTCCAGAACACCCAGTTCCAGCTGGCCGACATGCACACCCGCATGCAGGCCGCCCAGTTCCTGGTATATTCCGCCGCCTGCAAGAAGCAGCTGCACGAGGACTATTCCATGGACGCGGCCATGGCGAAGCTGTTCGCGGCCGAGGCCGCCAGCGACGTGACCCGCCGGGCGGTACAGCTCTTCGGCGGCTACGGCTACACCCGTGAGTATCCGGTGGAGCGCATGATGCGCGACGCCAAGATCACCGAGATCTACGAGGGCACTTCCGAAGTCCAGCGTATGGTCATCTCCAGCCATCTGGGCGTGAAATAAGCAGGAGGTAAAGGATAGAAATGAAAGTTATCGTTTGTGTGAAGCAGGTCCCCGACACCTCCGGCAAGGTGGCGGTGAATCCGGACGGCACCCTGAACCGTGCCTCCATGGAGACCATCACGAACCCCGACGACATGAACGCCGTCGAGGCCGCTCTGAAGCTGAAGGACGAGACCGGCTGCAAGGTCATCGTCGTGACCATGGGTCCTCCCCCCGCGGAGGGCATGCTGCGTGAGCTGCTGGCCATGGGCGCCGATGAGGGCTACCTCATCTCCGGCCGTGAGTTCGGCGGTTCCGATACTTACGCCACCAGCCAGATCGTCGCCGCCGGCGTCAACAAGATCGGCGTGGAGAAGGGCGACATCGTCATGTGCGGCCGGCAGGCCATCGACGGCGACACCGCCCAGGTGGGCCCCCAGATCGCCGAGAAGCTGCACCTGCCCCAGGTGACCTACGCCGCCGACATCCAGAAGGACGGCGACGACATCACCGTCAAGCGCATGCTGGAGGACGGCTACATGACCATCAAGGTCAAGACCCCCTGCCTGCTGACCTGCATCAAAGAGCTGAACGAGCCCCGCTACATGTCCGTGGGCGGCATCTTCGAGGCCTACAGCAAGCCCGTGACCGTGCTGGACTACGAGGCGCTGAAGGACGATCCCCTGATCGACGCCACCACCATCGGCCTGAAGGGCTCCCCCACCAACATCCTTGTCTCCTTCACGCCCCCCCAGAAGGGCGCCGGCATGATGCTGGAGGGCGCCGACATGGGCACCTGCGAGAAGCTGGCGGGCATCCTGGCCGGCAAGCACATCATCTGAGAGAGGAGTTAAGAAAATGGCTTTTAACAATACTGATCTGGCTGCTTTCAAGGATGTATGGGTATTCTGTGAGCAGCGCGAGGGCAAGCTGATGCCCACCGATTTCGAGCTGATCAGCGAAGGCCGCCGTCTGGCGGACGAGCTGGGCGTGGACCTGTGCGGCCTGCTGCTGGGCGACAACGTCGAGGGCCTGGCCAAGGAGCTGGGCGGCTACGGCGCCGACAAGGTCTATGTCTGCGACCACCCCCTGCTGAAGGTCTACACCACCGACGCCTATGCCAAGGTCATCTGCGACGTGATCGAGGAGCTGAAGCCCGAGGCGTTCCTCATCGGCGCCACCAACATCGGCCGTGACCTGGGCCCCCGCTGCGCCGCCCGGCTGCACACCGGCCTGTGCGCCGACTGCACCCACCTGGACGTGGACATGGGCATCTACAAGGACTTCCTGCACGAGGCCTCCACGCTGGAGGACGCCCGCATCGACGGCCTGAACACCGCCATGGTCCTGGGCGAGAAGCACGACGTGTCCCGTGACCTTAAGATGACCCGTCCCGCTTTCGGCGGCCACCTGATGGCCTCCATCATCTGCCCCCGGTTCCGTCCCACCATGGCGACGGTCCGTCCCGGCGTCATGAAAAAGCGCCCCTTCGACCAGGCCAAGGCCGACGCCGTGCAGATCGTGAAGCCCGCCTTTGAGCTCTCTGAGGCCGACATGCAGACCGAGGTCACCGAGGTCGTCAAGGCCGCGAAGAAGCTGGTGGACCTGATCGGCGCGGACTTCATCGTGTCCGTGGGCCGCGGCATCAGCAAGGACGTGGAAGGCGGCATCAAGCTGGCCGAGGAGCTGGCTGCGGAGCTGGGCGGCGTCGTCGGCGGCTCCCGTGCTGTTATCGACAGCGGCTGGCTTTCCGCCGACCATCAGGTGGGCCAGACCGGCAAGACCGTGCACCCCAAGGTATACGTGGCTCTGGGCATCTCCGGCGCCATCCAGCACAAGGCCGGCATGCAGGACTCCGAGTGCATCATCGCGGTGAACAAGAACGAGTCCGCCCCCATCTTCGAGATCGCCGACTACGGCATCTGCGGCGACCTGTTCAAGGTCACCCCCATGCTGACCGAGGCCATCCGCGCCGCCAAGGCCGCGAAGTAAGACCCATTCCAATCGCACCAAAAGGACCGCTCTCCGAGCGGTCCTTTTTCTGTGTAAATGGCGATAGTATTCCGGCGAGCGGTGTGCTATACTGCCGGGGAAGAAGGAGCGGGCCGCGGCGGCCCGGCGGATAACGATGAAGAACGATACAAAAAACAAAAACGCCCTGGCGGTGGCGATGATACTGATCGCCGCCAGCGGCTGGGGCGTCATCGGGGTGTTCTCCCGGCCCATGACCGCAGCGGGGCTCAGCTCTTTTCAGGTGACGCTGGTGCGAAGCGTCACGGTGATGGTCCTCATGGGGGCGCTGCTGCTCGTGAAGGACAGGGCACTGTTCAAAGTGAGGCTCAAGGACTTCTGGATGTTCCTGGGCACGGGGCTCATCAGCATCGTATTTTTCAACGTGTGCTACTTCAGCACTATCCAGATGACCACTCTGGCCACCGCGTCCATATTGCTCTATACCGCCCCCTGCTTTGTCATGCTCATGTCGGCGGTGTTTTTTCATGAGCGAGTCACTGCCCGGAAGCTGGCGGCGCTGGCGCTGGCCTTCGCCGGGTGCGTGCTGGTGAGCGGCCTCACCTCCGGCTCCATCACGCCCCGCGCCCTGCTCACCGGCATCGGTGCAGGCTTTGGCTACGCCACCTACAGCATCTTCGGGAAGGTGGCGCTGAAAAAATACCACACCTTTACCGTCATCTTTTATACCTTCGTGGTGTCCACAGTGTGCCTGCTGCCCTTCGCCGGGGCGGGGGAGGCCTTCTCCATCCTGGCGTCAAACGGCCATGCTGCCCTGATGGCCCTGGGTCTGGGGGTGGTGAGCACCTTCATGCCCTACGTGTTTTACACCACGGGCCTGGAGAGCATAGAGGCGGGCAAGGCCTCCGTGCTGGCTTTCGCCGAGCCCATGGTGGCCACCATATCGGGCATATTGGTGTTCCATGAGAAGCTGAACGTCATGAACGCCGCCGGCATTGGGCTCATATTCGTGGCCATCGTGCTGTTGAACGTGCCGGCGGGGAAGGGGAAGGGAGAATAAAATGAGCGTGCGCATCATCACCGACTCCGCCTGCGACATCCCGCCGGAGGAGGCAAAGGCCCTGGGGATAGAGGTGCTGCCCATCACCGTCATGTTCGGCGACCGGGAGTACCTGGATGGGGTCACCCTGTCCAACCGGGCGTTTTTCGAAAAGCTGGTGGAGTCAGACGCCCTGCCCCACACCTGCCAGATCACCCCCTTCCAGTACGGGGAGGCGTTCCGCGCCGCCAGGGAGGCGGGGGAGGAGGCGGTATGCCTCACCCTGTCCGGCCGTCTCTCCGGGTGCTGGAACAGCGCCTGCCTCGCGGCGGAGGACTATGAGAATGTCACCGTGGTGGACAGCGAGAACGTGAGCATCGGCATGCGGATACTGGTGCTGCTGGCGGCACGGCTCCGGAACGAGGGCCTGCCTGCGGCGGAGATCGCCGCCCGGTTGGAGACGCAGAAAAAACGCGTCCGGCTGCTGGCGCTGCTGGACACGCTGGAGTATTTGAAAAAGGGCGGGCGCATCTCCCCGGCGGTGGCCTTTGCCGGGGGGATACTCTCCATCAAGCCGGTGGTGGCGGTGCAAAAGGGCGAGGTGGCGCTCATCGGCAAGGCCCGGGGCTCCAAAAACGGCAACAACCTGCTGACCCAGTTCGTCCAGCAAAGCGGCGGGATAGACTTCTCCCTGCCCTATGCCCTGGGCTACAGCGGCCTCAGCGACGCCCTGCTGCAAAAGTACATCCAAGACAGCGAGGCGCTCTACAAGGACCATGTGCGGGAGCTGCCCGTCTGCTGCATCGGCAGCACCATCGGCACCTACGCCGGCCCCGGCGCCGTGGGCGTGGCCTTCTTCAGCGCGGAGTAATAGGTATCATAAAGAAAGCCCCGGCTCAATGAAGTGAACCCCAAAAGTTAGACGAAATAATGAGTTAAGCGACCCGAAGGGTCTGGTATCTGTGCTGAGCAGGTGT
>CANQRM010000002.1 GCA_947626265.1 uncultured Oscillospiraceae bacterium
CGGCTCAGTACAAGGCTGAACTGGGCTTTTGATCCTTTGGTTGCTTCCTCTTGTCTACTTCCCCTTGACTACTGCACATTGAGGGAGGTTTTGCTATCTGACGCGCGGCGAAACGGGCCGCCCTATGCCAGTCCGACGCCCGGCGGGAGCCGGCAGTGTCACGGCCTCACGGCTCGTGAGCGCAGCGTAACAAGTGAGCCGGGATACTGTCGGGCCCGTCCGGGCTATTCCAGCCTGTCCCAGGGCGGCTGAGCCCGGCAGTATGCCTACTGCTAAAGTTCGCTTCGCTCACCAACCGCATTCGGCACACTGCCGGTTCTCACCGCCCGTCAGTCTGGCACACTCACCCAGCGCCGGATTTACAGCCTTATCTCCACCGGCATATTCAACGTCATACTCTCCGGCGTCACCTTGCAGTCGTAGGCCAAGATATGCACCCCCGCGGCATGGGCCGCCCGGAGGGCGGCGGCAAAGGCCGGGTCCGTCTCCTCATTGGGGGCAAAATACCGGACGTTCTCCATCTGGATGACGAACAGCACATAGGTCTCCCCCGGGAAGGCGGCCAGCTCCCGCAGATGCTTCGTGCCCCTCGCCGTGGGCGCGTCCGGGAACAGCACCACGCCGTCCCGCTCCAATGTTACGCCCTTTACTTCTAATAGCGCCAGCTCCGGGGTAAACGCCGCAATATCGAATCGGCTGTCACCCACGGTATACTCCGGCCGTATCTCCGTCCCCGCCGGGAACAGATGCCCCGCCCGGAGCCATTCCAGGGCCGCGGCATTGGGGGCCTGGCTGTCCATGTTGATGAGCCGCTCTCCCTTTCGCACCGCCACCAGGTCATACCGGGTCTTCCGGGCGGGGTTCTGTCCCTCCGCCAGGTATACCGCCGCCCCGGGCACCAACAGCTCCCGGCACCGGCCCGTGTTCTTCACGTGGACCGTCTCCACGCGCCCCGCCAGCTCCACATGGGCGATAAATCGATTGGGCCGGTCGATGAACCGGCCCTCTTTTATACTGTCGTACTTCATGACCTTACTGCCCGCAGCAGCTTTTGGGTGTACTCGTGCTTCGGGTGGTCGTACACCTCGTCCACCGTGCCGGACTCGATGATGCGCCCCGCCTGCATGACCATGACCCGGTCGCATATGGAGTAGACCACGTTCAGGTCGTGGCTTATGAAGAGGTAGCTCAGGTCCAGCTCCCGCCTGAGGTCCCACAAAAGGTCCAATATCTGCGCCTGGATGGTCACGTCCAGGGCGGATACCGGCTCGTCGGCGATGATGAACCGGGGCCGCTGGATGAGGGCCAGGGCGATGGACACCCGCTGGCGCTGGCCGCCGGACAGCTCCCGGGGTTTATTGTTTACATAATCTTTTTCCAGTCCCACCCGTTCCATCATGTCCAGCACCCGGCGCTTCCGCTCGGGGGCGTCATACTTGCCGAAGATGCGCAGGGGCTCCTCCAGTATCCAGCCCACGGTCCGGGCCGGATTCAGGCTGGAAAAGGGGTCCTGAAACACCATCTGGGGCCGCTTCGTGAAATGGCGTATGTCCCCTGTGATCTCGTGCTGGGGCAGCATGCCCAGAATGGCCTTGGAGAGCGTGGACTTCCCGCAGCCGGACTCGCCTACCAGGCCCACGATCTCTCCGTGGTTAACATAAAAACTAACGTCGTGGACCGCCTCATACCCGCTCCGCCGGCCGAATACGGTGGCGTCGGAGTAGCGGACGGTGAGGTGCTCCACCTCCAGGACCCGCTGTTCAGTTGTGGCGGGGGCCTCATTCATGGTGCTTCCTCTTTTTGGGGATGGCGGCGATGAGCCGCTTGGTGTACTCGTCCTGGGGGGCGTTGAAGATATCGTCGGTGCTCCCCCGCTCCACGATCTTGCCCCGGTACATGACCGCCACCTGATCGCACAGCCGCCGCACCACGGAGAGATCATGGCTTATGAGCAGGATCGCCACACCGAACTGCTCGCTCACACCCCGTAAAAGCTCCAGTATCTGGGCCTGGACGGTCACGTCCAGGGCCGTGGTGGGCTCGTCACATATGAGGAGCTTGGGGTGTATGACCATGGCGGAGGCGATGACGGCCCGCTGCCGCTGGCCGCCGGAGAGCTGATGGGGGTATTTTTCGTATGTCCGCTCCGGGTCGGGCAGGCCCACCTGGTCCATGGCCTGAAGGGCCATGCGCCTGATCTCGGCGGCGGAGAGGTCTGTGTGGATGCGCAGCACCTCCTCCACCTGCCGGCCCACCCGCATGAGGGGATTCAAGCTGGTCATGGGCTCCTGGAACACCACGCCGATGTCCTTGCCCTGGACCGAGCGCAGCTCGTTCCGGGAGCAGGCCAGAAGGTCCCGGTCCTCAAAGAGGACCTGGCCGGTCATATTCACGTTCCACCGCTCGATGAGGCCGGACAGGGCCATGGCGGTGACGGTCTTGCCGGAGCCGGACTCCCCCACCAGCCCCAGCCGCTGGCCGGGCTCCATTTGAAGGTCCACGCCCCGGACGGCCTCCTTGCCGGTGGAGAGGAACGTCACATGCAGGTCACGGATGTCAAGAAGCATGGTCAACGCCTCCCATCCCCTCGCTGAGAAGCCCGAAGCCCAGCACCAGCAGTATGATGGCCGCCCCGGCGCTGAGGGCGTACCAGGGCGCGGTGAGAAGGTACCCCTGGGCCTCGTTGAGCATCCGGCCCAGGCTGGCGTCCGGGGGCTGGACCCCCACGCTCAGATAACTCATGGACGCCTCCGCCAGCACGGCGTTATTGAACCCTATCGCCACGTTGGGCAGCAGCACGGGCACGATGTTGGGCAGGATGTGCAAAAACAAAATGCGCATGTCCCCCGCCCCCATGAGCCGGGCGCTGGCCACATAGTCCAGGGCCTTCTGCCGGGCCACCTCCGCCCGGACCACCCGGGCGAAGCTGGGGATGAACAAAAGCCCCAGGGCCAGGATGATGTGGTACTTCCCCGAGCCGAAGAGCGCCACCAGCACCAGGGCAAGCAATATACTGGGGAAAGCCGCCAGGGCGTCGTTGAGTCGCATGACCACCTCGTCCAGCCACCCGCCGTAGTAGCCCGTGAGCCCGCCGATGATGAGCCCGGCGGTGAGGCCTATGGCCACCGTGGCGGCGGCGATGACGGCGGTGGCGCCGGCCCCCTCCACCACCCGGGAGAAGATGTCCCGGCCGAAGTTGTCCGTGCCCAGAAGATGCCGAAAGCTGGGTGAGAGCATCTTGGCCTTCCCGTCCATGGCGTTGGGGTCATAGGGGGTCCAGACCATCCCCACCAGGATGATGGTCACCATGATGGCGGTGATGACCGCCCCCGCTTTGAAGTTTTTGTTGTGCCGCAGGTCCATATCTCACCCCAGCCTTACTCGGGGATCTATGTATTGCGTGAGTACGTCCGCTAAATAATTCATAAATACCACGATGAACGCGATGATGACCACGATGCACTGCACCACGGGATAGTCCCGGTTGCCGATGCTGGCAAGCAAGAGCCGGCCCAGCCCCGGCAGGGCGAACACCTGCTCCACGATGATGGACCCGGCCACGATGTCCGCCAGCGTCATGGCCACGAAGGTGACCACGGGCAGGATGGCGTTTCTGAGCACATGGAAACGCAGCACGCCCCAGCGGGAGTTGCCCCGGCTGTAGGCCGTGCGCACATAGTCCATCTGCATCTGGTTCAAAATGGACGAGCGCAGCAGCTTCGTCACCATGGCCGCCTTGGGGATGGCGATGGCCAGCGCCGGGAAGAAGAGATAGCCCAAAAACCCCCAGAAACTCTCCCGGGGGCTTATGAACCCGCCCGGCACGAATAATTTCAGTACCAGGCCGAACACGTATGTAAAGAGGATGCCCAGGAAGAACGGGGGAATGGCCATGAACACTTGGTTCATGGCCACGAATACCCGGTCCAGCCGTCCGCCCTGAAAGCGCGCCAGCGTGATGCCAAGAGGGACGCTGATGGCGATGACCATGAGCCAGGCCATGAGGGAGAGCCCCGCCGTGACGGCGCCCTTCCCCTCCAGGACCTTTTCCACGCCCATGCCATAGCTGTAGCTGTCGCCCATATCCCCGGTGACGAACCCGGTGAGCCAGTCGAAGTAACGCACGAACACGTTCCTGTCCAGTCCCATCTCGTGCCGCAGGGCCTCCGCCCGCTCCGGGGTGTAGTCGGTGCCCAGGAGCTTGGTGACGGGGTCCGCGGGGATGATCTGGAAGGCCAGGAAGGCGAGCAGGGATATGAGGAGCAGGGTGACGACTAAAACTCCTGTTTTTTTCAGTACATACTGCAAACTTTTCCTTACGCGGTCTTATAGACCGTGGACATGTCCATGACGTACAGGGGATAGAACTGATACCCCTGCACATTGGGCTGGGTCACCACGAAGTCCGCCAGGTCCTGGATGTATACGTTGGCGGCCGACTCGGTGAGGATGGTCTCGCACTCCTTGAATTTCGCGGTCTGCTCCGCGTCATCCGTGGTGGCCAGCGCCGCGGCGTAGGCCGCGTCATAGTCGGCGTTATCGAAGCCTATGAAGTTCTTGGCGTTGGAGCTTTCGAACCGGGCCAGCAGCGCCGAGGCCGTGAGGGTGGAGGCATCCATGCCGTGGAGGGTGGCCTCGAAGTCCCGGCCCTGGTAGACGTCGGAGTACCAGGCGCTGTTTTCCATCTGCTCGATCTTCGCGTTCACCATGCCGGTCTGGCGCAGCAGCTCTACCACCGCCTGGGCGGTGTTCACGTGGGGCGTGTAGGCCGCCACCACGTCGATGGTGAACTCCAGGGGCTTGGCGGCGCTGTAGCCGGCCTCGGTGAGCAGCTCCTGAGCCCTGGCGATGTTGAACTCGTAATAATCCGTCAGGGCGTCGTCAAAATACTTGCCGAAGGCGGGGTACATGCTGCTGCCCAGGGCCGTGCCGTGGCCGTCCCCGGCCAGGTCGATGACCATCTGCTTATCGACGGCGTAGCACAGCGCCTGCCGGACCCGGATGTCATCGAAGGGGGCGCGGGCGTTGTTGAGGTAGAGCGCCTGCACCAGGTTCATGCTCCCCTCCAGCACGCTGAGGCCGGATAGCTCCGCCACCTGGCTTGCCTCCAGATGGGCCGCCATGTCGATGGCGCCGGAGCGGAGGCTCATGACCATGGTCTGGCCGTCCTCAATGACCTTGAAGGTCACCCTGGCGGACTTGGCCGGCTCCCCCCAGTAGTCGTCGAACCGCTCCAGGACGATGTTCTCCTGGACGGAGCGGGAGACGTACTTGAAGGGTCCGGTGCCTATGATGCCGTCTGCCGGGTCGCTCCCCTCGGGGATGACGGCGGCGGTCATGTAGGCGATGAACTCCGCGTCGGGCGCGGAGAGGGTGACGACCACGGTGCGGTCGTCGGGGGCCTCCACGGCGGATATGCCCGCCAGGGTGGCCATCAGGGGCTCCCCGGTCTCAAGCCCGGCAGCGCGGGTCAGGGAATAGACGACGTCCCCGACCGTGACCTCGTTGCCGTTGTGGAACCGCACGCCCTCACGGAGGGTGAAGGTGTATTCATCGGCGGTGTCGTTAACGGCGTAGCTTTCGGCGACGGCGGGGACGAGATTTCCTTGTGTATCGGGCTTTACCAGCCCTTCATAGATGTTGAAAAGGACTTCTCTGGTTCCTGCCAGCGACGAAGATACGTGCGGGTCAAGACTGCTGTCCAGGTCTGAGGCGATGCCCACGGTGATGGAACCGTTGACATCGGCCGGGGAGCCGGCGGCGAATGCTGACTGGCCGCCTCCCACGAGGAGTGCCGCCGTCATAAAGACTGCCGTTGCAAGAGCGAGAATACGATCTTTCATGGTATTTTCTCCTTTTTGGCTCCCATATTCAGTTTTCTCTTGGCGGGAAGAGCATAGCACATTCTCCCCGCCCGGTCAAGTGGAAAAGAGCGCAAGGCCGCCCCGCGTCAGTCTGACGCCCGGCGGGAACCGGCAGTGTCACGGTCTCACGGCTCGTGAGCGCAGCGTAACAAGTGAGCCGGGATACTGTCGGGCCCGTCCGGGCTATACCGACATTCTCTATGGGCGGCCTCGCCCGACAGGGCCCCTCCCGCTAAAGTTCACTTCGTTCACCGAGCGCGTGCGGGGCACTGCCGGCTCTCGCCGCCCGTCGGATGGCCGGCTCCCGCCGGGCGTCGGAATGGCGAGGCGGCCTCGCCCGCATGAAAAAGCCCCCTCGGCCAATGGGGCTCCGAGGGGGCTTTAATAGGGGGCGATTATTTCAGATATCCATCCACCACGGCCTGGGCCGCGGCGGCGTCGTCGGCCACCACAAAGATGACGGTCTGGCCGCTGACAGTGACGATGGCGCTGTCCAGCCGGGGGATGGCCTCGGGCACATAGCTCTCCAGCACGGATTTCTGGTCGCTGACCCGCTGCTGGCAGAGGGCGGACACGTTCTTGGCGGCGTCGGCGCTGGCCGCCTTGGCTACAAAGATCTCCTCGCCGGTGGAGGTGTTGGCGTACAGCACGCAGCTTTCCACATCGCTGGGTTCATAGCGGTAAAGGCCCGCCGCCACGCCGGCGGCCACGACATACGGGCTCATATCCGTCGTGAAAGCCGCGCTGGCCGCAAGGTCCTTGGCCAGGGCCTCGATGTCGATGTCCTTGGCCTTGCCGCCGCCGCAGGATGCCAGGCACAGGATGAGCGCCAGCACCAAAAGGCAGATGCCGAGTTTCTTGAGTGTCTTAAGCATACGTTTTTTCCTTCCTTGTCTTTCTCTTTATCCTTCAGGCCCCGGCACCCTCTGCAGAGTCCGTGGCCGCCGGGGGCATGGGGATAGGGCTGTTCTCCGGCACAGGCATGGAGCCGGTGGGGATGTAATGGGTCTTCATATACTCGAACCACAGGTCATAGTGGGCGAGGGTGAAGTGGGTGCCGTCGTTGGTCACGTCCGCGGGCAGGTACCCCTCCTCGTCGCAGAGCACCGAGTAGGCGTTCAGGTACCACACCTGCCGCTCCTTGGCAATGGCCTTCACCATCTCGTTGTAGGACTGGACAAGCTCCCGGGTGAAGGAGGAGCTGTTGGAGCTCTTCCACCGGCTCACCGGCGTGGCGCTGACGAGATATATGATGGCGTCCGGGTGGTCGGCCTGCAGCTTGTCGATGAGCATGTTGTAGGCCTCCCGCAATGCGGTGCGGTCGTAGCTCATCTCGTTGTTGCCGAAGCCCACGTATATCTTCCCGTAGTTTCCGTCCGCCATCTGCTCGGCGTAGGGCATGGCCGACAGCACGGTCAGGCCGTCGTCCATGAACCACTGGCTCTTGTCGTCGGGGAACAGGTCCTCGTGGTCATATACCCACAGGCCGCTGAGCACGGAGTTGCCCAAAAAGGCCGCGTCTTCAAAGTACTCCTTCCCCACCGGCACGGCCTGCTCGGGGATGTCCGGGCCCGGCCAGGGAGTGGCCGTGGGCTCCGGGGTCTCGGTGGGTACGGCCGTGGGCTCCGGGGTGGGGGTGGCGCGGCTGAACAGGCCGGACAGGCTGAAACCGGCGCCGCCGGACTCTCCGCTCTCGGCGGATGCGGGGGCCAGAGCTCTCACGCCCATGACCAGCGCCGTCGCCAGCAGTATCACGCTCAGCGCCAGAAATACCAGCGCACGGGTCCTGTACTTCATAATTTCTCCCAAAGGCGGTCAGGCCCGCCGGCGCGGAAAATCGCGCGGCTTGTCATTTTATGTCTACCTGAAACTATAACACGTTTCCCCATATAATGCAATAGCAACCTGCAAAATCCGGCAAAAGGAAGTTTTTCCGCCCCGGTCTGCAGCATGCGGCGAAAGGGGTTAAAAATTATGGAAACACATCCCCGCCTCCGGCGCCCAGACCCGAAAGGAAGAAACGCGATTGCAATGTGTCTTGGTTTGGCGTATAATCATATAAATATATTATTGGAAAAGGTACGGCATGAAAAATACGGTTTGGAATATCCCGGACGAGGCGCCCATCCCCGAGGCGCTGGTCCGGGCGGGATGCACGCCGCTTCTGGCGGCGGTGCTGGCCGGGCGCGGCATCGTCACGGCGGAGGACGCCGCCGCCTTCCTGGCGGAGGGCCCCTTCGAGCCCGAGGACCCCATGGCCCTGCCCGACATGGCCGCGGCCGTGGCCCGGCTGCGGCTGGCGAAGGAGCGAAACGAGACGGTGGCGGTCTACGGGGACTACGACGTGGACGGCATCACGGCTTCCTGCCTGCTGGCGGACTGGCTGCGGAGCTGGGGGGTCAGGACGGAGGTCTACATACCCGACCGGCTGGAGGAGGGCTACGGCGTCAACGCCGCCGCCATCGACAAGCTGAAGGAAAAAGGCGTGAGCCTCATCGTCACCGTGGACTGCGGCATCACCGCCGTGGCGGAGACGGCCGCTGCCGCCGCCCTGGGGGTGGACATGATCATCACCGACCACCACGAGTGCCAGGAGGAGCTGCCCGCGGCCATAGCCGTGGTGGACCCCAAGCGGGACGAGGCCTGCCCCTGCCGCCACTTGGCGGGCGTGGGCGTGGCGTTCAAATTGGTCTGCGCCCTGGCGGGCGACGGGAAGGCCATGCTGGAAAAATACGCGGACCTGGTGGCCGTGGGCACCATCGCCGACGTCATGCCCCTGACCGGGGAAAACCGGCGCATCGTGAAGCAGGGCCTTCAAAAGCTGCGCACCTCCCCCCGCCCCGGCCTCGCCGCGCTGATGGACCAATCCGGCGTGGCGGTGGAGCGGCTGGGCGCCAACGCGGTGGGCTTCACCCTGGCCCCCCGCATCAACGCCGCCGGCCGGCTGGGCCGGGTGGCGGACGCCGCCGCGCTCATATTGGACGATGACCCGGCCATGGCCGCCGCCCATGCCGAGGCGCTGTGCGACATGAACCGGATGCGCCAGCAGCTGGAAGCGGATATCTGGGACCAGGCCGCGGGGATGCTGGCCGGCCACAGGCCGGGCCAGCCCATCGTCCTGGCCCGGGAGGGCTGGCATCAGGGGGTCATCGGCATCGTGGCCTCCCGGCTCTCCGACGCCTGGCAGGCTCCGGCGGTCATGATCTCCCTGGACGGGGACAGGGGCAAGGGCTCCTGCCGCAGCTGGGGCGGGTTCAACCTTTTCGACGCCCTGGCCGCCTGCGGGGATAAGCTGGACTCCTTCGGCGGCCACGCCCTGGCCGCGGGGCTCAACATCCGCCGGGAGAACATCGACGCCTTCCGGGACGCATTGTGCGAATACTACGCCGCCCATCCCCCCGCGGGGGAGGAGGGCGTGAGCCCCGACCTTCTCATCGCCGACGCCTCCCTGCTCTCCATGGAGTGCGTGGAGAGCCTGGACCTTCTGGAGCCCTGCGGCAACGGCAACCCCCGGCCCCTTTTCTGCCTCAGGGACGCGCGCCTCACCGGCGCGGTGCCCATCGGGAACGGCCGGCACACCAAGCTGCAGCTGGAGCGCTTCGGCCGCCGGTGGGAGGCCGTGTGGTTCTCCAGGACCCCCCAGGACCTGGGCGTGCTGCCCGGGGACCGGGTGGACGCCGCGTTTCATCTGCAGGTAAGCGACTTCCGGGGCCGCCGCAGCGTGCAGCTGGTGATGGCCGCCCTGCGGCCGGTGGACATGGCCGCCCGCTGCCGGGACATCCTCGCCGGCGGGCCCATCGGGGATTACCGCCTGACCCGCCCGGAGATATCGGACCTGTGGCGGAGCCTGAAGGCCCAATGCCCCTGCAGGGTGCGTATCTCGCGTCTTAATAAGCTGGACGGACGGCTGGAGAGTGCCCAGATCGCCTTAGGTCTCCGGGTATTCGCGGAGCTGGGTCTGGCCAACGTGCGCTTCACCGACGAGGATATGGACCTCTCCCTGGCCGCCTGGCAGGAGAAGACGGACCTCAGCAACTCCCCCGCCTGGCAGGCTCAGTCGGAGCAATAAATTTACCCCTGTCTGTACATAAAACAAGGAAGAGAGTTTTATTATGACAGAATTTTCCCCGGACATTGCCTTCGAGGCGCTGGCCCGCGTCCTGAAGGAGAACAGCCCCAACGCGGACCTGGACCGCATCCGCGGCGCCTTCGACTTCGCCGTGAAGGCCCACGACGGCCAGATGCGCCGGGACGGCACGCCCTACGTCACCCACACCATCGCCGCGGCCACCATCGCCGCCGAGATGGGCCTGGATGACGAGTCCGTCATGGCCGCGCTGCTGCACGACACGCTGGAGGACACCGACACCACCCACGACCAGCTGGAGGCGGAATTCGGCGCCGACGTGGCCGACATCGTGGAGGGCGTCACCAAGCTCACCCGGGTGCAGTACAGCACCATGGAAGAGGCCCAGATGGAGAACCTCCGCAAGATGCTCATGGCCATGGCCAAGGACATCCGGGTCATCCTCATCAAGCTGGCGGATAGGCTGCACAACATGCGCACCATGAGCTTCCAGAGCCCGGAAAAGCAGCTCTCCAAGTCCCGGGAGACCATGGAGATATACGCCCCCATCGCCCACCGCCTGGGCGTGGAGAAGATGAAGGACGAGCTGGAGGACCTGGCGCTTCTGTACCTGGACCCGGTGGGGTACCAGGAGATCACCAACATCCTGGACAAGCGCCGGGACACCCTGGAGAAGTTCCAGGCGTCCATGGAGGAGCGCATCAGCCAGCGCATGGAGAAGGAGGGCATCGCCTGCACCGTCTACGGCCGGCTGAAGCACATTTACAGCATCTACCGGAAGATGTACACCCAGCACCTGGGCGTGGAGGAGATATTCGACCTGTGCGCCTTCCGGGTCATCGTGAACGACCTGGCGGACTGCTACAATGTTCTCGGCATTATCCACGAGATGTTCCGCCCGGTGCCGGGCCGGTTCAAGGACTATATCTCCACCCCCAAGCCCAACAACTACCAGAGCCTGCACACCACCGTCATCGGCACGGAGGGCATTCCCTTCGAGGTGCAGATACGCACCTGGCAGATGCACGTCACGGCGGAATACGGCGTGGCGGCCCACTGGAAGTATAAGTCCGGCGGCATAGGCAGCAAGGACGGCGACGAGGAGAAGTTCGCCTGGATACGCCGTCTTCTGGAGAGCCAGCAGGACGCGGACGCCCAGGACTTCTACCACGATCTCAAGGTGGACCTTTTTGACGACGAGGTGTTCGTCTTCACCCCCAACGGGGACGTGAAGAGCCTCCCCGCCGGGGCCACGCCCATCGATTTCGCCTACGCCATCCACTCCGCCGTGGGCAACTCCATGACCGGAGCGAAGGTCAACGGCCGCATCGTGCCCATCGCCTACCCCCTGCAGAACGGCGACATCGTCTCCATCATCACCTCCCACTCCGCCGCCGGCCCCAGCCGGGACTGGCTGAACATCGCCCGCTCCGGCGAGGCCCGCAGCAAGATACGCCAGTGGTTCAAGAAGGAGCGCCGGGAGGAGAACATCGTCCAGGGCCGGGATATGTTCGAGTCCGAGGCCCGGCGGGTGGGCCTTTCCATGGCCGACGTCACCGACCCGGAGATACTGCCCCACATCTTAAAGCGTATGGCCGTCACGGAGCTGGACGACGTGTTCGCCTCCATCGGCTACGGGGGCATGACCGCCTCCCACGCCGTGGGCCGCATCCATGACGAGATAGTCCGCAACCGCACCGCCGTGCGCAAGACGGAGATCGACAAGATGCAGGAGCGGGCCGACCGCCGCCAGCAAAAGGCGCTCAAGGCCGTCCAGGGCGTGCTGGTGGAGGGGCTGGACAACTGCCTCATCAAATTTTCCCGCTGCTGCACCCCCGTGCCCGGGGACCCCATCATCGGCTTCATCACCCGGGGCCTGGGCGTGTCCATCCACCGGAAGGACTGCGTAAACTACCGCCGGGACGAAAACTCGGGCCGGTGGATCAACGTCTCCTGGGCCGACCACATCACCGACAGCTACGCCGCGGATATCTACATCACCGCCGACGAGCGGGGCGGCCTCGTCATGGACATCGCCACCGTGCTCAATTACCTGAACGCCAAGGTCCGCTCCCTGAACGCCCGGGACGTGGGCAAGGGCGTCTCCACCGTGGTCATCACCCTGGAGATACAGGACGCCAAGGAGCTGCAGGGCATCATCAACCGCCTCCAGGGCGTCCGGGGCGTTCGGGATGTCAACCGGGGAGGGCTGTGACATGCGCGCCGTCGTGACAAGAGTGAAAAGCGCCTCCGTGGAGATAGAGGGGGCCATACACGGCGAGATAGGTCAGGGCTTTCTGGTGCTGCTGGGGGTCCACGTGGACGACGGCCCCGCGGAGGCCGTGAAAATAGCCGACAAGATATGCGGCCTGCGCATATTTGAAGACGCCAACGGCAAGATGAACGTGAATCCCACCGACGCCGGGGCCAATAATCTGCTCATCATCAGCCAGTTCACCCTCTTCGCCGACTGCCATAGCCGCCGCCCCGGCTTCACCATGGCCGCCCGGCCCGAGCAGGCCATCCCCCTCTACGAACAGGTCATCGCCCTGTGCCGGGAAAAGGGCTTTCATGTCCAGACCGGCGTCTTCGGCGCGGACATGCAGGTCCGCAGCCAGAACGACGGCCCGGTGACCATCCTCTTAGACACAAAGGAGCTGTGACGCCATGCTTATAAAGTGCCTCACCGTGGGCCCCATCGAGACCAACTGCTATATCGTCACCGACGAGAACACCCTCCAATGCGCCGTCATCGACCCCGGCGACGAGTCCAACACCGTCATGGACTATCTGGAGGACAACCACCTGACCGCGAAATACATCTTCCTCACCCACGGCCACTTCGACCACACCATGGCCGTGAACGCCGTGCAGGCCGAGACCGGCGCCACCGTATGCATCCACCGGGCCGACGTGGGCGCCGGCGACTACCGCTTCACGCCCCCGGCGGGGGCGGTATACTACGGCGAGGGGGATACCTTCACCGTGGGCGCTTTGACCTTTCAGGTCCTGGAGACCCCGGGCCACACCCCCGGCGGCGTGACGCTCCTCTGCGACGGGGCCATGTTCTGCGGCGACACCCTCTTCCGGGACTCCTGCGGCCGGACGGACCTGCCCGGCGGGGACATGCCCACCCTCATGCGGAGCCTCAAAAAGCTCTCCGCCCTCCCTGGGGATTATGAGGTCTACCCCGGCCACATGGAGAGCTCCACCCTGGACCGTGAGCGCCGCTTCAACTACTACATGCGCTACGCCCTGGGGATGTGAAAAAGAAAAGCCTCCCCTGTGCAAGGGGAGGTGCCGAGCGAAGCGAGGCGGAGGGGTTGTCTGACAATCCCCCAGTCAGCTTCGCTGACAGCCCCCTTTACACAAGGGGGCCTTTGTTTTTGCTTGGGTCGGCTCCCTCTGACGAGGGAGCCTTCTCCTTGTTTTATTCTTCCGCCTTGATATACATCTCTTCCGCGTCACACTGCGCCTGTTGCAGGATATCGGCAGCCGCATCCGGCGCGCTTTCTTTCAACTCCTCCAACGCATCCGTGATGGCGTTGAACAACATGTGATACATCTTTTCGTAGTCCGGCATCTCGCGCCTCCATACATCAAACGTTGTATTTGAAATAAAATAATACATCGTTTGTTGTATTTTGTCAACATCATTCGTTGTATTGAGGCATAATAACGCCATCTACACCGAGGGGAGGGATGGCGTCTGTACTACAGAAGGATACGGGACCTGCGGGAGGACGCCGACCTGACCCAGGTAAAGCTGGCCGAGCAGCTGGGCATGCACAAGACCACCTATACCAACTATGAGCAGGGCAAGCGGGAGCCGCCCTTCTCCTTCATCATCCGCCTGGCCGATTTCTACGGCGTGAGCTGTGACTATATCGCAGAGCGGGAAAAACGCCCCAAACACTGACAAGCAAGCCCCCGGGACTGCGTCCCGGGGGCTTGTCATATCATCGTTTATCCGTAAGGCCGAGAATGTAGTCGGTGGATGTGCCGTAATACTTCGCCAGCTCTATCACGGCCCAGACCGGTATCTCATGGATGCCCTTCTCATAGCGGCGGTATACCTCCCGCTTGCAGTGCAGAACCTCCGCGATCTGTTCCTGTGTCTTGTCCGCATCCACCCGCAGGTCCTCCAAACGCTGAAAATGCAATGCGCATCACCTCGCGGACATGCTACTATTTTGTTGCTTTTTTCATTGGAATATGCTACAATTTAGTGGCATTACAACGCCCCCGGGACCGCAGTCCCGGGGGCTTGTCTTTTTTCGGCATATATGGTATTGTGCATATGGTGCTTCGGCACCAGGGCGCTGTACAACGGCAGGCGGTTAGTCACACCTCTGTAAAGGGGGTGACGCCATGCGAATTACACTACATATCGGGCCTTACAGGGTCACGATCATCGTTGTAAGAAGCAGAAACCGCCACCCTGGCCGGTGACGGTTTCTATATGAAATCCTAAACCTCAGGGCTAACCGCTTGTCACAGCGCCCTTTTATGTGTTCATTATAGACCGGACCATGCCCGTCTGTCAAGTAAAATGCGTTACACCCTCCGAAACCGCACCGCGCCGGTGGCATGGGCCAGGGCGGTCAGGTTCTCCGCCTCCTCACTGCGGACGATCAGCATCTGCCAGCCGTCCTCCTCCGCCGGGCCAATAGCCAGGTCGCACCATACCGCGTCCGGGCCATCGCCGAAGATGAGCGTGTCCCGCTCCCCCCGGTCCTGCATGGCGGCGAGGCACGCCTCCGGCCCGCCGATCACGGCCCGCTCCCCAGGGGCGATGAAGCCCTCCGAAAGCGCCAATCCTTCCAGAGCCTCCGCCACGGTGCGGCCCTCCGCTTTGGCCACATACCGCCGCCGGACCGGCCCCTCCGCTGTCCAGGGGATGCGAGGAAAATACCGCCTGCGCAGAGCCTCCAGAGCCGGGTCGTCGAATATCTTTTCAGTTGACATAATCCATATCTCTCCTACACAGCACACGAGCCCCCGCGTTTGCGGGGGCTCGCCTTATTTCCATCAAAACTCCGCGTTGCCCACGGTCCGGGGATGGAGCTCCACGTCCCGGATGTTGCTGATGCCGGTCAAATACATGACCATCCGCTCGAAACCAAGGCCGAAACCCGCGTGGCGGCAGGTGCCGTAGCGCCGCAGGTCCAGGTACCACCAGTAATCCTCTTCCTTGAGGCCCAGCTCCTTCATCCGGGCGGTGAGCACGTCCAGCCGCTCCTCGCGCTGGCTGCCGCCGATGATCTCGCCGATGCCGGGCACCAGACAGTCCGCCGCGGCCACGGTCTTCCCGTCGTCGTTGAGGCGCATGTAGAAGGCCTTGATGTCCTTGGGGTAGTCGGTGACGAACAGGGGCTTTTTGAATATCTGCTCGGTGAGGTAACGCTCATGCTCGGTCTGCAGGTCCATGCCCCACTCCACGGGGTATTTGAACTCCGCGCCGGACTTCTTCAAAAGGTCGATGGCGTCGGTATAGGTGACCCGGCCGAAGTCGCTGCCCGCCACGTGGCGCAGCCGCTCGATGAGCCCCTGGTCCACAAAGGCGTTGAAGAACTCCAGCTCCTGAGGGCACTTTTCCAGCACGGTGTTGATGATGAACTTCACCATGCCCTCCATGCACTGCAGGTCCCCCTCCAGATCGCAGAAAGCCATTTCCGGCTCGATCATCCAAAATTCCGCCGCGTGGCGCTGGGTGTTGGAGTTCTCCGCCCGGAAGGTGGGGCCGAAGGTGTACACGTCGCCAAAGGCCATGGCGAAGTTCTCCGCGTTCAGCTGGCCGGACACGGTGAGGTTGGTGGGCTTGCCGAAGAAATCCTGGGAAAAGTCCACGGTCCCGTCCTCGTTCCGGGGCGGGTCATTGATGTCGAGAGTCGTCACCTGGAACATCTCCCCGGCGCCCTCGCAGTCGGAGCCGGTGATGATGGGGGTGTGCACGTACACGAAGCCCCGGCTCTGGAAGTACTCATGGATGGCCTGGGCCGCCACGGAGCGCACCCGGAAAGCCGCGGAGAAGAGATTCGTCCGGGGCCGCAGGTGCTGGATGGTGCGCAGGTACTCCACGCTGTGGCGCTTTTTCTGCAGGGGGTAATCCGGGGCGGACACGCCCTCCACGGCGATGGCCTGGGCTTTCAGCTCGAAGGGCTGCTTGGCCTGGGGCGTCAGCACCAGCGTGCCGGTCACGATCAGGGCCGAGCCCACGTTCAGCTTTGCGATCTCGTCGTAATTATCCAAAACGGCCCGCTCGAACACCACCTGCACGCCCTTGAAGGAGCTGCCGTCGTTCAGGTCGATGAAGCCGAAATTCTTCTGGTCCCGGATGGTCCGCGCCCAGCCGCAGACCGTGATGGTCTTGTCGGCAAAAGCCGCCGCGTCCTTCCAAAGCTGGACCGTCTTCACTCTCTCCATAGCTTGTCCCTCCCGATGTATGCGATAAAAAAGTATAATGGCTGCACAGCAGCCATTATACACAGATTATTTCAATTTTTCAATATTCGATGTACGGGCATTTGAGCCAGTGGGTCCAGGTCCGGTCCGCCACCCGGGTCTTTACCACGCCCCCGGCGTGGGAGATGGCCTCGATGGCCCAGCCGCCGCCGATGTACACGCCGATGTGGCCGTTCTCCGAGTAGACCAGCAGGCCCGGCACTTCCGGGAGCGTGTCGATGGGCCCCTTTTCCACGGCGTTGTCGTAAAAGCCCTGGGTGCCCCAGTCGGGCATGTCCCCGGCGTTGTACTCCACGCCTACGTTCGGCTCATACCAGCTGTAGCCTTTGATGAGCCCGGCGCAGTCCACCACCCGCCGGCCCATCCATTTTTCCCGGATGATGTCTTCGTATTCGGCCACGTCGTCGCCATACTGCTCCAGCTTGTAGGCCAAAAAGTCCTCCGACAGCACCGTGCCGAAGGTGCCCCAGACATAGCCCCACTGGTTGTCCCAGGCCATCTCGGCCCAGGCCACCAGGTCCGCGGCGGTCTTCTTCTCCGGGGTGGCGAAGATGCTGTCGTCGATGGTGTTGGAGCTGTGCTCGCCCCACTCCACGTGCACGTACTCCCCCGGCTTCCACTCGAACATGTCCGGCGGGATGGGGGTGGGCTCCGGCGTGATCGTGGGCTCCGGCGGCGGGAGCTTTTCCGCCTCTTCCCTGCCGCTGTTCACCCATATGATGGAACCCACCGCCGCCAGCAGGAGCACCAGCCCCGCCAGCAGGAATGGGCCGTAATTCGCCTTTCTTCCCGCCCTGCGGTGTGCGGCCATGTCACCGCCTCCCTTCGTCCATGCCTATCATATCATAAAAGCGGTGATGCGCAAGACGGTTTTTCTTAAGATTCCCTTAATTCGATTTTACAGTTCCTGCCAAATTTCGGCCGATTGCATATCTTTGGGACTTTTGCGGATAATAAATCCTGCGAGACAAAAGACTGACAGGAGGATAAAGATGAAAGCAACTGGGATCGTGCGCCGTATCGACGACCTGGGGCGCGTTGTCATCCCCAAGGAGATCCGCCGCACCATGCGCATCCGCGAGGGCGACCTGACACTGATAATATTGACACCGCAGACCTTGTCCGCATGTCCTTTGGACGATTGGACGACCCGGGTCTGTAAGCTATCCGCGGTGCCGGACTTAAAATTTGCCGCGTCCTCCCCTGGGAGCATCCCTGTGCGCAGAATGCTGTCCACATCTGCCTTCAGCTCCACGTCTATGTGGTCCTCGTAAACGGTGATACGCTCCACGATGAGGGCCAGGTCGTTCTTGTCCAGCTTTGGCTTGTGGAGGATGTCGTCGAAGATGTCCATGGCCGTCCTGGCCGCCCGATTCACCCGGATGATGGTGTTGCGCCGGTCCGCGCTCATCTCGATCTGTGTTGTGATGGCCTCGATACGGCGGAGCAGGTCCGTCTCCATCTCGTCGTAGGTCTCCTCCAGCAGCGCCTCATTCTCCGGGTGCTTCATGATGTCCCGTATCCGCTGGCGCTTGGTGGCCTTCAGCTCCTCCTGGAGCTGTTCCCGGACCTTCTCCAGATTCTCCATGGCCGTCTCCACCCGGGATACGTCATGCTCCTCGTTCTTCAGGTCCGCGTTCAGCCGGGCCAGCATGGCGTCGGAGCTGTCCATCACCTTCTGGATGTAGATCTTCAGTACTTCGTCCAGCTTATCTCCCCGGATGTGGTGGCTGGTGCAGCCCTTCAGGCCCCGGCGGTGATAGAGCCCGCAGCGGTAGGCCTCCTTGAGTTTGGGATTGCTCATGGCGAACATGGGGCTGCCGCAGTCCCCGCAGAAGAGGAAACCGGAGTACATATTGTCGTACTTCTTATTGCCCCGGTAGCAGTTGGTGGAGCGGCGCTGCCGGGCTTCCCGGGCCGCGGCGAAGGTGCGGTAGTCGATGATCGCCTGATGGTGGTTTTCAAAGACCAGCTGGGCTGTTTGGTCCTGGCGCATGTCCCGGCCGTTGATGAAGCGGCGTGTGAACTTGCCCTGCCGCAGGGTGCCGATGTAGAAATCATTGTCCAGGATGGTCTGGATAGTGATGATGCTCCACTCAGGCTTCACTTCCCGGCGGTACTCGGCCCCCTCCGCCTCCTTGCGCTCCCGCTCCGCCATCCTGGGCGTGGGTATGTGCTGGTCGGTGAGATAGTTCGCGATCTTCTTGTAGCCCCAGCCGTCCAGGTAGAGCTGGAATATCTGCCGGACCACATCCGCCTCCACCGGCACCACCTCGAAGCCTTTGCCCTTGACGATGTACCCATAGGGTGCGGCGCAGATCCATTCCCCCTCCTGCTGCCGGCGGGTGATGACCGACCGGACCTTCCGGGAGGAGTCTGTCACCGGCATCTCGTTGAGGAAGAACCGCAGGATGATGTTCTCCCACTGGTCCGACTGGGGGAAGTCGATGTTGTCGTCGATGGCGATGATCCGCGCCCCCGCGTCCCGCAGGTCCTCCAGCTCCACCAGTCCCCGGCTGGTCCGCCGGGAAAACCGGGAGAAGTCCTTGACCACCAGGATGTCGTATTGGTGGCTGAGCAGCTTGGGCCGCATGGCCTGGTAGCCCTCCCGCTGGGTGAAGGTGTACCCTGACCGGTCCCGGTCCTCATACATGGTGAGGGTGCTTCCCGGGAACCGACGTCTGACAAAGTCCTCGATGATGGACTTCTGGTTTTCGATGGACACGTTCTCCCGCCCCATGTCCTCATCCACCGATATTCGGCAGTACCCGGCGATGTCAAAATGTTCTATCAATGTTATCACCAACTTCTATCCTTTAATTTTTCTGTAATTGTATCACACCCTCTGTTCTTATGCAAGTGTATGGATGGGGCGAAACGGAAAAACGGGAGGACGAATCTCATCGTCCTCCCGCTTGGTCACTTGAGTTCAATATCCTGTCCCTTATGTGGATTTGAAAGAGACTTATTCACACGTCCTGCCCCGGTACGGTATTTTTCATGTCTTTAGGACTTCAGCCGGTATGTCCGGGCCTTTCTCTCGCCCTCAGCCACAATGATGTCTTCCGCTATAAGCTCCCGCAGAAGCGTTTTTACCCGCGTGCTCTTCAGTCCCAGCAGTTCGACAAAGTCAGAGCTCTTGCCGCTGGCATGGTCGGTAAGATAAGCTATAATCATATCTTTCTGTACCACTGTTTTTATCGGCGCTTTTTTATCGGCGCTTTTTATCGGCGCTTTTTTATCGGCGCTTTTTTCCAGTGCCAGGGAGAGCCTGGTCCGCTCCGGCTCGAAGGTCTCAGCGATGACGGGCTCCGGCCAGCTCTGTTCCCGCCAGACACGGAGGATATTGGGGATGCCGCTGCCCGCTCGCTCGCCGATATCAATCAGGTTAAACATTTTGAGCATGGCGCCGTTTCGCGGATCGGACACGCCGCCGCCCTTGGCCGCGGCGATCTCGATGCGAAAGCCCCCGGGGTTCGACAAGACGATCTCGCCCCGGCGGCGGATGATGACGAGCCCCTGCCGTCCGTAGTAATCCGCGTTCACAAGGCAGTTAGCCAGCGCCTCCCGGAGCGCTTGATGTACGGGAGTATCGTCCACCCGCAGACCACCGTCCATTTTGAACGGCACCTTCACGTCCTGCTGCAACCGGTTATACACCCGGAAATAGAAGTCATAGACATTGCCGCTCCAGTCCCCAGAGGAGGACACAATGCGGTCTGTCCAGCGGGTAGCCGGATCATATTCCTCCCGGTAGTCCAGGAAATACTGGGGAAACTCCCGGACGATATCGTACTCATGGCCGAACATCAGAAGACCGGCGGAGGTCGGATGCTTCTTTCCGTCCCGGCCTATGCCCACGGCGCCGGTCTTCAAGAGGAAATCTTCGTCCTCCAAGGTCTCCCATACATGGCCAGGCCGGGAGAGCTTCATACGCTGACGGTAGCTGCGCACACTCTCATCGTCAAAGACGGAAAGGTCCATCTCCTCCAGCACCAGCATGTCCTGGGTCCTGACCGCGGCGTCCCGGACCATGGCCTGGTATTCCTCTTTGGTGCAACGGTAGTCGCCCTCGCCATTGCGCCGGTAGGTGTTGAGGGGATTGCCATCCACATAGACAGGCCTGCAGGACCGCTCCGCCCTGGGGATGCTAATGGAGATAATGTGGTCGCCATCCACCTCGTGAATGATCACATCCTTGGAGGAGAGGATGTTGACGCTGGCCTTGTTGGGGTTATTTACCAGGTCCCAGAATTCCTTGACCAGCTTTTCCGGCTCCGGCAGATCCACCGTATGGAGGGACTTGTCCGGCCATTCCTCCACCCCCAGCAGGATAATACCTCCTAGCGTGTTGGCGAAAGCGGAGTAGGTCTCCCATATGCTCTGGGGCAGTCCCCCTAAGGCCTTTTTCGCCTCGATTCGGTTGTTCTCCCGGTATTGCTCCAAATGCGAGAAGTCGATCATGGGTATGCCTCCTCTCCCGGTGCTTATGAAGTTATTTTATCATCTCTGTCAGGCAAACGCAAGGCGCAGCCAAACAAGATGAAACTCTGAGCCCTCTAATAGTTGGCAGGGAGTACGTACTGCATAGCTATCAAGTGTATATCAAAATATTTGGTCAGTATGTTACGAAACACGGATTCGCAAAGTATAATATATTCTTGTATGTTTCCTTCGCTGAAATAATATCAAGTTTTATCCACCTTCTTCGCTTTAGGTGAATCATCCTCATAGATCTCCACCGTCATTCGCATAAATCGAATGTCACACGTGCTACCAGACTTAATCATATGTTCTGGTGCATTACTTCTTATGCACACATAATTATGAAACATCATCACCCAAAGATACTTTTTCAGAATGTATTCCCGCAGTTCTGCATCTTTAGTCCCCTGCAGACTTGATACATCTAAATCACTATATTGACCATATTCCTTAAGTTTTTCGATAATCTGATTCTTATGCTGCTCAAGCAATTTCATTTGGTCAGGGCTAGTGGCACATACTCTTTGGTAGTCTTCAGGTGATATCTCCTTTAGAACAGCAAGTAGTTGTTCAATTGTAGTTCTATCCAGCATATTATCTATGCAAGAACAGTAGAAATAGTTTAAACTCACCGTCCCATCAGACCAGGTCAAGAGAACATTGTCTCTCCAGCGTAAATAGAATTTTTCCTTTTCAACTGCTGGCATAATGGAATTGCAAAATGCAAGTTCTTCATCTGTAATATAGACGCCAGAATGTGCGCGTCGTTCAATGTCACAAGCTTTTTTTAAATCGTCTTGATCCACAAAATGAGGCTGCAAAATGTAATTCATGGCGGCTTTTCCAAAAATAATTCTTGGGTAGATCGCTGTGTTCTCTAATTCAACGACATCAATCAGGCCTTGACCAAAAACGAAATCATCATTGAACGAAAGGCTCCCAATCGTCACGCCGCCTCGGAGAAAGAGCCCATATTTCAAAATAATATTCCGCTGAATATCAGCAACGATAGTCAAAAACGCCAAAAATCGCGGATACTCTATTTGTCCACCGCCTGTTTCCATACAAAGCAGAACATTGTCAGAGAAAACCTTTGTTCTAATAGATAACTTTCCTAATTCCCCTCCAACAATCGATGTTCTGATGCTCTGTATGTAATAATTCGTATTAGAGATCGCCTCGTATATGGTATGCAGATACTCCATCACCTTATCAGAATGCTCGCGAAAATACTCTTTGTATCCCAGCAAGTCAAAATAGGCGATATAGTATTCTTTGAGCGGTTCTGGTCCTCTATTCTCTTGTGCCATCGTAATTTTCTCCTTTTCCGTATCATCTATGTTTTAGATTGCGTCTTTCATGTTTCGTACCTATCATGACTTTCATTAACGGATAAGAACATCATATAGAATCAGCCCAAAATAATCAAGAGAATATGTAAGACCGGGCAGGGGTATCCCGCCCGGTCCTCGGTTCAGCCCCGGTTGTGCCGCAGAAGGGCAAGGGTGCTGTCGTACAGCGGCTCCTGCCCGGAGCGGAACACCACCGGGGTCAGCTTTTGCCTGGCCAGCGACTGGATGATGCCGGGAAGCTCGGCCATGCACTGATCGTTTGATTGATCTTCTTTCGTCAGCCAGATCGCCGCGATGTCATTTGCGGGACCGGTCTGAACGATCTCCATGGACAGCCCCCCTTCCTCGCATACGGTCCGTCACCGGGATTATGGCCCGGCAGGGCGGGCGATATACCGGATATGCCATGTTCGCGCCTCCGGGATTCAGCGGGCGTCCCTGTCCCGCTGGCGGCGGAGATATTTGGCGTAATACTCGCAGGCCTTGACGATGAACTCCTCCCGGTGTTTGGCGTCGTAGTCCTCCGGCACCGCGCCCCGGAGCCGCTCCCAAGGCACACGCACTGCCTCCCGCTGGTTGGGCTTTTCCCGGGCCATCATCTCCACGGTCAGCTCCCGCGTCAGCCGGCCCGCCTGGCTTTCCTCTTTCAGGTGGTACGCCTGCCCCACGGAGGGGGTGCAGGCGTTGACCTCCATCGCCTCGAGCACCCAGCGCTGCTCCTCCGGTTTCAGATAGGACAGGCTCACCGCGGGCGTGAACGCGATCCGCCCCTGGTCCACCATGTCCAGCAGCTCCGGGAGGAGATAGGTGAGGCGGATGAAGCGCTGGATTTGTCGGCTACTATCATCCCCGTTTTCTGCCATTTGGTCCCTTGACCACTTCTGGCCAACTTGGCCAGAAGTTTGTCCCTGATGATTCAAAGCTTCTAATTTCATTTTGTAGGCAAATGCCTTCTCGCTGGGGAGGATGTGCTCCCGCTGCAAATTGGCGTCCACCATGGCGATCACCGCTTCGTCGTCGGTCATTTCCCGGACGATCACGGGCATGGTCTCCAACCCAAGGCGCCGGCACGCTTCCAGCCGCCGGTGGCCGGAGACCAGCTCATAGCCTCCCTCCTCCAGCGGCCGTGCAAGGCCCGGCGTGATGGAGCCGAACCGGCGGATGCTCTCCGTCAGCCGGTCCATCTCCTCCCCTTCCAGGTTCTTGAACGGGTGGTCTTTGAATGGGCGCAGTTCCTCCAATGGAATGATCCGCACCCGCTCCAGCTGCCGGTCGTCCCGCTCCTCCTGGGTCGTAAACAGATCGTCCAGCGGTGTCAGCATGCTTGCCACCGATTTTTGTTGTCTGCTCATCGTACAGCCTCCCTTCTCCTGTTGCTGTTCCTGTCGTTTCGCTCCTGTCCGGGCGTCCGCCCGTGGCGCATGTCCCGCTCCACATGGAGCTGCCGCTTCATTTCCCCGCTCGCCGCCAGGATGTCCCAGGCCGTCCGGTTCTGATCGCGCAGCACCTTGATCTGGGTGGTAAGCCTGTCCCGTCTGGCCGTCAGGGCCTTCCTCTCCTCCGGGTCCGAACAGCGCCGCAGCCGGTTCCGCACCTTCTCCCGCTGGGCGGTGAGCCCGGCGACCTTTTCGCCTGTCACCTGGATGAACGTCTCCACGTCCGGCACGGTCTTAAGCCTGTACTGGGCCAGAACCTTGATGCGCTTGGCATATACGTCCAGTTTCCGGCAGGCCTCCCGCATCTCCGGGCTCAACGGCTGCTGCTTTGGCTTGTGCCGGTCAAACACCCCCAGCAGATAACAGTAGTGATAGCAGAGCGCCATGAAGCCCGTGACCTTTTTGGCCTTTTTGAAACTGCCGTGCATCCGCATGGGCTGGGCCGGTATAGTTATCACCTTCCGCTGGGCCGGCCGGTATCTCTCCTGCTGACGGCACCGCACCTTCCCGCCTGCATCGGCCCACACCCGCTCCATCACCTGGGGGAAGTCATAATCCTCCCCAAGCCGGAACATCCGGGTGCTGCGGTCGCTGCCGATCGGGCGGATAGTGGCGTACTTCCGGTTGGGGCCCGCCTGCACGATATACCCCAGGCGCTTCATCTCATCCACGAACTCCTGCCGGCTGATGCTTACGGCAGCGGCTTCGTCGATAGCCTCCCGCATGAGGTTGTACCGGGTGGGCAGGCCCTCCTTCTCGGCCAGATAGATGTTCCGGGGCGTTCGGTTCTGGGGTTTTTCGATGACCGTGAGACAATGCTCGGCGCAGAGCCTGTCCGACAATTCCCGGAATCGGTAATAGGCCCGCTTGTTGCAGTCGAATTTCTTTCCGTCCCAGAGGCCCACGGAGTTGACGACGAAATGGTTGTGATAGGTGCCGGTGTTGAAGTGGGTGGCCACCAGCACCTGGTAGCCGTCGCCCCACATTTGCCGGGCCAGCTCCACTCCCAGCTGATGACACAGCTCCGGCGTGACCTCGCCGGTCTTGAAACTCTGATAGGCGTGATAGGCCACGTTGCCGCCGGTCTTGCCGAAACGGCTCTGCACCGCCGCCATCTCCTCATAGGCGGTGGCGGCCTCGCAGTTCACGCCGGTGACGAACACGGCCGACTCCTCCCGGACCTTCTCCCCGTTGGCAGCGTAGTGGAGCACCGCCTTCAGGTTTTTCAGCTCCGTCTTTTCCGGGTCTCTTGCGTAGTCCAGCACCCGGACCAGCTTATCCTTCACCGGCCATATCTTCGTCACGCCCACGGCCGTCGCTCCCCTCTCCCCGGCAGAGCTCCAGTATCCGGCTCTCGATGGTCCGCATTGCCACATCGATCTGGATGGGCGCCAGGGTCTTCGCATTCCGGCGGACGTTCTCCGCGGCGTTGTATATGCCGCGAAGCGCCTCCGGTCCCAGCGGCTTCACCTGGTGCCCCATGGCCAACTCCCGCAGGTATGCGGACAGACCCAGCCCGCAAAGTCTGGCGCTGCGCTCCATCTTCCGCTTCTCCGTCTCCGTCACCCGGATATTGACGGCGGCGGTCCGTTTTCTAGGCATGGCGCCCTCCTCTCCTGCCGGGGTCCCAGGGGCGGCGCCCCTGCCGGCCGCAGGCCTCCGGGTTTGTGGCAACACAAACCCTATGCTCGTTACACCTGCGTACGGTGTAGCCCCGTAGTGCCACAGGTCGCACCTTCCTGCGGCTGCCCATCGGCTGTCTCGATCTGGTTTTCCCTCTCATTGGATGTCCTCCTTCCGAATTATTTGCTAAACAATTTCGTTTAGCTTCGTTAAGTATACTAAACATTTTCGCTTGTGTCAAGGCTGCACCCAGGAAAAAGTTAAACAAAAAAGTTCATGTCACCTTGACATGAACTAAACATATTTGCTATAATCCAGGCAGATAATGCAAAAGGAGCGATCATATATGGCTATCGGCGAGAGGATACATTACTTCCGCGTCAAGCGCGGGATCACCCAAAAGCAGCTGGGCCTGGGGCTCGGTTTTCCGGAGCGGTCTGCCGACGTGCGCGTGGCGCAATATGAGTCCGGCACCCGCACTCCGAAGGCGGATCTGATGGCCGCCCTGGCCTACGGCCTGGATGTGGCGCCGGAGGCTTTGAATGTGCCGGACATAGACAGCCTTATCGGTCTGATGCATACCCTGTTCACCTTGGAGGACGTCTATGGTCTTACCGTGGAGGAGGCGGACGGAGAGGTGTGTCTACGCTTTGGCAGGGACCCGGACAACAAAACGCCCGCGGACCTTCTGACCGCCGTGAGGGAGTGGCGGCGCCAGGCGGCCAGCCTGGAGGCCGGCGAGATCACCCGGGAGGAGTACGACCGCTGGCGGCACTACTTCCCCAAGTTCGACACCTCCCAGCACTGGGTGCACGTCCCCTCCAAGCAACTGAGCGACGCTCTGACCGCTACGTTTAAAAACCGCCTGAAAGATAGATAAAGAACAGCCATCCGATCAGCAAGATCGGATGGCTGTTCTCTCAATACGCTTTGCCCATAGACGCGAGTACTGCTGTGTTTCCCTAAATATAAAAGGTGTTCAGTTTACTCTGGCCTATTCTTGAAAATATGCCGCGATCTCCCGCATCCGTGCTGACTGCTCCACATGGAAGGGGCAGCGGCCGTCGCAGTGCCCGCAGCCCACACAGTCCGCGGCGGTCTTGGTGAGGGTATGGTAGTGCTCCGCCGCCAGGGGGTCCCCTGCCTTGGCCAGGTCATAATACTTATTGATAAGGCCCACATTCAGCCCCGCCGGGCAGGGCGCGCAGTGGTTGCAGTACACGCACCGGCCCTTGGACTCCTCTGGGGTGAGGCTAGCAATGACGGAATAATCCCGCTCTTCGTCGGATGCGTTCAGGTATGCAACATTCCTCTTCAGCTCCTCCACATTGGCCGCCCCGGGCAGCACCGTGAGCACGCCGGGCTTATCCAGGGCGTACTGGATGCACTGGGCCGGGGTCAGGGCCCGCTTGAAGGGGGACTGCTTCGCGTCCAGCAGCTGGCCCGCGTTGAAGGGCTTCATCACCGCGATGCCCACGCCCTCCGCCTCGCACCGGCGGTACAGGGCCTGCCGCTCCCCGTCAGAGCCGATGGCGTACTCCCCCTGGCCGTAATCATACATGGGGTTGATGGAGAACATGAGCATGTCCACGATGTCCTTGTCCAGCACGTGATGGACCGTGTCCGGGTTGTGGGAGGAAAGGCCGATGTGCCGCACCACGTCCTGGGCCTTCATGTTCAGCACATACTGCAGCGCCCCGCTCTTTTCGTATGCCTCCACATCAGTCCGCTCGTCCAGACAGTGGATGAAACCGAAGTCGATGGTGTCTGTTTTCAGGTTGTCCAGCTGCCAGCCGATAGAGCGCTTGATGGCCTCCAGGTCGGTGGTCCAGCCGTACTCGCCCGTGGTGTAGTTGGCTCCGAAGTGGATCTGTAAGTACACGTTTTTGCGGCAGTCGGCCAGGGCCTTCCCATAGGCCGGGAAGCAGGCAGCATGGCCCGCCGCCAGGTCGAAGTAGTTCACGCCCAACTCCACCGCCGTGCGCACCGTCTCGATGATGTCCGTTTCCTTCTGCTGGCCCACCACGGCCGAGCCCATGCCGATGATGCCGATCTGTTCCCCGCCGTGGGGCAGTGTGCGATATTGCATGTTTGCCTCCTTCTTACAAACTCTTCAGTCGTCCATATAAATGGAAAACGGCAGTTTAAAATTCTCTGTAGATGTCCGGGTACGGCGAAGCTCCGTGGCGTCCCTGGGCGGTTCGGGCGGCTCGTCCACATAGGCGTGGAACACCTTGCCGCAGTCCATCAGCCGGGCGATGGTCTCGTTCTTGAACCGGGTCACATAGCCCAGCTCCCTATCGTCCGATGTATATACTGAGATGGCCCACTGGTCATGCTCGTTGTCCGTATCCCGGAAAAGATGCAATTCAGTTCCCGGTGAAAGGGATGCCAGAAGGGCCCGCCCCTCGTCGCTGTTGTCATCCACATGGAACTGCAGCCCGGCCACCGCCGTCTTCAGCACCAGGATGGACCTCTCTTTCTGCCGGAAGGCATCCCGGTCAAAAAAGCCCGAGCGCAGTCCCTGGGTCTGTTCCTGCATCGGATAGTCAGCCATGGGCCTCTGCCTCCTCCATCAGCGCGGCGATCTTCTCCTCAAGCGCCGCCTTCTCCCGCTCATACCGTTTGGCCCGGAGCCGCAGCTCAGCCAGATACTCCTCCGTTTTCTCCTTGTTCTCCATGGTCTCCACCGCATTAAAAGGGAAACTCTGCCGGATCTTTTCGATCTCCGCCTCCACGCCCTTGCGCTGCTCGTCATAGGAGCGGATGGTATCCAGAACCACGCTATCCTCCTCCAGGGGGACGAACTGCTCATAGAGCTTCTTTGCCAGCAGGTAGTCAGTGGTCAAAGCCGAAGCGATCTCCCCATAATCCGAGCGGCGCTCCGCCGCTGTCCGCTCATGCCGCGCCTCCACCAGACCGGCGCTGGTGTCCTCCGGGGAGAACAGGGCGTCATAGATGACTTTCATGGCCTCCACGTCCTGCATCTTGTAGGCCTCGACCGCCTTCTCATAGAGTTCCCGCTGAACCTCGGTCAGGTCCTTGTTCATGGCGGGATGGAAGTTGGTCGTGATCTCCCGATACTGCCGCTGGAGGGTATGCATCTGTTCCTCCGTCAGTTGGGGTAGCTCATGAAGTGTCATGTCGGCGCTCTCCACAGCCGCGATGCGCTCCTGCTTTTCCTTCACCAGGATGGCCTCGATCTTCTCCATATCGATGGGCTCCCGGCGGTTGACGGCGGCCTGCATGAGTTCCATCTTCCGCTTGAGCATAGCAAGCTCCAGCTCCGCCTCCAGGACGGGCTGCTCCATGACACCGATGGTGTCCATGTACTTCTTCCGCAGCTGAGGCGCCTGCACATAGAGAAGGTCATCCCGGTTGGCATACATACCTACCAGCGCCATGCGGCTGCTGGCCACCTCTCGGGTCAGCCAATCATAAAAGGTCTGCTGCCGCATCACGCACCTCCTATGGCCGCTGTGACGTCAGCCGCCGTGATGCTCTCCAGGTCCGCGTCGGAGATGTCCGCCTGCCTGGCCAGCCGGTCCGCCTGGACGTTGATGGCCTTCTCAAAGATGTTCCGGGCCGTCCGGGCGTTGCCGAATTTCTCGTTGCGTGCCTCGTACAGGGCGTCGAACTTCTCCCGCAGCAGCGCCGCCGCGTCGGGCGCCAGGGTATAGCCGTTGGTGGTGCAGAACCGCTCAAAAATGGCGATCAGCTCCTCACCGCAGTAGTCGGGAAACTCAAAATATTTGCTGAACCGGGAGGACAGGCCGGGGTTGGAGTCGATAAACTTGTGCATCAAGTCGGTGTACCCCGCCACGATTACCACCAGCTCGTCCCGGTGATCTTCCATGGCTTTCAGGATGGTCTCGATGGCCTCCTTGCCATAGCTGTCGTCGGTCCCGCCGGCCAGGGAGTAGGCCTCGTCTATGAACAGCACACCGCCCATGGCCTGCTGGATGACCTTCTGGGTCTTGATGGCCGTCTGGCCCAGATACCCGGCCACCAGGGCGCTGCGGTCTGTCTCCACCAGCTGGCCCTGGGGCAGAATGCCCATGTGATAATAGAGCTTTGCCACCAGCCGGGCCACCGTGGTCTTGCCGGTGCCGGGGTTGCCGGTGAATACCAGGTGGTAGGAGATAGTGGGCACCTTCATGCCCCGCTGCTCCCGGATCTTCGCCACCTTGATGAAGTTCATCAAGCTGTGTACATCCTGCTTGACGCTCTCCAAGCCTACCAGGCCGTCCAGCTCCGCCAGCAGGCTCTCCATGGTCTCGTTGTCGTTCGCCGGGGGCGCATTGACTGTCGGGGCCTCCTCCGGGGGCGCCGCTTGGGTGTTGACCGCCTTATCCGTCTCGTTGTCATTGTCCACGGAGAAACGCAGTGTTACCGTGATGGGCTCGCTGCTATTTCCGGCAGGTTTAGACGGCTCCGTCTCTTTTGCTCCAGCCTGTATCTTCGCGTTTCGTGCGGCGGCTGCTAAGGCGTCATTTTGCAGATAGCTCTCCGTGTTTTTCGCCGTGATGCGGTTTTTGTAATCCGGCGTCGCCGGCGCCCGCAGTCCTGCCGCCGAGGCATAGCGAATGAGGCTCTCCATGATACCGGACAGCACACCTGCCTCCTCCACGGTAAAGTCCCCGTTGATCATGGCGGAGCCCACCAGCAGGATATTGAGCTGCTCCAGCACATCCATGGCGTCCGCCGAGCCGTTCTTCTTATCCCGCTCCACCAGCTTCACGAAAAAGTCCGGCACCTTCAGCTGCCGCTCCGGGTCCCCGCAGCAGCCCATGGCCGTCACCACCTGCTCAATGGTGTATGTTGTGCCGGAAAGGACGGAGAGCGCCGCGGCATAGTCGGGAGAGTACAAGAGGTTGCTCCCCCAGACCTTCAGCGCAGCCGCTATGTACCAGGCTTCCACCGCTTCCCGGACATCCTCCCCCGGCAGCGCCTTGCTGACCATCTGCTGCAGCTCGTCATATTCTCTTTTCAGCTCAGTATATTTGTCCATGCAGCCCCTACTTATTTCACTTTTCCTCCGATGACCTTCCGCAGAGTTTTCCCTATCAGCATCGCGTCTTCCTCGGTATTATTTCTCCCCAAGGTAATGCGTACCGTCCCCAATGCATACTCCTCAGATAGTCTTATGGACTTTAAGACATGTGACAGCTGTGTATGCACACTATCGCAAGCAGCGCCAGTGGAGATACATATTCCTTGAAGATCCATCCGGTGCAAAATTGCCTCTCCATCCTTACCGCGAAAAGAGAGACTTAAAAAACCTGGAAGGTGCTCTTTGGAACCATTGCGAATAAAGTCGAGCCCTTCTAGTTCCCCGATCACGATGTCTTCATATCCTACCAGTCGTCGCGCAGTAGTTTCAATCTCCTCACAGTTTCTTTTTAATGCTACCGCCATAGCAACAATGGCTGCAACATTTTCTGTTCCAGCGCGTTTTCCTTTTTCCTGGCTGCCACCGTCCATATAAGGTGAGAAATCAACACCATTGCGTACATATAAAAAGCCAATTCCCTTTGGGCCGTTAAACTTGTGGGCTGATGCGGAGAGCAGGTCTATCTCAAGCTCACGAACATCTATGCGTATGTGCCCAACAGCTTGCACTGCATCCGTATGGAACAATGCACCATGCGAATGTGTCACTTTGCAAAGGTCTTTAACCGGCTGGATACTGCCGATCTCGTTATTGGCAAACATGATTGAGACAAGTCGTGTGTTGTCAGAAATACACCCTTCCAGGTTCTCAGAGGTTATAGTTCCATCGGAAGTGGGCCACAAGTATGCGACTGGATATCCAAGGCGCTCGATAGCCGCGCAGGAGTTCAGTACAGCATGGTGTTCAAAGGCCGAGGTGATCATCGCTCGTTTATCAGGATCAGAAAACGCCGATGCCTTAATCGCCCAGTTGTCGCTTTCAGTTCCCCCGGAAGTAAAATATATTTCCTCCGGCAAAGCACCAATACAAGAGGCGATGGTCTCCCTCGCCTCTTGTATTGCTTTTTTTGGCTGTCGGGCAAAGGAATACGGCTGGGAAGCGTTGCTGTATTCAGAAAGCAAATACGGTCTCATCGCCTCATATGCCGATTCATCCAGCGCAGTTGTCGCAGCATTATCTGCGTAAACCAAAACAACCTCTCCTCAAATTATAGTGTACATTTAACTTCCGGGATTTTTTTGCTAGGAACATTATATTCTTTAGGATCAATAATGCAGAGCTGCTTATATATCACACCACGCATTTCCATAGCAGGATTAAGACAATAATGAATAAAATCCTGAACATCGATATCATTTGCAGATTGAACATGGGGAAATAGCAACTTCATAAATGCGGTACACAAGCGCTTTATGGCTGTTATATGTCGCTTGTCAGCATTAGATGGATAGTGAAGTAACTCATCAACGATGGCCGCATAACTCAGGTCACTACGCAATTCATGCAAAACCTCTGCAAAGTATTCTGTGTTGATCGCCCATCCATGTGCAATCATTCCTGTCGTCATTCTAGGTATTTCCCATCCAGGAATAAATCCATGAAAGCGATCCAGTGTTGCTGACTCGCCAAACACATCGCTAATATGAGCGACCATGTTCTTATTTATATCAAAGCGATCAGCATCTATATTTCCTAAAACAATAACACCTGCGTCGGCCGTGAGCATAGCATCAAAGCCCTTGATTTCACCAAACTCCATATAATGCTTAAGGGCCTGTTGAATCTGACCTGGCTGTTCAAACGTAATAGACTGGACCTCATCAAACCCAACGTAATCAAACCGAGTTAAAAGCCCTCCAGTTTTCTTTGCGTTGTCGTAGATGAGCGAAGCCCTGGAAACCGTACCGCCACTTATCAACCATCCACGCTTACTTATCTTCTCAAATACATAGCTCTTCCCTGTTCCCTTTGGTGCCAGTTCAATAAGATTCACTCGTTTCTCTACAAAAGGAAGAAGGCGCCTCAAAAAGCACAGTTTTGTTTCTTCACTTATATTTCCATTACTATCTCTATACCCATCTGGGTTGTAGTCAACAGCGCTAATAATAGTATCAATCCATTCATGAATATCAAATCCGCTTCTTGCCTTTCTATAAAAGTCCAAGTTAACCTTATATGGACAAAAGGGCTTATAGCCTATCATGCTTATAACACCCTTGGGCCTCGATGGAGTACCTTCCATCATCCAGGTGAGAGTAATAATGCCCCAGTTCTCACTTTCGCGCAAGAGTGTGTCTTGCCATTCCTCTGCGACTTCATATGAAACAACACCTGCGGCACCGCCGCGAGAACCACCAAAGTCTGGCAACTCAAACATGGTCTTACCCGACTTTACATCTACAGAGACACGTACTCGCGCGAGAAACTGGACAGTCTCTCCGTTAACCATTTGGAATTTAAATTGCTCAAAGTCCTCACGGTTGGGAATGTAGCGTTTAATATACCGTCGCACACTGTCGTAATCCACGTCCCCTTCCTCATCCGAAAACTTCATAATAATCCAGTCTCGCATATATGAGGGAATGCTGAGATTAGAAAAGTATTCGCTTCGTTGAGGATCTTTTAAAACTACCATATCAGCAAAAATCTCTTTAATTTTATCTTCAAGCATCTCTTTAACTCCCCATCATAGAAATAAAGTGCAGCCCTGTTCCTTAAACTCTTGGATTTTCTCCTTTAAATCTTGAACTGAGCAACCAATGTATTGAGCTAGACAGTCCAAACAATATAAATCTTCAGCATCCACATCAATCAGCTTTTGGGTCAACGCAACTTCGTCCCTTTTTAGAGGCCTTCCACAATCACAACATACTTTCTTCCTGCTCAAGGGAGATCACCCTCCCCACCACCAAGTGCTGGCTTAACAGTCAATGGGTCAGCCTGAACAATAGCCCCGTCCGCAACTAGCAACACGTTATAAGTATTCGGAATAACACTTGAAAACTCGATATTCCAAATGTTCTTCTTATCGGTCAAATTACAAACTCCATCAATGCTCCCGATTTTAGCTTGCAAGCTGTTAACCGGACGGCTGAACTCAAGAATTGCTTTTACTTTCTTTGCCGATACCTTTACAACGTCAGATTTCCATGATGCTGTCAACGGAATTTCTATGTTACTATCAAATACAACAACCGGGACAAGTCTTTCCTCTGGAGTTGCACCTCCATGGACTTCACCATAAATAGCATTTTCATCGTCTGCACCTGCCGCAAAACCAGATTGCCTAAAGTGGTCATAATTAGTAAAAACAGCGTAATGAGTCCCATTCCTGTCTTTGACATTTACTGTATTAGTCAACAGTTCAGCAGCGTTATCAGGCAATCTACAATATCGGCCATGACTACAGATGGTGGCTCCCTTAGGAAAACTCTCACCTTCTCTTCTATGGAAGAATCGTGCTGCAAGTCTACTCGTCCCATGATCTCCTGTGACTATTACTCTCTGATACTTCTTAACCAGTTCATTGATATCCTTACTTAGCCCAGCGACAAATGCTAACTGGTCTTCAATACATGTGTAATAATCGGGGTCGTCAACAACTCCTTTATGCGCCAGTTTATCCAAACGATCCAATTTGTCATAAGGAACGTCCATCTGGTTCCATTGCTCGTTGAAGCACGTTTCTGTTGGCAATGATGCTTGCACTACCGTTGTTTCCTTTATGATTCCATTTCCACTTGTTTTCAAGGTCCATACCAATAGAGGAAGCCACTCAGCCCCAAGAGCATCAATCCAAAGGACAAAGCTGTTGTCCACAAGCATGGAACTCAACACCGGATATCTGTAATCATAATCATCGGGTTGTAAGCTTGCGAAATACAGCTCCTCATCTAACGGAAGAGTGTTTTCGAGTTTATATGCTTTATAGCGAGAAAAGTATCCTGCAAGGTCATCATCATATACACTTCCATCTAGATAAGCATAAAGCTCTGGGTAAACACTTGGCAGATGTTCTGAAAGTAATACTTGTGCAGCATCTTCGCGCATCCATCTCCCAACTAGACGGAGCAAGTAAATTCTATCATTCTTTGTGTTGCTAGATAGAAACTCCAAGCGTTTTTCATATACAGGTATCTCATCAAGTTCTAAATAATACTTTTCGTCCTTGAGAATTTCCATAGAATCTATTAGGTCCTGGCTCTCTTTAATCCAATGCGGATGTGTGTTATACACGCCAAAAATATCATGCGTAATATGATTTGGTATATCTTCAATTGACGAAGAATTATTCACGCAGTAATATAAATATGTATCGTCAGGATGCCGAGTAATCCAGAGTATAGCCAACTGTTTTTTCCCCTGCGCTTTTGAGATCCATCTGCTCATGATATCAGTCCCTATAAATGTCTCTGAATTTAGCGCAGACAAAATAGCTTTATCAAGAGCAAAGCCATGTAGAGAATAATCAAACAGCAACGCTTGGGCCTGCTCCGGACAATCCTCCTCCGTCAGATCGCGTGCGCCAGAAAGGCCTTCGCTGATAAAAGAAAGACGATCACGTATGACCTTAACGGTTATGTTGCCAGTGGTAGGCTGTATGGACATGTGCCTTTTTGTTAAAATCGCTTGTTCATTTAGAATCTCGACAGGCTCCGCCCAATACTCATACCATTCCTGTAATCCAGCACATATATGACCATATTTCGCTTCTAATTGTGTAGTATACTGTTCAAAATCTCCTGAAAAGACAACTATGTCAAGCTGTTGCTCATCTTCGTTTTGATCAACGCAGTCAAAGTAATGCTCTTCACGACGAATATCATCGCATAGATGCAATGTCCTATCATGCCACTGAGCCTCACAGCCCCATAGTGGAATAAGGATCCTTCCTCTACTTGTGGCCGACACTTGACTGCCCCACAACTTAGCGAACCGTTGAGAAGCTGCCTCGCTCTTACTGAAAAGGCGCAGATATTCACTTACTCCAGGCAGAATCAACCATCGATCCCAATATGCTTGTTCCTCCAAATTTTCATACCTTGGCATTACATCGCCTGAAGAGAACAGTTCAGCTGATGATATCATCTGAATATCGGGAATCTTCTTCAACTCAGAGAGCAACACAATATACTGTTGAACATTCTTGACCATAATGGCTCTGCAGGGAAAACGAGACTCAATCTTCTCCTGCTTTTCATTAAGAAGACAGCTAACTGCTTGCTCAATGGTCATAATGTACACACCTCTCTCACTTTAGAAAGTCGTCACAAAACTCTGGATGTTTCTCAATGAACGCCTTAACTCGTTCACGAAGAACTCCTTGCTCCATGTTATCAGTACATTGTTTCGTAAGTTCAAGTTTCTCTCTTTTTGCTTTCTCCTGAAGCGCATGTTTGAGGATTTTTTGAAGGGTAACTAGATCTGAAGTATCCCATGAACTTAAGTCATTGCCTATTCTCATTTTTGCCTGTGCCATAACAGTCGCGCGTTCATCTTCAATTATAGCCGCATACTCTTCGCCAACTGTTTTGACAAAGGCTGAGGTCTGCATTTTGCTATCAAACAAAATTGCCGAATCCATGCTGCTTAATACGCTAATCGCATTTTGGACATTTTGATCCAGAGCCCGGTTTCCATTCTGAACATCTATCACTGTTTTTAGAGCCTTCTGCTGTTCTTTACTAACGATCCAAGGCAATGGTATTTCGTGTGTTTTGCACCAACCTCTAACGGTTTCCTCTCCAGACAAAGATTGCCACAACTCTTTCAGCCTTATACGGTCCCTAGCCTGGCTTATAAGACCGATCTGCGAATCTAATTCTTTTTCAAATTGGGTCAAACTAGCATCACAACTCAAATCCTTCAGCCCAGCATAGACAGCATCTAATTCACTCTGTATATACTCAATTCCTCGCGATTCAAGAATACCTGCAAGCACTGGTTTTGGATCACGCAGGCAGTCCATCGCATTCTGCCCGTACTGAGTTAGAACCTTTATATCAGATATTCTATCATCAGAAGACATGAGAGACGTTCCATTAACAGAAACTTCTTTTAGGATTTTTAATGCAGGATACCATTTCGCACCACTTCGTTCAATGGCAATCGTAGGAATCCGCAAAAACTGAAATAGATTTGCCAAGTCCTTTCTCGCATCTTCTGTACTATGATATGGTTTACCTAAAATTCCATTTAGCGTGTCCAAATAGTTATAATCACTAACAACATCTGGCAGCTTTTCTTTTACCTGATCTTCAGTCCAGGTATAAATTGCTGTTTGCATAACCATATGCAATTTATCGCTTAGTTCTTCGGGCTGAACACATAATCTACCAGCGACCTCTTGTAATTCAGGGGAAACACTAAATAGGAATTTACGAAAAGCCGCGTTCATCGTGTTTTTATCTTGAAATGCTTTTTCAAGAGTTATCCGAAGCTTTCCACGCCCGTTAAACAACTGTATCACATTGCTCATGACACTTTCCCTTTCGCTATCTTGAGCAATAAACAGTTGCAGATTATCTGCGATCTTCATCGCGGCGTTTTTAAAGTCTTCACCGCCATATTTTTCATCCGGCAAATACTTCAGGGCCCACAGAGGAGCTCCCGCTTTTGTTACGGCCTCCCGCATGTTATGCCAACATTCCGTTTCATTTGCAATTTGTGCGTCAGTAAGATCAAGAATTCTCTTGGCATACTGTCTGAAGTTCTGAAATGTCACGGTGCCAGCAGAGAGATAGTCTGTTGTCATTATGCCCTTGCACATATTCAGAACCATAGTTTTGAGGGTGTTTTCCCCCAAAACATGGGTGCTCTGGGCATTGTCTGTCCAGCTAAAAGCACTATCTTTGTAGCAGGAAAAAACATATCCAAGAAGTACTCCGCAGGCAATGGTGTTATAATACCCAAATGGCTTATGTTGTAGTTTATCCCATAAATCACCCAGGACAACCCGTTGTCCAGACTCCATCTCACTACGTATCAAACGAGCTAACTCGCAGATCGAATCCGCCGCTTTGCCACCAGATGCGGCCGCCATTTCGTCAATAGTAGAGAAATTTATAACCCCAGCAATTGCCATACTATTAAGAACACTCTTCATCTGGGAGTTATTACTTTCTCGAGTTATGCCTGCTGTCGGCGCAGAATCATTACAGGGCTTATACGCAGTATTAGTGATAACGATGGTTTCTGGCGCATAAGGAAACAACTCTTGAAGAACATTTGTTTGAATAGTCTTACGAAGATTTGGCATTCCATATTGATTTGCGAATACCTGCCTACCATTCCAAGCAATGATCTTGCTCCCACTGACTGCGCTTCCCACCCAAGTCGCTATAACAGCATTTGCTTCCATCTTATGCTGTCCACCTGATGCAGTTTGTCCGCGCCCGAATGCAATTTCCTGCTTTGTGAGACTTGTTAGCCATTTCGTGCGCATTTCATCTGTGAAAGGAGACTTTATAAGGGCAATAGTCAAACGCGATTCGTCAGATTCAGATGCTCGCTTGGCAAGATCGCTTTGAATTGTCATATACTGGGCATCATCTTTGACAGTAACGATTAGAAGACCAAGTTTATATGGATATTTATCAAGTTCTTTAATAATTTCGTCTAAGCGCGTCTTTATAGAATTTGTTTCTGCACAACACGCACATATCTTCATACGCTTAAATGCAGCATCATTCTCATCCCAGGCCTTCTTTTCAACCTCTTGAGCAAAAATGCCATCACGAGAAAACATCTGATATCGCGTGTATTTCTTATCATTTGCGTCATATCTAAGTTTAAATTCATCACCGTTACCGCCATGGAATGGCATCTGCAGGCGAACAACACCGTTTGCAGCCTCATCACGGAGTATAATCTTACACTCTTCAAGCGTTGTCAGAAGATCGCCGACCTGCGATTTTGACATGACGCCCGAAAGGCACATTTCCAGACACTCAGCTGTCGCAGATATACCACCATGTGCTTTTATTCCTCCGTATACTCCTTTAGTCGATGACATAACCGCTAAAAGAAGCATAGCTATTTTGAACACTCGGTGAGCATTTTCATCACTTTCAACTAAATGACGACTTTCTTCATAATGATGAATATACTCAGCAGCCTTTGTGTCCTTATCACGAAAATCACTTTCTCTTGTAAAGAAATAGTCCCACAGCCAGTCAGGGGTCAACCAGCAAGCTTGGTCATCAGGACCATACTTATTTATATATCCGACAAAGCCAAGCTCACTATCGGACTGATCCTTCATAAAGCGGAACATAGTTCTCTGTGCTGCCGCATAGCTTTCAGCCACACGTGACAATAGGCGAATTGTCATTGGATGCATGGGACAAAGCATTTCAATTTGTTCGCTGATTTTATCATCTATACCAGACATATCTGGCAAGAACGGTTGAATAAGCTTTATTACTCTTGTTTTATCTTCTTTCCATATCCCCTCCATCCCATTTCGAGTAGTAATTGAACCAGCAATCAAGTCAAAGGCTGCATCAGGACTAACATGAAATTCAACCTGATGGAACCGGTTAGTTATCATCTGATAGCGATCTTTTCCCATACTATCCACCATCTCCTGAGAGCGATGGACAATATAGAGCATAAATAACGGTTTTTCTTTACAGAATTCAGATATTTGCTGCATGACCGTATGGTCATCGCTATTTGTCACATATTCGGTAAACTCATCCCAAATGAAGAATATACCACTCTTTGAAAGATTATTACCATCGATCACATCACCAACCCAATCTTTAAAGGTTTTTAAGTTATTGACCAGCCCATAGCCTTTTTGTCTAACAACAGTCGCAACTGCTTTTAAGGCAGATAAATCACCACTTTCTACCTTTTGTCTCAATTCTTTGACAGTACTATAATCATCACTAAGAATGGTTGTCTCTAAGACATATTCCCAATTAATCGATGGATCTTCCAGCTTTTCCTTTATAGCATTAATCAGAGAACTACTACCCAAATAGGCTTTGTCCCCATATTTTTCAATTAATGCATCTTGAATTGCTTTCTCCGCTTCAAGCAACAGCATATCTCCGGAGCGGATTCCTGTACAGCCCGTTTTCCAGATAACGAGGTAATCTCCATTCTTGCGGCATTTTGCAAACCTATTTCTGTATTTTGACAAACGTCCAGACGCTGCCAAAAAGGCATCTATAACCTCAGGCTTTTCCTCCACAAGGTGTTTCACAAACAGGCCTGCATAGCTCTTTCCTGTTCCATATGAACCATGAACCCAAAAGGAGCGACGAAGATCTGGCGCCTCATTTCCCAGCGATTCACATAGATGTTCAACAAGCTTATCCATGTCTTCGCCAACAATATACTCACGCCACAAATTGGCATTGCGCTTATCAGCAGCTAAATCTACGACAGATTCAAATGCAGGATTGATCTCTAAGTAATTGCTGTATTTTACTTTAGGCATGATCACTTACTCCTTCCAATTCACTCTTCTGCCAAGTCTAGGACATCTAATGATGTGTAGTTCTCAAGTATGATATTATCAAGATTTGCCACAAAAGAAACTCGAATATACTTGGGAAATTGTACAGCCAATCCTTGAACTGCCTCACGAAAGCTGTTTATCTCTATCGCATATATATCCGACGGCGATATGCCTGTTGAGGAAGGATTGCTATGAGCATTAACCATCTCAGAGAATGTAAAGCTCCGCCGACCGGTTCTTTCACCATATTGATATATTGTATACAACAGTGCCACGGCATGAGGATAGTCCCATCCGGCTCTGAAATATGAATATGTATTCTTGCTTAATTCTATCGCAATTCCTTGTTTGAGTCCATCTCCAATTGGAGAATAACGAAGGGTCTCAGCAAGGGCTGTTACTGCATTTTCTCTGCTTGAAAGCGATCCGTTATCACCCAGCATAACAACAAGGTCGCCTTTTTCATAGGTAGCCCCAATTTCTGCGTTCAAACAATACCACCTGCTGATTGTAGAATTATAGGCCAGATTAGCCCATACAATTGCCCACATTAAAGGGTTATATGGTCCCATCTCAGTAAGCTTCATGCCAAGTGGTGTTAAAGAAAGCGCCCTATCCTTTGTGTTACTCTCAATAAGGCCAGCCTCTTTTAGCCATACTTTTAGTGCATCGTATTGACGGTTACCCAGAACACCCATTTCAAAGCAATGAATGCCCTCAGTCATGAAATGTTCCATCCATGACTGACGAAGCCCAAAATGTTGATATGGGTTTAGTCCTTTCATATCCATACCGTTACCTCCAACATTTGTTGTACTCAGAGATTTTGCCAATAGACAGCTCTTATCTGTGAATGTAAGGCAATTAGCGCAGTGCAAACACAATGATTGTCTAATCAAGATGCTTTCCTCAGGTTGAATTGTGTATGCACCTGTCGGGCATTGAACAACACAAGCGCGACACCCCTTACAATATGCAACCTTATACGCGACGCCTCTCAAATGTGCTATAACAAATCTATCCATCTTAGAGAACGGTCCATATGATACTCTAAGAACACTATCACTCTGGTTGATATGATACTCATAATTATTGCCATATATATTTTGGACGCCTGATATGTCGTTCTGTTCTGTGATAGTACCCAAAACAGGAGCGACGGAAAGCCATTGCTGTGAAGGATAAATAATAGAAAAGGAAATTCTATTATTCTGAATTTGCTCGCTTACACGATTACCGCCATTAGGTAATCCTCTTCCGCCCATACGTGCTTTCCAACCGCCATCTTCAATATACTTTTTAACTTCTTTATCTGGGCGGTTAAGCTTAGCATATTCTTCGACTTTCTGAAGCAATGGCTGCATTTCATCATGATAGTAAGAATTGGCAATACCATCCCACCAATCCGATGAAAGAGGACACACCATACACCCCACACGAAATAGTCCAAGTCTATAAGCCTTATTAAAAAGAATTGATTGCTTGAGAATGTAACAATACAGCTCTGCGGTATTCCATACTTTAAGCGGACTGATATTAATTTGACTTATGTTTTTTGCACCAACACTTACATCAGAGTATTTTGCTCTGCGGGCGCTCTCTTCAGATCGAACGCCATCAAGCACTACAGCTTTTGCATTATAATTTCCCAATATTTCACGTAACTTAATGATAGTTGGCGCAGATTTATGAACTACACAGCACCATCTCATTCTTCGTCCAGGAGGACCAAATTCATTCCAGGATTCAACAGGGTCCATGTGAGATTTGGCTTCCTCAAACCGAAGCAATGGCCAGTGTTTTTTTGCTGCATCTACAGATTCTAGGGTATCAGATAACTCCATTCCAGTATTGCTAAAAACTACGTAAAAGTCATTTGGGGCAAGAGCTTTGGCAGTAATATCTAAAAGTGCTAGAGAGTCTTTACCTCCAGAGAATGCACATATAAAGGAAAAGCCTTGTTTATGGTACTTTAGGAATTGTTCTTGTATAAACTCGATAGCTCTTTGCTCCAGGCTCATCATAATAGCCTGATTGACCTGATATAACCGATCTGTGTCAACTGCTTGAAGCTTTAACCTTTCCTCTGTAAGGCGCTTGATAACCGGTTTAGAATAAAACCCTCCGCCGAGCGCTTCGGCAACACAGACTCCATTAAGAATGTATCGTCTAATACCCTCTGCCCATAATATTGGTCTATCCGTATCTTTCGGATAATCCCAATACTTGTCCATGCCGAAGAAATCTAATTCCTCATGAAATACTGGACGAATTTCTTTTTGGATTTTAGCATCAACCGTCAAATGGAAGATGCCATATTCCTTTGTCCATTCATAACCATACATGATAGCATCTTCTCCCGTCAATGATTAATAATGCAAGATACCCAGATTACAATTTTACAATAACATGTTGTCCATCAGCATCCCATGCATAACGATCATCATTTGCCAATGCTTTTGGCATATTCGATATTAATTCGTTTCTAGCAATCAATCCACGATCAACTAATAGCTGACGCAATTGCTCTGTCTCAAAGCTTCGTTGCTCAATATTTCCATCAAGGATCACAGCGGCAACTGCATCAGCAAAAGTCTGGACTTCACTATCAATTTGTACAATCATTGCATCAAGGGTATCCCCAGCCATGCTATCAAGACGAGAAATGGTCCTCGCGCCAAGCTGCGCGCTGTAATGTCTCAATATGCTCTGCAAAAGCAACGCTGTCCATGACCTACCCCCTGGCAATGAAGGTAACATAGCATACCACCACGGTTGAACATCTCTTATCACTACATGATCACCCATATCTTCAAACAATAAGTCCATCGAGTTTCTGACTTGTAAAAGCCACTCATTGTCAATCCCAATGCTCTCTGCTGTTATATACGTTGTTTTGGGATCATGCTCGTAAAATAAGAATGTAGGTTTTGTATAAACCTGCATCATTCCGCGAAGATTTCCAGTCTTTAACTTAACTTGCTTCATATAAGAAACCAAGTCGTCTTCCTGAAAGAAACCTCCTCGTTCTCTTGCAAAATTAAGCATTACATCATAGATTGTCCCAACAGATGATTCAGCATGGGAAATATGAGTTTTATTCTGAAAGCTATAGCGTTTGTTGTTATACTCCACTTTTTCAAATAGATATTGTGCGAAATCATATACCTTTTGCTTGTCATCAATATCATTATCGTTTAAAAACATCTGCATATCAGCATGAACATAATCATAAAGCTGCTGTGCAGAAACATACCCGTCATTCTTTATCATTAGTTTGTCCAGGATAGCACTGAACTGTTCTGCGCCCATTTCAAAATCTACGAGCGCATCTCTATGAATAATACGGCCGGATAGCTCCATAATATTCTCTGAATTTTGCACAGCTCTTCTCACAGAAGCCACACTGAAATTCGTATCCTGGGCAAGCTCTTCAAATGTTGCGCCGTTTAAATCATATTTTAATATGTTTTCTTCAACGTTCTCAATGAAAGAAGTATCTTCTTTAATTGTTGAATCTGCCGGGGCCTCATCAAGAAGATAATACTTGTTTTCTTCATGGTTTATAATATGAACGCCAAATAACATGTGTTTGGCTTTCTTATGCCTGTTTATTCCCTCACATGCATATGCAATCGTCTCTCGGACAACATTTACTGGGTCCTGGGCGTTAAAAGAGTATAGATTCTGTTTAACAATTTCATTATAGATTTGTGATATAGTGAGCGGCTTCTTAGCTTGTTGCAGAACGACCGTTATTGCTTCCGTAATGGTACCAGTATTAGAGACAGGAACACTCTTAGGAACTTCTACACGCAGATACTGTTTATATTCCTGTAGTAACCGAACAGCCGTTTTCCGAAACTCATCGCCCTTAATTACCTTATCGGCCCAGGCTTCGGCACGCGCAATAGCCTTCTCGTCTTTGATCGTGGCAATCGGCTTCGATAAAATGCCCCGCCCTACAAGCAATTTATTTAGGCTTTTATAATATGCCCTAATAGTAATGAAATCGCTATCGGGATAGTTTTCAGCCATCCATTGGAAAAACGCTTCGTCATCTGCAGATGTTTTGTTCTCTATAGCAGGAGTTTGATCTTGATCCCCATCTTTCAAAGTCATTTGTTGGGACGCCTGACCCTTGGTGGTAGACTTACTCTTTGTCCACCAAACCTGTTTTCCCGGAAAAGCATTACAACCGTCCGGCTTAAAGTGTAGTATGTAACCTTTCCACTTACATTCGTTTATGAAGCTTTCCAACTCATGGCCACCAACAATCCAAAGGCAACCATCCGCTCTTCGATTATCACGGTAGGTAATATCCTTTGCATGCAGTTGAGAGAGGATCCAGTCCTCATTCTTCGCAGTCGTCAAGGCATCTATTTTAACATCTTCTTCATCTGCCAAATCGTTTTTGAAGCAGATGATTAGGTTCTCATAATCAACGCGACAATTGTCTAGCAGCGTTTTTAAATCTGCAATGAGATTTGCCGTGCTCTTCATTGTCTCAACACAATATAGATTGTTTATAATCGCAGGTTTGGACATATACTGTGCTGATGATACGCTGTGGATAATATGATTCTCAAGATCCTTTAGCATGGCATCAAAATCACCTGGATAATCATCAGCCAACTTTTCACATGCAATAACATATAGATCCCGCCAGCTTGTGGCAGGGAAGCGTTCGCCAAAGTAAGAAATCGAAATTGGTTCCCTTTTGATAAAGCTTGTGTCCTGCGAAAAATCCAGCTCAATGGTGTCCTCTATAGATCGAGTTTGAGCAGCATCCTCTGAATGCTTGTCTTCCTCCTCTATTCTATTATCAGAATAAACTTGCCTTGCGGTAGATGGCTCATCGCGAAGACTCGCAGTTGAATTTGTCTCTATCTTATCGCTATTGTTTACCTCTTTAGTGTACCTATGAAACAGTTGGGCAACTTCCGTTATGCTCCGATAATTTTGCCTATGAATAAATCTAAAAATGCGGTCAGAATTAACAGCACGAACGATCCCGGCTGTTACAACGGGATCGGTCACTTCAAATATCGGCCCTTTAAAGAGGTTTTTCTTGTGTGACAGCTCTTCTACATCTGCTAGTGCGATATAATAATCAGATAGGCGTCCAGGGACTGCATGGGCAGAAAGCCACTCAGAAAACAGTTCTTCTCTTGTCTTCATTTGGCTTTCACCACCCCCTATAACTGCTACTCCATACCTCGACACAGTATCTGCCCAGATGCATATCGTCAATTTGCCTATAGCAACCCTATTATAATTAATAATTATATCATGAATACACAGTTTTTCAATCTTTTGTTTATTGTTTCACCGTTTTACCCCACCATCAGCTTATTGGTCTTCTTCAAATACTTCGCCGGGATGGGGGCGTCCAGCTTCCACGTGATGTTCATGGGCCGGGAGCCCTCATGCTTGACATAGCTCGCCGTGCCGAGATACGTATACACCGCCGCAGTGTTCAGTATCCGGTCCGACTTAAACTCCCGGACGAACAGCAGCACACGGCTCCCCTGCTCCCGATGGTGTATATACCGCTGGCCGGTAGGCGAGTTCTCCGCCGTTGTGCTCTGGCTCTGCCAATGGAACAGTTCGCTGTTGATGGAGTAGTCGTTGTACATTGTGGTCGGCGAATAGTCCTTGTCGGCCTTGTTGAGCGTCACAAAGAACACATCCAGCTTCTTCTCCGGCAGCCACTTCACGCCCTCACGCACAGTCACCGGCTTCATAAAGTCCAGCGCCAGCAGGATCTGGTCGCGGGTATATGTACAGTGCAGGTCCAACGGACAGTTGAAGCCCACATCCACCGGCGCGTCGATGAAGTCGATATGATCATACTGATACTTCAAAAGCTCTATGAGCTCGCCCAGCATGACCGGCGAATCCGCGAGGGCGCAGAGATTGGCCCGTACCTCCTCGCTGTTCCAGTCCTCCGCCGCCTTCAGCCAGATGCTCACATAGAACATCTGCATCATGCGCCGCTCGACGGGCGCCATTGCCGCCACATCCACATCGCCTATCCGCGGCAGCACCTCCAGCAGGAAGACTATCCACCGGCGGGAATCGATCGTCGCCAGCCGCGGGAAGGCCTTTTTCATGGTCTTCTCCGCAGGCTCTGTGAAATCCTCCATCACATCCGCCCGCGCGCACAACCGGGAGAAGGTCTCAAATTTATAGATGGAGCGCGGGTCGATATGGTAATGGTCCAGGAAGTCGGCCAAGGTCAGAGGCCGTCCCGTATCCTCCTCAAAGCTGGCAATCCGGGCGATGAGGCCGGCACTGTTCCCATAGGACGCCCGGATGTTATCCAGGATATATTTCGCCGCCTTCTTTTCCAGCTGGACGTAGCAGCCCTTGGGGAGTGAGACGAACCCATCCTTGATCTCCCGGCTAACGCTTCGCGTCGTATTGGAAAGCAGTGCCGAGAACTTGTCCTCAAAATTATATTTCCTGTTTGCCTGGCCAATGAAATCCAGCACGGTCAGGCATTCCTTATTCTCCGCCAGGCGAAGGCCGCGGCCAAGCTGCTGCAGGAAGATGGTCAGCGACTCGGTGGGCCGCAGGAACAGCACCGTGTTGACCTCCGGGATGTCCACGCCCTCGTTGTAGATATCCACCACGAAGATAAATCGGATCTCCCCGTCAATGAGCTTTTTCTTGGCCGTCTGCCTCTCCTCATCTGGGGATCTACCGGTCAGGAATATGGACGGGATGCCGTGCTCATTGAAATAGTCCGACATGAACTGGGCATGCTCCACCGTCACGCAGAAGCCCAGTCCCTTTACATCGTCGATGTCCGTGACGTATTTGAGCAGCGACGACACCACATGGTCCGCCCGGCGCTTGGCCACCATCCCGCTCAGGGTATAGAGGTTGGACAGCTCGTTTCTGTCATACCCGCCGGCAGACCACTTCAGCTGGTCCAGGTCCACCGTGTCCGTCACGCCAAAATACTGGAACGGGCACAGCAGCTTCCGGTCGATGGCCTCCGGCAGCCGGATCTCTGCGGCGATGCGGTTATTGAAATACGACAGGATGCTCTTGCCGTCCATTCGCTCCGGCGTCGCGGTCAGGCCCAGAAGGATTTTAGGCTGGTAGTAGTCGAGCAGCTTCTGGTATGTCGGGGCCGCCGCATGGTGGAACTCATCGACGACGATGTAATCGTAGAAGTCCGGCGATGTCTTAATCTTGGGAGTTGAAGGTCTGGATGGAAATGAACAGATTGTCAATGCTCTCAGGCCGGAAGGTGCCCACAAACATCTCGCCGAAATTGGCATCCTTCAATACCGCCCGAAAAGTGTACAGGCTCTGCCGGAGGATCTCCTCCCGGTGGGCGACAAACAACAGCCGGCAGGGCTTTCCCGGGTTCTGCCTGCGAAACCGCTTATAGTCCAGCGCTGAGATGACCGTCTTTCCCGTGCCCGTGGCCGCCACCACAAGATTTCTGGTGTAGCCCCGCACGGAACGCTCTGCATCCAGCTTGTCCAGGATCTCCTGCTGGTAGGAGTATGGCAGAATGTCCAGGGTATAGGCCTCGGCGTTGTTGCTGTCAAAGTACTTCTCCGCCTTCAGCGCCCGGGCCAACCGCTCCTTCTGCCCCTCATCGTAGTACTCAAACTCATTGGAGTTCCAGTAGCTCTCAAATGTCGCGGCGATCTTGTCGATGGTCTCCGGCAGGTCGCTTTTCGTGACCTTCACGTTCCACTCCAGGCCGCTGGACATGGCGGCGTTGGACAAGTTTGACGACCCCACGTAGGCCGTGGTGAAGCCGGTATCCCGATAGAACATATATGTCTTGGCATGCAGGCGTGTCCGCTTCGTGTCATAGCTGACCTTGATCTGGGTGTTGGGCAGCTGCCGCAGCTCCTCGATGGCCTTCACGTCGGTGGCACCCATATAGGACGTGGTAACGATCCGCAGCATGCCGCCGCGTTGGGTAACCGCGGTAAGCTCATCCATGATGAGGCGCAGGCCGCTCCACTTGATAAAGGAGACAAGCATATCGATCCGGTCGCTGGTGACGATCTCCTTTTTCAACTCGGTGTACATCTGCGGCTCATGCACCGCGCCGGTGAAAAGGGAGCTTTGCGCGATGGATGTCACAGGCCGGATGATTTCCGCTTTCTCATCCAGGGCGAGCATGCTGTTCTGCCTATCCAGGAGCGCGAGAAGTTGCTCCGCACGCTCCGCCACAGAGAGCTCATCGAATGTGCCCTCGGATGTCTCCGCGATGATCGTGGATACGATGCGGTTGACCATTTCCACTTGTGAGTTTACGTCGCCGCCGTTGTCCTGGACATTCTCAAGCCCCTTCTCCACCACAGCGGCCACATACTTTGCCAGGACCTTTGCCGCCTCCGCAGCGTCAACAGGCGCCGTCTGACTGATCTTATCTGTTGTGGCAAGCTCTCTGTCCAGCGCCTTATTGATAACCTGTTCGTATATCCCGTTGTGCAGCATGCTCATTCCTCCGCCCGCTCCACATCCACACTCTCCACCAGCTCCCGATACCGGAAGCACTCCTTCACATGGTCGTTGACGATCCCGCAGGCCTGCAGGTGGGCGTAGACGGTCACGCTGCCAATGTACTTCATGCCCCGCTTCTTCAGGTCCCTGGCGATGCGGTCGGAGAGGTCATTGGACGCCGGGATATGCCCCAGCTCATGACCCTTGTAGAGCATCGTTTTCCCGTCGGTCCAGCCCCAGAGATAGTCGGAAAAAGTGCCGAACTCCGCCCGGATGCGCTGTACGCACCGGGCATTATTGATGACCGCCTCTATCTTCCGCCGGGAGCGGATCATGCCGGGCACGGCCATGATGCGGTCCACGTCCTTGTCGGTGTAGGCCGCCACTTTATCAAAATCAAACCCGTCAAAACAGCCGCGGAATGTCTCCCGCTTGCGCAGCACCGTGTCCCAGCTCAGGCCGCACTGCATGGCCTCCAGCATAAGGAACTCGAACTGCTTGCGGTCGTCACGGACCGGCACGCCCCACTCCTCGTCGTGGTAGCGCGTCTGCCGCTCGTTCATCAGGCACCAGGGACATCTCTGCATAGTCGTTCTCCTTATCCGGCCCTCACACCAGGGTACTCCACGTCCACGGCTACGCCGAACATATCCTCCACCTCGCCGGCCAGGACGATCTCCGCCGCCAGACCAGGGACAGCGGCCAGCTGCTCCGTCATATACCGGGCCGCCTCCTCATGCCGGGCGCCCGTGATGACATATATGCCATCCTTCGCCCCTATCCGGCGCAGGGGCAGGCGCGTCACCTGGTCCGGCCCGGCCTCCGCCCGCAGCGCGTCCCGCCAAACCTCGCGATAGCTTCTCAATATGATGCTCATATATAGTTCTCCTTTTCATTTTACCGCAAAGCCGCTTATCCGGCAATGCCAAGTTGGCTGCCGTCAGTCCTCATCGTCCCACAAAAAGTCATAGAACATCATCTCCCCGATGCTGAAGGGGCGGTCCCGCTCGGCCTTTTTCATCTTTTTGTACGTCTCGCCGTCCACCGTGATGGTTCTTTCTTCAAAGACCTTCTTCTTTCCGAACAGGCCGTATTTCTCCACCTGGACCAGCGCTCTGACCTTGTGATTCATATAAACACCTCCCAGTATCCCCATCCTACGCGCATCGCTGTCCCATAAACCGGTCAGCCAAAAAGAAAGCGGGCCGCGCCCAAGGAGGCACATTTCGCGTCTCCTTCTTTTCTTATACTGCCAGGAATACGCCCACACGCAGGTAAATGATATTGCTTGCCTGTCTCAATTTGAACTATAAGCTCCTCCGTTTTGAACTATAATCACCCACCATTTGAACTATAATCTTTCGCTCTTGAACTTTACGCCCTTCAACTTGAACTATAACAACCCTTTTGGCAAGTTCACCGGCTCCTGTCCTCCTGCGTGCCTTTACTTTTTTCGCGTTTATGATATAATAAGTAAAGGAACGAGGTGAATGATGTGCTCTCCTACGCAGGGTTGCTCCAAAAGCTACAGGAGCGTGGGCTGACCAAGACCGCCCTCGCCGCTCAGCTTGGTATATCCTCCCGGACCGTTGCCAAGATCGGCCGCGGGGAGAGGATCGCGGACCATGTGCTCAAAAAGATGGCCGCGTATCTGGACTGCTCTCCCGAGGAGCTCTGCAGGACCGTTTCTGACAACGCCCTGCTTCAGACGCTCCGGGACGAGAAGAGTGCTCATATCTCAGGCGGCATATACCATGAGCTGCAGGTGCGCATGACGTACAACTCCAATCATATCGAGGGCAGCAAGCTCAACGAGGAGCAAACGCGACTCATCTTTGAGACCAGTACCATCGCCGTGGACAAGGCCATCCCTGTGGATGACGTCATCGAGACAGTCAACCACTTCCGGGCCATTGACTATGTGATAGACCAGACGGAGGCGCCGCTCTCTGAAGCCATTATCAAAGAACTGCACCGCATCCTGAAACAGGGAACCACGGACTCCACTCTGCCGTGGTTCGCTGTTGGCGAATACAAGAAGCGCCCCAACATGGTCGGTGGCCTTGAGACCGCCAAGCCAAAGGATGTTCCCGCCCGCATAAAAAAACTGCTCGACGAATATGAGGCCATCGAGGCCGTCACCATCAACGACATCATTCGGTTTCACTGGGAGTTTGAGCGCATTCATCCGTTCCAGGACGGCAACGGCCGGGTCGGCCGGCTCATCGCCCTCAAGGAGTGTCTCCGCCATGGCATCGTCCCCTTCCTCATCGAGGATGACAAGAAGCTGTACTACTACCGGGGCCTGGCCGAATGGGAGAACGAAAGAGGCTGGCTGACCGATACCTGCCTGGACGGCCAGGACACTTTCCGCCGCCTGCTGGATATGTTTGAAATACAGTGACAATAGCTGCGATCGTTCATAGGTCGCTATTGGGGGTTCTATATGAAGGAAGAATGTCTGATCTGCAAGGCGCCGCTGGAGTACCTCGAAGCGGACGTGCTCATGGAGTGCGGGATATGCCACAAGAAGGAGCTGAGCAAGACCCGGTGCGTCAACGGCCATTACGTGTGCAGCGACTGCCACACCCGGGGGCTGGACACTATCATCGGGCTGTGCATGGCCGAGACCTCAAAAGACCCCCATCGGGATCATCGAAAAAATGATGGCCATGCCGTTTTGCCATATGCACGGGCCGGAGCATCACGTGATGGTGGGTGCCGCGCTGCTGACCGCCTACAAAAACGCCGGAGGCGATATCGACCTGCACAACGCCCTGGTGGAGATGATGAACCGCGGCAAGAACGTTCCCGGCGGCGCCTGCGGCTTCTGGGGCGCGTGCGGGGCGGGAATCAGCTCCGGCATGTTCGTCTCCATCATCTCCAAGTCCACGCCCCTGGCCGTCGAGCCGTTTGCCCTCTCCCACCAGATGACCGCAAGCTCTCTTGGCCGCATCGGCGAGATCGGCGGCCCCCGGTGCTACAAGCGGGACTCCTTCCTCTCCATCCTCACCGCCATCGACTTCGTAAAAGAGCACTTCGGCGTGGAGATGGAAACGCATGAGGTCGTCTGCGGCTATTCTTCCCAGAACAACCAGTGCATCGGGAAACGCTGTCCGTTCTCCAAAGGAAACTATTATCCAGCCCTTAGAAGAATTTGGAAAATGAATATGTTTGAAATGAGTTTTCACCTGACCTTCTGCTGGAATTAAACAGTATCTTTAGTGTGGGGCAATTGAGGCATTGATAAGAAATAACACCTTTTGGAGGAAATTATGAGAATCGCTCGCGTTAAAGTAACCAACTACAGGAATATTGACGGAATTGAAGCTGTTCTCAATCCTGAGTGCAACTATATTATTGGAGAAAACAACCTTGGAAAAAGTAATTTTTTGTCACTGCTAGTCACTGCTTGTAATGGCAGAGGGTTCGTTGAAACAGATTTTGCCGATTCGGAAAAGCCAATCGAAGTTGAATTAGATATTAGACTGCTTCCTAATGAACAGGGATTCTTTGGCGATAACTTTTCGCCCGATGACGCTACTCTTATAAAAATTCTATACAAACAAGCTATCACCGATGCATATCCTTCAATTGTTTGCGCTGACTCTAACGAAAGCATTCCTCCTCGTCAAATGAGAAAAATTAACTTCCTCAAGTACGAAACAACCGCTATTCCAAGCAAGGAATTACGACTGGACACAAATAAGGGTGTCGGAATTATTATGAGCACAATAATTGAAAGATTTAATGATGCTAACACCTCCTCTTTTCTCAATGAAGAACAAATTGGTTCTCTTATTGAATTCATTAACGGATATCTTGGAAAAATACGCAGTTTCAAAGACTACTCAATTAAGGCAACCATTTCGCGTGATTTGACCGAGATGCTCACCAGCCTGTTTTACTTGTCTGATGGTGACAGAAAAATCGAAACTACCGGCAGTGGAGTTCAATATATGGCAATGGCCTCTATTAATATTCTGTGCCAAATTATGGAACTATATAAAAGTAAAGCAACCAACTTCTCAGATTATTTATATACTGATTCTACAGGGAAAAAACTATTGCCGCTTATCTTATCAATTGATGAGCCAGAAGTACATCTTCATCCTTATCTTCAAAGATCTCTAATTGGGTATTACAAGCGTATACTCTGTAATAAGGATGATGAATTTGTAGAACTGCTCAAATACTTCTTTGATATTGATGGTATTGATGGCCAACTAATTATTGTAACGCATTCCACAGATGCTTTGGCTGGTGACTACCGTCACTTGATTCGCTTTTACAAAAGGAACAACATACCAACCGCGATTAGTGGCTATTCACTTCAACCGAACACCGGTACGTGTAATAATGGTCACATCAAGAGTGAAGAAGAGAAGCATTTGATTATGCATTTTCCTGAGATTAAAGAAGCTTTTTATTCAAAATGCGCTATTATAATCGAAGGCGCTACAGAATATGGCTGCATTCATGCTTTTGCTGATAAGATGGGCATATCTTTGGACGATTATGGAATCTGCGTCATTAATGCTGAAGGTGAAAAATCAATCAGGCCCACTCGCAGATTGCTTGAATTATTTGCAATTCCAAGCATAGCAATTTACGATCGTGACGTCAAAGGCGGACATGCTGTGGCACCAGATGAATTCTTCACAACAGAACTATGCTTTGAGATAGAGATAGTAAAAACATTGTATGCTGCCGGAAAAACTGATATAGTTAGAAGAATTGTAGCCAATGTAGATACGCGGGCAGAGAGGGAAGTTTTACAGTTAGAATTCATTCAAAGCCATTATAAAAAGATGAACATTGATACGTCAAACTATTCACCAAAAAGTTTAGATGATGTAAGCGATACCGACGAAGAAGAATTTTGCGCGATGTATTCGGCATGGTATATGGCAAAGAAGAGTGTCCTTCTCGGCAGGAGTGTTGGAGAGATAATACCTGCGGAGAATATTCCATCTTGCTACCGAAGCGCAATAATAAGGGCACTGGAGGTAGCAGAAAATGCCTAGTACTAGCCTCAAAATAATCAAAGACAAAATAGCGGCCAAGCACGAAGGCGATGATAAACAACTTGAAGTTATTTTTTCAGATACGTCTAGACTTATGGTCGAAGCACCTGCCGGATATGGCAAAACAACAACGATGATAAGCCGACTTGCCTACTTATTCGCAACTGGTAAGATCCCTAACCCCAAACGCATTCTTGGCCTTACTTTTAGCGTAAATGCCGCATTGAAAGTCAAAAGAGAAGTTGCGGAAAAATTGCCTGCGCTGCTTGGTTCCCATAATAGTTCGCTAGCAATTAGCGAAAAGGCTACCATTACAAACTATCATGGTTTCTGTAAAGGGATACTAAAAAAATACGGGTATCTAATTGCTGATGCTTTGCGAAAAGATATTAATTTATTCCGTGCAGTTGGTGATACCGAAATAGAAAAACTAGCCCCTCTTAAAGCAGTATTAACTAGTAATGAAAGTATGCACCTTAAGGAAGTCGATGCAATTATCAAGGAGGCACACATTCCTAACAGCGAGGAAATCCACTTATATAACAGCATTGTCATTAAAAAGCTTCTCCCCTTGGGGTACATTACACACACTGCTATTATCTTATTTGTGTTGGAGCTATTTGAATCAAATGCTGAAGTTGCGAATTTCTATCAGAGCTTATATCCGATAATCGTTGTGGATGAGTTCCAAGATACAAACTGTATAGCATGGTCGTTACTCGAAACAATTATCTCCGATCAGACGCAATTACTTTTTCTCGGAGATCCACTTCAACGGATATATGGTTTCATAGGTGCACTTCCCGACATAATGTCTATTGCTTCCGAAAAATATAATATGACTAGAATTACGCTGTCAAAGAATTATCGCTTTCGGGATAACACTGAAATGCTAAAATTGGATAGAAATATCCGCGCAAATGCCACTTCATATTTTGCTCCTGCAATTCCAGAAGATGACTTAGCTTCTCTTCCAGGATTCTGGGGAAAAACGCAGCAAGATGAAGCCGATCAAATAACTTCAAAGGTTCAGGATCTTTTGAAAGAGAAAAATTCAAAAATTGCACTATTATTCCGCAGTCGTGGAAAAAATTCAGAAAAAGTAGAAGAGCAACTTATCATCAAGAAAATCCCATATTTTTATGGAATGTTTACTGATGAAGATTTAGACTACATTGAGTTTCATAACAAGTGCCACGCAGTTTTTATAAATCGTTTTGAAAGCAATAAATCAATTAACAAAAGATCTCTTACTTCTTTTAGCAACGAAATAAAGAAACAGTACGCAGAAAAGCAAGATAAAATAGTATATTCTCTGCTCAGGTTACTTGATGCCTTTGTTGAAAAGGTAGCCATTGATTATGCTGACCTCTTGCCTGAAGATAAGTATATGTTACTTTTGGATGTTTTTGAAAATCGACAGTTGAAGCAGGCCATGGAGTATGTCGATTCACAAGTTATACTGTCCACCGTGCATGGAGCGAAGGGACTTGAATGGGACTATGTGATTCTTGGCGATATTGAACGTTGGGTGTTTCCTAGTTATTATATCTGTAAGGCTTGCGAAAGCAGATTTAATCAACCCAATAAGGGATGCTGCATTTTACCAAGCCCATTGCCAAAGGAATTTAGAGACTTAGTATTGGATGAATTGTCAGTCTTCTATGTCGGGATAACTCGTGCTAAAAAGCAGATCTATGTTTCGGCTAGTTCTAAACGGCTTGATTCATTTGGAAATGAAAAAGACAGTGTTTACTCGTGCATGGTTAGAATGCCCGGAGTAAAATTGGTAAAGGCCAATTCATTCTGAATTAATGCTATGATTTGGTTTTACACAAAGGCAGTTAACGAGCTTATATAAGCGCCCGTTTTTCGTGTAATCAGTTCTAAAACTCTTTGAGGGAGGCACATCTGTGCCTCCCTCTCTTCATACGTATATCACTTCTTCATAGACGATCTCCCGTGCGCGGGCGGCGATGTTGTTCATCCGGCCCACCCAGGCCATCTGGTCCCTGGCCTTCAGCTCCTCTGTGACGCCCTCGCTGGCCGCCATCTGCTCCACCAAGCGGGAATACATCTCCCTGGCCCGCTCGTCTGTATCGGCCAAGTGGGCGTTCAGCCCTCCGCTGGTCAGAAGATGGGAGAATGTGCCCCTGCGGTGATGCTTCAGGTACTCCATCCGCCGCCGGCCCCACACGCCCACAGGCCTCTCCGGCTCCTGGTGCGGCAACAGGTTCGGCAGGTAGTAGTCCCCCACCAGTGTGTAGCCGATGCCATTGATCTCTTTGTACTGTTCCATCGCGCAGACCTCCTTGTTTTTTCTTCCATCATACCAAGAAGTCCGCAACCTGTCGAATGTGTGAAGTATGCTTAATAAACTTTTTGGGGGAGGCACATCCATGCCTCCCCCCGTTTCATACATTTATCACCTCGTCATAGACGAGCTTTCGTGCGCGGGCGGCGATGTTGTTCATCCGCCCCTCCCAAGCTTTCCGGTCCCTGGTCTTCAGGTCCTCCGTGACGCCATCGCTGACCGCAAACTGTTTCACCAAAATGGAATACATATCCTTGGCTCGTTCATCCGCGTAGGCCAGGTGAGAGTTCAGTTGTCCGCTGGTTAAAAGATATGAGAACGTTTCTCTGTGGTGTTGCTTCAAATACGCCAACCGCCGCTTGCCCCAGATGCCCAAGGGACTGGCCTTCTCCTGGGACGGCAGCAAAGTGGGCAAGTAGAATTTCCCCACAAGCATATAGGTGATGCCGTTGACCTCTTTGTACTTTTCCATTGCGCAGACTTCCTTTCTCCTCCATCATACAGGGAGATCCGCTGTCTGTCGAATGTATGAAATCACATTGCGGCACGTTCTTTCACTTTTTCAAACAAATAATCAAACAGTTTTCATGATAATGAAAGTCTCTTTGATTATTTCAAGAGTTTGTTTGCTTATTTCGTTTGATTATTTGACCTCTTTTGTTAATTTGTTAGATTATGATGAGCAAATAACTTTCCTCTGAAAGAAAGCACCCTGCCACGGCAGGGTACTTTCGTAATGCGGTTTTTTCACTCGCCTTTTCTATACGCCCAGTGGCTTGCCACGCGGCACTTGACCAGCGCTCCCTCCGCCGTCAGGGCCGCCAGGATACGGTTAGCCGTGGCGGGGGACACGCCGCACAGCGCACGCACATCCGCGTTGCTGATATGGTCATGGGTCCGCAGATACCCCTCGATCTTCCGCCGGCGGGCAGCGGCCCTGTCTGCCGCTTCATCGCTCATTTCATCGCTCTCATCTAGTGCCTCCATGAGCGATGACTTGATGACCGACAGCATGAACTCGATAAATGCCGTGGACTCGCCCGCGTCGTTGGAGGCGTTGATGGCGTCGTAGTAGCCCTGCTGGTTTTCATGGATGATGGACTCCACCGGCAGCCAGGCGAAGATCGGGGCCCACCTGGACAGCAACAGCGTGTGCCACAGCCTCCCGATGCGGCCATTGCCGTCGGCGAAGGGGTGGATGAGCTCCAGCTCGTAGTGGAACACGCAGCTTTTGATCAGCATATGCACGTCGCTGTCCCGGGTCCAATCCAGAAGCTTTTGCACCGACTCCGGCACATACTGGGGCAGCGTGCCCAGATGCACCACCCGCCCGGTCTGGTCCACTACGCCCACCGGCCGGGAGCGGAACACGCCGGACTCCTCCATCAGCCCCCGAGTCATCACCCCATGGGCCGTCAGCAGGTCGTCTATGGAATAGGGGTCCAGCCCGTCCAGCCGCTCGTATATCTCATAGGCGTTTTTGACCTCCGCCACATCCTTGGGCGGGGCCAGCACCTGCTTTCCACCCAGCACCGCCGTCACCTGCTCCAGGCTGAGGGTGTTCTGCTCGATGGCCAGGGAGCCGTGGATGGTGCGGATGCGATTGGCCCGGCGCAGCACCGGGTCAGCCGAGAGCCTGTCCGAGACGGAGAGCCGCCCGGCCAGCTCCGCCACCTGGGCCACCAGGTCCACGATCTTATTCGTGATCTCAAAAGGAGGCTGCTCGTTCTTCATAGGACACCTCACATTTCCCCTCCGGCGTCTTTCAAATTTGGAACACGGCCCGGGCCAAGCGTCGTCCGCTCCCGGTCCGCATGAACTTTTCCATGAACGCTCTGACAGTCTCTTTATCGTACCCGCCCTCGCAGGCATTCACGATGTAGTCTGCCTCGATCAGGATCTGATAGTCCAGTCCATCGATGTCATGGAGTGTGTGGTGGTGCCCCACCAGGTACGCCACCCGCTCGATCTGTGCCGGCGTCATGTCCGTGTCTGCCAGAAAAGCCCGAACCAGCGCAGGGCCTTCCTCCTCCTGACGTTTCCCGCTGGCGCTGCCGTACTTCTCCCGACACAGGGGACAGGCGATGTCGTGGGTGATGGCCGACACCTCAAGGATGAACTGCGTCTCCCCGTCCAGCCCCTCCAGCTCTCCAATGGTCCTGGCATATGTCCACACGTGGGTCAGATGTTCGATGTCATGGATATTCCCATTGGAACCGCTGATCATCTTTTCCATGATTTGAGATATCGTCAAGACATGCCCCTCCTTTGCTCCATAATGCTGCTCGCGTTTCCTCTGGCACCATGATCGCCAGAGTTATGTACTTCCCGCCGCCATTATAACGCGCTTTTCTCTGAGAGACAATACATCGCTCATCTCATCGCTCGCCGTTTTCGTCACTCTCCACAAATTCTCTTTGCCAAATGCAGCATATTGCTGATAAATTCCTGTTTTGGCGTCAACGTTATCAGTGGTGGTGACCCCCTCGAGATCTATACAGAGAAGGACGGGGAGGTCATCTTCAAGAAGTACTCCCCCATGGGGGAGCTGAGCTCCTTCGCCGAGCAGATATGCGAGTCCATGCACAAGGCCGCGGACTACACCGCCGCCGTGTGCGACCGGGACAGCGTCATCGCCGCCGCCGGCCAGGGCCGGAAGGAGATACTGGACCGGCACATCAGCTCTGAGCTTGAGCAGCTCATGGAGGCCCGCCGGCCCTACCGGGCGGAGCCGGGCGCCAAGGCTCTGCCCGTAACGGACGGGGAGGACGGCCCCGCCGCGGCGGTGGCCGTGCCCATCCTCTCGGAGGGAGACGTGCTGGGCTGCGTGGTGTTCCTGGAGCGGCCCGACGGCGTCAAGGCCGGCGACACGGAGCTGAAGCTGGCCACCACCGTCTCCGGCTTCCTCGGCAAACAGATGGAGTCATGAAAACCACCCTGCCGCATTGGCAGGGTGGTTTTCTCATTATGGGTTTTTCACCATTCGTATTTTATCTCGCCCTTGTCGAAGCCATAGTCCCGCAGAAACTGCTCCAAATCGGCGTCATTACGTATCAGCATGACCTCCACGAAGCGGCCCGTGGCGGTCTCCCGGTACCCGGCCACCTTCTCGCCAGTGCATATGCTGGCGCGGATGACCGGCTCTTTGCCGGTCCTGTCGAACCTGGGTCCTTTCCTCTTTCCGAACATGGTCTATCCTCCCTTGGGAAACGCCTTTTTGGCGTACCTGTGATAGACGGCGAAGCAGAGGAGCACGTTGAGCCCGTCCGCCGTGACCTGGGCCCAGACGACGCCGTTCATGCCAAAGAGCCAGTTGAGTAAAAACAGCATGGGGATATTGAGCCCCAGCCAGCGCACCACGCCCAGGAAGAGGGCGTGCCCGCCCTCGCCGAAGCCGTTGAACAGGTGCACATGGAAAAAGCTCAAAAACATCAGCGGCGTGGCCAGTATCCGCGCCCGCAGGAAGCCCGTGCCCAGGGCCACGGTCTCGGCGTCCCGGATGAAGACGCGCATGATCTGACCGGCGAAGAGCTCATAGAGCAAAATGCTCACCGCCGCGCAGATGAGACCGATCTTCAGGGAATAGCGCTTGACGGCATTCATGCGCTGGAAATTGCCCGCGGAGAAGTTGTAGGCCACGATGGGCGTCATGCCGAGGCATATCCCCACGCCGGTATTGAGGGGCAGCCGCTCCACTTTGAGGACGATGCCCACCGCCGCCAGGGCCACGTCGCTGTAGGCGGACATGAGCCTGTCGATGACGATGTAATCCAGGTCGAATAAAAGCGACGTAATGGAGGAGGGCAGCCCTACCGCGAACACGGACTTCAAACTCTCCTTGGAGGGCAGCGCCGTGGGCTTTCCCAGCCGCAGGACCCGGCTGTCCTTCATCCTTTTTATCACGATGATAAAATACCCGCAGGCGATGCAGTTTGAAAGGCACGTGGCCGCGCCGGCGCCCATGATCTCATGGCCCCGGGGCAGCAGCACGAACATAAAAAGAGGGTCCAGCGCGATGTTCACGAGGCCCCCCATGGTGATGCCGAAGCCCGCCTTCCCGGACTCGCCGATGCTCCGGATGAGGGTCGCCAGGGTGTTGGACAGCACCGTGGGCACCCCGCCGCAGACGATGACGAAAAAGGCATAGGAGCTTGCAAAAGCGTAGGTATCCTCCCCCGCGCCCAGAAGGCCCATCAGCGGGCGCATGAAGGCGAGGGTGCCGAGAGAGAACGCCGCCGACACGGCCAGGGTGAGCCACACACAGAAGCTGTATACCCGCCTTGCCTCCTCCGGCTGCTGCCGGCCCAAAAGCCGGGAGATGAGCGCCCCGCCCCCCACGCCGGCGAGGCCCGCCAGGGCCACTGTGATGTTGAAAAGGGGCAGGATGAGGGACGCCCCCGCCACCATGCAGGGGTCGTTGGTACGGCCGATGAAGAAGGTGTCGGCCATGTTGTAGATGAGCACGATGAGCTGGCTGATGACCGCGGGCAGCACCATGGTCCACACCGCCCGGGGCACGGGCATGGTCTCGAACATCTCCTCCCGGCCGGTCTTCACTTTCTCCATGGCTGTCACCTCCCCCGCATACGCGCGGCCTCTATTGTATCACCGCCGCCCGCCGAGCGCAAGACGGCGATAGGTTTCCCCCTATCCGGGCTTGTTAAAACCGGGACAAGGGAGTAAAATGGGGACAGGAGGCGATATCATGAACAAGATCCTTCGACGCGTGCTCACCATCCTCCCCGCCGTGCTGCTGCAGGCGCTGTGGCTGGCGGTGCTGTTTTCCTGGCTGAAGCCCTGGGCGGGGATCATCAGCTTTGCGCTGTCCATCCTGGCCTTTTTGCTGGTGCTGTACATCATCACGAAGCAGGACGAGGGCACCTATAAGATCATATGGCTGCTGCTGGTGCTGACCTTCCCCCTGGCGGGGGCGCTGCTGTACCTTCTCTTCGGCAACAAGCGCACCACAAAGCCCCTGCAGAAAAAGCTGGCGGAGGCCAAGCCCCTGCCGGCATGGCCGGACGACACCGCCCCCCTCTATGAGGCTCTGGCCGGGGGCGACGCCCGGGCGGCCCAGACCTTCCATACCGTGCAGGACGCCACGGGCTTTCCCCTGCATGTGAACCGCTCCGCCGTCTACTACCCCCTCGGCGACGACATGTTCCCCGTGATGCTGGAGGAGCTGGAGAAAGCGGAGAAGTTCATCTTCGTGGAGTACTTCATTCTCGAGGACGGCCTTATGTGGGATTCCATGGTGGACATCATGGCCAAAAAGGCCGCCCAGGGCGTGGACGTGCGGGTGCTCTACGACGACCTGGGCAGCATCGGCACCTACTCCTGGAAAAACGCCGGCACCCTGGCGAAGAAGGGCATACGGGTGGCCCCCTTCAACCCCCTGCTGTTCATCAAGGGCACCCTCAACTGCCGGGACCACCGGAAGATGCTGATCATCGACGGGAAGGTGGCCTTCTCCGGCGGCGTGAACCTGGCGGACGAGTACATCAACCACATAGAGCGCTTCGGCCACTGGAAGGACATCGGCTTCAAGCTCACCGGCGAGGCTGTGGGCAATTATACCCGCATGTTCGCCGCCTTCTGGAACGCCTTCGCCCACGACGACCCGGTGCCGGATGACTTCCTCGCTCCGCCGCCCGTCCCCGCCCCCGCCCCCGGCGCGGCCCATGACGGATTGGTGCTGAGCTACTACGATTCGCCCCTCAAAAACTACGCCGTGTCCAACGAGCTGTTTATAGACCTTCTCAGCCAGGCCAAAAACTACGCCTGGTTCTACACCCCCTATCTCATGCCCGGGGACGCCCTGCTGGGGGCCCTGGTCCGGGCGGCAAGGCGGGGCGTGGATGTGCGCATCATCATGCCCGGCATCCCTGACAAGAAGCTGGTCTACCGCATGGGCCGGAGCTTCTACCCCGTGCTCCTGGAGGCGGGGGTGAAGATATATGAGTACACCCCCGGCTTCGTCCACGCCAAGGCGAGCCTGGTGGACGACGAGCTGTGCTCGGTGGGCACGGTGAATCTGGACTACCGGAGCCTCTTCCTGCACTTTGAGAACAACTCCCTGTTCTACAAGGCCTCCCTCCTCAAGGACCTGAAGGCGGACTATCTGGCCACGCTGGAAAAGTGCCGGGAGCGTACGACGGACAACATCGACAAAGGCTTCCTGCACTGGCTCACGGACGGGGTGCTTCGCATCTTCGCGCCGCTGTGCTGAACGATAAAGAAACGGGGCGCGTGCACATAGCACGCGCCCCGTTTCTTTGCTTTCCGGGCATTCAGTTGGTGAGCATCACTGATTTCGCGCCCGTGGGATCGTTGGCGCAGGTGGAGCAGTAGTAAAGGCTATCAATGACCGTGGCCTGCAGCTTCTTTATCGGTTTGTGGCATTTGGCGCAGATGACCTCCTCGTCGCTCCCGTAAAGCCCCCCGGACACGGCGTCCAGGGCCTCGTCGGCCAGCTCCTGGCTGGTCTTGTTATCTTTCTTGTCGGACATGTTCGTGCCTCCTTTTGGTTTCTGTCTCTTTATACGGCCCAGCGAGGGAAAAGGGCTAATGGATGTGAAAAAATTTTTGTTTTCTTTTTTATTTTCTTTATTATATCACATCCTGCCGGGCCCGTCACCCCCCATTTGCGCATAAAAAAGCGGGGAGGCACGAAAAGCGCCTCCCCGTCCCATATTGCCGCTTATTTCATCAGCGCCGCCGGGTCCGCATAGGGGATGTCCAGCGCCTCGGCCACGGCCTGGAAGGTGAGTTTGCCCTTGTAGGTATTGAGCCCGCTCATGAGGCAGGGGTCGGCGAGGCACGCCTTTTCAAGGCCCAGACGCGTGATCTGCACCCCATGGGCCAGGGTGGAGTTCACCAGCGCCTCGGTGGAGGTGCGGGGCACGCTGCCGGGGATGTTGGCCACGCAGTAGTGGAGGATGCCGTCCACCTCGTAGACGGGGTCGGCATGGGTGGTGGGGTGGCTGGTCTCATAGCAGCCGCCCTGGTCGATGACGATGTCCACCAGCACCGCGCCCTTTTTCATGAGCTTCAGGTCTTCCCGGTGCACCAGCTTCTCACACTCCCGGCCGGGGGCCAGCATGACGCAGCCGATGACCAGGTCTGCCTTCTGCAGGGCCTTCAGGAGGTTGGCCCGGCTGGAATAAAGCGTCGTTATCTGGGTGCCGAACACCTCGTCCAGATAGGCCAGGCGCTGGTGGTTGATGTCCAGCACCGTGACCCTCGCGCCCAGGCCCACCGCCATGCGGCAGGCGTTGATGCCCGCGTTGCCGGCGCCGATGATGACCACGTCCGCCTTGTCGCACCCGGGCACGGCCCCCAGCATGACGCCCCGGCCGCCGTAGGTCTTTTCCAGGTACTTAGCCCCCTCCAGCACCGCCATGCGCCCGGCGATCTCGCTCATGCAGTACAGGCAGGGCAGGCCCTTCCCCCCGGGGCCCAGGATGGTCTCGTAGGCCATGGCCGTGGTCCTGCTCTTCAAGAGCGCCTCGGTCAGCGCCTTGTCCGCGGCCAGGTGGAAATAGGTGTAGATGATGAGCCCCTCCCGGAAGTATTTATACTCGCTCTCCAGGGGCTCCTTCACCTTTACGATCATGTCCGCTTTGGCCCAGACGTCCTCCGCCCTGTCCAGCAGCTTTCCGCCCGCGGCCTCGTATTCTGCGTCCTCAAACCCGGCGCCCAGGCCCGCGCCCTTTTCCACGTACACGGTGTTGCCCGCGCGCACATACTCCCCCACGGCGTCGGGGGTCAGCCCCACGCGGAATTCGTTGTTTTTTATCTCCTTCGGCAGTCCAACGATCATGATAAGACCCTCCTACAATATAGATTGCGGCAAGGGACACGGCAGCCAGCCGTGTTTTGCCAACTCAAAGCCGAAGCTGTAGAATGGGGGAGTAATGGCCTGACGCATCTTACCAAGGGCTAACGCGCCCGAAATGGAGTCCGTCAGCCGCCTCTCTCATTCGCAGCATTCGATTTGCGCAGGTTGTCCCACCGTATATGCGGTGCGTTCGTGTCACGGCCCAGGAGATTGAACAGGCAATGAGTAAAGCGGTCGCCAGTATTCTATCTTTGAGGAGGTAACAGAGTTGAACGCAGTCGGTATTGACGTATCCAAGGGCAGAAGCACGGTGGCTATCCTCCGCCCTATGGGAGAAGTGGTAATGACCCCCGAAGATGTAGGGCACAGTGGTCCAGAGTTGAAAGAACTGGCTCACCGCATCCTGTCTCTCGGCGGGGATACCAGGGTGGTCATGGAGGCCACCGGCAGATACCATGAGCCGATTGCGGCCCAGTTACATGAGCACGGTATCTTTGTCAGTGTGGTAAATCCTCTCATGATCTATGGCTACAGTACCGGCGGAACGGTCCGCAAGGTAAAGACCGACGAGAAGGACGCCAGGAAGATAGCGCAATTCGCTCTTGACCATTGGGTAGATTTGCGAGAATATACACACATGGACGCCGTAAGACAACAACTGAAGATCTGCAGCCGCCAGTATGACCTGTACACGAAGATGGGCGTATCGCTCCAGAACAACCTCATCTCCCTCTGCGACAAGGTCTTTCCCGGCGTGAACGAACTGTTCTCCAGCCCGGAACGGGCGGACGGGCATCTGAAGTGGGTGGATTTTGTCACTACCTTCTGGCATGCCGCATGTGTGGCCGGCGTGAGTAAAAACGCTTTCACCGAGCGTTACCGCAAGTGGTGCAAGCGGCATGGCTACAATTTCTCCGACAGCAAAGCCGCCAACATATATTCCGCTGCGCAGGACTGTGTCACCACGCTCCCGAAGAACGACAACACTAAGTTGCTGATCCAGACTGCCGCCAGGGAGCTTACTTCCGCCGGCGAACTGCTTGCCGGTGTGCGGCGGGAGATGATCCGTCTGGCAAAGCAACTGCCGGAATATCCTGTGGTGAACGCCATGTACGGCGTTGGCGAGGTCACAGCCGCTCAACTCATGGCCGAGATTGGAGACGTGAGAAACTTTCCCCGCAGAAGCTCTCTCATTGCTTTCGCCGGCATTGATCCCGAGGTAGACCAGTCCGGGAAGAAGCAGACCAAGAGCAACCCCTCTACCAAACGTGGTTCACCTCATTTGAGAAAGACGCTATTTCAGGTCATGTCCATATATCTGCGCCTGGCGCCGGAGAACGAGCCCGTCTACCAGTTCCTGAACAAAAAACGCTCAGAGGGAAAACCCTTCTACGTCTACATGACTGCCGGGGCCAACAAGTTCCTGCGTATCTATTACGCAAGGGTCAAGGAATACCTGGCCGAGCAGGAAAGTCAAGGAACTATATGTCCTTGAGTTAGCAAAACCTACCATCTACCCTGGAAACATCTTAGACAGAAAGTGTGCTTTTTTGATGTTTCCAGACAAGCTCTCGTCCTCTCTGCTACTGCTATGCGGGACCAATGGCCTCAGCTATGAATCTGCTTCCGAGAAGTGCGGGGTGAGCCCGCGGTACTTCGGGCGTATCGTCCGAAAGGAATCCTCGCCTACCATTACTGTGCTTGAGAACATCTGTACTGGCTTTGAGAAATCGCCTAACGAGCTGCTGGGCTATCCGGTACTGGTGAAAGCTGATATGCGCAGCATCCCAATGTCCGTTATTTTCACCCGCTGTTTTCATACCTGCCATGGACTGATGACGTATCCCGTCTGCCCTGGCTGTGGATGCACACTGGAGCGCGAGTACCAGAACTACTGTGACCGCTGCGGCCAAAGGCTGGACTGGAACAGCTACGACCGCTCGGCTATTATCCTGCCCTAAAGTTTATATCTGCTGTCCCGGCTGGCTCTCGCCAGCCTTTTTGTCGTGCCCCTTCCTTACCTGCACTTTTTCTTCATTTTGGGCTTGACTTTTTATTCGCAGGCTCCTGTTTGATGTTTTTTGTCCAAGGATGTCTACATTTTGCAAAAGCATCCATCGAACTTTTGATATAATTTTGTGTACTTTTACTAAATTATACCATGGCCTTATCCGTTTGTAAAGATGAAATCCGCCCGTCACCCGGGGAATGTGACGGTCATCTCCGTGCCTTTCCCAGGGGCGCTCTTGAGATCTATTTTGCCCCCGTGGACCGCCGCGGCGTGCTTGACGATGGAAAGGCCCAGCCCCGTGCCGGGCACGTCCCTGGACCGGCTCCTGTCCCCCCGGTAGAAGCGCTCGAACACGTGCTCCTGCTGTTCCGGAGGGATGCCGGCGCCATCGTCCCGGACCGTAAGGACCGTTCCGGCTGGCGTTTTCTCCACCGACACGGCCACATGGCCGCCGGGCCGGTCATACTTTATCCCGTTCTCGCACAGGTTGAACACGATGGAGTGCAGCAGCGTGGGGATGCCCTCCATGGGGGCCGCCTCCCCGGTGAAGGCCAGCTCCACCCCCGCCTTTTCCGCCTCGGGCCGCAGGCTCTCCACGGCGGAGGCGGCCGCATCGGCCAGGTCCACCGGCTCGAAGGGCATGTCCCCCGCCCCCTCGTCCAGATGGGACAGGCTGATCACGTCCTCCACCAGCTTGCCCATGAGCCGGGCCTCGTCGTATATCCTCCCGGCGAAGGGTCCCACGTCCTCAGGCTTCACCATGCCGTTTTGCATGAGCTCGGCGTAGCCGGAGATGACGTGCAGGGGGGTCTTCAGCTCGTGGGAGACGTTGGCGGTGAACTGCCGGCGCATGGCCTCCGCCTCCGCCCGCTCCGCCGCGTCCAGCTCCAGTTGGGCGCTCTGTATCTTCAGCTGCCGCTGCTGGGCGTCCAGCCGCCGGAGCAGGGGCGTCAGCTCCTCGTAGCCCGGGTTTTCCATGGGCCGGTCCAGGTCCACCTCATTGAGGGGCGCCACGATCCGTTTGGACAGCCGCCGGGCCAGGAATACGGACAGCGCCAGCGCTAAGAGTATCACCGCCGCCACCCCCTGGCCCACCCCCAGGAGCATGGTGAGGATGGAGCTTTGCGCGATGGCGAGACGCAGCACCGTGCCGTCATTGAGCCGCTGGGCGGCGTAGAGCATCCGCTCCGTCAAGGTAGCGCTGAGGCGCTGGTCCTGGCCGAAGCCGCTGGCCAGCGCCTCACGCACCTCCGCCCGCGCCTGGTGGTCCGTCATGGCGGCGGCGTCCACGGCGGTGTCGTATAGAACCTTCCCGTCCGCGCCTATCCAGGTGATGCGGTAGTCCCGCACAGGCAGGCCGGCAAAATAGTCCAGGCCGCTCTTTTCCACCCCCTGGGCGGCCAGCTGGGTCTGCATGCGAAGCTGGGTCTGCTGGATACGGGAGAAGTAGCCGTACAGCACCCCCATGATCAGCGCCACCGAGGCCAGGAACACCGCGATGGCCACGAAGCATAGGCTGTGGAATAGCTTTTTCGTCATGGCTTTTCCTCCAGCCGGTAACCCACGCCCCGGACCGTGCCGATGTAGTCCCCGGCGGGACCCAGCTTGGCCCGCAGGGAGCGGACATGGGCGTCCACGGTCCTCGTCTCCCCGGCATAGTCCGTGTCCCACACGGCCCGCAGCAGGGCGTCCCGGCCAAAGACCCGCCCCGGCTCCGTCATCAAAAGGTGCAGCAGGTCATATTCTTTCAGGGTCAGCGCCACCTTCTCCCCGTTCACGGCGACGGTGTGCTCCCGGTCGTTCAGCGCGAGGGGCCCTATCTGCAGAATATCCGCCTCTCCCGGGTCTGACGCCCGGCGGAGCACCGCCCTGATGCGGGAGAGCATCTCCATCATGCCGAAGGGCTTGACGAGGTAGTCGTCCGCCCCCAGGTCCAGTCCCGCCACCTTGTCATACTCCGTGCCCCTGGCTGTGGTCATGATGACAGGGACGGCCGCCCAGGCGGGCTTTTGGCGCAGTTTGGCCAGCACCTGCATGCCGTCCTCCCCGGGGAGCATGATGTCCAGCAGTATGAGCCGGGGCGTCCGCGCCGCCATGGCGGCCCAGAACGGGCCGGATTCGGCAAAGCCCCGGCCTTCAAAGCCCGCGCCGTTCAGGGTGTAGAGAATGAGGCCCCGGACGGCCTCGTCGTCCTCCAGGCAGTAGATAAGGCTCACGCGCTTCCCTCCCATCGTTATTCTCTGCTGCCATCATACCGCAGGAAGGGCCGCCGCGCCATCCCTCCCGTGTAAAATCCACGTAAAATATCCGGCACGAACATCTCTTGCGCGGAAGGTCATAATATTGTATAATTGATCTATTCAATTGTATTAATGCCTGTCGGGCCGCATATGGTTTATAAAGCCCGCAGAGAGGTATGCGTTCATGCTGTACTGGATCGAGAAGATCAATTCCGCCGTCAACGGCTTCATATGGGGCGTGCCCGCCATGATATGCATCATGGGGGTGGGCCTCTGGCTCAGCTTCGGCACGGGCTTCGTGCAGCTGCGCCGCTTTGGTTACGCCATCCGCCACACCTTTGGCCGCCTCTTTGAGAGAAAAGAGGCCGCCGACGGGTCCATGACCCCCTTCCAGGCGGTGTGCACGGCTCTGGCGGGCACGGTGGGCACCGGCAACATCGCCGGCGTGGCCGGGGCCATCGCCCTGGGCGGGCCGGGGGCGGTGTTCTGGATGTGGATGAGCGCCCTCTTGGGCATGTGCACCAAGTTCTCCGAGGTGGTTCTGGCGGTCCATTACCGGGAGCGCAACGCCGCCGGCGACTGGGTGGGCGGGCCCATGTACTACATCAAAAACGGCCTGGGGCGCAAATGGCGGTTTCTCGCGGTGCTGTACGCCCTGTTCGGGGTCTTTGCCGTGTTCGGCACCGGCAACGCCACCCAGGTGAACGCCATCATCACGGCCATCGACAAGGCCCTGGTGGACCTTTACCTCATCTTCCCCGAGGACGCGCACAAGTATGACCTCATTTTTAGCATCGTCATCGCCTTAGGCGTGGCGCTGGTGCTGCTGGGGGGCATCCGGCGCATCGGCCGGTTCACGGAAAGGCTGGTGCCCTTCATGGCGCTGCTCTATATCATCCTCTCCCTAGGCGTGGTGTGCTTCCGCATAAAGCAGGTCCCGGCGGTGTTCGCCGCCATCTTTGAGGGCGCCTTCCGGCCCAGGGCCTTCACCGGCGGGGTGGTGGGCAGCTTCTTTATCGCCATGCGCCGGGGCGTGTCCCGGGGCATCTTCTCCAACGAGGCGGGCCTGGGTACCGGCACCATCGCCCACGCCACGGCGGACACCTCCTCCCCCGTACGCCAGGGGCTGTACGGCATATTCGAGGTCTTCGCCGACACCATCGTCATCTGCACCCTCACCGCCCTGGTCATCCTCTTGAGCGGCGTGACCGTCCCCTACGGCGGGAGCGCGGGCGCGGAGCTGACCATCGGCGGGTTCTCCGCCTGCTACGGCGGCTGGATCACCGCCTACACCGCCATCGCCCTTATCTGCTTCGCCTTCTCCACCATCATCAGCTGGGGCCTCTACGGCGCCCGGTTCATGGAGTACCTCTTCGGCACGAAGGTCATCCGCCCCTTCATGGTGGTCTATTCCCTGGTGGCCATCCTTGGCGCCACGGTGGACCTGGGGCTTCTCTGGGACATCTCCGACACCTTCAACGGCCTGATGGTCATCCCCAACCTCATCGCCGTGGCCCTGCTGTCCGGCATGGTATTCCGGCTCACCAAGGAATACTTCAAGGGCGATAAATTAGAATAGACCCCGGATATGACAAACCCGCCGGAGGCGTCGCCTCCGGCGGGTATTTTGTTGTCTGGCCTCAGCACTGGAGGGAGCCGAAGGCGATGCATTTGCCGCTCCTGCGGTCAAAGAGCATGATGTTGTCTCCGCCGATGGAGAGCTTCACCTTCTCGCCGATGGTGAAGAGGGTGCTGCCGAACACCACGCCGGTGAGCAGGAAGTCGTCCACCCTGATTTTCACGGTGGACTCCATGCCGGTGGGCATGGCGCCGTATATCTCCCCGTCCAGACCGCCTTCTCCGGCGATGTGGATGAACTCCGGCCGGATGCCCAGCACCAGGTCCTCGTTGGTGAGGATGGGCTCCTCCTGCAGGGAGAAATCGTCCTCCTCCACCTTGGCGATGTGGTAGCGGAAGGTCTCGTCCTTGTTGCCCTTCTCCACATAGCTCTTCTCGGCGCTGCGGCGCTTCAGCTCCGCCGCCGCGGCGGCCTCGGCCTCGTCCCGCTCTTTGAACCAGGCATCAAGATCGACCTTCTCCTTGGGGGTGAACACGGCCTTGCGGCCGTCGAAGACGGTCAGCTCCACGGTCCCGTCCGGCTTCTGGGCGCCCCGGGCCTCCACAAAGTTGATGGAGGGGTTGCCCACGAAGTCCGCCACAAACAGGTTGTTGGGCCGGTTGTAGACCGTGAGGGGCACGTCGTACTGCTGCAGCACGCCGTTGTTGATAAGGCAAATCTGGGTGGCCAGGGTCATGGCCTCCATCTGGTCGTGGGTCACGTACACGAAGGTGGACCCGGTCTCCACGTGCAGCCGCTGCAGCTCATAGCGCATCTCCAGGCGCAGCTTGGCGTCCAGGTTACTGAGGGGCTCGTCCATGAACAGCACCGCGGGCTCCGGGGCCAGGGTCCGGGCGATGGCCACGCGCTGCTGCTGGCCGCCGGACAGCTCCGCCGGGTAGCGGTCCATAAACATGCCGATCTTCACGATGCGGCTCACCCGCCGGACAGAGAGGTCTATCTCCTCCTTGGTGAGCTTGCGGGTCTCGGTGACCACCTTCCCATCCTTCACGAACCGGTACTCGTCGTCCAGGCCCTGATTCTTCCTGGCGGCGGCCGCCTTCTCCCTGAGGCTGGCCGCCTCGGCGGACACGTCCTTGCCCTGCTCCAGGTGGTAGCCGAAGAGCTTTTTGGCGGTGTACTGGGAGATGGTGAAGGCGTCGATGAGCTTGATGATGGCCTTCTTCTCCTCCAGCTTGCCGTTCTTGTCCCGGCACTCCTCCAGCACCTTCACCACCTCGGCGGGGTTGGAGAGGATCTCCCCCAGCCGGGCGGTGTTCTTCGCGTCAAAGTCCACCTTGGGCAGGTCGTCCTTGATGTTGGCCAGGCCGAAGGAGATGTTCTGGTAGACGGTCATGTTGGGCCACAGGGCGTAGTTCTGGAACAGGAACCCCACGTGGCGCTTGTTGGCGGGGATGTTGATCCCCATATCGCTGTCGAACACCACCTGGTCGCCGATGGTGATGCGGCCGCTGGTGGGGGTCTCAAGGCCCGCGATCATGCGCAGGGTGGTGGTCTTGCCGCAGCCGGAGGGGCCCAGGAGGGTGACGAAGGCGTTGTCCGCGATGGTCAGGTCCAGGTCGTCCACGGCGTAGAACTTGCCCCAGCGCTTGGTGATGTGTTCCAATTTTATCTCAGGCATGGTTTAACCTCCTATCCCCTTGTCAAGGCTGGCCCCGGTGATCTTGTTGACCAGGGCGTTGCACACCAGAATGGTGACGATCAGTATCAGGTTGATGCCGCTGGAGAAGGCGTAAAGGCCCATCTCGTCGAAGTAGTCCAGGGTGGTGGAGAGGATGAAGCCCTGGGTGCACAGGAGCATGAACAGGCTCAATTCACGCAGACACGTCATGAAGGGCAGCAGGTAGCCGCTTATGATGGACGACTTCTGGATGGGGATGATGATGCGGGTCATGCGCTTGATCCAGGGGATATCCTGGATGATGGCCGCCTCCTCGATCTCACCGGACAGCTGCAGCATGGAGTTCAGGGCGCTGCGGCTGGCGAAGGGGATGTATTTGATGGTGCCCACGATGATGAGCAGCGTGTATGTGTTGAACAGGTTTAAGTACTGGTTGGAGAACAGGATGAAGAAGGCCACGCCCACGGCAATGGAGGGCATCAGGTAGGGCAGGAAGGCCACGGAGTTGACGTAGTTTGCCCACTTGCTCCGCCGCTGCTTGGATACGGCGTAGCCGATGAGGGTGCCGATGCTGCCGGCGATGAGCGCGCAGCATACGCTGACCAGCATGGTGCCCTTGAAGGCGTTCCAGATGGTGGAGTTATAAAGCATGCCCTTCTGGCCGTACATGCCGTTCTCCGTCACGTTCTCGCTGGTGATCCACCACTTGGTCGTCAGGTTCGCCGTGTTGCCCGTGTAGAGGAAGGAGTAGTCGCCGGGGTTGGGCAGGAAGGTCTCAAAGGCGAAGGAGACGATGGGGAAGATGCTGGTGAAGAAGGTGAGAAACACCAATATGAGGGCGATGATGTACCGGCCCCGCTTGCCCAGGTTGATCTTGGATATCTGCCCGGACTTGCCGGTGACGGTGGTATAGCTCTTCCGGCTGGTGAGGGAGAGCTGATTCATGAGCATGATCGCCACGCCGAACACCATCATGATGATGGCCAGGATGCTGGCCTCGCCGGTGTACTTGGAGTTCATGGACACGTACTTGGTGGAGAGCGTGGTCAAACCCAGGTAATGGGGCACCGGGTAGGAGCCCATGGAGCTTCCGAACACCAGCAGGATGGTGGACAATATGGCGGGCTTCACCATGGGCAGGGTGATCTTCCACATGGTCCGCCACTTGGGGGTGTCCAGGATGGTGGCCGCCTCCTCCAGGTTCGCGTCCATATTCCGGAAAATACCGCCGATGAGGATATAGGCGAAGGGGGCGTAGTGCAATCCCAGGACCATCACGCTGGGGAACAATCCCTGGCACCACCACTTGGGCATGGCGACGCCCAGCGTGGCGGCCAAAAGGCCGTTGGAGGTGCCGGTGACGGCGTTGGAGTTGAACATGTGCTGCCACACCACCGCCAGGGTCCACTGGGGCATGATGTAGGGGAAGATGAAGATGGAGCTCAAATACTTCCGCCAGGCCATGTTGGTGCGGGTCACCAGAAAGGCGAACACGCCGCCGTAGAGGATGGACACAAGGCACGTGCCCACTGCCAGATACACAGTATTGAGAAGCGGCGTCCACAGGTTGGTCTTCGCCATGCGGCTGGTGAACAGGTCCACATAGTTGGCCACGGTGTAGCCGGAGGGCCTGCCGGTGAGGTAGGCGTCGATGGTGCCCGGGTGTATCTTGAAGGTGTCCTCCACGATGGCCACGATGGGCGCCACGGTGCTGACGGTGAGGACGATGCCCATCAGCAGCAGTATCACGTTGTGGGGCTTGGAGAAAAAGGTCTTCAGCTTGTTGAGCCGGATGGTGGACGGGCTGGCCCGCATGCCGACAGAGTCCATAAAATGACCACTCCTTTCCGCTGGGAGTCATGCCGGGATATAAGGAAGAGCGCCCCGGAGCATTCCGGGGCGCTCCATTATGTCAGGATCGCTTTATGTCCCGCGGGTGTATCAGCCGGCGGAATACTTGGTCAGCATCTCGATCCAGCTGCCCACGGTGAAGGCCACGGAGGCGCAGTACTCAGGGTCCTCCAGGACCAGCTGGCCGTCGCCGACCCACCAGTCATAGCCGGCGTCGTTCAGCGCGGCGAATTCGACCGTGGTGCCGTCCTCGGCCATGCCGCCGGTCTGATGATGGAAGATCTCTTCATTGTCAGCGGCGACGGTGGGGTTGGAGGAATAGCCGCCGATGTCCTTGCCCCAGGCGGAGAAGCCGTCGGTGGTGCAGGTCATGTAGGCGATGAAGGCGCAGGCGGTCCAGGGCAGGGGGCTGTTGTCGGTGACGAACAGGTAGTGGCAGTAGCCATAGCCGCCGAAGCCGGTGTAGCCGTCCTGATAAGCGGCCACGGTGATGTTGTTCTTGCTGACGGAGTCGGACTCCTCAACGGAGCGGAGCTTGGAGTACACCAGCAGGCCGAACTGGTCGGTGGCGGACTGGTCCACCAGGGTGTTGCAGATGGGGCCGTCGTCGGTCTGAGCGTTGTAGCTCTCCACCCACAGCTTTATCCAGGCCAGCGCGTAGGCGCCGTTCTCGCCCAGGCCCAGGTCGCCGGCGTCGGTAGCCATGGCGTCGATGGTGGGCTGGAAGTAGGCCTGCTCCTCGGCGGGCAGGGCGTCAAAGGCGGCCTTCAGGTTGGCGGCGTTGGAGTCCTCGGTGAGCATGTACAGGAAGTTCTTGCCCACGATCTCGGAGTCGATGTCCATGAACAGGCCATGCTCGCCCTCGGCCACGAAGTCCCAGACGTTGTCATAGGTCTTGTCGCCGGTGTTGTTGAACATGAAGACCTTGTTCAGGGTCTGCAGGGGCAGATAGCCCTGGTAGTCGTCGGCGGTGACGCCGTTGGCGTCAGCCCAGTCCTTGGGGATGAAGGTGTCCAGAACGCCGGTCTGGACCATCTTGCTCTCGATCTGGTTGCCGTCCTGGATCAGGGTCATGGCAAAGGTGCCGGTGTCCTTCAGGGAGTCGGCGGTCAGCTGATCGAAGATCTTGTTGTTCTTGGGCTGCTGCCAATCGAACTCCATGTTATAGCTGGGGTCGATGGACTGCAGGTAGGAGATGAACAGGGGCAGGGCGGTGGCGCCGCGGCTGGAGTTGCCCACGCCGTAGAAGGTGGCGCCGTTGGACTCCTCGATGGCCTTCTGGGCCAGCTCCTCCAGGGTCATGCCCTCGGCCTGGGCGATGATGTCCTGGACGGACTCGCCGTCGGCCATGGCGGGCACGGCCAGGGCGAACAGCATCGCCAGAGCCATGATCAAGGAAAGAAACTTTTTCATAATGGAACCTCCTTTATATTTGACCGCGTTTACGCGCATGTCGTTATTCAAATATTATAGGCCCAACGGGACAAGATGTCAATCTCTCACAAAAAATTTTGCGGAAACTTTTTGTCCATTGTGTGGTTTTTACAACTGACTGCCGCACAACGAAATACCCCCGGACCATAGGCCCGGGGGCAGGTTATACATATTTATATATCCGTAGGCAGGGGGACCCTATCCATGAGGATGGTGCCGAAGCAGGTGAGGCTCCGCTCCGCGTCCTTCCAGATGGTCATGTCCGCGTCCTTCCGGGCCCGGTTCAGGGCGAAGAGATAGAGGTTGCCCACCATGTCCTGGCACACCTGCTTGCACAAAAACTCCCCGTCCAGCAGCAGCGCCGCCACCTCCCCGTCCCGGGGCGCCCGCTTCTGCCCCAGGGCGATGGACCCGTCAGGCAGGTATGGCTCCATGGAGTCGCCGTTGATGTGCACGGCGAAGTCCGCGGCGCTGTCCGCCGGCACGGAGTAGTCCTCCCAGGGGTTGCCGAAGTCCGGGTCGCCCCGGCCGGCGGCAAAGCGGTTGCCGATGAGGGGGATGACCTTGAGGGCGGGCCTTGCCGCCGCCTCGGCCCGGGCCATGCGCCGCTTCTCCTCGTCCAGCACCGCCCGCAGCACCCGCCTGCCGTGGCCGTCCAGGCCGTCATAGTCCCCGGCCAGGGCCATGGCCTCCCCGGAGAGGGCCGGCCCGCCCTCCTCCACGAAGTCTGCCACGCTCCGGCCCAGGGCCCCGGCGATCTTCGCCAGCACGGAGATGGTGGGATTCGCCGTGACGCCGCCGGTTATCTTGTTCAGCGTGCCCTTGGCCACGCCGGACTTGGCCGCCAGCTCGTCGATGGTCATGCCCGTCTGCAGGCGGTACCTGGTGATGGTCTTTCCGATGTCCATGGATATCCCCCCTTTTATATTATTGTACCCTATACGGGCGGCTGTGTCAACGAAAAAATCTACTTTTCGGGACTAATTTTCCTTGACAAATCCCGTTTTTGGTATTATTCTTGTCTCACAGGGTCCCGAGAACGGGACGAGACAATATACACACCTGAAAAGGAGGAGATACAATGGACTGGAAACAGGAGGCGGCGGACAAGCTGTTGCAGTACGAGGCCCGGCGGCAGTCTCTGGAGAACATCCCCGCGGAGATACGGCGGCTGGAGCTGGATTACACCTCTCTTCGCAGCTCCACGGCGGACGCGGTGCCCAGCCACGGCAACGGCAGCCGCCGGGAGGACGCCATGCTCACCAACATCGTCCGGCGGGAGGAGCTGGCCCGGCAGCTGGAATCGGCCCGGGCCTGGGTGGCCATGACGGACGGGGGCTTGTCGGCTCTGGACGAGGAGGACCAGCTTGTGCTGGACCGGTTCTTCGTCCACAGGCGAAAGGGGGCCTGCGAGCAGCTGTGTGAGGAGCTGGACCGGGAGAAGGCCCAGGTCTACCGCCGCCGGGACCGGGCCCTTCGCCGGTTCACCCTGGCCCTCTACGGCGGGCTTGAATCGTAAAAAAGAGGCAGGCGTTTTGCCTGCCTCTTTCATTTTATAGGTATCAGTTCTTGGTCACGTACTGGGAGGAGATGTAGCCGGTCTGGCCGTTGTAGCTGATCTGGTACCAGCCGCTGCTCTCGCCGGTGATGGTGACGGTGGCGCCGGAATTATAGGAACCGATGACGCCGTAGCCGGTGCCCGGGCCGGAGCGGACGTTCACCATGTTGCCGGTGACCGTTCCGGTACCGCTGGAACTGGTGGTGCCGCCGCTGCTGCTGGAGGTGGAACCGTCGGTGACATAGGTGCTGTAGACGAACACCTCCTGGCCGTTATACTGCACCCTCGTCCAGCTGTCGGTGTAGCCAGTGCGGGTCAGCTGGGTGCCGGTGGGCACGGTGCCGATGGAGTCATAGTTGGTGCCGGGGCCCTTTCTCAGGTTCACCTCCGCCGTGACGGTCACGGTGCCGCCGGTGGCGGTCACATTATAATTGGCCGCGGGCGTGGCGGTGGGCTGGCTGGTGGACAGGAACGAGTCGCTGATATAGGCGTCGCCGCCGTTATAGGAGATGCGGCTCCAGCCGTTGTCCACCCGGCCGGTGCGGGTATAGTACTGGCCGGTGCTGGCGGTGCCGATGACGTCATAGTCCGTGCCCGGGCCCTTGCGGATGTTCACCCCGGAGCCGGTGAGATACACCGTCTCGTTCACGTCTGTGATGTTATAGGGCAGCGGCGAGGCGCTGGGTGTGGGGCTGGGGGTGGGCACCGGCGTGGGTGTGACGACGATGGTATTCGCCTCGGGGGTCGCCATGGTCATGGGGGTGGGGGTGACAACGGTGAACGGCGTGGCCGACGGGCTGGGCGTGGGGATGTCGGTGGGCGCCGTGGTGAACTCGGGGGAGGGCGCCATGCCCTGGCCGGAGGGCCGCTGGTTCAGCTTGATGACCAGCACGATGGCCACCACGATGATCACCAGGATGATGGCCAGCACCGCGGCGATCTGCCACATGCGGCGGCTGGACCGCTCCTCCCGGTCGTAGTCGTCATAGCCGCCCCGGACGGCCTCCACCGGCCGGGAGGGACGGTTTGCGCCCTTCTCCCGCTCCGGGGAGAAGAAGCCCCGGTCCTCGCCGGAGGGATGCTCCAGCTCCTCCGTGGGCCGGACGGGCCTGGGCAGGTCCCGCAGGGCGTCGCCGTTCCTGGCGGGCCGGTTGTTCTTCGGCAGAGTGCCCACCCGGCCGGAATCCAGCGGCGCGTCGCAGCGGCGGCAGAATTTGGCGTCCGCGGGCACCTTCGCCCCGCAGTTGGGGCACTTGCGCGTATTGTTCTTCATATCCCAAACCCCCTTTTCCTGATCAGAAATGGTTTATTTTCTCTCGTCGGAGATGTGGACGGTTTCTCCCTCCACGGTGAGCTGGCCCTGGCAGAACATGGCCACCGCCTTGGGCAGAAGCTTCCACTCGGCCTCCTCCATGATGCGCCGCTGGAGGGTCTTGGGGGTGTCCCCCTCCCAGACCTCCACCGCCTGCTGGAGGATGATGGGCCCGGTCTGGCCCGCGGTGACGAAGTAGGCCGTGGCGCCGGACAGCTTCACCCCCGCCTGGATGGCCCGCTCGTAGGGCTCCATACTGTTCATGTCGCTGCTGCCAAAGGCCGGCAGGAGCGCCGGGCAGACGTTGATGATGCGGTTTTCGTATATCTTCAGGACCCCCTGGCCCAGGGGCTGGACGTACCCCGCCAGCACCACCAGGTCCGTGTCCAGGTCCTGGAGCTTCTGCTCCACGGCGGTGTTGTAGGACTGGACGGTGGCGAACAGGCTCCTGTCCACGATGTAGGTGGGAAGGTTCGCGCTCTTGGCCCGGATGAGAGCGTATGCCTCCGGGTCGGAGGATATGACCGCCGTCAGCTCGCAGTTTGGTATCTCCCCGAACAGGTGGGCGTCCATCACCGCCTGCAGGTTCGTTCCCCCGCCGGATACCAGCACCACTGTCTTCACCATAGCCGCGCCCTCCCTGTCCAGAGTTTCTGTTTTTAACTCTTTGTTACCGTATTGTAACACATGTTTTTCCGAAAGGCAATATGCTCTCCCGCCATTATTTTATCTTTTTTCCGAAAAAACCGGTTTGTTCCCGCATTTTCGTGCCTGTTTCCATCTGCCGCTGGATTTCTCCGGCCCATCGTGTTATATTAAATCATATTATCAGCGCCGGGCCTGCGCCCGGCCGGGAGGACCTATGAAGAGCACACAGGAGCTTTTGAACCGGCTGCGGGACCGGGACGGGGAGGACACTGCGTTTCTCCGGGACCCCGACTTTGCCTGTCCCTCTGCGGCCATCTATATGGCGGGCCTGCTGGCGGAGCGGGGCATGACCGCGAAGGAGGCCATCCAGGCTCTGGGCCTGGACAGGTCCTACGGCTACCAGCTTTTCAACGGCACCCGCCGCCCCACCCGCACCGTCCTCATCCGCCTGGCCGTGCTGCTGGGGCTGGACCTGACCGGGACGAACAGGCTCCTGCAGATCGGGGGCAAGGCGCCCCTGTATCCCCGGGTCCGGGAGGACGCGGCGGTCATCTTCTGCCTGGAAAAGCGCCTGCCCCTGGAAAAGCTGGACGCCCTTCTGGAGGCGGCCCATGGATGAGTTCGTACCCGGCGCCTATGAGACCGTCCGTCTCCTGAAGGAGGACGGCCCCCGGCGGACATACCTGCTGGAAAAGCGGGACGAGCCCTGGCGGCGGTTCGTCTGCAAGGAGGTCCCCGGGGAAGAGGCGGACCTGCTGCGGCAGGAATACGATATCCTGCGCTCTCTGCCCGACGGCCCCGATACGCTTGCGCTCCGGGAGGAAGACGGGGTCTGCCGTCTGCTGCGGGACTACGTACCCGGCGTCACGCTGGCGGAGCTCACAGGCCGGGACGGCGCCCTGTCTCCACAGGAGACGGCGGCGCTGGGCATAAAGCTCTGCGGCGCGCTGGGCGCCCTGCACGCCATGACGCCGCCGGTCATCCACCGGGACCTGAAGCCGGAGAACATCCTGCTCACGGAGACAGGCCGGGTCCGGCTCATCGACTTCGGCGCCGCCCGCACCTATAAGCCCGGCCGGGACGGGGACACCGCGTATCTGGGCACCAGGGGCTACGCCGCCCCGGAGCAGTACGGCTCCGGCCAGACGGACGTGCGCACGGACATCTTTGCCCTGGGCAGGGTGCTGACCTATGCCCTGGCGGGGGGCTATGCCGACACGCCGCCGGCGCTCTCCGGCCGGGACAGGGCTCTGGGGCGCGTTCTGGCGCGCTGCTGCGCCTATGACCCCGCCCGGCGCTGGCCGGACACGGCCGCGCTCCAAAAGGCGCTGGAGCGGTATCTTTCCCGCCGGGCCCTGCCGGGCTATACGGCGCCGCTGGCCGTCTGCGCGGCACTTTTGCTCTGCGCGGGTGCTCTCTGGGGCGGCTATGCGCTGGGCCTGCGGGCCCCGGCGCCTATGCCGGCGGCGGAGGCGCTGCCGGGCTGGGACCCCTTCCTGCGGGAGGAGAATGTGGCCGACATCGTCCGCCTGGCGGACGCGGAGGACTGGCCCGCCCTGGCAAAGGCCTGCGAAACGCTGGTCGCGTCCCTCGTCTCCGACCCCATGATCGCGGCCACGGAGCCCGTGGCCTACTGGGAGATGGACGAGGAGGAGCTCGCGGATTACTATCAGAGCCGTCAGGGCTATGAGTTCATCGCCGACCGGCTGGCCTATGGGGACCATCTGGCGGAGAGCCGCCTGGGGACCTATGAGGCGGTCATGCCCGGTTTTGCCCTGCGGCTGAAGGGTACCATCGACTATGTCATCACCGACGGGACGGGCAGCACCCAGACCAGCGCCCTGCACATGCTGGTAGCGGACGGGGACGACCGGAACATCGACGGCTGCGTCCTGGAGATCATCGGCGCGCTGAACAGCGCCCTGGAGGCCGCACCGTCATAAAAGTGTGCGGCGATGCACACCCATTTTCTCCCGTTTTTTGCTATACTTGTTTCCGGCGGACAGTGCTGTCCGCCGGAAATCTTACCAGAAACGAGGTCGCGAAGATGAAGTACAGGAATATTTTGGCCCTGCTGCTGGCCCTGTGCCTGCTGGCGGGCCTTGGGGGCACGGCGCTGGCCGCCGGAGAAGAGGACGAGGCGCTGCAGGAGTACGCCATCGCCGGCGTGGGGACCATTTCCCTCCCCAGGGGCTGGACGCTGGACGCGGGCGCGGTGGAGCAGCCGCTGCCCATGAGCTATGCGGATCTCTGCAGCGGCGATATCGCCATCCACTTGAGCTGCTTCGGCGCCGACGCCTACGAGGCGGCGGGGGTGTCCCTGCCCGCGGACGTGGAGGAGTACTCCCAGCGGGACGGCGTGCGCCGGAGCGTGCCGGAGGACGCGGTGTTCGACTATGACGAGTACGGCAATTACTGTACGCAGTTCGCGCAGGACGGCAGGGTGACCTATCATGTGCTGAAGCAGGGCGAGCAGTGCATGGGCGACGTCATACTCTCCTATCCTGAGGGGACAGAGCTGCCGGAGGGCATTTACCAGTGGATGAGCCAGGCCGTCATCGACGCGGCCGCCCAGGGCCTGCAGCGGTATGACGCCGAGAACGTGGGCGTGTTCTACCTGCCCGAGGGCTGGGAGATGGAGCTGGTCACCCAGGAGGAGCCCTTCACCACCTATGGCGCCCTGTTCACCAACGGCAAGGTCCACATCAACGGCGCCCGCACCGACGCCGGGGGCTATGAACAGGCCGGGGTATCCCTGCCCGCGGACGTGGAGGAGTTCGGCAGCCGCCCGGGCATCCGCAGCCACCTGCCGGAGGACGCGGTGTTCGACTATGACGAATACGGCAATTATTACGTGCAGTACGTCCAGGACGGCGAGGTGATCTACAACGCGCTGAAGCAGGGCGACGAGGCCATGGGCAATGTGCAGGCCTCCTACCCCGAGGGGACCGAGGGCACGGAGGATATACCCTTCTGGCTCAGCCTGGCGGTGCTCTTCTGACAGCTGACAGCAAAGGCGCGGTGCTCAAAACACCGCGCCCTTTTTCTGCTCTATTGCGTTATTCGCCCTTGATGTAGGCCTCCCGCTCTTTCTTGAACTGCTCCGTGTCGGCAAAGCCGCAGCCGAACATCTCCGGGCAGAAGCCCCGGTACACGCACTCCCGCACCATGCAGGAGGCAAGCTCCGGCTCACACTCCGCCACCGCGTCCTTCACCAGCTGCCAGGCCGCCCTGGTCTCGGGGCTGGCGCTGGAGCAAAGGCGCTTGCGGCTTATGTTGATGAGGGCCTGGGCGTCCGCCTCGCACTCGTGGCTCACCGGCGCGCCCTGGGGCAGCTCCGTCCTGTCCACGCCGGTGCGGTCCGTGCGCTGTGTCTTCACGAAGTGTTCGATGCCGATCTTATGCCGGACGAAATGGACGCTGACCCAGTAGGGCAGGTCCATCCACCGCCAGGCGAACTTCAGCTTGCGGATGGGGGAGTGCTCGGCCATGATGAGCTTGCGCTTCCACTCCGAGTCGGGGTACTTCCCCTTCTCCTTGCCGATGGTGTTCATGGTGGCGTTTTTGATGTCCTGCCAGTTGTCCTCGTGGTGGAAAAACAGAAGCCTCGTGTTCAGCTCGCCCATGGTCCGCGCCTCCTTGGTATCTTTTTCAGTCAGTATACCACATCCTCCCCCTCCCGTAAAGCAAAAATCCGCCCGCCGGAAATTGGAGATATCATGAGAAAACAAGAGCTATCCGGAGCAATCACAGAATTTTTAAAAATATCTGTTGACACCGCCGAATGGTTGTGCTATAACGATAAAGCGCCTTCGGGCGCTTGTACTTGTCAAAACATTATTTACGATATGCGGAGGAACACAATGAGCACGACTATGGTAAAGCCTGCCGACGTCGTCCGCAAGTGGTACGTGATCGACGCCGCCGGCAAGCCCATGGGCAAGACCGCCGTCATCGCCGCGGACCTGCTGCGGGGCAAGCGGAAGGTGGATTACACCCCCCATGTGGACTGCGGTGACTATGTCATCATCATCAACGCCGAGAAGGCGGTCCTGACCGGCAAGAAGCTGGAGCAGAAATACTATCGCACCCACTCCGGTTATCCCGGCGGCCTGCACGAGACCCAGTACACCCGCCTGATGGCCGAGAAGCCCGAGCTGGCCATGCGTCTGGCCGTCCGGGGCATGCTGCAGAAGAACGCCATGGCGAAGAACCAGCTGACGAGGCTTCGCGTCTTCCGGGGCGCCGAGCACACCCACCAGGCCCAGAAGCCTGAGGTCTATGTGGAAGGAGGCAACAACTAATGGCTACCTATCAGTCCAAGCGTCCTTACCTTTACGGCACCGGCCGGCGTAAGAGCTCCGTTGCCCGCGTCCACCTGATCCCCGGCGGCACCGGCGTCATCACCGTCAACGGCCGCAGCATCGACGACTACTTCGGTCTGGAGACCCTGAAGCTCATCGTCCGCCAGCCCCTGGTCACCACCGGCACCACCGACAAGGTGGACATCGAGGCCACCGTGTCCGGCGGCGGCGTCACCGGCCAGGCCGGCGCCATCCGCCACGGCATCGCCCGCGCCCTGCTGCTGGTCAGCGAGGAGTACCGCGCGCCCCTGAAGGCCGCCGGCTTCCTCACCCGCGACCCGCGCATGAAGGAGCGCAAGAAGTACGGCCTGAAGGCCGCCCGCCGCGCGCCTCAGTTCTCCAAGCGCTGATTTTTCCCGAATATCCGCAAGCCCCGAAGCGTGTGCTTCGGGGCTTGTTTTCTTGTGTCCAAAACGGTATAATTTCCCCAGACGAACGGGACGGAGGAATAGATATGAATAAGCTGGTGGAGATGGTACGCGCGGGCAGAAAGCCCCTGGGCACCTTCGTGGAGCTGGGGGGCGCCAACGTGGTGGAGGCCCTGGGCCAGACGGGCCTGGACTTCATCATCGTGGACAACGAACACGGCCCCTTCGACGTGGAGTCCTCTTTGGAGTGCATCCGCGCCGCCGAGGGCGCGGGGCTCACGCCCCTCTGCCGGGTGCGGGAGCTTTCCCGTCCCGGCATCATGAAGCTCCTGGACCAGGGCGCGGCCGGGCTCATCGTCCCCTTTATCGAGACAGTGGACCAGGTCAAAGACCTGGTGGCCCTGGGCAAGTATGCCCCCATCGGGAAGCGTGGCTTCAGCGGCAGCCGCAAGGACCGCTGGTCCTTCGCCCATCCCGGCGGCCTGCCCCTGCAGGAGCAGCTGGACTACTGGAACGGCCAAAGCCTGCTCATCCCCCAGTGTGAGACGGCGGGGTGCCTTGAGCATATAGAAGAGATAGCCTCTCTTGACGGCGTGGACGGCATCTTCGTGGGACCCTTTGACCTGTCCATCTCCCTGGGCATCCCCGGCCAGTTCCAGAATGCCAGGCTTCTGGCCGCCTTCCACCGGGTCCTGGCCGCCTGCCGGGCGGCGGGCAAGTTCTCCATGATCTTCACGGCGGACCCCGCCTGGATACGGGACTACTACGCCATGGGCTTCGACATGGTGACCTACAGCATGGACGCCGCCGTGCTCATCCAGGGCTTTAAGGACCTGGTGAAAGACGTACAAGGTTGAGACAAATATGAGCGCCCCGGGACCGCAGTCCCGGGGCTTATTCTGTTCTTTATGCGGCTTTTTCGCACACCCACAAACTGACCTTCCCGCCGTCCACGGGGAATTCCGCGCTGCCGGTCCCGTCCAGGGTGAGCCGTTCGGGCCGGCCGCCCAGGATGTCTATGAAGGTCTCCCCGGCGTGTTCGGCGCCGGTGCACATGAGCTTGGCGCCGCCCTCGCCGTTGGACATGACCGCCGCCATGCCGGAGCCCGGCAACCCGGCGTCCCCGGAACGGGTCCAGCCCACCAGGTCGGGTTTATCGAAATAGCTGGTCTGCCGGCCCCAGGCGTACTTCTGCCGGGCCTGAAGCAGCGTCTCCAGCCCCGGCACGGGGGCCAGCCCGTCGTGGGGGATGCCGTACAGGTCCCCGTAGAACACGCAGGGCACGCCGGACTGGCGCAGCAATATCATGGCGTAGGCCATGGGCTTGAACCAGTCCTTCACCCAGGACTGCAGGGCCTGGCCCGGCTGGGTGTCGTGGTTGTCCACGAAGGTGACGGCCATGTCCGGCTGCCGCTCCGCCAGGGTGTCCCATACAAGCGCGCTCATGTCGAACCCTGCCCCCTGTTCCGAGGCCTCAAAAAACCGCTGGTGCAGGGGCACGTCAAAAAGGCGCATCACCTGGCCGGACCGGTCCAGAAATTCACAGAGCTGGGCCGTGTCCGCGCTCCAATATTCCCCCACCGTGGGCAGCTCCCGCCCGGTGTCCTCCCGGAGCTTGGTGAGCCAGTGGGCGAAGAAGGGGAAGCTTATGTGCTTCACCGCGTCCATGCGGAACCCGTCCACCCCGGTAAAGTCCAGGTACCACCGGCCCCACTTATCCAGCTCCCGGACCACCTCCGGGCTGGACATGTCCAGGTCCGCCCCCATGAGGTAGTCGAAGTTGCCGTTTTCCGGGTCCACCTGGTCGGCCCAGGACTTGCCCGCCAGCTGGTACACGGCCCCCTGGTGGGTCTTCTCGTCATAGTCCACGCCGCTGAAGTGCTTCCAGTTCCACGTAAAGTCGGAGTATTTCCCCGCCCGGCCCGGGAAGGTGAACTTGGTCCAGGCCTTGATGCGGGTCTCCTCCAGCTGCACGTTCCGGTCGTAGTCCGCGTCCTTCACGGCCCGGACCGTCTCGGTGCCGTCGGCGCCCATGCGGTGGTTCAGCACCATGTCCGCCAGCACCTCCATGCCCTGGGCGTGGAAGGCCCGGATGGCGGCCAGATACTGGTCCTTGGTGCCGTACTTGGTGGGCACGCTCCCCTTCTGGTCGAACTCGCCCAGGTCGTACTGGTCGTAGACCCCGTAGCCCACGTCCCGGATGCCCGCCTGGCCCTTATAGGCCGGGGGCAGCCATATGTCCGTGAAGCCCAGGTCCGACAGACGCCGGGCCTCTTTGGCCGTCCTTTTCCAAAACTGCCCGTCCTCGGGCAGATACCACTCAAAATCTTGCAGGATCGTCGGTTGTTTCGTGCTCCCGCCTCCTTTTCACGCAGGGCTCATGGCCCCGCCAAAATTGCCTCGCATTGTAGCACGGATTTTCCCGCCTGTCTACGTCAAAATGCACAAAAATCTTCAAAAATTTGCGTTATTATGCACAATGACAGGCGGTTTTACGCCGATGTTTACAGTTTCTACACAGCTTTTGCAAGAACTGTTCACGTTTTGCCTGTATAGTGTCCACATCCATTTTGGGAGGAAATGAACATGCATTTGAAACGGTTTTTATCCGGCGCGCTGTGCGCCATTATGCTGCTGGGGCTGGGCGTCCCGGCCCTGGCGGCGGAGGAGTATCCCGGCGCCACTTACATCGACCTGAACGGCGGCCACGTGCTGACGGACGGGGAGGCGGCCCCCGCCGACGACCCCAACGCCGCCGTGTACACCGCCCATGATATCGTATATTACGAATCCGGCCACGACTTCACCTACGGCGAGGGGACCGAGGCCGACGCCCATGACCCCGCCGAGGCGGATGAGAACACGGTGGTGCATATCACGAAGCCCGGGACATATGTCCTCACCGGCTCCCTGGACCCGGGGCAGATCGCCGTGGATCTGGGGGAGGACGCCAAGGACGACCCCGACGCGGTTGTGACGCTGGTGCTGGACGGCGTGTCTGTCACCTGCACCGTGGCCCCGGCGGTCATATTCTATAACGTATACGAGTGCGACCGGACCGGGGACCAGGGCGCCGAGCCGGACCTCTCCGCCGCCGGGGCCCGGGTGATCATCGCCGACGGCAGCGAGAATAACATCAATGGCTCCTACGTGGCCCGCATCTACAAGTCCTATACCCTCAACGAGGACGGCACCGCCGTGGCCGACAGCAAGAAGCTGCACAAGTACGACGGGGCCTTCTACTCCAAAATGAGCATGACCGTCACCGGCGGGCCCGTGTCCGACGGCATATTGAACATCACCGCGGAAAACGAGGGCCTGGACACGGAGATGCACCTGCTCCTGGCCGGCGGCGATATCCGCATACGCTCCGGCAACGACGGCATCAACGTCAACGAGGACAATGTCTCCGTGGTGACCGTGGCCGGCGGCAGCCTGGATATCGTCATCACCGGCCAGACCGGCGAGGGGGACGGCATCGACTCCAACGGCTGGCTCGTCATCGACGCGGGCACCGTCACCGCCCAGGCCTGCTCCACCAGCGGCGACGCGGGCCTGGACGCGGAGGAGGGCATTTATCTGAACGGCGGCATGGTGGCCGCCACAGGGAACATGCTGGACCCGCTCACCCCCTCGGACCAGTGCGGCGTGCTGGTGACCTTCCCCCGGCGGCAGACCGGCGGGACCGCCTACGCCCTTGTGGATGCCGACGGCAACGAGATCATGACCTTTACCCCGGAGAACGATTTCACCTACCTTCTCATGACCTGCCCGGTCCTGGAGGAGGGCGCGGAATATTCCCTCACGGCGGACGGCGAGGCGCTGAGCCTGGCCGCGGGCGGTTCCATGGGCTTCGGCGGCTTCCGCGGCATGGGCCACGGCCCCGCCCTGCCGGAGGGCATGACCGGGGGCGAGCAGCCTGAATGGCCTGAGGGAATGAAAGAGGGCGAACGGCCTGAACGGCCCGAGGACATGGGCGAACGGCCTGAGGGAATGAAGGAGCGTCCGGAGATGCCAGATGGTGAGCCGCCCGAACTGCCCGAGAGAATGGAAGAGCTGCCCATGCCCGAGGGAGAGCAGCCCGGCGAGGGCATGCAGGAGCCCCCGGAGGGCTTCCAAAACGAGACCCTGGGCGAGGCGGCGGAGACCTTCACTCTGGCGGCAGGCCTCAATTACTTTACCGCCAGTGGGAACTGAAGGACATGATGAGTATGCGTCTACGGATACGCGACTTGCGAGAGGATGCGGATCTGACACAACGCCAGGTGGCGAAAGAATTGATGTGCGACCAATCCTTGTACTCCAAGTACGAGCGCGGCGAGCGGCCGCTCCCCTTGGAGATGGCAGTAAAATTGGCGCTCTTTTACAAGACGAGCTTGGATTACTTGGTCGGTCTCACCGACGATCCCACACCGAGAAGCTGAGAAAAGCGGCAGGAAAAGGACTTCCTGCCGCTTTTGCTGCTTTATTCTTCCGGCGGGGGCTCCTCGCCATGGGGCGGTGGAGGCGGCGCATCCCCATGCGGGGGTGGAGGCGGTGGAGGGGGCGGCACGGGGGGCTGGGGGGCCATCTCCCGCCAGGCGGCCCGGAGCTTTTCCAGCAGGGCCACCAGGGCCTCCTTCTCCTCCTCCGACAGCACGGCAAAGAGCTCGCCCAGGCCGCTCTTCTCCTTCCCGGCCCGCTCCCGCCGGGCGGCGGCGCCCGCCTCCGTCAGGGCGATGTCCGCAGTGCGCCGGTCCGTCTCGCTGGGGGTGCGGACGATGAGCCCTGCCCGCTCCAGCTTTCCCACCAGCTCGCTGGCGGAGCCGGGACGGATGCCCAGCCGCTCGGTGAGCTCCCGCTGGGTCATGGTCTCCCCCTCCCGGAGAAGGCCCAGCGCCCGGCTCTGGCCGGACTTCCCGTCCAGCAGGAAGCGGCTGGCGTGGCCCAGCTCGCCGATGAGCACGAACAGCTTTCCGTCCGTGTCCAGGGCGTCATAGTGCTCCTGGTCGATGTGGGGCCCCGGTCCCCTGCCCGGCCCGTGGGGGCCGTGGTGAGGCGGCGGGGGCGGCGGTCCGCCGGGATGGGGATGGTGCGGGTGCGGCCCGTGGGGATGAGGCGGAGGCGGTCCCTCGGGGTGGGGTCCGTGAGGATGGTGCGGGGGTGGAGGCCCCTCGGGATGGGGCTCATGAGGCGGCATCGCCTCGAAAAATTCCTTATTCTCCGGCATGGTGTCGTCTCCTTTCATTTATTAGGTACCTTGATATTAACACACCCATCCTTATTTGTCAAGGTACCTTTACAAATTTTTCAAAAAACATCGCCCCCGCCTTTCGGCAGGGGCGATGCACAGCTCGTGGGTACCTGTTATCAATACATTCCCATATCCGGGTTGGGGGCCGCCGCGGGGGCGGGGGGCTCCTTGATGTCGGTGACCAGGCTCTCGGTGGTCAGGACCATGCTGGCCACGGAGGCGGCGTTCTCCAGGGCGCTGCGGCAGACCTTGGTGGGGTCCACGATGCCCTCGGCGATCATGTCGCAGAAGACCTCCTTGGCGGCGTCGAAGCCGTAGGTGGGCACGTCGCTGGCCTCGATCTTGTCAAGGATGACCGCGCCCTGCAGCCCGGCGTTGGCCGCGATCTGCATGACGGGGGCCTCCAGGGCCTTGGCAACGGCCTTGGCACCGGTCTTCTCGTCGCCCTCCAGGCTCTCGGCCACCTTGGCCGCGGCCTTGGAGCCCAGGATGTAGGCGGTGCCGCCGCCGGCCACGATGCCCTCCTCCACCGCCGCGCGGGTGGCGTTCAGGGCGTCCTCGATGCGGAGCTTCTTCTCCTTCATCTCGGTCTCGGTGGCCGCGCCGACCTTGATGACGGCCACGCCGCCGGCCAGCTTGGCCAGGCGCTCGTTGAGCTTCTCCTTGTCGTACTCGCTCTCGGTGACCTCGATCTGGCTGCTGATCTGATGGATGCGGTCCTGGATGGCCTTGGCGTCGCCGCCGCCGTCCACGATGATGGTGTTCTCCTTGGACACCTTCACCTGGCGGGCATGGCCCAGCTGGGCCACGGTGGTGTCCTTCAGCTCCATGCCCAGGTCGCTGCTGATGACCTGGCCGCCGGTGAGGATGGCGATATCCTGCAGCATCTCCTTGCGCCGGTCGCCGAAGCCGGGGGCCTTCACGCACACGCAGGTGAAGGTGCCGCGCAGCTTGTTGAGGATGATGGTGGCCAGGGCCTCGCCCTCCACGTCCTCGGCGATGATGAGCAGCTTCTTGCCGGCCTGCACCACCTGCTCCAGGCAGGGCAGGATGTCCTGGATGTTGGAGATCTTCTTGTCTGTGATGAAGATGCAGGGGTCGTCCAGCACGGCCTCCATCTTCTCGGTGTCGGTGGCCATGTAGGGGGTGATGTAGCCCCGGTCGAACTGCATGCCCTCCACCACTTCGGAATAGGTCTCGGCGGTCTTGGACTCCTCCACGGTGATGACGCCGTTCTGGCTGACCTTCTCCATGGCCTCGGCGATCAGCTTGCCGATGGTCTCGTCGCCGGAGGACACGGCGCCCACGCGGGTGATGTCGCCGGTGCCGGACACGGGCTGGGAGTTGGCCTTGATGGCGCCCACGGCGGCCTCGGCGGCCTTGGCGATGCCCCGCTTCATGACCATGGGGTTGGCCCCGGCGGCCAGGTTCTTCAGGCCCTCGCGGATGATGGCCTGGGCCAGGATGGTGGCGGAGGTGGTGCCGTCGCCGGCCACGTCGTTGGTCTTGGTGGAGACCTCCTTGATCATCTGGGCGCCCATGTTCTCAAAGGGGTCGTCCAGCTCGATCTCCTTGGCGATGGTGACGCCGTCGTTGGTGATGAGGGGGGAGCCGTATTTCTTGTCCAGGACCACGTTGCGGCCCTTGGGGCCTACGGTGATCTTCACAGTATCGGCCAGCTTGTCAACGCCCCGCTGCAGGGCGGCGCGGGCCTCTTCTCCATACATGATCTGCTTTGCCATAATTATCTGCCTCCTGGTTTACTTTACGATGGCCAGGATGTCGCCCTGGCGCACGATGGTGTATTCCACGCCGTCCACCTTCACGGTGGTGCCGCTGTACTTGCCGGTGATGATGCGGTCGCCGGCGGCGACCTCCATCTTGACCTCGTTGCCGTCCACCATGCCGCCGGGGCCCACGGCCACGACTTCAAAAAGCTCCGGCTTCTCCTGGGCCGCGGGGGCCAGGAAGATACCGCTCTTGGTCTTCTCCTCCGCCTCCAGGCGCTTGAGGACGACTTTGTCGGCCAACGGTTTCAGTGTCATTTTATAAAAGCCTCCTAACAAGAATATTCGTTCTTCATGGGTGTTAGCACTCATGTCCTATGAGTGCTAACACCGTAATAATACCCTATCTATATGTTTTCTTCAACTGGTAATCTGCACAAATTTGGAATATGTTTTTTGTCAGTCATACCGATACAGATTGCACTGTATCATGCCGTTGTAGAGCTTGCGGCGCTTGGCGGCAGAGGCGCCGTAGAGCCGCTCGAAGTCCGGCTCCGAGGTGATGACGAACTTCTGCCAGCCGTCCATATCCCGCCAGGCTCTGCCCATGGCCTTATATAGCGCCTGGGCCTCGGTCTTCTCCAGCATCCGCTCCCCGTAGGGCGGGTTGCAGACGAGCACGCCCTTCTCCCATGGCGCGGGGGCGGTGAGGGCGTCGGCCACAGAGAATGCGATGTCCCCCTCCACCCCGGCCCGGCGGGCGTTCTCCCGGGCCAGGGCCACCGCCTTGGGGTCGATGTCCGAGGCAAAGATGTGGTAATCCCCGTGGTATTCCAGGCTCCGGGCCTCCTCCGCCGCTGCCCGCCACACCCGGGCGGGCACGTTGGGCCAGTCCCGGGCGGCGAATGTACGGTCCAGGCCAGGGGCCCGGTTTCGGGCCATGAGGGCCGCCTCGATGGGGATGGTGCCGCTGCCGCAGAAGGGGTCCCAGAATGCGTCCCGGCCCCGGTAGCGGGCAAAGCCCACCAGCGCCGCCGCCAGCGTCTCCCGCAGGGGCGCCGCCACATGGCCGGGCCGATAGCCCCGCTTGAAGAGGGGCGCACCGGTGGTGTCCAAAAATATCTCCGCGAAGTCCTTCACGATGGAAAACTGTATCTGATAAAGGGCCCCGGTCTCCGGCAGCCACTGCACGCCGTACGCCGCCCCCAGGGCCTCCGCCGCGGCCTTTTTGATGATCCTCTGGCAGTCGGGCACGGAGTGAAGCGCGGAGTTCAGGCAATAGCCCTTTACGGGGAACTGCCCATCTTTGGGGATGAGCCGGGACAGGGGCAGGGCCTTCACGCCCTCAAAGAGGGCGTCGAAGGTAGGGGCCTCAAAGCCCCCCAGCCGCAGCAGCACCCGCTCGCCGGTGCGCAGGCGGATATTGGCCCGGGCGCAGTCCGCCGCGTCCCCGGAAAAGCGGACGTGGCCGTTCTCCGCCCGGACGTCATGGACGCCCATGCGCCGCAGCTCGTCGGCGCACGGCCCCTCCAGCCCGAACAGACACGGCACCAGAAATTCAGACATAGAATTAATCTCTCCTTACTGGCCCCCTTGTGCAAAGGGGGCTGGCAGCGCGACGCGCTGACTGAGGGATTGTTTTACAACCCCTCCGAGCCGCCTTACGGCGGCCCACCTCCCCTTGCACAGGGGAGGCTTTTGCCCACCCGACGGGCGGCGAGAACCGGCAGTGCCCCGCACGCGCTCGGTGAGCGAAGCGAACTTTAGCGGGAGGGGCCCTGCCGGGCGAGGCCGCCCTGGTGCAGTCTTGGTCACACCGCCTGGACCGTCACGGCCGGGTCGTTTGCGAAATATGCCCGCTCCCGGTCGTGGCAGGTGAACAGCAATACCTGCCGGCTCCCGGCCAGCTCCTTCAGCATATCCAGGGCCTTCTCCATCCGCCCCTGGTCGAAGGCGGCCAGGGCGTCGTCCAGTATGATGGGGCAGGCCTGCTCCTCCGGCAATACCAGCTCGCACACCGCGAGGCGCAGCGCCAGATACAGCTGGTCCCTCGCCCCCTGGGACAGGTAGTCCGCCTCCCGGCCTACCGCGTCCCCGGCCCGCCGGGCCTTGGCGGACAGGTCCCGGGCCAGGGTGATCTCGTCGTAGCGGCCGCCTGTGAGAGCGGCGAATATCCCGGCGGCCTTCTCCGCCACCATGGGGGTGAACTTCTCCCGGAGGGCGCCGTCGGCCCCCTCCATGGCCTCAACGGCCATCTGCAGGGCCCGCTCCTGCATGAGCAGCGCCTGCCGCCGGTCCTGGCCCTTGTCCCGCTCCGAGCGCAGGGCCATGGGGTCCCCCATGGCACGGACCCGACCCTCGGCCATGGCCCGCCGCTCCTTGAGGGCGTCCATATCCCGCTGGCCCTGGGCCACCGCCCGGGAGGCCCGGGCCGCCTCGCTGTCGCCGTGTTCAAAGTCCAGGCCGTTCAGCACCGGCTCCTCGGCGGCCTTCCGCCGGGCCTGAGCCCGCTCCAGTGCGGCCTCTGCCCTGTTCCGCTCCCGGGCCGCATCCCGGGCGTCGGCCCACAGATCCTCATAGTCCTCCAGCCGCGCCCGGACGTCCTCCGGCGATGCCACGTTATAGCTATCCAGTATATGCCGCGCCGCGGCGTCCAGCGCCTGCCGCCGGTCCCGGATGCGCCGCCGCCAGAGCCATGCCCCCACAGCCGCCACCAGGAACACCACCCCGCCGGCGATGGGGGCGATGGGATAGTAGGGCAGAAACGCCGTCGCCGCCCACAATATCCCGGCGATGATCACGGGGATGATAGGGGCCCATTTGCCGGGCAGACTTTGGGCCTGCCGACCCAAACCCTCCAGCCGGTCCATATCCGCCCCGGCCTGTTCTGCCGCCTCGCCGGGCTCCAGCCCGGCGAAGGGGGTGTCGTCCAGCGCCCGCTGGGCTGTCTCCGCCCGGCGGGACGTCTCGTTCAGGTCCGCTTCCCGGGCCTGCACCGCCTCCCGGGCGGCGGCCAGCTCCGCCAGAGCCCTCTTTCGGGCCTCAGCCCGGGCCTGCTCCATGCGGCGGACAAGGTCCTCCTGGCGCGTCTCGGTCATCCCCAGTTCTTCTTCCAGCCGGCCCACCTCGGCGGCGGCCCTATCCATCTCACTGAGCTCCCCGTCCAGCCGGGCAAGCTCCCCCTCCAGCTCGGGGATGGCCCCCCGGCGGCCGGAACGGCGCCGCCGCAGCCAGATGCGCAGGCGCTTATCGGTCTCGGTGAAGGACTGTTCCTCGTCCCCGGCGGAGACAATGGCGGCGAAGCGCTTTTCCAGCTCCGGGTCGTTGGTCAGGCCCAGGCCCATCTGGTGGATGAAGGCGCTGCGCTCGAACACCTCCCGGGGCGCGCCGGTGAGGGCCTGTCCCGCCCCGTCGGCGGTGAGGTCCGCGGGCAGGTCTGTACCCGTCACCGTGGCGGAAAAGGCCTGCATGGGCTGGTTTGCCCGCTCCGTCCACCGCCGCAGGGTCACGGGACCGCCGGCAGTCTCTATATCCATGCTGCCGGACATGGGCGACCCGCTCCAGGGCAGGTATTTCACCTTGTCCGGCTGCTGGCCCTGGCGTGCCCGCTGGCCGGTGTCCACGCCGTAGAGCATGGCCCGCAGGAAGGCGCACCAGGTGGATTTGCCGCTCTCGTTGGGGGCAAAGAGGATATTGAGCCCCGGTCCCAGCTCCAGGGACCGGCCCTCCAGCGTCCCGAACCAAGCGGTCATTTTCTTGATGATCATTCGATCTCCTTTATCTCTATGCTAACGGGGGCTCTTCCCCATTCTCTAATGCGGTTAAACCGTACCGCGCAGCCAACTCAATATCCGCTCTCTCTTCGTCCGTCTCCGCCGCCTCATAGCGCTGCCAGAGGCCGTCCAGGAACAGGCCCTTGAGGCTCAGCACCTCCCGGCCCTCCCACACGTCACGTCGCAGGACCGTCCCGTCCCGCAGCTCCAGGGCGAAGAACCGCCCCTCCAAGGCGCTCTGCAGGGCGGGGATATCCGGGGCCGCCTCCGGCGCGCCGGTGAGGATGACCCGGTATATGTCCCGGGACGTGTCCCGCCCCAGGGCATCCAGCACGGTCTTCTCATGGTCCACGCTGTCGGTGACGTCCACCGCCAGCACCTCATACCGCCGGCCTCCCAGGTCCAGGAGTTTCGCCTCGCACCCCTCCGGGCCGATCTCCGTCAGGAGCACGCCCTTCTCCCCGGTCTCGTCAAAGCCCCGTCCCTCGGGGCAGCCGGGCCAGGCATACCATGTCTCCCCCGCCCGGCGCAGGCCGCTGCAGGCGTGGCTGTGGCCCAGGGCCACATAGTCCATGCCGCTGCGGGCGATGTCCTGCTCCGCGATGGCCCCGTAGGGAGAGCCGGGCACACCCACCTCCCCGTGCAGGACCATGATATCAATAGTATCCCCCGCCTTCTCCGCCTCGAAACCCGCCAGAGGCGGCCTGCGGTACTTGCCCGTGAAGGCCGCGCCCCACACCCGGGCGTTCAGGGCGGGGACATCGACGCACGCTATCTCCTCGCCCGTGAACACGTGCACGTCCTCCCCCAGGTCCAGCCGGGCCCAGGGAGAGCGGGGGCCGTACCAGTCGTGGTTGCCCGGGGCGATGAACACGGGCACGCCCCATTGGGGCAGGGTCTGCTCCAGCAGCCGCACCGTCTCGGGATAGGGGGCATCCGCGTCAAAGAGGTCCCCCGCCAGCAGGGCCATGTCGACCCCCTCCGACTTTATGAGCTCCCCCATCCGGGAGAGCAGGCTTCTCTGTTCGCTCCGGCGCAGGGCGGCCTTCTCCCGGCCCAAGGCCTGGAAGGGCGAGTCCAGGTGCAGGTCCGCGGCGTGCAATACTCTTATCATAGGATGCGAAGGGCCTCCGCCCCCACGCACAGGCCGGTGTCCGTGTCGATGTCGAACACGCAGCACTCCATCTTCCCGTCCCCGTCCCCGGGCTTATAGCGCATGGGCGGGTCGCCCAGAAAGCGGTTGATGGACTGGTCCACGTCGATGCCCAGCACGCTGTGGCTGGCGCCGGTCATGCCCAGGTCGCTGATGAACCCCGTGCCGCCGGGCAGCACCCCCGCGTCCGAGGTCTGCACATGGGTGTGGGTGCCCCACACGGCGCTGACCCGCCCGTCCAGGAAATAGCCCATGGCCAGGCGCTCGCTGGTGCCCTCGGCGTGCATGTCCACCAAAATGATCTTCGGCTTCGGGTCCAGTTCCTTCAACAGCACGTCCACCTCCACGAAGGGGTTGTCCGTGTTGGGGTCCAGGGTAAACCGGCCCATGAGGTTGATGACGCATATCTCCCCGAAGGGGGTGCGGTAGACGCCGTAGCCCCGGCCGGGGCACTGGGGCGCGAAGTTCAAAGGCCGCAGCACATGCACGTTGTCGGCAAGATACGGCTTCAGCTCCCAGCGCACCCAAGTGTGGTTTCCAAGGGTCACCACGTCCGCCCCGGCGTTCAGGATGCGGTCGCACTGCTCCGGCGTCACGCCCACCACGTTGGCGTTCTCCCCGTTCACCACCACGAAGGATATGCCCCGCTGGCGGCGGAGAGCTTTCAGATTCTTCTCAAGAAAGGCAAGGCCCGGCGCGCCGCACACGTCGCCCACGGCCAATATACTGATGATCATAAGACGCTCCTCAAAATTTTTACAGTTACATTAAATATATCATGTTTCCGCGGGAAATACTAGCGGAGAAAGAGGGGTAAAGCATGAATAATATGTCGTTTATCAAGGGCATGGGCGTAGGCCTGGCCGTGGGCTCCATGGTGGGCATGATCGCCATGCCGAAGAAGAAAAAGATCAACGTGGGCAAGGCCCTCAAATCCATGGGCGACGTGATGGACAACGTGGCCGGCGCCCTCGGTCTCTGAGGTTTTTCCAATTACCCCCTTGCATTCTGTCCGGGCTTATGCTATTATACTTTGGCGCGAGCGGCATTAGCTCAGCTGGATAGAGCGTCTGGCTACGGACCAGAAGGCCGGGGGTTCGAATCCCTCATGCCGTGCCAGGTCCCCGGGGACATGTTCCCCGGGGGCTTTTTTGTCCTGTACATCCATTTTCTGGCATGATCGGCCATTTTTCGGCAAAAAGGGCTCAAAGAATTCATAGAAAATCGTATAATTCCATGATATAGTGTGATACACATTTAAAATAGGAAAGATATATTCAGGAAAGGAGCATGGGCTATGGTAGTGGCCATCGTTGACAACGACACAGCGGATGCCGTCCAGCTGGAGCAGATGCTGGCTGGCTATGCCATGGCCCGGGACGTGGTCATCCAGACCCGCCTGTTCGCCAGCGGCGAGACCTTTTTGGAGCAGTTCCGGCCCGGCCTTTTCGACATGGTGTTCATGGACATCTTCATGGACGGCATGACCGGCGCGGAGGCCGCGGCGCTCCTGCGGGCCCGGGACGTGCGGTGCCTGCTCATATTCCTCACCACCAGCCAGGAGCATATGCCCGACGCCTTTGCCTGCCACGCCTTTGACTACATACAAAAGCCGGCGGAGGAAGAGCGCATCTTCCGTCTCATGGACGACGCCGTCCGGGCCATCCCCGGGGCGGAGCGGTATCTGGAATTCACCAGCAGCCGCCAGACGGCGCGCCTGGCCATGAGCGACATCGCCGCGGCCCAGACCGAGGGCCACTATATCCGCCTCACCGACCGGGTGGGCCGGACCTTCGTCACCCGCCTCACCTTCTCGGAGCTGTTGGAAAAGCTGGAGGGAGACGGCCGGTTCCTCACCATCAACCGGGGCGTACTGGTAAACATGGACGAGGTGACGGCCTTCCAGCGCAACAACTGCCTTCTGGCCTGCGGGCTGGCCCTGCCGGTGAAGATCCGCTCCGCCCGGCAGATCGAGCGGCAGTGGCAGGACTGGTCCTTCCGGCAGATACGCCAGTCCCAGCGGCGGCGGGAAGAAGACTGAGCCATGGGACAGCAGTTCCTGCAGTACTGTCTGGCGGACCTGGTGCTGCTGCCGGCGGCGGTGCTGGTCTACCTGCCGGTGATGCACCAGTGCGTGCTGCCCCGGCGGCGGCTCATCCCCTACGTACTGGGGCTGGCGGCGCTGGGCATCCTGGCCATGGCGGCGCTGCAGCTGTCGGACTTAAACGCGGTGACGGGCATGGCCATCATCTCCGTCGCGCTGTTTTTTGTGTACAAGCGGACGGTGAAGGTGAGCTGGTCCGTGGCGCTGGCCGTGTACACCATGGACGCGGCCATGATGAGCTTTCCCGCCAGCTACACCTATTATTTCGACGCCTGGCTCAACCATCAGGCGGGCCCGGTCATGTACTCTCCCCAGGCGCTGCTGTTCCAGCTGGGCATGTCCGCGGTGTTCGTGGCGTGCCTGTACCCGCTCATAAAGACCGCCTTCACGCCCCTGGTGGACCAGTTCCTGCCCGGGCGGGTGTGGCTGTCCACGGTGCCGGTGTCCGTCATCATGGCCGCCATCAACCTGCTGTTCAAGCCGGACCACTACGAGGATCTGTTCTCCCGGGGCCTGCTGGTGCTGACGGCGCTGCTGGTATTGTACCTGTTTTTGTGCGTGTGCTTTCACACCACCGCCGCCGGCGCCCTGGAGCAGTCCCGGGCCCAGGAGCGGCTGCGGTTTCTCCAGATGCAGGAGACCCAGGTGGCCGCCATGGCCCACCACATGAAGGAGACGGCCCGCCTGCGCCACGATTTCCGCCACAACCTGCGGGCATTGCAGGCCCTGGCGGACGAGGGGGACCTGGACGCTCTGCGCCAGCATCTGGACGAGTACGTGGCCCGCTATCCCAAGCAGACCCTGCAGCGCTACTGCAACAACCACACGGTCAACTCCCTGCTCAATTACTACGCCGCCATGGCCGAAGAGGACCGTGTGCGCATGGACTGGCGCATCGACCTGCCGGCGGACCTGGGCGGGATGGAGATCGACCTGTGCAGCCTTTTGGGCAACCTTCTGGAAAACGCCCTGACCGGATGCCGCACCGTGGAGGAGGGCCGGTTCATCGCCCTGACCACTACCATCAAAAACGGCGTCAATCTCTACATCATTGCCACCAACAGCTTCGACGGCAAGGTCCGCCGGAAGGGCGGAGAATACCTCTCCACCAAGCACCGGACCCGGGGCATGGGCCTGCAGTCCGTGTCCCTCACCGCTGAGCGGTACGGGGGCGTGGCCCGTTTCCACCACGAGGGCGGCGAGTTCTTCGCCGACGTGATGCTCCGGCTGGATCAAAACCCTCCCACAAATGAAAAGACGGCGCTTTGAGCGCCGTCTTTCTTTTTGTGCCTGTTGTATCAGAACACGCCGTAGATGGTCTCGGTGCCGTCGGGCATGCGGACCGTGGACACGGTGAAGCCGTCGTAGAAAAGCTGTCCGTCCTCCGCGCCCGCGTCGGGGGCGATGCAGCTGGCGGAATACTCGCTCTTGGCAGGCTCGCCAATGGCGGCGTAGAGCTCGGACACGTCCTTGCCCATGAGGCTGTAGGCGGTCTTGGCGTCCTCGCTGGTCAGGTTGGGGCCCTGGCCGGGCTGGCCAATGGGGGCGGTGTCGTCGTTGGCGGAGGTGAGGCCGTCGCCGGTCTGTCCCTCGGGAGGGGCGGTGACGGCGGGCAGGTCCGTGGGGGCGGCGGTGGGCTGGGCCTCTTCCTTATTGCCGCCGCAGCCGGCGCACAGGGCCAGCACCATGGAAAGGGTCAGGATGAGCATTATCGTCTTTTTCATCATAAGTATCTCCTTTGATGTCGCGTTTCATTTCCTGCGAACAGTGGTCATTATACTCGCCTTGACATATTATGTCAAGCTTCTCCCGCGCCAACACTTGTCCTGTTGCTCATTTCCTGCTATAATCCAATAGCGGAGGGTGAACGATGACCAAGGGACCGAAAAAAAGCCATATATTGCTGGCCTCTTTCCTTCTGAGCGCGGGCCTGGCCGCCCTGGCCATGGCGGTGTGCGGCATATGCCCCTTTGGGGCCAAGAGTTTCGGCGTGCAGGACATGACCAACCAGTACCTGGGCTTTCTGAGCGCCGGGAAGGACGTGCTGTCCGGCAGAGCCAGCGCCCTCTATCTGCCCGGCATGGCCCTGGGGGGCAACATGCTGGGCCTCGCGGCCTATTACCTCATGAGCCCCCTTACCTGGCTCACCTTCCTGTTCCCCAAAGAGCGGCTGCTCCTGGCCGTGAGCCTCGTCTACATCCTGCGGGTGGGCCTGGCCGGTACGGCCATGGCGTATTACGCCGGCCGGCGGCACGGCTGGGGCTGGCGGGTGCTGTTTGCCGCGGCCGCCTACGGCCTCATGGCCTACACGGTGGCCTACAGCTTCAACTACCAGTGGCTGGATGGGGTGATATTGCTGCCCCTCATCGCTCTCGGCATCCATAACCTTACGGAGAGTCGGGGCCGGTGGCTCTATGTATTCTCCCTCGCGGCGGCCCTGGCCGTGAACTTCTATATCGGGTATATCCTCTGCATCTTCGCGGTGCTCTTTTTCCTGGCCCAGCTCGTCATCGGCCCCGCGGAAAAGCCCTGGCGGCGGGTCGGGAACTTCGCCCTGTCCAGCCTTTTGGCGGGTGCCCTGGCGGCGGTGGTATTGGCTCCCGCGTTCCTGTCCCTTTCCGGCGGCAAGGCCTCCTTCTCTCCGTCGGACCTGTCTCTCACAGCCAACTTCTCCCTCCCGGAGATGTTCGCCAAGCTCTATCTGGGAGCCTTCAACTACGAGGAGCTGACGGAGCAGGGCCTGCCCAACATCTATTGCGGGGAGGTCACGCTCCTCTTCGCGGCGCTGTGGTTCGCAAACACCGCCGTGCCCCGGCGGAAAAAGCTCGTTCTGGGCGGCCTCATGGCCGTGCTCATTCTCTCCTTCTGGCTCACGGGGCCGGACCTTGTGTGGCACGGGTTCAACGTGCCCGAATGGTATAACCACCGCTACAGCTTCCTTCTGAGCTTCCTGCTCATATCCGCCGCGGACGAGGCCCTGGCCCATCTCAAGGACGGCACCCGCCCCCGGCACTGGCTCCTGCCCCCCATCGTCATGGGCCTCATCGCCCTGCTGGCCTTCGCCGGGCATAGCTATGATTTTATTGACGGACGGGCCGGGGTGGGCGCGGCGCTTTTGATCGCCGCGCTGTGCGTGAGCCTGTGGCGGGCCAAGGGCCCCCGGGCCCGGACCGCGGTCATGGCCCTGGTCTTTCTCCTCCACCTGACCCTCATCACGGGAAACGCCGCCGTGACTTTCTCCCGGCTCACCGCCGCCTCCACGGACCCGGACCAGTTCGCCGGGTACGTGACCGAAAAGGCCGCAGGCCTCGACGCGGTGCCGGAGGGCGGCTCCTTCGTCCGGGTGGAGAGCGAAGACGCCTTCGGGCAGGACCGGTGCGAGCCCCTGCTCTTCGGCTACGACGGCCTGTCCCATTATAGCTCCGTCCTGTCCCAAAAGAATCTGGACCTGCTCCAACGGCTTGGCGTGACGCGATTCAAGGATCTGTTCGCCCTCTATAACGGCGGGGTCACCGCCGGGACGGACAGCCTCCTGGGCGTCCGGTACCTGGTGAGCCGGGGCGCCGCCAAGGCCTATACCCCCGTCGCCTCCGCCGGGGTCTATACCGTGTACGAAAACCCCGCCGCCCTGCCTGTGGCCTTCCCGGCGGACGAGGCGATCACCGCGCCCATAGACGCGGCGGACTGCTTTGCCTATATCCAGGCCCTCTATGACGCCGCCGCGCCGGAGGTGGGCCGGGATATCTACATCCCCGCGGAGGTCGCGGATGTGGCCCTCGACGGCCTCACCGACGCCGGGGACGGGGATTATACCCGCGAAGGCTCCCGGGGGAGCCTGACCTATACCCTGACTGTGCAGGCGGACGGACCCCTCTACGGCCACATCCTCATGGAGGATTACCCCGGGCTCATGGTGTTCGTGAACGACGTGTTCCTGGCCTACTACGGCACGGCCCAGACCAACGGCAGCCTGTATCTGGGCGGCTTCGCCGCGGGGGATACGGTCACGGTCCGGCTGGACGTGACCGCGGACCTGCACACCGCCGGAGCCGCCTTCGCCACCGAGGACATGACCGCCCTTACGGCCTACCACGACGCCCTGGCGGGCGGGGACCTTCAAAAGCTCTCCGGCCACCACTTCGCCGGTACTTTTACCGCCCGGGACGGCCAGGTGCTGCTCCTCACCGTCCCCTATGACAGGGGCTGGCATGTGACCCTGGACGGCGAAAAAGTAACGCCCATGGAGGTCCAGGACTGCCTCATGGCCATCCCTCTCCCGGCGGGGGAGCACACCCTGGACATGCGCTATACGCCCCCGGGCCTTATCCCCGGCGCGGCTGTCTCCGCGTTGGCGGTGATCGCCTGTGTGGGCATTGGGCTCTGGGAGAGAAGGAAAAAGAAATCGGTTATATAAAGCAAAAGACCTGCCGTTCGGCAGGTCCTTTTATCTGCGCACCGACGGGCGGCGAGAGCCGGCAGTGCCCCGCACGCGCTCGGTGAACGAAGTGAACTTTAGCGGGAGGGGCCCTGTCGGGCGAGGCCGCCCTATGCCAGCTTATTCCCCGCTCACGGGGATCATCAGCCCATGCACCAAAAACCTCGGGTCGGCATAGCCGCCGGAGTAGTCGCAGGTGGACAGGGTCATGAGCTGGTACTGGGTGCTCACCGCCGTATTCGTGGCAAAATAGGAGTGACTGGTGATGTCGTTCAGGTAATTCTGGAAGTCCCAGTCGCTCTCGAAGTAGTAGGGGTAGTTGGTCATCAGCGACTCGGTGATATGGGCCGCGATCAGCTCCACCCGGTAGTCCCCCAGGGGGGTGTAGAAGTAGATGGTGGGGTGCTGGTAGTAGTAATTGGCGTCCACGTACTTCTCCAGGGAGGCGAACATGGACCCGTCCTTCATGTTGTGGCCGTAGATGATATAGTTGTTGTACTGGGAGCCGATGTTGCATACCGTGTCGGCGAACAATGTGCCGGACACATTCTCCTGCTTATCCCAGAAGCTGCGGTGCAGGTAAAAGTCGTTGTCCGTGGTCTGGACCACGGGGTAGTTTATCATGGTGTCCGGGCAGTAGAGCCAGCCCACCACGTCGGGGTTCACGCTGCGCAGATACTCCCAGTCCACTGAGGAGGCGCTTTGCGTATTGCCGTCCCCCGAGCCCTGCTGGGCGTTGGGGTCCGGGGTGGCGTCGGGCTCCGTCATGTTCCCCAGGGCCTGCTCCGCCAGGTCGTTGTAGGCCGAGCGGTCCCGCCGGTAGTCCAGCATGATGTCCAGAAGCTTTCCGCCGGCGAACAGCACGCCGCACACCAGCACCACCACCAACAGGATGAGGGGGATGCTCTGCTTCCGGCTGCCGCCTCCGCCGCCCCGGCGGCGCCAGGGCTCCGGGTCATCGTACCGGCGGCGGTCTTCATAGTATTCCTCCCGGGCGGGACGGCGGCCGTACCCGTCGGGGTACACCTCCTGCCGGGGGGCGCGCTGCCGGCGCACGGGGCGCTCCTCCTCGTAATACTGCTCCCGCTGCCGGGGCTGCCGCCGCTGGGCGGGGCGTTCCTCTTCGTAGTAATATTCTTCCTGCCGGGGCGCTCTCTGCCGCCGCACAGGCCGCTCTTCCTCGTAATATTGCTCCTGCCGCGGACGGGGCTGCCGCCGGGCGGGGCGTTCTTCCTCGTAGTAATACTCTTCCTGCCGGGAGGCACGCTGGCGGCGGACAGGCTCTTCCTCCTGCCAGGCGTCGTCCCAGTCCCTGTCCTGGCCCCGGGAACGGCCGGCGCCGTCCTGGTCCGGGTTCAGATGGCGTCCTGCCATAGCTCCTCCTTTTCCTCCCCTGGCCGGCAGGCCCGGGGACATTCGCGGTTTTTGTCAGTATACCACGTTTGTAACCGTTTTGCAATCTCTCCGCCCGGTCCATATTATGAAAAGGGCGGCGCGTATGCAACGCGCCGCCGTTTATCTCTCCGGTCCTTGTTACGCCGTGGGCTCCTTGAACGCGCCCCACACGTACAGCACGGGCAGGCACAGCTCCACCACCGCCATGGCGACGATGGTGCCCACCTTATCGAACATAGAAATGCCCATGACGAAGCTGGCTATGGCCAGGATGAGCAGAATGACGCCCAGCACCCGGCAGGCCATGGCCTTGGCCTTCACGCCCAGAATGCCGGCGGCCAGGTTCAGCACGCAGCCAATGGCGGCCACCACGAACAGCATGGTCCCGGACAGGAACCCGGCGCCGCCCGCACCGGTCATGCCCGCCGCGTCGCAGACCATGGCCACCAGGGACCCGGCGAAGACGGACATCACCAGCGTCAGCACCAGGCCGATGACGCTCAGGATGATATGAAGGATGCTGGTCACCTTCAAAAGCGTGTTGGGTCTTTTCATCTAACCTTCCCCCCAAATCTGCAAATATTGATTTGCATTTTTGTTTATTTTATCACATTTGGCACCAAAAGGCAATATTTGGCACCAAAATACAGAGAATTTTCCGCGAGCCCTTGACAGGACTGTTATAACTGTGTATATTCTATATGAACAGTTCAAAGCGAGGACACGTCATGACGATCTACATCGACAACCGGACCGGCGCGCCCCTCTACGAGCAGATATGCGCCCAGCTGAAGGCCCAGATCATCAGCGGGGCCCTGGGCGAGGGGGAGATGCTCCCCTCCATCCGCAGCCTGGCCAAGGACCTGCGCATCAGCGTCATCACCACCAAGCGGGCCTATGACGAGCTGGAGCGGGAGGGGTTCATCTACACCGTGGCGGGCAAGGGCTGCTTCGTGGCGCCGAAGAATACGGAGCTTCTGCGGGAGGAGAGCCTGAAAAAGCTGGAATCATTACTGGCGGAGGCCTCCCGGCTGGCGGCCGCCTGCGGCCTCACCCGCCGGGACATCGTGGACATGCTGTCCATATTGGAAGGAGACGAACAGGAATGAACGCTATCGAGCTTCGGGGCCTGGAGAAGTCCTATGAGGGCTTTCACCTGGGGCCCCTGGACTTGGACCTGCCCGCCGGGTGCATCCTGGGCCTGGTGGGGGAGAATGGCGCCGGGAAGACCACCACCATCCGGGCGCTGCTGGGCATCATAAAGCCGGACGGCGGCGAGGCGTCGGTGCTGGGCGCGCCTGTGGGGCCGGACATGCGCCAGGCCAAGCAGGACATGGGCGTGGTGCTGGACGAGGTGGGCTTCCCCGCCGGCCTGCGGGCCGGCCAGATCAGCCGCATCATGGCCGCGGCCTACAAAAACTGGGACCAATCCCTCTTTGAGAAGTACCTGCGGGACCTGGACATCCCCACGGACAAGAAGTTCTCCGCCCTGAGCCGGGGCAACCGGATGAAGATGGGCATCGCCGCGGCCCTGAGCCATGACGCGAAGCTCCTTATCCTGGACGAACCCACCGGCGGCCTGGACCCGGTGGTGCGGGACGAGGTGGTGGGCCTGTTTTCCGACTTTACCCGGGACCCGGGCCATTCCATCCTCATAAGCTCCCACATCGTCAGCGACCTGGAAAAACTGTGCGACTACATCGCGTTCCTCCACAAGGGGCGGCTGCTCCTTTGCGAGGAAAAGGACCGGCTTTTGGAGGAATACGGACTTCTCCAGTGCGACCGGGCGTTTTTGGCGGGGCTCGCCCCCGGGGCCGTGCGGAGCACCCGGGAGACGCCCTATCACATCGAGGCGCTGGTGCGACGGGACGCGGTGCCCGCCGGCACGGACGTGCGGCCCGTGACCATCGAGGAGCTTTTCGTGCTGCTGGTAAAGGGGGATATGCAATGAAAGCGCTGATCCTGACCGATCTCTATCAGCTGTGGATCAATTTCAAATTCTACGCCGTCTTTATCGTCATCGCGCTGGGCATCACGGCCTTCTCCAGCGGGGATGGCAATCTGGGCACCTTCTTCCCCATGTACGCGGTCTTTATGTGCTCTATGATGGGCATGAGCCTTGTGCAGTTGGATGAGGCCAGCCACTGGAATATCTGTGCCCAGGCCCTGCCCTGCTCCCGCCGGGACCAGGTGACGGGAAAATATATCGTCACCATGGCCAGCTTCGCCGCCACCTGGCTCCCCTTCGTCCTGCTCTACGCCGTGCTGGCCGCCCTGGGCCGGATGGCCTGGCAGACGGTGGCGGTCCAGTCGGTCCTGCTGCTGATCGTGGGGCTGCTGGCCCCCGCCTTCAGCCTGCCGCCCCTGTTCCGCTGGGGCACCGCCAGGGGCCGCGTCATCTATATCTTCCTGGTGATATTGATGGCCGCCGGTATCGGGGGCCTGGCGTCCGGGCTGGCCACGCTGGACCTGTTCGCGCTGCCGGCGCTGCCCATGCCCCTGCTGGCAGTCCTGGCGGTGGTGGTCCCCGCCGCCCTGTTCGTCGGCAGCTGGGCCCTGTCCGTGCGGTGGTACGATAAACGGGAGCTGTGAGATGAAGACGATATGGCTGGCGGACCTGTACGGGTCCAGGAGGAGCCGGCAGCTTTTTACGATGCTTTCGATGCTGTTCATGGTGCTGGCGATCACCAGCGCCGCCACGGTGACCAGCCTGACCTTCGCCCTGTGCGCCTCCGCCGGGGCGGGCATGCTGCCGGTGGTGAATCTGGAAGCCGCCGAGGCCTCCCGCTGGGACCGGTGCGTCCAGGCCATGCCCTGCACCAGGAGACAAGCGGTGAGCGCCCGGTATCTGGAGGCCCTGGCCGTCGTCGGCGCTGTGTGGGCCTACGGCGCCGCCCTGTTCTGCGGGAAAGCCGCCCTGGGCGGCTGGACCTGGGCCGAGGTCCGGCTGCTGACCGCCTTCGTGCCGGCGGCGGGCCTTCTCTCGGCGGCCCTCTGCCTGGCTGTCACCTTCCGCATGGGCTGGGCCAGGGGGAAGTTCGTCTTTTCCGTCACGGTCTGCGTCATCGGCGGTTCCGGCGCGGTGACCAGTCTGCTGGGCGTCAGCGATGCCGGCCTGGGGGCCTTCGCGGGAAGCAGCGCCGTGCTGGCGCTGCCCATCGCCGCCCTCGCCCTGTTCATCGGCAGCTGGGCCCTGTCCGTGCGGTGGTACGAAAAACGCGAGCTTTAACCCGATGGGCGGGGAGAACCGGCAGTGTGCCGAATGCGGTTGGTGAGCGAAGCGAACTTTAGCAGTAGGCATACTGCCGGGCTCAGCCGCCCAAGAACAATGCAGGTATAGCCCGGACGGGCCCGACAGTATCCCGGCTCACTTGTTACGCTGCGCTCACGAGCCGTGAGACCGTGACACTGCCGGTTCCCGCCGGGCGTCGGACTGGCAAGGGCAGCCTTTCACACAACAAAAAGCGCGGTGTGATGCACCGCGCTTTTTCTGTTCATATGTAGTTATTTCGCGTATTCCACTGCCTTTGTCTCCCGCAGGACGTGGACCTTGATCTGACCGGGATAGGTGAGCTCGTTCTCGATCTTCTTGGCGATGTCCCGGGCCAGGAGGGTCATCTGGTCCTCGCTGACCTGGTCGGGCTTCACCATGACCCGGATCTCACGGCCCGCCTGGATGGCATAGCAGGAGTCGATGCCCGGGAAGGACATGGACACTTCCTCCAGCTTCTCCAGACGCTTGACGTAGTTTTCGATGTTCTCCCGCCGGGCGCCGGGGCGGCTGGCGGAGATGGCGTCCGCCGCCTGGACGATGCAGGCGATGACCGTCTGGGGCTCCACGTCCCCGTGATGGGCGTGGATGGCGTGGATGACTTCGGGGGATTCTTTATACTTCTTGGCGATGTCCACGCCGATGGTGACGTGGCTGCCCTCCACTTCGTGGTCGATGCTCTTGCCGATATCGTGCAGCAGACCCGCCCGCTTGGCGGTGGCGATGTCCACGCCCAGCTCCGCGGCGATGAGCCCGGAGATGTGGGCTACCTCCATGGAGTGGTTCAGCACGTTCTGGCCGTAGCTGGTACGGTATTTCTGCCGGCCCAGGAGCTTGATGAGCTCCGGGTGCAGGCCGTGGACGCCGGTCTCGAATACGGCCCGCTCGCCCTCAGCCTTGATGGTGGCGTTGACCTCTTTCTGGGCCTTGGCGATCATTTCCTCGATGCGGGCCGGGTGGATGCGTCCGTCCGCGATGAGCTTTTCCAGGGCCAGCCGGGCCACCTCGCGGCGGACCGGGTCGAAGCAGGAGACCGTGATGGCCTCCGGGGTGTCGTCGATGATCAGGTCCACGCCGGTGAGGTTCTCGATGGAGCGGATGTTCCGTCCCTCGCGGCCGATGATGCGGCCCTTCATCTCGTCGTTGGGCAGGCTCACCACGGAGACGGTGACCTCGCTGGCATGGTCGGCGGCGCAGCGCTGGATGGCCAGGGCGATGACTTCCCGGGCGCGCTGGTCAGCCTCTTCCTTGAACTGGGCCTCGATCTCCCGGACCTTGACAGCCTGCTCGTGGGTGACCTCGCTGGCCAGGGATTCGATGAGGAGGTTCTTGGCCTCCTCGGCGGTGTAGCCGGAGATGCGTTCCAGCACCTCCAGCTGGCTGTTTTTGAGCTTTTGGACCTCCTCCTGCTGGGCTTCGACCTCGCTGATCTTCTTGGTCAGCAGCTCGTTTTTCCGGTCAATGGCGTCGGTCTTCTTATCCAGGTGTTCTTCTTTCTGCTGCAGGCGGTGCTCCTGCTTGGAAAGCTCCGCCCGTCTCTCCTTGACCTCCCGCTCATACTCGGAGCGGTTCTTGTGTATCTCTTCCTTCGCCTCCAGGAGAGCTTCACGCTTCTTGTTCTCCCCGGATTTTATGGCTTCGTTCAGTATCCGTTTCGCTTCCTCCTCCGCGGAGCCTATCTCCCGCTCGCCAACGCGCTTGCGGTATATCACGCCCGAGCCGAAGCCCAGGACCAGGCCCACGAGGATCAGAAGGATGGACAACCATACAGGCATCATAGAAAGTATACACACCTCCTATCCTATTCAGTTTTCGCATACGGCGGGTATCAAGCACCCCATCCGATAAATCAAGGACGCAACAGCAGGAAACCATCCAATTATCCCACTGTAACTAATTGATTTTAATGCCAATTTTGTCTTATGTCAAGTTTAACTTCTTTTTTCTTCCAAAAAAAGAGACGCCGCCCTTCCCCATCTGGGAAAGAGCGGCGGTATCTTCAGTTGTTCCTGAACCTTGACAAAAAGTCTTTCGTCTCCTGTTTCTGGGGGTTTTCCAGCACCTCCGCCGGGGAGCCCTGCTCGCATATGACCCCCTGGTTCATGTACACCACGTGGTTGGACACGTCCCGGGCGAAGGCCATCTCGTGGGTCACCACCAGCATGGTCATGCCCCCGGACGCCAGCTGCTGCATGACGTTGAGCACCTCCCCCACCATCTCCGGGTCCAGGGCGGAGGTGGGCTCGTCGAAGAGCAGGACCTCCGGGCCCATGGCGAGAGCCCTCGCAATGGCGACGCGCTGCTTCTGGCCGCCGGACAGCTGCCGGGGCTTGGCGTTGATGTAGGGGGCCATGCCCACGTACTGCAAAAAGCGCAGGGCGTTCTCCTTCGCCTCGTCCTTGCCCTTTTTCAGCACCTTCACCTGGCCCACGATGCAGTTTTCCAGCACAGACATGTTGTTGAAGAGGTTGAAGGACTGGAACACCATACCCACGTGGGAGCGGTACTCCGGGGCGTTCACCCCCCGGCCGGTCACGTCCTTGCCGTGGAACAGTATCTCCCCGCTGGTGGGGGTCTCTAAGAGGTTCACGCACCGCAGGAGGGTGCTCTTGCCGGAGCCGGAGGCGCCGATGATGGCGGTCACGTCCCCCTTGGAGACGGTGAAGTCGATATCCCGCAGCACCTCATGGGAGCCGAAGCTCTTGGAGAGGTGGCGTATTTCCAGAATGGTGTCTGCCATCTTACCGCTCCCCCCTGTTCTTGCCGATCTTGACCTCCTGGATGACCTCGTCCCGGGAGGGCTTGTGGTGCTCGTCGAAGGGCGTGCCCCGGTCCGGGTGGGCGTAGGTGCCGGCGGCCATGACCAGCTGGTCGTCACTGACCAGCTCATAGTTATCGGACCCGTCCAGCCGCTTTTCCAGCCACCGCAGGAGGAAGCTGGCCGCCAGGGTGAGGCAGAGGTACCCCACCATCTCGATGGCGGCGGAGGGGAAGTACATCAGGTTCACGCCCACGATGTTCCGGTGGGTGGCGAAGAACTCCACGAACCCGATGACGAACATGACGGAGGTATCCTTGATGTTGATGATGAAGTTGTTGCCGATCTGGGGGATGATGTTGCGAAGGGCCTGGGGCAGGATGACGTGGATCATGGTCTGGACATGGGTCATGCCGATGGCCTTGGCCCCCTCGGTCTGGCCCGGGTCCACGGAGATGATGCCGCCCCGGACGGACTCGGCCATGTAAGCGCCGGTGTTGATGGACACCACCAAGAGCGACGCCAGCCATATGCCCCCATTGCCCCGAAAGGCGATGGAGCCGTCGGTGAAGTAGGGCAGGCCGTAGTAGATGAACACCGCCTGCAGCACCATGGGCGTGCCCCGGAAGACCTCCACGTACACCCGGACCACCACCCGGATGAGCGCCAGGAAAAAGCGTTTCACGGGATTGTCGGTCTTAGCGTGGGGGATGGTGTTCAGCACGCCGCAGATGAAACCGATGACGCACCCGGCCAGGGTGGCCGCCACCGCCACGATGAGGGTGTTGCGGATACCGGTGAGGTAGGCCGGCATATAGGCGGCCCACAGGCGGCTTATATCGGAGATGAGCTTTGAAAACTTATCCACAGAACCTGCTCCTTTTCAAGCGCAGTCCGGCTCTTGGAAAGAGCCGGGCCGCGTCATATCACTGAAAATGGTCTTAGATCTCAGGCTGGACGGAGATGGCCTGGTCCATGAGGGCGTTGAACTGATCGGCGTCCAGCTCGCCCACCACGGCGTTGATGGCGTCCAGCAGCTCGGTGTTGCCCTTGAGGACGGAGATGCCGATGTTGACCTCCTCGTCGGACACGTCGAAGTCGTCGTCGGAGCCGGAGAAGTCCAGGATGACCAGATCGTCATAGGTGCTCACGGCGCCCAGGGCGGTGGGCATGTCGGTGCAGATGAAGTCCACGGTGCCGCTCTCCACGGCCATGATCATGGCGGGGGCAGTCTCGGCCTCGGGCATCATCTCGGCGCCCTCGATCTGGGGCAGGCAGGTGTCATACCAGATGGTGCCGGTCTGGGCGGTGCAGGTGCCGCCTTCCAAGTCGCTCAGGCCCTGGGCATCGGCGAAGGCGCTGTCGGCCTTGGTCACGCACACGATGGAGGCGTAGATGTAGGGGCCGGCCATGTCGACTTCCTGCAGGCGGGTCTCGGTCATGGACTGGCCGGCGATGACCGCGTCAAGGGTGCCGGCGGACAGGGCGGGGTTCAGGCCGTCCCAGCCGATGGCCATGACCTCCAGGTCCCAGCCGTAGGCGTCGCAGATGCGCTGGGCCATCATGACGTCGTAGCCGTTGGCGTAGGAGCCGGGGTTGTTGGCGATGGGGACAGCGCCGTTGGAGTCGTCCATCTGGGTCCAGTTGTAGGGGGCGTAGGCGCACTCCATGCCCACGGTGAGGACGCCGTCCTCCACGCCGGGAATGGCGCTGGTGTCCACGGCGGTCAGGTCGGGGACTTCAGGAATTTCGACAGCCTCTTCGGAGGCGAAAGCGGCGGCGCTCATGCTGAGCACCAGGCACAGGGCCATCAGGATAGCGGTGATTCTTCTCATTGTTTTTGTTCTCCTTTTCAAATTCTTTCCGGCGCCTTTTGAATTTGCTCCCGGCGGCGGCGCCCCTCCGCCGGAAACAAAAAATTGGACCGCTTTGTCAAGCGATCCACGGAAAAACTCGGTTTGGGCCCCAGGGGGCTTTCCATCGGCCATGACAGCGCTCCACAAAACTTTGTGACAGTCCGGCGGATATTCTCCGACGGCCCAGCGGCGGGGAGGACAGACATCCTATCCCATCGCTTCGGCGGTGTTCCCTTTCTCCGTGTCCGGCTGTCTGGCCCTGGACGGCGGGTACTGATGAAAACCGCGCCTCTGTTCAAGCGATTCAATTTTCGAGCGTATGATATCATCCCCGCCCCGCCCTGTCAACAGGGAAAATGTATCTTTGTCGAATGGTGATAAAGAATTTGGGCCCGGGAAATGCTTTAATTAGTTAAAACGCAATAGAAAACTGCCTGTTTTTCCCTCAGAGCAGATACTTTACCGCCCACGCCAGCGCCGCGCCGGGCACCCCCAGTATTGCGGACATGGCCAGCGTCAAGGCATTGAGCCCCACCCCCAGGCCCGCGAGGGCGCCCAGAAGGTCTCCGGTGAACAGGGCCGCGAGACCCGACGCGGCGTGCAGGGCCGCCCGCGATTTCCCGCTCTTCACCTGCCCCGCAAGGGCCAGGGCCCGCCAGATGAACGCCAGCCCCACGGCGGCGCACAGCGCTTTCAAAATATCGTCCGGCACCATGACATGTCCCCCTTTCCATAAATTGTATTTGCGCCCGGCCAGATTTAGACGTATACTATCCCCAGAGAGAGATAAGGCGCATCCATCTCCAGGCGGGGGCTTCGGCCCCCGCTCTCTTTTTGCCGCCTTGCTTTTTTTCATAAATATGGTATACTGTGTTTATACTAGGTAGATTATGTCCACCGGACAACAAGATATTGAAGTGAGGGTATTCATGGCAAAGGCAAAGAAGGAAGTCTACGGCAACGAGTCCATCAGCCAGCTGAAGGGCGCGGACCGGGTGCGCAAGCGCCCCAGCGTCATCTTCGGCTCCGACGCGCTGGAGGGCTGCGAGCACTCGGTATTTGAAATTCTGTCCAACTCCATCGACGAGGCCCGGGCGGGCTACGGCGACGTCATCACCGTCACCCGGTTTGAGGATAAGTCCATCCAGGTGGAGGACTTCGGCCGGGGCTGCCCGGTGGACTGGAACCCCGCGGAGAACAAATATAACTGGGAGCTGGTGTACTGCGAGCTGTACGCCGGCGGCAAGTACGACAACGACGAGGGCGAGAGCTACGAGTACTCCCTGGGCCTGAACGGTCTGGGCGCCTGCGCCACCCAGTACGCCTCGGAGTATATGGACGTGACCGTGTGGCGGGACGGATACCGCTACGACCTGCGCTTTGAAAAGGGCGAAATAGTCGGCGAGCTGAAAAAGGCCCCTGCGGACCGGAAAAAGACCGGCACCACCCACCGCTGGCGGCCGGACCTTGCCGTATTCACGGATAACGACATCCCCGAGGAGTGGTTCCGGGACACCCTCCGCCGCCAGGCGGTGGTGAACGCCGGCGTCACCTTCCGCCTGCGCATCCAGCACGGCAGCAAGTTCGAGACAACAGATTACCTCTACGAGCAGGGCATATTGGACTATGTGGCGGAGACGGCCGGGGAGAACACCCTCACCGCGCCTGTATTCATCGAGGCGGAGCGCCGGGGCCGGGACCGGGAGGACAAGCCGGAGTACAAGGTGAAGCTCTCCGCGGCCTTCTGCTTCTCCAACCGGGTCAACCTTCTGGAGTACTACCACAACTCCTCCTGGCTGGAGCACGGCGGCGCGCCGGACAAGGCCGCCCGCCTGGGCTTCGTCTACGCCGTGGACGCCTACATCAAAAAGATCGGCAAGTACCAGAAAAACGAGTCCAAAATATCCTTCCAGGACGTGCAGGACTGCCTTATTCTCGTCACCAACTGCTTCTCCACCCAGACCAGCTACGCCAACCAGACGAAAAAGGCCATCACCAACCGGTTCGTCCAGGAGGCCATGACCGACTTCTTCAAGGAGAAGCTGGAGATATGGTGCATCGAGCACAAGGCCGAGGCGGACAAAATGGCCGAGCAGGTGCTCATCAACAAGCGCTCCCGGGAGCAGGCGGAGCGCCAGCGGCTGAACATCAAGAAAAAGCTCACCGGCTCCATGGATATCGTCAGCCGCGTGGAGAAGTTCGTGGACTGCCGCAGCCGGGACCCGGAAAAGCGGGAGCTTTACATCGTGGAGGGCGACAGCGCCCTGGGCTCCTGCAAGATGGGCCGGGACGCGGAATTCCAGGGCATCATGCCCGTCCGGGGCAAGATTTTGAACTGCCTCAAAGCGGACTACACGCGCATTTTCAAAAGCGATATCATCACGGACCTTTTAAAGGTCCTGGGCTGCGGCGTGGAGGTGGAAAAGCACGGCAAGGAGCTCAATTCCTTCGACCTGGCGAACCTCCGGTGGAGCAAGGTGGTCATCTGCACCGACGCGGATGTGGACGGCTTCCAGATACGCACGCTCATCCTCACCATGCTCTGGCGGCTCACCCCCACCCTCATCCGGGAGGGGTACGTGTACATCGCCGAGTCGCCGCTCTATGAGATCACCTGCCGGGAGAAGACATGGTACGCCTACTCCGACGGGGAGAAGAACAAGATCGTCGAGGACCTGGGCAAGGCCAAGTTCAGCGTCAACCGCTCCAAGGGTCTGGGCGAGAACTCCGCGGAGATGATGTGGCTCACCACCATGAACCCCGAGACCCGCCGGCTCATCCGGGTCATGCCCGAGGAGGCCCAGCGCACCGCCTATTACTTCGAGCTCTTCGAGGGCAACGACCTGGAGGGCCGGAAACAGCACATCGCCACCGAGGGCTACAAGTACCTGGAGCTGGCGGATATATCGTAAGAGGTAACATATGGCACGCAAAGCGAAAAACGAAAACGCGCCCGTGAAGCGGGGCATGGACCCCAACGTGATGGGCCTGCGGGGCGAGGTCATCGACCAGCCCATCACCGACACCCTGGAGCTGAACTTCATGCCCTACGCCATGAGCGTCATCGTCTCCCGGGCCATCCCGGAGATAGACGGCTTCAAGCCCAGCCACCGGAAGCTTCTCTACTGCATGTACCGGATGGGCCTTCTGAACGGCGCGAGGACCAAGAGCGCCAACATCGTGGGCCAGACCATGCACTATAACCCCCACGGGGACGCGGCCATCTACGAGACCATGGTGCGCCTTACCCGGGACAACGAGGCGCTGAACGTGCCCTTCGTGGACAGCAAGGGCAACTTCGGCAAGGTCTACTCCCGGGACATGGCCTACGCCGCCAGCCGCTACACCGAGGCGAAGCTGGCCCCCATATGCGCGGAGCTTTTCCGGGACATCGACAAGGACACGGTGGATTTCGTCCCCAATTACGACAACACCACCACCGAGCCCAGTCTCCTTCCCACCACCTTCCCCAACGTGCTGGTGAGCGCCAATCTGGGCATCGCCGTGGGCATGGCCAGCCAGATATGCGGCTTCAACCTGGCGGAGGTGTGCCAGACCACCATCGAGCTCATCAAGAACCCGGACCACGAGATATTGTCCACCATGCCCGCCCCCGACTTCCCCACCGGCGGCGAGATCGTCTACGACCCGGGCCAGATGGCGGAGATATACCGCACCGGCCGGGGCTCCTTCCCGGTCCGGGCCCGGTGGCGCTATGTGGAGAAAGAGCACATCATCGAGATATACGAGCTTCCCTACACCACCACCGCCGAGGCGGTGATGGACAAGTGCCGGGACCTCATCAAAGAGGGCAAGATCAAAGAGATCGCCGACATGCGGGACGAGACGGACCTGGGCGGCCTGAAGCTGGCTATCGACATCAAGCGGGGCACGGACCCGGACAAGCTGATGGCGAAGCTGTTCCGTCTCACGCCATTGCAGGACAACTACCCCTGCAACTTCAATATCCTCATCGCCGGCTCCCCCCAGGTGCTGGGCGTGGGCGAGATACTCTCCGAGTGGATCGCCTGGCGTACCGAGTGCGTCCGGCGGCGGGTATACTTTGACATGACCCGCAAAAAGGAAAAGCTCCACCTTTTGGAGGGCCTCAAGGCCATCCTCCTGGACATCGACCGGGCCATCCGCATCATCCGGGAAACGGAGTCCGAGGCCGAGGTGGTGCCCAATCTCATGATCGGCTTCGGCATCGACGAGGTCCAGGCGGAATACGTGGCAGAGATAAAGCTGCGGAACATCAACCGGGAGTATATCTTAAAGCGCACCGAGGAGACCGCCGCCCTGGCCGAGGAGATAAAGGACCTGGAGGACACCCTCGCCTCCAAGCGCCGCCTGCGCTCCATCATCACCGACGAGCTCAAGGCCGTGCTCAAAAAGTACCCCTCCCCCCGGCGGACGGGCGTCGTCTACGCCCGGGAGATCGAGGACCTGGACGAGGGCCCGGAGCCGGTGGACGACTACCCGGTGCACGTGTTCCTGTCCCGCCACGGGTACATGAAGAAGATCACCCCCCAGAGCCTGCGCATGAGCGGGGAGCAGAAATATAAAGAGGACGACGGCCTGGGCTGGTACTGGGAGACCACCAACGCGGCGGAGCTCTTACTGTTCACCGATAAACAGCAGGCCTACAAGGTCCGCCTGTGCGACTTCGCCGACGGCAAGGCGAGCCAGCTCGGCGACTACCTGCCCGGGGCGCTGGGCTTCGACGAGGGGGAGAGCTTCGTCACGGCGGTGCTGTCCGGGGACTACTCCGGGTCCATGCTGCTGTTCTTTGAAAACGGCAAGTGCGCCCGCCTGCCCCTTTCCGCCTACGCCACCAAGACCAACCGCCGCCGCCTCACCGGCGCCTATTCCGACAAGAGCCCGCTCGTCACCCTGCTGCCCCTGGAGGGAGAGGCGGAGATCGCCGTCACCAGCGCGGAGGGCCGGTGCGTGGTGTTCTCCTCCGCCCTTCTCGCCCCCAAGACCAGCCGCACCACCCAGGGCGTACAGGTCATGACCGTGAAAAAGCACAAGGTCGTCCGGGCGCAGTTCCTGGCGGACACCGCCATACAGAACCAGTCCCGTTACCGGGTCCGCTCCATCCCCGCCGCCGGCGCAAAGCTCACCGACGCCGATAGAGGCGAAGAACAGATGACATTGCTGTAAGAGGCACACATGGACAAAGTAAAGCAATTTCTGAAGACCGACGGCAAAGCTGTCGCCATCAATCTCATCGGCTGCGTCATCGCCGGCGTCAGCTTCTCCTTCTTCACCTTCCCCAACAACATCGTCTCCGGCGGCCTCACCGGCGTGGCCCAGATACTGAACCTGCTGCTGGGCCTGCCCGTGGGCGCGACCATCATCGTGATGAACATCCCCCTGTTTCTGGTGGCGTGGAGGAAGTTCGGCCTGCGGTTCATCATCTACTCCCTTATCGGCACGGTGGGCTCCAGCGTGGCCATCGACCTTCTGAACGCCCTGCACATCACCCTCACCCACGATATCCTGCTGGCGGCGGTGTACGGCGGGCTTTTGAAGGGCCTGGGCTACGGGCTCATCTTCACCACCGGCGGCACCAGCGGCGGCACGGACATCCTGTCCCGGCTCCTCCGGCGCAAGTACGGCTACATCCAGCTGGGCACCATCGGTCTCGTGCTGGACGCGGTGGTGGTCGTCGCCTTCGCGGTCATTTTCAAGCGCTTCGACGCGGCCATGTACACCATCATCACCATGTTCGTGTCCAGCCGGGTGGTGAATCTGCTGCTCTACGGCACAGCCAACTCCAGCGTCTGCTATATCATCACCACCGCCCCCCGGGACATCGCCCAGGCCATCGGCGCGGCCCTGCACCGGGGCGCCACGCTTCTGAAAGGCGAGGGCGCCTATACCGGCGAGGAGCGGGACGTGGTACTGTGCGCCGTGAAGCGCCAGCAGATACCCCAGCTCAAGAAGCTGGTATCCGACCGGGACAAGAGCGCCTTCGTCATCGTAACCCAGTCCCATGAGGTGTTCGGCAAGAACTTCCAGAACATCATAAATACAGATTGAGGAGGATATCGCTATGGCAAACGTCATTGAGAATCTGAAAAAGAACGGCTTCACCGTCACCGAATTCGACGCCAAGGAGGCCGCGGCGGATTACCTGGTGGACTCCATCCACGGCAAGACCGTGGGCATGGGCGGCAGCGCCACGTTGGGCGCCCTGGATATCTACGACCGCCTCAAGGCGGACAACACCGTCTACTGGCACGCCAAGGAGCCCGGCGCGGACACCTGCATCCACGAGATCAACGCCCAGGTGTTCCTCACCAGCGCCAACGCCATCTCGGAAGAGGGTTACATACTGAACATCGACGGTCAGGGCAACCGTCTGGCCGCCTCCACTATGAAAAAGGAGCGGGTCATCTTCGTCGTGGGCCAGAACAAGCTCTCCGGTCCCTTCCCCGAGGCGCTGGAGCGGGCCCGGAACATAGCCGGTCCCCTGAACGCCAAGCGATTGAATAAAAAGACCCCCTGCGCCGTGGACGGCGTCTGCCACGACTGCCACAGCCCCGACCGCATCTGCAACGCCCTGCTGGTCCTCTGGGGCAAGACCATGTGGGCGGACAGCATGGAAGTCGTCCTCATCCACGAGGACTTGGGCTTCTGAGGCCGCCCAATGCCAGCCCGACGCCCGGCGGGAGCCGGCAGTGTGCCGGATGCGGTTGGTGAGCGAAGCGAACTTTAGCAGCAGGCATACTGCCGGGCCCGTCCGGGCAAAACCTGCGTCCTCAAAGGGCGGCCTGGGACACAGTTTTAATCCCTTTTTAATCTCCCTTCCATATCCCTTTAAAAAACCCGTGCTAGGATGGGCCCAGATAAAGACAAGGAGGTATCGCCATGGAACGGTACGAGATGGCGGAGCTTTTGAGCCAAAAGGCGGGCGTGACCCTGGAGGAGGCCCGCCAGGCTCTGGAGGACAACGACTGGGACATGCTGGACGCCATGGTGGCCCTGGAACGGGCCCACAACAAGGCCAGCGGCGTCCATGTGGAGACGGGGGCCGAGGAGCCCAACGGCGTGAAGCCCGTGAAGAACGTCAGCTCCAGGGACGGCGCCGGGGTGTTCACCAACGGCTTCGCGGTGCTGTGGGGGTATGTGAAAAAGCTGTTCCGCATCAGCCTGGACAACGATTTCGTGGTCCTGCACCACGATAAACAAATTCTGGCCGTGCCGGTGCTGGTGCTGGTGGTGCTGCTGTTCGCCAGCTTCGGGCTCATGCTGGTGGTACTGCTGGCGGGGCTCTTCCTGGACTGCAAGTACCACTTCGCCGGCCGGCAGCTGGGCCAGGAGGGCATCAACGCCGCCATGGACAAGGTCAGCGACCTGGCCGGGGACATCAAGCAGTCCATCCGCAATGCCGGCGAGGACAAGCCCGATGACCAGTGACCAAACACATTGCACAGGGGGCGGGGCTTCCCGCCCCCTTCTCTTTTGCCGGGAGGTGGCGCTATGGCGGTGAAGATACTGATCGTGGAGGACGAGGCGGGCATCGCCCGGTTTTTGGAGCTGGAGCTTGAGCACGAGGGCTACGCCGTGGACAAGGCCGCCGACGGCCGCACAGGCCTGGACATGGCCCTCGCCGGCGGGTACGGCCTCATATTGCTGGACGTGATGCTGCCCGGGCTGAACGGCCTGGAGGTGCTGCGCCGGCTTCGGGCGGAGTCCGCGGTGCCGGTCATTTTGCTCACCGCCCGGGACGCGGTGATGGACAAGGTCAGCGGTCTCGACATGGGCGCCAACGACTACATTACCAAGCCCTTCTCCATCGAGGAGCTTTTGGCCCGCATCCGGGCGGCCCTGCGGGCAGGCACGGCGGAAAAGCGCCCGGAAACCCTGACTTGGGGTGCTCTCGCCCTGGACCCGGCCCGGCACACGGTCACATATGATGGCGAGAGCATCCGCCTGACCTATAAGGAATTTCTGCTTTTGCAGACCCTCCTGGAGAACCGGGACATCGTCCAGACCCGGGACGCCCTCCTGGAAAAGGTATGGGGCTACGACTTCGCCGGGGAGACCAACGTGGTGGACGTGTACATCCGCTACCTGCGGCAGAAGATCGACGACCCCTATGGCGTGAAGCTCATCCACACCGTCCGGGGCCTGGGCTACGTCATCCAGGGGGACGGCACATGAACGGCCGCACCACCTCCATCGCCCGGCGCATCGCCTGGGGCCAGCAGTGGCGGAAGCTGTGGCGCATCCTGTGGCAGACGGCGGTGCTGTTCATCGTGGCTGTCGCGGTGTGGTGCGTGGCCACGGAGACCGCGGTATGCGGGGCGCTTGTGCCCAATGCTGAGCGGTCCGTGGACGTGCACGGCTTCGCGGACGATTTTCTGACGGCCATACTGGTGCGCCCCGGCGACATCCTTCAGCAGCTCAAGGGCGTGGACCTCTTTTCCGGCACGGCCGTCTATCACATGGGGCAGAGCTCGGCGGACATGGGCCTGTTCCTCTTCTGGCTGACCTTCTGCCTTGCCTGCCTCACGGCGCTGCGGCTCCTGTTCTGGGTGCTGGGCTGCTTTCGGGCCACGGCCCGCGTGCGCCGGTATCTGCGGCCCATCGACGACATCGCCCAGGTGACGGAGAGCATCTCCGCCCACGGTTTCGACGAGAGCAAGTTCCACTCCCTGGAGGCGGCCATCGACCATCTGAACGGTGCCTCCCCCGACGAGCAGCTGCACGTGGGCGACAGCGACCTGGCGGGGCTGGAGACCGCGGTGAACAACCTCATCGTGCGCATGCATAATGGCTACCGGCAGCAGGTGCGCTTCGTGGACGACGCCAGCCACGAGCTGCGCACCCCCATCGCCGTCATCCAGGGCTACGCCGACATGCTGGACCGCTGGGGCAAGACCGACGAGAAGGTATTAAACGAGTCCATCCGGGCCATCCGCACCGAGGCGGAGCACATGAAGACCCTGGTGGAGCAGCTATTGTTCCTGGCCCGGGGCGACGCGGGCCGCCAGGAGCTGAAGCTGGAGGACACGGACCTGGCCGCTCTGGTGCGGGAGGTATACGAGGAGAGCCGGATGATAGACCCCGGGCACGAATACGCCGCGGACCTTTCCGACGCCGTGCCCGTGCGGGCCGACCCGGCGCTCTTGAAGCAGGCGGTGCGCATCCTCACGGACAACGCCCGCAAATACTCCCCCGCCGGGACCCGCATCACCCTCCGGGCCTATATGGACGGCCCGGACGCCTGCGCCGACGTGCAGGATAACGGCATGGGCGTGAGCCCCGAAGACGCCCCCAAAATGTTCGACCGCTTCTTCCGCTCCGACGCCGCCCGGAAGGCCGACGACAAGGGCAGCGGGCTGGGCCTCTCCATCGCCCGGTGGATCGTGAGCCGCCACGGCGGGCACTTCCAGGTCCGCTCCTACGAGGGCGTGGGCACCCGGGTGACCCTGGTCCTGCCGGGGGATTTAAAGAAGTCTTAAAAGACAAATGGCCCCATTCGCTGTATACTGCGGTACGGGCCATTTTTACCCTTTCCTTTACCGCTCCCTTTACCGGCGTTGTCTATATTCATGGCAGGCTGTGACGAAACTGTAAGGCATTTGTAATAGATACCGGTTGCGCCGGAGGGCGGCTTTTGATAAAATGATGACGAATCCAAAGGAGGCCCCTATGCCCTCACCCCTGTTAAAACAGATACCCAAGCCCGGCTGGAAGATGCTGACGGCGGCGTTTATATTCCAGTGCCTCGTCTACAGCGGTACCCGGCTCATCAACACCGCATGGCCTCACTGGGACATGACCACGGCCCTGGACGAGGCTGTGCCCTTTCTGCCCTGGACGGTGGCGGTGTACGCGGGGGCGTTCCTGTTCTGGTTCGTGAACTATAATCTCGCGGTGACGCCCTGCGACGGCCGGGCCTGGCGGTTTTTGACGGCGGACATATTGGGGAAAGCGGTGTGTCTGGTCATCTTCCTGGCCCTGCCCACCGGGAACGTCCGCCCGGACATCCCGGAGGGGGCGCCTCTGGGCTGGGCTATGGGCTTTATCTGGGCCATGGACACGCCGGACAACCTGTTCCCCTCGCTCCACTGCCTCAACAGCTGGCTGTGCTGGGCGGCGGTGCGGGGCCGGGCCGACGTGCCCCGGTGGTATAAAGCCCTCTCCCTGGTCCTGGTCCTGGCCATATGTGCGTCCACCCTGACCACCCATCAGCATGTGATATTGGACGTGCTGGGCGGCACAGCGCTGGCGGAGCTTGCCTGGCAGACCGCCGGGCATACGGACCTGGCCGCCCTCTACCGGCGGCTGTGGGAGCGGGAGAAGGCGACCATATAAGAAGGGAGTTCCCCATGACAAAACAGCAAAGACGCATCCTGGGGGACGGTCTTCTGTTCGCGGCCATCCTGGCCCTGACGCTGTACGCGGTGTTCCGGGGCCGGGACCTGGAGGACGTGCTGGACGCCATCCACTCCTGCGACGGCCGGTGGCTCCTCCCCGCCCTGGGCTGCGTGGTGGTGTTCATCGGCGGCGAGTCGGTGATCCTCCGGCTGCTGCTGCGCTCCCGGGGCGTGGCGCTGGGGCGGTTTCGGTGCTTTCTCGTGTCCTCAGCGGGGTTTTTCTTCTCCGCTGTCACCCCCTCCGCCGGGGGCGGCCAGCCCATGCAGGCCTACTTCCTGCGGCGGGAGAAGGTGCCGGTGCCCATCTCCGCGGCCATACTGCTGGCGGTGACGGTCACCTACAAGCTGGTGCTCATCACCACGGGCCTTGTGCTGGTGCTTTTTAAGTACGACTTCCTGCGGACCCACTTCGGCAACTACATCTATCTCTTTTGGGGCGGCATGGCCATCACCACCGGCTTCACCGCGTTCCTGCTGATGCTGGTGTTCCACCCCCGCATGGCAAAGAAGCTGTGCCACGGCGGGCTGGGGCTTCTGGAAAAGCTCCATATCCTGCACCACAGCGACGCCCGGGAGGAGCGGCTGCTGGCCGCCATGGACAAGTACCACGAGACGGCAGCCTACTTCAAGACCCACATGGGCCTGATGGCCCTGGTGCAGGTCATCACCTTCGCCCAGCGCTACGCCCTGTTCACGGTGCCCTGGCTGGTGTACCGGGCCTTCGGCCTCACGGGGTACGGGTGGCTTTCCATCGCCGTGCTGCAGGCGGCCATCCAGGCGGCGGCGGACATGCTCCCCCTGCCGGGAGGCATGGGGGTGACGGAGGCCATGTTCCTGACGGTATTCGAGCCCCTGTTCGGGGCGCTGACCCTGCCGGCCATGGTGCTGAGCCGGGGGACGGATTTTTACTGCCGGCTGCTGCTGTCGGCGCTGTTCACCGCCCTGGCGGCGCTGCTGCTGGGCCGCAGAAAGAGAGAGGAGGACGGGGCATGATCGGCCGATATGACTACACCGTGTGGATGACCTACGCAAGCCTTGTGTCGTCTCTCGCGGGCATGTTTCTCGCCACGGCGGGCCACGTCCGCTGGGCCTTGGCGTGCCTGGCCCTGTCCGGGCTCATGGACGCCTTCGACGGGAAGATCGCCCGCACGAAAAAAGACCGCACTGACATGGAAAAGGCCTACGGCGTGCAGATCGATTCCCTCTGCGACGTCGTGTGCTTTGGGGTGCTGCCGGTGATCATCTGCATCCACCTGGGCATGCACAGCCTCTGGGCCGTTGCCATCCTCTGCTTCTACGGTCTCGCGGGGCTCATCCGCCTGGCCTGGTTCAACATCACCGCCGACGCCCCGCCCCGGCCCGACGGGAAGAAGTATTTTGAGGGCCTGCCCATCACCTCCGTGGCGGTGATATTGCCCATCTTCTACGCCGCTGGCACTCTGGCCCCCGCTTTCTTTGCGGCGGCCCTGCCCTTCGTCATGCTCCTTACGGGATTTTTGTTCATCCTCCGTTTCCCCTTTCCCAAGCCCACCACGAAAGAGCTTCTTATGATCATCGCCCTGGTGGGGGCCGCCATACTGTACATTCTGGCCTGCCATCTGTGGGGCAGCGTCCTGCCCTGGAAGTGGGTGCTGCGCCGGGTGCCCAGCCCATGAGAGCGGCGGAATTTCTATGCGGCACGGCCCCGGGGCGCGTTCTGCTCCGGGGCCTGTGCCGTCCCTGGTTCTCCAAGCTGGGAGGCTGGGTGCTCTCGACCCGCCTGTCCGCCCTGGCGGTGGGCCCCTTCGTCCGGGCCCACCATATCGACATGACCCAGTGCGCCGAGACAAAGTTTTCCTCCTTCAACAACTTCTTCACCCGGCGGCTGCCGCCCGCGGCAAGGCCCGCGGACATGGACCCTGCCGCCTTCATAAGCCCCTGCGACGGACGGCTTACGGTCTGGCCCGCGGATGAGACGGGCCGCTTTCCCGTGAAGGGCACGGACTACAATCTGGCGGAGCTCCTGCGGGACGAGGCCCTGGCAAAGCGGTTTTACGGCGGCCTGGTGTGGCTCTTCCGCCTGTCCCCGGAGGACTACCACCGGTACATCTGGACGGCGGACGGCACGGCGGGCGAGCGGGTGTCCATCCCCGGGGTGCTCCACACCGTTCAGCCCCTGGCGCGGGGCCAGCGGCCGGTGTACCACGAGAACACCCGGCAGTACCGGCTGCTGGACACCGCCTTCGGGCCTATGATCGTCATGGAGGTGGGGGCCCTGCTGGTGGGGAAGATAGAGAACGAGCCCATCCAAAACCCCGTGCGCCGGGGCATGGAAAAGGGCCATTTCGCCTTCGGCGGCTCCACTATTATCCTGATAACGCCTCCCAACGCCGCCTCCCCCTTCCCCGCCATCGCCGGCCCCTCCGCCCGCGGCGAGGAGACGCCGGTAAAGCAGGGGCAGCGGGTGGGGACAGTAATGCAGAAAGCCTCCCCTGTGCAAGGGGAGGTGCCGAGCAGCAGCGAGGCGGAGGGGTTGTCAGGCAATCCCTCAGTCACCGCCTGACGGCGGCGACAGCTCCCTTTACACAAGGGAGCCTTCCAAGCAGAAAAAATGACCGCTGCTTTCGCAGCGGCCATTTTTTGTTTGCCAGAATCAAGCCTTGGTCTTCTTGCTCTGCTTGGAGAAGGTGCCGATGCCCTCGATGATCAGGAACACGGCCAGGATGACCATCGCCACAGCGATGACCAGCTGGAACCAGTTGCCCCAGACGGTGCCCGCGAAGCAGGTCACAGCCAGGTCCTTGATCTTGATGACCAGGAAGGTCAGGGTGGCGACCAGCATGAAGATCATGGGGATGTAGAACATCTTGTTGTTCTTGCCGATCTGGCCCAGCCAAGCGGCCACGGCCATCAGAGCAAGACCAGCCAGCAGCTGGTTGGCAGCGCCGAACAGACCCCAGATAGCGCTCAGGCTCATGCCGCCCAGCAGGCAGCCAACCACGACCATGAACACGGTACCGGTCAGAGGATGAGCCAGGAACTTGCGGGCGCCGGTGGCGTCCTTCCAGGTGGCCTCGCCTTCCTTGAGGAAGAGCTCGGTGAACATGAAGCGGCTCAGACGGGTGCCGGTGTCGAGGGAAGTCAGCGCGAACACGGACACGGCCAGGGTCAGCAGGGTATAGACCACGTTGTAGACGTGGCTCGCGGTATCCAGGCTGAACATGGAGGCGATGCCGGTGGCGAAGGCCACGGCGGGGGAACCAAACTCGCCGGCGGTGTAACGGGAGAACACCATGCCGACAGCGATCAGGGACACGACGCCCAGAGCGGACTCGATGAGCATGGAGCCGTAGCCGATGGCCTTGGCGTCCTTCTCGTTGGCCAGCTGCTTGGAGGAGGTGCCGGTGGAGATCAGGGAGTGGAAGCCGGAGCACGCGCCGCAGGCCACGGTGATGAACAGGGCCGGGAACATGCCGCCCAGGCTGGTGGACCAGCCGGTGAAGGCGGGCAGCTCGAAGGTGGCGGTCTTGTCGCCGGTGAAGGCGGAGAAGAAGATGCCGATAACGGCCACAGCCATCATGCCGTACAGCAGGAAGCTGCTGAGGTAGTCACGGGGCTGGAGCATGATCCACACGGGGATCAGGGAGGCCACGGCGATGTACACACCGATCAGGATGATCCAAGTGGTGCGGCTCAGAGCCAGGCCGAAGTTCAGGCCGACCCAGATGGCGGCCACGATGCCGATGATGCCGATGATGGTGGCGGGCACGGTGCCCAGGCCGGCCTTATTGGTCAGCAGGCCGTAGATGATGGCCAGGACGATGAACAGCACGGACACCATAGCGGTGGTCTCGTTGCCGGTCACGGTGCCGGAGGTGATGCCCACGGAGTCGGACATGAAGGTGCCGGCCACGACGTTCACGAAGGACGCGATGACCATGATGAGCACCAGCAGAGCGAACAGGATGAACAGCTTCTTGGCACGGTCGCCCATGGAGGTCTTGATGATCTCGCCGACGGACTTGCCCTCGTTACGGATGGAAGCGAACAGGGAGCCGAAGTCCTGCAGGCCGCCGAAGAAGATACCGCCAATGACGCACCACAGGAATACGGGGACCCAGCCGAAAACGGAGGCCTGGATCGGTCCATTGATGGGGCCGGCGCCCGCGATGGACGAGAAGTGGTGACCCATCAGAACGGCGGGCTTGGCGGCGACGTAGTCCACGCCGTCTTCCATCTCCACCGCAGGGGTCTTTCTGCTGGGGTCGATGCCCCACTGCTTTGCCAGCCAGGAGCCATAGGTAACATAGCCGATGACCAGCAAAACGATCGCCGCGAGGATGATCAGTACTGCAATCATGATAACTCTCCCTACCTTTGATTTGAAATATTGCGAAAGAGCTTCTTCAGTTCCCGGCCCAGGCGGTTATGGACCAGGGTGCCGGAAGAAGTCTCCAGTGCAACCGCGCGATAGTTGCTCCAGCCCTGCAGGCGGTAGCTGTAGCTCTTATAGTGTTTCAGCTTCTTCACCGCGGCCATGGCGTCCGGCTCTATGCGGTCCGCCAGGACGATCAACGTGACGTCGGAATTGCGGTGGGCGCTGTGGGGCTTGACGTAGGATATGCCCCGCTCCCAGGCGGCGGCGTCCATCTCCATCAGCTTATCCAGCGTCAGGTCCTCCACCGCGGCGAAGTAGACGTACTCGTGGGAATCCGCCTCGGAGATGCGGGCGCTCTTTACCAGCACGTACGTCTCCCCGTGGGAGTGGAACCGTGCCTCCGCGTCAAAGGGGGGCTGCACGTCTTCCCGTATCACGTCGTAGTACCGGACATAGGAGCGCAGGAGCTTTTCCAGGGCTTCCGAGGCTGTCATATCTTCACCCGTTTAAAAGAAAAAATTGTGAGCAAATTGTGAACGCATTCAATCAAAGATATTCTAGCGCCAAAGTGTGAAAAGTGCAAGCCCTTTTTCCGAAAATAAGGGCGAAAAATGCAGGAATTTTGTCATTCGGCGGGGGTTTCCTGGGCCGGACGGCCGAATTCCGCCTCGGGAACCCGCTGTTTCAGCTCCTCCATGAGGATCTGAGCGGCCTTCTTGCCGGGCAGCTGCACCTGGGCCAGCTCCTTGTCCCCCTCGCCGCATATGACCAGGTTCTCGATCTCGAAGTCCCCCTTGCCGCAGCACAGCTTCGCCGGCACGGCCATGACCCGGCGGAACAGGCGCCTCACGTCATGGTAGGGGATGTAGTAGGTCTTGAGGCCCGACTTGACGAACAGCCTGAGCTCCCCCATCTTCACCTTCCCGATCTCCCGGGCGGTCTTGTATTCCTTGTTGAGCTCGCTCTCCTCCACTTCGGAGGCGGTCATGGGATAGAATTTCATGGTGTGCCCCTTTCTTATATGAATGGTATGTAAGGCTCGTTCAAATTTATGTCCGGCTTAAGCTTTCCTGCGCCACACGCCGGAGGCGAACAGGGTGAGCACCGGGAAGATCTCCAGCCTGCCCAGCAGCATGCACAGGCTCAATATGAGCTTGGCCGGGCCGCTCCAGATGGAGAAGTTGCCCGTGGGCCCCACCAGGGACAGGCCAGGGCCGATGTTGGAAAGGCAGCTTATGACGCTGGTGAAGGTAGTCTCCAGATCGTACCCCTCCGTGCTTAAGAGCAGGAACGCCCCCAGGGCGAAGAAGGTATATAAAATGTAGTAGACCATGGTGTTGCGGATGGCGTCGGCCTCCAGCCGCTCCCCGTCCAGGGTCACCCGGCTGACGGACCGGGGGAAGAGCAGCTTTCGTATCTCCGCCCATATGGCCTTGCCCACGATGACGAGGCGGGCCACCTTGGTGCCGCCGCCGGTGCTGCCGGCGCAGGCGCCCAGGAGCATCAGCAGCACCAGCAGCGCCCGGGAATAGCTGGGCCACAGGTTGAAGTCCGCCGTGGCGAAGCCGGTGGTGGTGATGATGCTGGACACCTGGAAGAAGGAGTAGCGCAGGGATTCCACGAAGCCGCTGTAGAGATGGGCGATGTTCAGCGCGATGGTGACCGTGGCGCCCGCGATGACGGCCAGGTACACCCAAAGCTCCTGGCTCTTCAGGCTCTTCAGGGACCGCTTCATCAATATAAGGTAGTACAGGTTGAAGTTCACGCCGAACAGGACCATGAACACGCCCACCACCACGTCCACATAGGCGCTGCTGTAGGCGCCAATGCTGGCGTTGCGCACGCCGAAGCCGCCGGTGCCGGCGGTGCCGAAGGCGGTGGTCAGCGCGTCGAACCAGCCGAGACCCCCACACATGAGCAGCACGACCTCCACCACCGTCATGCAGAGATAGATGATGTATAATGCCCGGGCCGTGGAGCGCATCTTGGGCATGAGCTTGCCCTTCACAGGGCCGGGCACCTCCGCCCGCAGAAGGTGCATGGAGTGCTCGTCGTCGGTGGGCAGGATGGCCATCATGAACACCAGCACGCCCATGCCCCCCACGAAGTGGGAGAAGCTCCGCCAGAACAGCACCCCCTTGGGCACCACCTCCACCTCGGGCAGCACGCTGGCGCCGGTGGTGGTGAAGCCGGAGATGATCTCGAAAAGGGCGCTTATGTAGTTGGGGATGGCGCCGGAGTAGACGAAGGGCAGCGCCCCTACCAGGGAGATGACGAGCCAGCTCAATGTGACGGACACGAACCCCTCCCGGGGGTGGAGCGTGCCCGTATGCTTCCGGCCGATGAGATACAGCACCGCCGCCGCCAGAAGGGATATCAGGATGGTCCACAGAAAGGGCGACAGGCTCTCCCCGTATACGGCGGCCACCGCCGTGGGCGCCAGCAGCAGCCCCGCCTCGATGGCCAGGATGCGGCTCAGGATGCTCGATATGATCCGGTAATTCACGCCCTTACCCTCTCAGTATGTCTTCCAGCCGGGTCATGCCCCGCCGGGTGGTCACGGCCAGCACGCTGTCGCCGGGCTGGATGGCGTCATTGCCGCCGGGGATGAGGCACCGGCCGGCGCGGATGATGGCCGCCACCAGCACGTCGGGCCGGATGGGCAGGTCCCGCAGGGCCACGCCGATGCAGGGGCCGGCCGTCCCCGCCCGGAACTCCAGCACCTCCAGCTTCCCGTCCAAAATGCGCCGGAGCATCTCCACGCCGCCGGTATCGCTGGCATTGGCCATGCTGCGCACGTACTGCAGCACCTGCTGGCCGGTAATGACCCGGGGCTGGACCGGCTCCTCCAGGCCGAAGGACTCGGCCAGAGAGATGAGATGGTCCTCGTTGACCTTGGCGATGGCCTTGGGCACGCCCACGGACCGGGCGTAGGCCCCCAGGATGATGTTGATCTCGTCGGAGCCGGTGATGGCCACCAGGGCGTCCGTGCCCCGAAGGCCCTCCTCCTCCAGCACGTCGGGCCGGGAGCCGTCGGCGCATATGACGTCCGCCTTGGGCAGCAGGTCCTTGATGGTGTTGCACTTGGCCTCGTCCTGCTCCAGGAGCTTCACCCGGATGCCCATGCTGAGTAGCTGCCGGCCCAGGTACACGCCCACATGGCCGCCGCCCACGATCATCACGCTCCTGGCGCCCTTTTTGAAGATGGCCATGGCCTTGAAGAAGGCGTGTATCTCCCGGGGCGCGCCCACCACGTTCACGCTGTCGCCGGCCCGGAAGACGAAGTCGCCGCCGGGGATGATCACGTCCTCCCCCCGGCGCACCGCGCAGATAAGGGTGCCGCGGTCAAAGCGGCCGTGGAAGTTTTTAAGCTCCGTGCCGCACAGGGGGTTATCCTCCATGAGCTTGAACTCCACCAGCTCCGCCTGGCCCTTGGCGAAGGGCTCCACCTTGGCGGCGGAGGGGAAGCGCAGCACGCGGCTGATCTCCCGGGCGGTGTCCTGCTCGGGGTTGATGGTCATGGAAAGGCCCAGCTCCTCCCGGAGGAACATGACCGCCTCAAAGTGCTCCCGCCGGCGCACCCGGGCGATGGTGTGCTTCACGCCCAGCTTCCGGGCCATCATGCAGCAGAGGATATTGGACTCGTCCGAGTTGGTGGCGGCGATGAGCAGGTCCGCCGAGGCCGCTCCCGCCAGGCGCAGCAGCTCCAGGTCCACGCTGCCGGTGATGGTGATGGCGTCCAGGGTGGTGTTCACCAGACCGACGCGCTCCGCCTTGCGGTCGATGACCGTCACGTCATGGCCCTCCCGGGTCAGATACTGGGTCAGGGTGAAGCCGATCTTGCCGGCGCCCACGATGATGATGTTCATAGGCCCTCCCAAAAGCCAAATTCCCGCTATTTTGACGAATATATGATAGCACCAGCCCCCCTTTCCGTCAAGGGTGCTTGTGGACGGGGCCGGAACGTGATATACTGTGCGGCAGGGGCTTTGAAGCCCCTTACCCCACAAAGGAGGTCCCTTTATGAGAACACGTTTTACCGCCGCGCTGCTATGCCTTATAATGGCCCTGTCCCTGCTGGCCGGCTGCGGCTCCAACAAGATCCAGACCCTGGACGAGCCGGCGGCGGGTACCGCCGAGCCCACCGAGGCTGCCGAAGAGACGGCCAACGCCGAACCGACCGATGAGGCGGAGCCGGCTGAAGCAGCCGACGACGCTGAGGCCACCGACACGCCGGAGCCCACGGCCACCCCCGTCCCCGGCCTGGGGCCCACGGCCTATGAGCCGGACACGGTGGTAGCCACCTTCAACGGCCAGGACGTGACCTGGCGGGAGTATTACTACTGGCTGAGCTACTATGTGGACTACACGGCGTATCTCGCCAGCATGGGCCTGATGCCCTTCAACGGCTGGGACAGCGAGGACGTGGCCCCCGGCAACACCAACGCGGACGTGGTGCGCCTCAGCGCCTGGGGAAGCCTCACCCAGTACCTCGCCATCGAGGAGATGGCCAAAGAACTGGGCGTCGAGCTGACCGAAGAGGAGCAGGCAGAGATCTCCACTACCTTCGAGACCGCCGCGGACAACTACGGCGACGGGGACGGGGAGTGCACCGAAAACGAGCTGACCGCCTTCCAGGGGTACCTGGACACCCTCTTCATGGACCGGGCCCTCTTTGAGCGCATGAGCGGGGCGGACGCCCTCTACGGCAAGTGCTCTGAAGCCCTCTATGGCGAGCAGGGCGCGGACTATCCCGACGCCGACGCCCTGGCCTTCGCCGAGGAGGAGGGCGACCTGCGCTGCAAGCACATCCTTCTCATGACCGTGGACCAGGCCACCGGCGAGGACCTGCCGGAGGAACAGCAGGAGGAGGCAAAGGAGAAGGCCGACGCCCTCTATGAGGAGCTGGCCGCCAAGGCGGACGACCCCGAGGCGCTGGAGGCGCTCTTCGACCAGCTCATGGAGGAAAACAGCGAGGACACGGGCCTCGCCGCCTACCCCGACGGCTACCAGTTCGCCCCGGGCACCATGGTGGCGGAGTTCTCCGACACCGCCGCGGCCCTGGAGGAATACGGCCTTTCCGAGCCCGTGCAGTCCAGCTACGGCTGGCACATCATCCTGCGCCTGCCCCTGGACCCGGACATGGCCGTCATGCGAAACGGCACCTCCGCCGCCTCTCTGCGGGCGGACGCCGCGGACCAGGCCATGCTGGACAAGATCAATGAGACCGTCCAGGCCGCCCAGGTGGAGTGGAAGGACGGCTTTGAGACCGTGGACATCGCGGAGATCTTCGGCGAGGGCCTGCCCCAGAGCTGACCGCATACGAAATACCGCCCCGTCCTTGCCGGACGGGGCGGTTTATGTTTGGATCTGTCAGCCATCCTCCGTGGGCATGCCGATGTAGTCCGACAGGAGGATGTTCTGCGCCTTGGCCTCCTCATAGAGCTTGCGGTAATCCTGCTCGATGGCGCCGGGCAGGTCCTCCGCCACAGACAGCGAGCCGTTGCCGTGCCACAGCATGTACCCGCCGGGGATGCCGGCGTCGTACACGCCCACGATCTGCCGCTGGATGTTCAGGGCGTCGTACTCATAATCGTAGTCGTCCCAGGTCTGTATCCAGGTCCGCACGATGGCGGGGCTGGCGCACCCCTGCTGCCTGTCGAACACATGCAGTGCCCAGTTGTGGAGTATGAAATAGGGCCGCTTGTAGGGGATGATCAGGCGGTTGTTCTCCATATACCGGTCGAAGTGGTCCGGGTAGGGCATGCCGCTGATCACATCCACCACGTCGGAGATAGCGGGCCAGTACTGGCCGTAGGTGGACACATAGTCGTTGGAGGTCTCGCCGAACACGTCCGCCGCCACATAGACCCCATGCTCATGGAGCACGTCGCAGGCGTAGGTCAAAAACCGCTGCACCGCCTGGGCCATGGACTCATTCAGGGTGTTTTTCAGGTCCAGGTATCCTTCCTTTTGGTTGTCCTGGATGTAGTCAGGGAAACGGACATAGTCGAACTGTATCTCATTGAGGGGGAAGCTGTCCGCCGCCTCCACGGCGAAGCCCACCTTCAGCTTCCACACGTCCCGGCTGTAGGGGGAGGGCCAGCTGCTGCCGCTCATGGTCTTGGGCATACCCGTCCCGTCGGTGATGGCCCACTCGGGCCGGGCCTCCGCCAGGGGGCTGTCCCGGAAGGTGGTGACGCGGCCGATGACGTAATAGCCCTTGTCCCGCAGGGTCTGGACCACTTCAGCGAAGCCCTCCATGGTGTTGTAGGCGTGATACGCCTCCATGAGGCCGTACTGCTCGATCCAAGGGGATTCGTAGGCCATCTCGACACCGTCGTTCAGGGTGATGACGAAGGCGTTGATGGCGGTGCCCTCGGCTATTTCCAAATAATCGTCCACCGTATCCATAGTGGCGTGGCTCGCGGGCATGTACAAAGCGTACACATCCTCGGGCATCACATTGCCCTCATCGGTGAAGTCCCCCTTGGCGTGGGGCCAATAGTCCAGATCCTTGGCCTCGCCGCCGCCATAACTGTCCACGGTCTCGTGGATGTCGTAGCCCTCGGGGCCTATCCACACGTCCATGGCGGCGCCGTAGTCCAGCACGGCGTATTCGGACTTTATCCACCCGAACTCGTCGCCCACTTTCACGTGATACATGTTCACGGTGCCGTCGGGCTTGAAGTGGTCGTAGCCCACCACCCGCAAAAGCGTGCCCTTCTGCACCAGGCTTCCCAGCTCGATGCTGTCCGGCTCGGTCAGCAGGTGCACCGGCGTGCGCACATAAAGCTGCGTCTCCTGCATCAGCTCCGACTGGTCGTCGGTGATGTTGACGCAGGGGATGTAGCCCAGCTCGCCGCCCACATAGGCGTGGTAATACTCCTCGCCGGACTCGGTGACGAAGGGCTCCCAGCTCTCCAGCTCCACCTGGGTGCCCCGGCCGAAGTTATCCACCACGGCAAAACCCTCGTTATAAAACGGCGCGGTCAGCTCCCCCTCTCCCACCATGATGAACCCGGTGACGGGATCGGCGAAGCCGGAGCCCTCCTCCGGGGGCGCCTCCATCTGGCGGATGGTGTGGAAGTTCAGAAACAGCGTGCTGCTCAGGGCAAAAATGGCGAGCAGACCCAGCACCAGCAGCATCTTCTGCCCTGGCTTCAGGTACACCGTTCTTCTTTTTTTCCTGGGACCACGGGCCATTTTTACGCCTCCTGTGGGTCAAATCCCATAAAATAATACCATAAACGGCCCAAAATAGCAAGCATGTGGGGGATGTGTCCCACATATTGGGCCAAAACGGGTCGGTATGATACAATACGATGTGTAGCAAGTTACATAATGCCCTTTTGAAGTTTTTTCCAAAAAAAGAAACGCTCCCCCTCGCGGGGGAGCGCCGGGACACGGTTCAGGCCAATATGGGCTGCAGCTGCCTCCCCTCCCAGGCCGCCTGCACGGCGGGGGCGATCTGCTCATACCGGCAGCTCAGGCTCATGGGCTTGGCGGCCGGGTCGTCCTGGCCGAAGGGGACGAAATATATGTGTTTGCGGGCCAGGAGCCGGCCTATGTTCTCCGCCGAGCCGGCCAGGCCGTCGTTGGTGGATATGCCGATGACCACCGGCTTGCCGTTTCGCAGGTGCCCTTTGGCCGCCATGGTGACGGCGGTGTCGGTGACGCCCCGTGAGAGCTTTGCCAGGGTGTTGCCCGTGCAGGGCACGATGGCCAGCACGTCGATGCGGTTTTGGGGCCCCAGGGGCTCCGCCCCGGCGATGGACGTGACGGGGGCATGGCCCGTCATGTTCTCCAGCTTTGCCATCCACTCCGCCCCGGCGCCGAAGCGGCTGTCCTTCTGGGCATTCTCGCTGAAGATGGGCAGCACGTCGAACGCCCGGCACAGGTCCGGCAGCACCGCCTCCAGCTTGGAAAAGGAGCAGTAGGAGCCGGTGAGGGCCAGCCCCAGGCGCAGTTTATTTTCCATGACTTTCTTCCTCCTCGATCACACGATATACGGCCTCCGCCATCACGTCGGCGGCGGCCTTGGGGGCGTAGAGCCCCGGCAGGCCCGGGGCCTTCAGCACCGGCGCGTCCGAGGCCCAGCCCCCCGGGGCGCTGGCCAGGTCCATGCACAGCGCTTCTCCGTAGTCCCCCGCCAGCACCGGGGCGGGGACGGTGTTCACCACCGCGTCGAATACAGGCGGGATATGTTCAAAATCCACCGCCCGGCAGCCGTGGAGCCGGGCCGCGGCCCGGGCGGCCTCGCTGCGGGCGGCCACGGTCACACGGGCCCCCAGGCCGGTGAGCATCCCGGCCAGGAACGAACCGATGCGCCCGTAGCCCGCTACCAGCACCTCCATGCCCGCCACGGCCCGGTTGGACCGGCGCATCAATAGCTCCAGCGCCCCCTCCGCCGTGAGGGCGGCGTTCTCGATGACGTATATCTCGTCCTTGTAGTAGGGCACGCCCTCCCGCCAGGCGGGCGGCGCGATCTTATGCCCCGCCGTGGGCAGGACGCTGTGGCCGTCCAGCTCCAGACGGCGCTTTAAGTAGGGGAACCGGGGGTCGGTCCCCAGCAGGGTAAAATCCATATCGCATCACCTCTTGTCATCCTATGCCGGATGGGGTAAAATTGACATATACCAACAAGGAGCGTTTTTTATGAAAGACATCTTCACCCCCGCGGATATCCTCCTGCCAAAAGAGGGCACGGATATGACAAAATGGGCCGCGGTGGCCTGCGACCAGTACTCCGCCCGGCCGGAGTACTGGGAGACCATGAGCGAGTACGTGGGCGATGCCCCCTCCGCCCTGCGGCTCATGCTGCCGGAGGCGTATCTGAACGCCCCGGACGTGGAGGCGCGCAAGGCGGCCCTCTGCCGGGCCATGGAGGATTACCTGGTGGGGGATATATTCCGAAATATCTCGGATTCTTACGTCTATGTGGAGCGGACGCTCCCAAATAGCAAGGTCCGGCGTGGTCTGGTGGGGAAACTGGACCTGGAGGCCTATGACTGGACGGCGGGGTCAACGTCCCCCGTGCGCTCCACGGAGGCCACCGTCCCCGCCCGCCTGCCCACCCGGGCGGCCCTGCGGCGGAAGGCGGCCTTGGAGATGCCCCACATCGTGCTGTTCATGGACGATGTGCGGGATACCGTCATGCCTCTGGCCGCCGGCGGGGAGGAGCTTTTGTATGACTTCGACCTCTACGAGGGCGGCGGGCATTTGCGGGGCTTTCGGGTCCACGGGGCCCAGGCCGCCGCGGTGAAGAGCGCCATCGACGCCCTGCCCGGGCCCATCGTGTTCGCCATGGGGGACGGCAACCACTCCCTGGCCGCCGCCAAGGAGCACTGGGAGGCCCTGAAGGCCGCCGGCGCGGCCATGGACCACCCCGCCCGGTACGCATTGGCGGAGCTTGAAAACCTCCGGGACGGGGCCGTGGAGTTCTACCCCATCCACCGGGTGGTGTTCGGCACCGACGCCGGCGGGTTCGTTGAAACGCTGTCCGGCGGGGACACCGGGGCGCTGGTGGCAAAGGCCGACGAACTGGCAAATGCCTATATCGCCGCCCACGGCGGCACGGTGGACTATATCCACGGCGAGGAGGAGGCCCGCGCCCTGGCGGCAAAGCCCGGCAGCGGGGCCTGGCTGCTGCCCGCGCTGGATAAAGCCGAGCTCTTCCCCCACATCCAGACCCAGGGCAACTACCCCAAAAAGAGCTTCTCCGTGGGCCACAGCCTGGACAAGCGCTGGTATGTGGAGTGCCGGAAAATACGGTAATACCCGTTGCGAACGGCAACGGGACATGCTATAATTTACCTATCAAACTTAAACTACAAGGAGGTCCCACCATGATCCTTTCCAAGCTCAACGGCCAGGACGATTTCTCTTATTATCCCGCCGCCATCCAGCGGGCCATCCAGTGGCTCAAGACCAACGACGTGATGGCCATGGAACCCGGCAAGGTCGAGATCGAGGGCGCTGACATGTACGCCAATATCTCCGACATCACCACCAAGGCGGAGGCCAAGGCCGAGGCCCACGACAAGTACCTGGACCTGTTCTACTGGCCCGAGGCCGGCGAGCGCATCGGCGTGGCCCCCCGCACCGGCCGGGAGACCATCTCCGAGGCCCATCCCGAGAAGGACAAGATCAACTACGCCACCGTGGAGGAGGAGACCGTCCTCACCGTCTACCCCGGGGACTTCATCGTCCTGTTTCCCTGGGATATCCACCGTCCCGGCCTGATCATGGACAGCGAGCCCGCCACCTTCCGCAAGGTGGTCATGAAGATCGCCCTGAAGCTGCTGTAAACCGCCAAAATACCGCATAATCCGCCACAGAGGACGTTTTTCCGGAAGCGTCCTCTGTTTTTGTTGAAATTGGCACTTGATTTTTCACCATTCTCGCACTATATTAATAACCTGTGTGTGCAGACATATAAATTATATATAAGTAAAATTAATTTCAGAAAAGAAATCAGGTAATAATTTCCATGACGATCCTACTCTCCGTATCCGTAGCCATCCTGGCGGGACTTTTGATGACCCGCATCTCCCGGCTGGCCAAACTGCCCAACGTGACGGCGTATCTGGTGTCCGGCGTGCTGATCGGCCCCTTCTTCCTGGGGGCGCTGGGCATCGACTACCTGGGCTTCACCAGCTTTGCCCAGGTGGAGGCCCTGGAGCTGGCCTCTGACATCGCCCTGGGCTTCATCGCCTTCTCCATCGGCAGCGAGTTCCGCCTGGCGGAGCTCAAAGCCATCGGCAAACAGACCTTCGTGGTGGGCGTGTTCCAGGCCCTGACGGCCACGCTGTTCGTGGACGTGGCCCTCATCGTCTTCCACACCATGCGGCCGGACGTGCTCACCACGGCCCAGGCCATCACCCTGGGCGCCATCGCCACGGCCACCGCCCCGGCGGCCACGCTGATGGTGGTGCGCCAGTATAAGGCCAAGGGGCCCCTTACCAACCTTCTTCTGCCCGTGGTGGCCCTGGACGACGCGGTGGGCCTCATCGTCTTCGCCGTGAGCTTTGGCATCGCCAAGACCCTGGTCACCGGCAATATGGACATGGTGTCCATCCTGGTGAATCCCATCGTGGAGATCGTCTGCTCCCTAAGCCTGGGCGCGCTGATGGGGTGGCTCCTCACCCAGCTTGAAAAGCTCTTCAACTCCAACACCAACCGCCTCAATATGACCATCGCCTTCGTGTTTTTGACGGTGGCCCTGTCCATGGCGGAGTTCCACATCGGCCCCGTGACCATCGGGTTTTCGTCCCTTCTCGTGTGCATGATGCTGGGCACGGTGTTCTGCAACTGCTGCCCCCTGTCGGGGGACCTGATGTACCTCGCCGACAAGTGGTCCAGCCCGGTGCTGGCGCTGTTCTTCGTGCTGTGCGGCGCGGAGCTTGACCTGAGCGTGTTCGCCTCCGGCACCATCGTCCTGATCGGCGTGGTCTACATCCTGGCCCGGTCCGCGGGCAAGTACCTGGGCGCCCGGGCCTCCGCCAAAGCCACCCACTGCTCCCCGGAGATATGCAAGTATCTGGGCGTCACCCTCCTGCCCCAGGCCGGCGTGGCCCTGGGCATGTGCACCACCGCCATGCAGCTGGGCGAGCAGGGCGCCCTCATCCGCAACATCACCCTGTTCGCCGTGCTCATCTATGAGCTGGTGGGCCCGCTGATGACGAAGATGGCCCTGACCGCCGCCGGCGACATCCAGCCCAAGAGCGAGGAGATCACCACCCGCCGCCAGCGGAAGCTGGCCGTGGCCGCCGCCCACGACGACGTGGCCGGGCGCATGGACGCCCTGAAGCAGGCGGACCGCAAGGCCGAGGCCGTGGCCGCCGCCCAGTACAAAGACCGGCGGAAGACAAAAGCATCTTGAATAGGATAGTAAAGCCCGGACCTCTCGGTTGACGTGGTAAAAAGATGGTAGACACGAAAAGTGCCTACCATCTTTTGTGTTAAAATGAGGGAAAGGGGTGAGAACCATGGCAAGGAAATATACGATACGGAGCAAGGAAGAAAAGCTAGCCATAGTGAAAGAGGTGCTGACAGGAAAATCTGTCCGTGCCTGGGAACCGGATATCCGCCACGAGCAAGTGCGGGAGTGGGTAAAGAAATACCAGGCCGAGGGCGAGGCAGGGCTGAAACCGAAGAAGAAACCTGGCAATCCTCTGTCCCGCTATGAACGCCGCAAGGAGCTTACCTACACGGAGCAGCTCCAATACCAAATCGAACAGCTTAAGCGGGAACTGGCAGTAAAGGAAACGGAGGTAGCCCGTTTAAAACAACGCAACGCACGAAAGGAGGGCGATGCCCGAAGAAAGTGATCCAGCAGATGTATGCCGAGATACAACGGCAGACAGACAAGCACTCTGTAACGGAGCTGTGCGGCATATACGGCGTATCCCGCAGCGGCTATTACAAGTGGTGCCAGCGGCAAGGGAAGCTCAACCGTCTGGTCATGCGTCCCGCCGAAAGGCTCCTGAAACGAACAGAGAGTACCGGACGCCAAGTCCTTTTCCACAGCGACCAAGGCGTACAGTACTCATCTGCCGGTTATTGCAACCTGCTTACACAATACAACGTCCACCAGAGTATGTCAAGGGCTGGGGTGCCCCGGGACAACGCGGTGATGGAGAGCTTCTGGGGACGATTCAAGGACACGCTCCGCAAGCACTTCCGGTTCTGGGAGAGAGACGACCTGCATGACGTCGTTGCTGAGTGCGTCCACTATTTCAACTTCGTCCGGCCTGTCCGCAAGCTGAACGGAAAACCACCAGTCCTGTTTCGCACAGAACTGGTGGCCTAACCCGTTACTTTTGTGTCTACTATCTCTTGACTATTTCAACCACTGGTCCAGGCTTTTGTTTTTGATGCGGTCAGGCATAGTGCGGCCGGGCCCGACAGTATCCCGGCCCACTTGTTACGCTGCGCTCACGAGCTGTGGGACCGTGACACTGCCGGTTCCCGCCGCGTGTCGGATGGACATATTACTTTTTCCTCTTCTCCGTCAGCTCCACCACGCAGGCCAGGGCCGCGAACAGCACCGCCGCCACCGGCCAGACGATCCACGTGAAATCCCAGCGCCTGGTAATGAAGCTCCAGGCCAGGTACCCCGCCGTCGCCAGGCACCAGTAGCCGCCCGTCACGGCCCGCCGCCAGGGGGCCTTCCTCTCCGGGGCGTAGTCCCCCTCCTGCAGGAGCATCTGGTACGCGCCCCAGGGGATGGACACGCTGACGATGAGATACGCCCCTGCCGCCACGATGGCCAGCAGCAGGCCCACGCCGCAGGTCAGCAAAAACTCGTTCTCTGCGGCCACGCACACCAGTATGGGCACCGCCGACGCCACGCACAGGCACACGCCCGCCACCATCCGGCGGCTGTGGGTCTCCCGATCCCGGTCCATACCGTCCCGGGCCAGCGCCTCCACGCCGGGCGCGGCTGTGAAGACCTCTTTCTCCAGATACTCGTATTTATCCAGCTTCATCCCCCAGCGCACGAAGACGGCTACCGCCGGGACCACGAAGGCGAACAGCACCGCCAGCCCCACCGCCATGGCGATCTGCTCCCGGACGGGGCGGATCGCGGACAGCCCGCCCAGCAGGATGAGGCACACCGGGGAGAGGATGCACAATGCCACCGCCAGGGCAAAGGGCCTGGCGGACGCCTCCTTGAGCGCCATAAAGTCTTCTGCTTCCTCCAGCGTCACCTGCCGCAGAGCCGGCTCCTCCGGCGCGGGTTCTTCCGCCGTATCGGGCAGGTCCAGCTCATCCTTTAATAAATAGTCGGTGCTGACGCCGTAGAGCCGGCTCAGCTCCAACAGCTTATCGATGGCCGGGGCCGCCAGGTCCCCCTCCCACTTGCTGACGGACTGGCGGCTCACGTCAAGCTTTTCCGCCAGGTCGTCCTGGGTCCAGCATTCCCGCTTTCGCAGTTGAATGAGTTTTTCACCCATGGTCATAGGCTCGCGCCTCCTTTCTTGTTGTCCACAGCATACCCGTTTTTCCCGTTGCAGACAAGCAAGAAAACTTGAAAATCCCGCAACTATAAGTTGCGGAGGGCATAAAAAGGCCCCCTCTGACGAGGGGCTGTCGCCGCTGAAAGCGGTGACTGGGGGAGAGAAATAAAATATCTCTCCCTCCGTCACGGCTTCGCCGTGCCACCTCCCTCGTCAGAGGGAGGCTTTAACTTCAGTGATTCTCTTCTTCCGCGTGGTGCTCGGTCCACACCGCATCCCCGCGGGCGGGGCAGGTCTCGATGTACAATAGCTTCCCGTTGCCGTCCCTGTCGCAGTGGTCATAGTCCCGGACCGTGCGCACGTCGATGTCCCCCTCCCCGGCGAAATTGCGGATGGTACCCTGGAACCGGCCGCCGGTCAGGCTCTCCCCGTTGGAGGTGAGCACGTCGGTAAACACCCGGATGGGCTGGCCCTCAAAGTACCAGCGGCCGTCCTCGCAGGTGATGCCGTAGGGGGCGTACTCCGCCGCGACGGCGGCCAGCAGTTCCTCCTGGATGATGCCGTCCACGGTGTAGCCGCCGGCCTCATAGGTGGATATCTCCATGGCCGGGCCGTCCTCCATCTCCGGGGCGGAGACGGCCTCCTGGAACGTCTCTTCTGTGGCCGTTTCCGACACCATGTCCTCGGGAATGGGCGAGGGCTGGAGCAGTTCCACAGACAGGGCCATCCGCGGCGGGATCAATTCCTCCTGCCCGCGGGATGCGTTCAGCGCCAGGACGGCTGCCACCGCCGCCAGGCAGGCCGCCAGCGCCCAGGGCCATCTCTTCCGCCGGGGCTTTGGGGGCGTATCCGGCGCCGGGGCGGGCGCAGGCGGCTCCCCGGGCGGGAGAGGGGGTGCGCTGTCCGGTGCGGGAGCCTCGTCTTTTAATAAATAATCCGTGGTGACGGCGAACAGCTCGCTCATCTTCAATATCTTGTCCAGCTCCGGCACGGCCTGGGCCATCTCCCACTTGGACACGGACTGGCGGGACACGTCCAGCCGGTCCGCCAGGTCGATCTGGCTCCAGCCCTGCTTTTTCCGCAGCTCGACGATCTTATCGGCCAAAGGCATATAAAACGCCTCCTTTTTTGGATTTGGTGGTCCACCTGGCGTTCAGTATACCGGCCGCGGCCTGCCATAGCAACCGTTTTCCCTTGGAAATGTGTCAACCGACGGTTGCGTGGCCCTGTTTTCGGGGAAAACCGGGCATAAATATGGCCCCCCTCTGACGAGGGAGAGCACGGCTTCTTCCAAAGCCTCCCCTGTGCAAGGGGAGGTGGGCGCCGCTTGCGGCGCTCGGAGGGGTTGTTACCAGTCTTGGAATTCTACCTAGCTTGGTAACAATCCCTCAGTCTCGCTTCGCTCGACAGCTCCCTTTGCACAAGGGAGCCTCCAAAAGGAAGGCCTCCCCGAGGGGAGGCTTCTTCATTCCTTGTCGTCCGCTGTCTCTATGTAGATATTCTCCGCCTCGTTCAAGGCGTTTTGCGGATATCCCGCCCGGCGGCATTGGCCGGCTCGTCCGGCAGCTCGTCCAGGGCCTTCGACGCGGCGGCGCACAGGACATGGTACATCGTCTTATAATCCGGCATTATTTATCACCCCCGTCCCACAGAATACCACAGCCGGGCCGCGTCGTCAACAAAACTATACATAAACTGATAATTACATATCGCTTTCTGCATACTATCATTGACAAGAGGTGAGAACTATGCAGATCGGCGACCGTATACGGCAGCTTCGGGAACGGGAGAACATCAGCCAGTCTGCCCTGGCCGAGGCGCTGGGCGCCACGCGGGCGGCGGTGAACGCATGGGAGATGGGTATCAGCAATCCCAGTATGCAGTCGCTGGTGGAGCTGTCCGGGTATTTTCGCGTGTCGGTGGACCACCTGCTGGGGCTGGAGGACGCCGACCGCATATCCCTGGCCGGATTGACGGCGGAGGAAAAAGCGCTGGTATTGCAGATGATACGGCACTTTGAAAGCGAACACAAGCAGTGAGTCTGTTTGCATAGCCTCGCAGAGTTCGCGCCCGCAGGCGCGAAAAAAGTGGGATATGATTTCCGGGGGCGTGTACCTCGGAAATCATTCTTATCGGCCCGCAAACGTGAACGCCCCCATCCATCGGATGGGGGCGCTTTGCGCTGCAGCGGGCCGCAGCCTTTTCGTTTGAAAGGGTCCCCCTTTCAAACGAAATCATTTTGTTCCGAATATCCTGTCCCCCGCATCGCCCAAGCCGGGGACGATGTAGCCGTGGTCGTTCAGGTGGTCGTCCAGGGCGGCGGCGAAGATATCCACGTCGGGATGGGCCTCCTGGACCACCTTCACGCCCTCGGGGGCGGCGATGATGCACATGAACTTGATGTGCTTGACGCCCTCGTCCTTCAAAAACTGGATGGCCGCCACGGCGCTGCCGCCGGTGGCCAGCATGGGATCGACGACGATCACGTCCCGCTCGGTGATGTCGGGGGGCATCTTGAAGTAGTACTTCACCGGGGCCAGGGTCTCCGGGTCACGGTACAGGCCCACATGGCCCACCTTGGCGCTGGGGATCAGGTCCACCATGCCGTCCACCATGCCGAGACCCGCCCGCAGGATGGGCACCACAGCCAGCTTCTTCCCCGCCAGGCGCCGGCAGGTGGCCTCCGCCACGGGGGTCTTCACCTTGACCTCCTCCAGAGGCAGGTCCCGGGTGGCCTCATAGCACATGAGCTTGGCGATCTCGCTGATCAGCTCCCGGAACTCCTTCACGGAGGTGTTCTCGTCCCGGAGGATGGACAGCTTGTGCTGGATGAGGGGGTGGGAAAATACCATCAGATTGCTCATATCAATATCTCCTTTGCGGAAAGATTATTCCTTTTCGAGTTTTGCCAGCCGCTCCCGCTCCGCCTGGCTCATGCGCAGGTACTGGGGCATGAGCTCCCCGGCGGGGACGGCCGTCTTTCCCATGGCGGCGAGGCCCACGCCCCGGGCGCTCTGGACGCGCAATGGCTCCGGGGCCAGGAACACGGTCACCTGGCTCCGGTCCAGGGTATCAAAGCAAAGCTCCGCCCCATCGCCCAATAATATCCACGGCTCCTGCCGGGCGATCAACTCACTCTCAAGCTCCCCAATAGATATGGCTCTATCTTCGGTGAGGCGCACGGGCTTTCCGCCCTCCACGGTGAACAGGGCGTTATAGACCTGGCCCCGGCGGGCGTCCATGGCGCAGCAGAGCATCTGCCCGTCCAGCACCGGCCCGCCGTATGCCATGGCCTCCAGGGTGGACACGCCTACTACGGGCCTGTCCAGCGCCCAGCCCAGGCCCTTTGCCTCCGCGAGGCCTATGCGCAGGCCCGTGAAGGAGCCCGGCCCCCGGCTCACGGCCACCCGGTCGATGTCCGCCGGCTTCCTGCCCAGATTTTTCAGCATGTCCTCCGCCATGGGCAGGAGGGTCCGGCTGTGGGTGAGGCCGGCGTTCTGGATGGAGAAGGCCAGCATCTTCTCGTCCTCAAATACCGCCGCCGATGCGGCCTTGGCGGAGCTCTCCAGCGCCAGTGTCAGCATAGGGGTCCTCCTTCTATGGTTATCTTCCGGTCATTGTCCCCGGTCTTTTCAAAGCGGACGGCGATCTCGTCCCCCTCAAAGGCCCCGGGCACGTTCTCGCTCCACTCCACGGCGCACACGCCGCCTCGGGCGAGATAGTCCTCCCAGCCGATGTCAAAAAGCTCGTCGGCGCTGGACAGCCTGTACATGTCGAAGTGGAACAGGGGCCGGGGGCCGTCGTACTCGTTCACGATGGTGAAGGTGGGGCTGGTGACGGCCGCGTCCAGGCCCATGCCCCGGGCCATGCCACGGACGAAGGCGGTCTTGCCGCAGCCCAGGTCCCCGTACAGGGCCGCCACGGCCCCCGCGGGGAGCGACGCGGCGAACCGCGCCCCCAGGTCTTCGGTCTCTTTTTCAGAGTGGGTGGTGTAAGTCATCTTATAACTCCATCGTGGCGTAGGCGTTCAGGTCGCTGCCCGCCGTGTGCCCCGCCTGATACTCGTAATAGGCCTGCGCGCCGATCATGGCGCCGTTGTCGCCGCAGAGGCGCAGGGGCGGCACATAGAGGGTCTTCCCCGCCGCTTTGCAGGCGGATTCAAAATCCGCCCGGATGCGGGAGTTGGCGGCCACGCCCCCGGCCACGGCCACATGGGCGTAGCCCAGGGCCTCCGCCGCGGCCATGGTGCGGCTCACCAGCGACTCGCTCACCGTCCGGCACAGGCTGGCGGCCAGGCCCGGCTTATCAAGGGGCTCCCCCGTTTGCTCAGCATGATGGACGATGTTCACCACCGCGGTCTTGAGACCGGAAAAGCTCATATCGTAGGGATTGCCGTCATTCACGGCGGGCCGGGGCAGGTCGTAGGCCCGGTCGTCGCCTTTCTTGCTGAGGTCGTCGATGGGCTTGCCCCCGGGGTAGCCCAGGCCCATGACCCGGGCGGACTTGTCGAAGCACTCCCCGGCCGCGTCGTCCCGGGTCCGGCCCAGCACCCGCATGTCCGTGTAGCTTCGCACATCCACCAGCATGGTGTTGCCCCCGGAGATGGCGAGGCACAAAAAGGGCGGCTCCAGCTCCGGGAAGGCCAGGTAGTTGGCGGCGATATGGCCCCGGATGTGGTGCACCGGGATGAGGGGCACGCCGAGAGCCAATGCCGCGCTCTTGGCGAAGTTCACCCCCACCAGCACCGCGCCGATGAGCCCCGGGGCGTAGGTGCAGGCCACGGCGTCTATATCGCCGCGGCTTATGCCCGCCTTTTGAAGCGCCCGGTCCGCCAAGAGGGAGATGACCTCCAAATGGCTGCGAGCCGCGATCTCCGGCACTACGCCGCCGTACATCTCGTGCAGGGCCACCTGGGAGAATATCTCGTCCGCCAGGACATGCCGCCCGTCCTGGACCACCGCCGCGGCGGTCTCGTCGCAGGAGGATTCAAATGCCAGTATCTTCATCACAGCACCAACGTCATCAAAATGGCGTCCTCTCTGGGTTTTTCGTAGTAATTGGTCCGCCGCCCCACCGGCACGAAGCCGTGCTTGGCGTAGAGGGCGATGGCGGCGGTATTGGAGGCGCGGACCTCAAGCGTTATAAAGGAAAGCTCCTTTGCCCGGGCACGGCGCACCATCTCGCCCATGAGGGCGTCTGCCACGCCCCGGCGGCGGCAGGCGGGGTCCACGGCCAGGCTGTCCAGGCTCCCCTCGTCCAGGACGCTGGAAAGCGCCGCGTAGCCCAAAAACCGGCCGTCCTCCTCCGCCGCCAGCAGCTTATCCAGCCGCCGGGCGATGAAATCCTCCGGCCAGGGGTCGGAGAAGCATGCCCGCTCCAGCGCCCCAATGGCGGGGATGTCTTCGGTTGTGGCGTTACGGATGACCATCGTCTTAGTGGGCATCGGCCCAGCTCTGGCCGATCTTGGCGTCGGCGGTGAGGGGGACAGAGTACTGCACCGTGTTCTCCATCTCCTCCTTGAGTATCGCCGCCGCCCGCTCCCCCAGGGCCGCCGGGCACTCCACGATGAGCTCGTCGTGGACCTGCAGCAGCAGCTTCGCCTCGGGCAGCTCCTTTGCGAGCCTATTATACACCCGGATCATGGCCAGCTTGATGATGTCCGCCGCGGTGCCCTGGATGGGCATATTCCGGGCCACCCGCTCGCCGAAGGAGCGGAGGTTGAAGTTGCTGGCGTGCAGCTCCGGGATGGGCCGCCGCCGGCCGAAGAGAGTGGCCACATATCCCCGCTCCTTCGCCTGGGCGATGGTGCTCTCCATGTACTCCCGGACGCCGTGGTACTTTTCCAGATACGTGTCGATATAGAGCTTGGCCTCCGGCTGGCTGACGCCGATGTCCTGGCTCAGGGAGAAGGCGGATATACCGTAGACGATGCCGAAGTTCACCGCCTTGGCCCGGCTTCTCAGCTCATGGGTGACCGCCTCCAGGGGCAGGCCGAAGACCTGGCTGGCCGTGACGGCGTGGATGTCCTCGCCGGAGAGAAACGCCTGGCGCATGGTCCCGTCCCCGGACATATGAGCCAGCAGCCGCAGCTCGATCTGGCTGTAGTCCGCGTCCACCAGCACGTTCCCCGGCCCGGCCACGAACATGCGCCGGATGCCGGCGCCCAGCTTCCGCCGCACGGGGATATTCTGCAGGTTGGGGTCCCGGGAGGAGAGCCGCCCGGTGTCCGTCACGGTCATCTGGAAGGTGGTGTGGATGCGCCCGTCGGGGCCGATGGCCTTCTGCAGGCCGTCGGTATAGGTGCTCTTGAGCTTTGTGAGTTCCCGGTATTCCAGTATCTCGCCCACGATGGGGTGCTTGTCCCGCAGGCCCTCCAGCACGTCGGCGTTGGTGCTCCAGCCCCGGTGGTTCTTCTTCCCCGTGGGCAGGCCCAGCCGCTCGAACAGGACCTCGCCCAGCTGCTTGGGGGAGTTGATATTGAACTGGCCCCCGGCCTGGGCCCATATGTCCTCCTGCAGGGCGGTGATGCCCTCGGAGAGCTCCTGGCCGAAGTCATAGAGGGCTTTTCTGTCCACCAAAAACCCCGCCCGCTCCATGTCCGCCAGCACGGCGCACAGGGGCAGCTCCACGTCATAGTAGAGTTTTTCCATGCCCAGCTCCCGGAGTTTGTCCGGCAGGACCTCGTACAGCGCCAGCACCGCCTCGGCCCCGTCCAGCTCCCGGCCCAGATACCGCCGGCTCAGCCGGGGCAGGTCGTAATTGGGTGCGGTGGCCTCCAAGAGGTACCCGGCCAGGGCCGTGTCGAACACGAAGCCGCCCGTGTCCAGCCCCTCGGCCAGGAGCAGGGCCATCAGCTCCTTCACCTGGTGGGACACTTTTTTCACGCCGGACGAGAATACCGTCCGCAGCAGCTCGTTATACTCCTCGCCCCCGTCGGACCAGGCAAGGTCGTATACCGCCTTGCCGTCGCACAGGGACAGGCCGTCCAAGTCCTGGGCAGGCCCCACGGCCACCAGTTCCGCCGCCTGCACCGCGGCCAGGGCCGCGGCCATGTCCCCCGTCACGTGGGGCAGGGCGGGGGTCTCCGCCGCCGGGGCGCTCCCGTCCGGCGTGAGGCCCCAGCGCTCGATGAACCGGCCGAAGCCCAGCCGCTTGCAAAGCTCATAAAGGGGCCCCGTGCTGTGCAGTTCCCACACCGCGTCCGCCGGGGCGAATTCTATGGGCGCGTCCCGCCGAATAGTAGCCAGAGTGTAGGAGAGATAGGCGCTGTCTTTCCCCGCCGTCAGCTTCGCCCGCTGGCCGGCCTTGACGGAGGCATCCTCGATATTTTCATACACCCCGTCCAGGGTGCGGAACTTGTGCAGCAGGTCCAACGCGGACTTCTCGCCGATGCCGGGCACGCCGGGGATGTTGTCGGAGCTGTCGCCCATGAGGGCTTTTAAGTCCACCATGCCCGCGGGCTCCAGGCCGTACTCGGTCCGGAACAGGGCGGGGTCATATTCCACCGTCTCTGTCTGGCCCATGCGGGTCTTGATGTGGATGACGTGGGTGTCCTCGGTGATGAGCTGGAAGGAGTCCTTGTCGCCGGTGACCAGCCGGCAGGCCCAGCCGTCCTTTTCGCAGGCCGCCGCCATGGTGCCCAGCAGGTCGTCCGCCTCCCATCCCGCCAGCTCGTACCGGCGGATGCCCATGTCGTCCAGAAGCTCCTTCAAAAGGGGTATCTGCACCCTCAGGTCCTCGGGCATGGGCTTTCGCGTGGCCTTGTAGGCGTCGGACATCTCATGGCGGAAGGTAGGAGCATGCACGTCAAAGGTCACGGCCACGGCGTCCGGGTGCTCCTGCTCCAAAAGCCGCTGGAGGATGGCAATGAAGCCGTATACCCCGTTGGTGGGGGTGCCGTCGGGGGCGTTCAGCATATGGATGCCGAAATAGGCCCGGTTGACGATGGAGTTGCCGTCCAGGATCATGATCTTTTTTGCCGTCTGGGCCATGCCGCGCCCTCCTTTTTCCATATTGGTATGATTGTACCATGTTTCCCGGAAAAAAGAAACACAAAATAAGAATGCCTCCCCTGTGTAAGGGGAGGTGCCGAGCGGAGCGAGGCGGAGGGGTTGTAAACGTCCGTAACGCGACAATCCCTCAGTCACCGCCTGACGGCGGCGACAGCTCCCTTTGCACAAGGGAGCCTCCAAAAGGAAAGCCTCCCCGAGGGGAGGCTTTAGGAATCATATGCCCTTACGCTATCGCCGTGACTTTGTAATCCTGGTCCTCCACGGCCTTTTTGAGGGTCTCGTTGGCCACGTCGGCGCTCAGGGTCACCACGGCGGTGCCCGCCTCATGGCTCACCGTGGCCTCCTGCACGCCGGCCACGGCCTCCAGAGCCTTCTTCACCCGGGCCTCGCAGTGGGCGCACATCATGCCCTCGATATTCATGGTCTTTTCCATCGTTTTCGTCTCCTTTTCCTTATGATGTTTATGACTGATCCGCCGGTCATGGCGGGGATCATGCATGTTGAAGAAATTGAGTCTCAGCGCGTTCGTCACCACGCAGAAGCTGGAAAGGCTCATGGCCGCCGCGCCGAACATGGGGTCCATCTGCCAGCCGAAGAGAGGGATGAAAAGCCCCGTGGCCAGGGGGATGCCCAAGCTGTTGTAGATGAACGCCCAGAAGAGGTTTTCATGGATGTTCCGCAGGGTGGCCCGGCTCAGGCGGATGGCCGCCGGCACGTCCGCGAGAGAGCTCTTCATCAGCACCACGTCCGCCGCGTCGATGGCCACGTCCGTGCCCGCGCCGATGGCGACGCCGGTGTCGGCGCTGGTCAATGCCGGGGCGTCGTTCACGCCGTCGCCCACCATGATGACTTTGCCCTCTTTTTTGAGCCTTTGGATGACGCTCTGCTTGCCGTCGGGCAGCACCCCGGCCACCACCTCGTCCACGCCGGCCTGGGCCCCGATGGCCCGGGCGGTGCGCTCGTTGTCGCCGGTGAGCATGACCACCCGCACGCCCATGTTCTGCAGTTCCTTCACCGCTTGCGGGCTGTCGGGCTTGATGACGTCCGCCACGGCGATGACGCCCAGCAGCTCTCCGTCCCTGGCGAAGAAGAGGGGCGTCTTGCCCTGCTCCGCCAGGGCGTCGGCCTTCGCCTGCATATCCGCCGGGACCGCGACCTTCCCGCCGATGAACGCGCCGCTGCCGCCCAGAAGAGCGCGGCCATCCACCGTCCCGGCGAGGCCATTGCCCGGCAGGGCCTGGAATTCGGAGGCCTCTACGGGTTCGAGCCCCATATTCTCCGCCCGCTCGTTCACCGCCCTTGCCAGGGGGTGCTCGCTCTTGCGCTCCAAGGCCCAGGCCAGGCGCATAAGCTCCGCCTCTGTGACGCCCTCCGCCGGGAGGATGTCCGTCACCTGGGGCTTGCCTTCCGTGATGGTGCCGGTCTTATCCAGGACCACGATCTCCGTCCGGCCCGTGGCCTCCAACGACGCGGCGGTCTTGAAGAGCACGCCGTTTTTCGCGCCCACGCCGCTGCCCACCATCACCGCCACGGGGGTGGCGAGGCCTAGGGCGCAGGGGCAGCTGATGACCAGCACCGATATGCCCCGGGCCAGGGCAAAGCCGGGCGCCCGCCCGGCGATGAGCCAGGCCGCGATGGTGACGAGAGCGATGCCGATGACCGTGGGCACGAACACGCCCGACACCTTGTCGGCCACCTTGGCGATGGGGGCCTTGGTGGCGGCGGCGTCGCTGACCATGCGGATGATCTGGGACAGGGTCGTATCCTGCCCCACCCGCGTGGCCCGGCAGCGGAGGAACCCGGACTGGTTCATGGTCCCGGAGGACACATTGGCGCCCGGCTCCTTGTCCACGGGCACGCTCTCGCCTGTGAGGGTGGACTCGTCCACGGCACTCTCGCCCTCCAGCACCACCCCGTCCACAGGGATGTTCTCCCCCGGCCGCACCACGAACTCGTCCCCGGCGGCCACCTGCTCCACGGGCACCTGGACTTCCTTGCCGTTCCGCAATACGGTGGCCGTCTTGGGCGCCAGCTTCATGAGCCCCTTGAGGGCGTCGGTGGTCCGGCCCTTCGACCGGGCCTCCAGGGTCTTGCCCACGGTGATGAGGGTCAAAATGGTGGCGGCGCTCTCGAAGTAGAATTCGTCCATGTAGCCCATGGCCGCCGCGGCGCCGCCGGTCATCATGGCAGAGCTTGCCGCGAAGAGGGCCCACAGGCTGTAGCCGAAAGCCGCCGCGGCCCCCAACGCCACCAGGGAGTCCATGTTGGGCGCCCTGTGCCACAGGGCTTTGAAGCCGGAGACGAAGAACTTGTTGTTGATGACCATCACCAGCGCCGTCAGCACCAGCTCATAGAGCCCGATGGACACCATATTGCCCCGCAAAAACCCCGGCAGGGGCCAGTCCCAGAGCATGTGCCCCATGGACACGTACATCAGGGGCAGCAAGATACACACGCTCACGATGAGCCGGCGCAGGAGCTTCGGCGTCTCGGTATCCTTCAGTTCATCCTCATTGGCCGCCGGGGCGCTCCTGGCGCCCGCCGCGCCCTTCAGCGACGCGCCGTAGCCCGCGTCCACCACCGCCGCGATGATGTCGGCGGGGGCGGCGGTGCCCTCCACGCCCATGGAGTTGGTCAGCAGGCTCACCGCGCAGGCGGTGACGCCGGGCACCTTGCTCACCGCCTTCTCCACCCGGGCGGAGCAGGCCGCGCAGCTCATGCCGGTGACGTTATACTGTTCCATGCGCGCCTCCTTATTTGATGAGCTTTTTCAGCACGTCGGCCAGCTCCTCGGCGGCCTCGTCCTTCCCGGCCCGAATGTCCCGGACCACGCAGCCCTTGATGTGGCTTTCCAGCAGCTCCCGCTCAAAGGCGCTCACCGCCGCGCTCACCGCCGCCGACTGCACCAGCACGTCGGCGCAGTAGGCGTCCTTCTCTATCATGCCCCGGAGGCCCCGTATCTGGCCCTCGATGCGGTTTAAGCGGTGGATGAGCTTTGTCCGCTCCTCCTCCGTCCTCTCGGTGGTCTTCCCGCCGCAGCAGCACGTCTTCTCCATGGCGCGCCTCCTTGTCCGATATACCCCCTTAGGGTATGTATATCATATACCCCGGGCAGGTATATGTCAAGGGGGTATATGTAGTATGCCCATAAAAAACGGGAGCGGACATGTCGTCCGCTCCTTTCGGTGGTATTCTGTTATGCGCCCCTGTGGCTCAGGCCGTCCTCCCACAGGCCCGTGGCGGCATTGTAATTGCCCCAGTTCTCGGTCCAGGTGCACATACCTTGACTGCCGTACTTGGCACTGAACTGGCCATATCCGGCGGCGGTATAGGTGTACAGCCTGCCGGTGAGCATTTTGCCGATCTCGCCTCGGTCGTTGGTGGTCTGGAGCATGTACCAGGCCTTGCCGCCCTTGAGGTCGTCTAGGTACTGGAACCCGGTTAGGAGCTTTCCCGTGGCGTCGGCATAGTACCAGTTGTTGGCCCATTTGGAGGCGCCGTCAGCAAAGCCTACCCAGTAATCGCCCACGCGCTTGTTATTTTTGAAATAGTAATAGTCTCCCGTCTCCGGCACATACCGCCAGCCGGTGCCCCCCGCGGGCGGCTGGATGTCCTCCAGAGCAGGTGGTGTAGTATCCGTGCCGATTTCAAGAAAACGAAGATGCTCCTTCTTTGCGTATGCCTCCGCGGTAGAGCCTTTATAGCCGAGAACCAGAAACTGCGGATTTTTCATAGGACGCTGATCCGCCCCGTTCCAAAGTTCCCCAAAGGCGCTGTCCTCAATGGTAGTATTCGGATTCAGGATGGTGACTTCGGTCATCTCATTGCAGTAACTAAACGCACCACTGCCAATAATCGTGACAGAGCGGGGGATCGTGACGCTGGTCATATCGCACCAGAGAAACGCACTGACGCCGATGGTCGTGACGGAATCAGGAATGGTCAGTCCTTTTAACGCACACCCATTAAAGGCCATCCGTCCGATAGTAGTGACCGTATCTGGAATAATAACACTTTCCAAACGACTGCACGCGAAAAATGTACTGTCTTCAATCGTTGTGATACCCCTGGGGAGTTCAATACTTTTCATGCGGTAGCACCCGTCAAATGCCCCGTCTCCAATATAGGAAACGGGACCGGCAAAGGAGATGTCGGTCAGACTATAGCAGCCTGAAAAGGTTCTTCTTCCGATATAAGAAACAGAGCTTGGAATAATTACGTCATCTAAATATATACACATACTAAATGAATTATCTCCGATGCGTGTGACGGTATCAGGGATGGTCACTTCACGACACTCACAGCCATAAAACGCCCAACTGCCAATAGTGGTGACGCCATTCTGAATGACGACTTCGCGGATATCACTGGAGTAGCCGCCATCCCGCCAAGGCGCCATCTCTTTGGAGCCGTCGGAACGGAGGCCGGCATAATCCTTCATGGCCCCGGTGCCGGAGATGGTGAGCGTGCCGTCGTCCGAAAACGACCAAGTCACATTGTTCCCGTTGGCTCCGCAGGTACCGGAGGCCGCAGCCACGGTCATCGGTTCGTCTACAGCGGCAGTCTCCGGCTCCACAGCCACGGGCACAGGCTCCTCCACTTCCTCCTCCACCGGGGCCGCAGGGGCATCCGGCGCAATGGGCTCCTCGGTCCCGAACACATCCTCCGCGGCGAACGCGGGAACGCCGAGGCCCAGCGCCATCACGAATGCCAGGAACAAACTTAATGCGCGCTTTTTCATGCTCCATCCCTCTCCTTTTCCGTATTTCCCGGCAGTACCGGCCCGCGGTTTGACCCGCGGGCTTTCCCGCCGAGACAACAAAAAGCGGTGCAGGAAGCATCCTACACCGCCGAAGGTCTACATCACAGCCTGCATACTCGTTCCACTTGTAAAAAACAGGGGGAGCGGGTATAATGAGGCGGGCGCAGTCTACTGCTGTGTGGGAGGTCTCTTCTCCTGCATAGGGGCTTGGGGTGTCGTTACCACCCCAAGTCCTGCCTTTGGTTGTCTCGCAAAGATATTATATCGCGTTATCCCCCCGGGCGCAAGGGGTATTTATACGGGCCGCCGGGACAAAAGCTCCCCTCCGCAGATGCGGAGGGGATGTTTTGTGTTTATCTCTTTACCCCACGACGGCCTCCGGGGAGGTGACGGGGGTCGCCTCGGGGGCGGGGGTATTTCGGGGCTTATCCGCCCGAACGTACATGGCATCCATGTCCACGTCCACGTTGATGCCCGGGACCGTGGCGGTATAGGAATACTGCCAGAAGTCGTGGTCGTAGTAGAAGATGGGCTTGGTGCCCGGGTCGCCCATCCAGAGGGTGATGTCCGTGAGCTGATTGAGGTCATATGTATAATAGGCCAGGTTCAGGTAGCTGTACATCCCCGGCTCATAGCCCGCGGCCTCCACGAGCTTTGTAAATTCCAAACACGCGGCAGTGACCACCTCGCCGGGCACATCCGCGCTGCGGGAGCCCTCATAGGGCAGCGGCTCCCAGTCGAAGAACACGGGCAGGGTCACGTCGTAGTCCTCGATGAGGCGGATGGTATATACCGCCTCCTCGGCGGCCTCCACGATGTTCAGGGCCTGGGAGAAGAAGTATACCCCCACGTCCAGCCCCGCGTCCAGCGCGCCCTGGATGTTGGCGCGGAAGCGGGCGTCCTCGTGGATGTCCCCCTCGCCGTAGGAGCGGTAGCCGCAGCGTATCATGGCGAACTCCACGCCGTAGTCCGCCACCGCCTGCCAGTCGATCTCGCCCTGGTGGTCAGATACGTCCACGCCCCGGACCATGGTCAGGTCCGAGCCTGCGTAGGAGGGCACCTGGTCCTGGACGTTGAAGTCCGTGGGCTCCCGGTTAAAGAGGGGCATATCCTCCGCCTCCGGCACCCACATATAGCCGCCCGTGCCGCTCAGCACCTGCACCTCCCCCTCGTGGGGGTCCACCGTGGGGGTGGGGATGGGCGTGGGGCTTGGCTCCGGGGGCGCCGCCGGCCGGGCCACATAATAAATAATGAGCCCGATGAGCACCGCCAGGAGCACGAATATGACGATTATTAAAGGAATCAGTCGTTTCATAGCGCCTCTACCATACCACAAACGGGGCCATATTGCAATCGAAGGGAAAATCCTTGATTTTCCAGCCCGTTCAAGGTATGATGAATAGGAAAGATATAGGACGCAGTGACGAGAGAGGAACGGTCAACATGGCATTGCTGCAATTTGAGGAATACAAGACGAAACTGAACGGCTGCAAGCCGGAGCTGGACCACCTGGCCGAGGCCATGCATCTGGCCGACGCCCGGATGGAGATCGAGAAGCTCCACGCCGAGGCGGAGGAGCCGGACTATTGGTCCGACCTGGAGCGGAGCCAGAAGGCCCAGCAGAGGCTCAAGAGCCTGCAGAATAAATGCGACACCTATCAGAAGCTGTCCGCCGCCTGGGACGACATGATGACCATATGCGAGATGGCCCTGGAGGAGAACGACGAGAGCATGCTCCCGGAGCTTTCCGAGAGCTACGAAAAGTTCGCCGCGGATCTGGAGCAGACCCGGCTCTCCACCCTGCTCACCGGGGAATATGACGCCAACAACGCCATCGTCACCTTCCATGCCGGGGCCGGCGGCACCGAGGCCCAGGACTGGGCCCAGATGCTGTACCGCATGTACACCATGTGGACCGACCGCCATGGGTTTAAGTACACCCTCATGGACTGGCAGGACGGGGACCAGGCGGGCATCAAGTCCGCCACCATCAAGATAGAGGGCGACAACGCCTACGGGTTTTTGAAGAGCGAGCACGGGGTGCATAGGCTCGTGCGCATCAGCCCCTTCGACGCCTCCGGCCGGCGGCAGACCAGCTTCGCCGCCGTGGAGGTCATGCCGGAGATCGGCGACGCCGGGGAGATCGAGCTCCGGGACGAGGACATCAAGATGGACGTCTACCGCTCCTCCGGCGCCGGCGGCCAGAAGGTCAACAAGACCAGCTCCGCCGTCCGCCTGACCCACCTGCCCACGGGCATCGTGGTCTCCAGCCAGGTGGAGAGAAGCCACTTTCAGAACCTGGAAAACTGCAAGGAAATGCTGCGGGCCAAGCTGGCCGAGATCAAGGAGCGGGAGCACCTGGAGAAGATCGAGGACATCAAGGGCGTGCAGATGAAGATCGAGTGGGGCAGCCAGATACGCTCTTACGTGTTCATGCCCTACACCCTGGCCAAGGACACCCGCACCGGCTATGAGAACAGCAACATCCAGGCCGTCATGGACGGGGACATCGACGGGTTCATCAACGCCTTCCTCGCCATGAAGGCGGGCTGAAAGGCTTGATTTTCCCCTCGCCTACCTGTATAATGGGTGGGCCGTGCCGGTGTGATGGAATTGGCAGACGTACCGGACTCAAAATCCGGTGCGTCATCCACTGTCGGCAGGCGAAAAAACCTTGAAATCACGGGGTTTTTGACAACTCGATATTTGTAAATTTCCTCATGGACCTCCACGATGGACCTCCGATTTCCAGAACACGTCATCCGAAGCAGGTCATTGAAGATAACACGCCGGTGTGATGGAATTGGCAGACGTACCGGATTCAAAATCCGGCGGTGGCGACACCGTGCGGGTTCGACCCCCGCCACCGGCACCATCCCCAAGAAGGCCCGGAAACGCTTGATACTCAGGCGTTTTCGGGTTTTTCTTTTTCTCCGGTCCGCAGTTCGTGATTTGGGAAAGCGGCCCTTTTTCCTCACCATGGCCCTCCAAATGGCCCTCCGTTTTTTGAAGTTCATTCAGCTTACCGCCTTGGGATATACCCCGATGATGGCGTTTGCTGAAGCGACCTTTGAACTGAAACTCAGGTGGGTGTAGATGTTGGATGTCGTGGAGATGTCGCTGTGGCCTAACCATTCCTGAATGTCCTTCAGGCTCACACCATTTGCGTATAAGAGGCTCGCGCAGCTATGCCGGAGGTCGTGGAAGCGGATTTTCCGCATCCCGCTCTTCTCCAATACCAGCGGAAAATGCTGGGTGATATATCCCGGCTTGACAAGCTCTCCGATCTCGTTGACGTAGATGTAGCCGTCGTACATTTTGTTATACATATTGCCGCAGAGCTTTCGGTTTACCTCCTGCTGGGCTTTCAAGCGGTATAACAACTCTTCAAACGGCGGGACCAGCGGTAATGTCCGATAACTGGATTTGGTCTTGGCCCGGTCTTTCTCAATGATCGTGCTTTTTCCGTCAACGCTGGCCTGCGTTACCGTGTGGCGGATCGTCAGCGTCTTTTGCTCAAAGTCGATGGCTTCCCATTTCAGACCCACCGCCTCGCTGCGCCGCAGGCCGTAAAATGCCGCCAGGATAACACCCAGCTCCAACGGGTCGCCTCTCACGACTTCAAACAGCCGCTCCAGTTCCTTCGCGTTGTAGTAGTCGCCAACGTATTTCACTTTCTTCGGCCGCTCGATCCGGTCAGCCGGGTTATTATCCAGCAGGCCCGTCTTATAGGCATATTGGAGCGCCTTGCGAATATTGGCGTGTCTGTGAATGACCGTATTGGGGGAGATACCGTTCTCTTTCATTTCATAGGTGTAGTAGTCCTGGATGTGCTTCGGCGTTACTTCCCGCAGACGCAGCCCCGGATAACGCTTGTCAAAGTACGGTATGATCTTGTTCTTGATGCTGAGCGAGTATGAAGAATAGGTCGTGACCTCAATGCTCGCTTCCATCATATCCAGCCAATCGGTCAGAAACTTCGTGAACGGGATGTCTGCCGGGTCGATTTGTTCCGGGTGACTGTTTTTCTCGATCTGCCGCGCTAATTCTTCCTCCATTTCCTTGCGAGCCTGTGCGAGCATGGCTTCGGCGCGCTTTTTGTTCCCCTTGACCGGAAGCCCGGTGCTTTTGGTTGGCGTCTTTCGTTTGCCGTTTTCGTCAGTGTAACTGAGGACGATGTGATAATAGCCTCTCTTTTCTCGCAGATGTCCTGCCACCATAATAAAATCCTCCTTTTCTTGGCGCAGCATCCTTCCATCTGCCATTGACATGTACAAGGTTATCACGGGGATAGCACTATGGCAAATGTGCGAATTCATTTCATGCGTCGGGTTTTTCTTTACCTTCCAGGTAATCAATCACATTGAGCTTGGGAATCCTATAACGTCTTGCGATTACAAAACTCTTGATCGCACCAGATTTCAAAAGGCGGTATCCTGCTTTTACGCTGATCCCTCCCAACATCTCACATAGCTGCTCTACATTGACTACATCGGGATAATTCGGAAACATGGGCTCATGGCGTTCTGCGGCATCTTTTTTTGCTCTCTCATCTTCTCGCGCTGGTAGGTAAAGGTGCGTGTTCAGAACTTCTCTTGTGGATTGCATTTCCTGCCGGCTTTGCTTCTTTGGTATCAGTTCATAGTCATACCCCTTGCGGCAGTTGCAGCAAGTACATGTGTTACATTCAGTCTGATACGGATCGATACGGCGCAGAAAGTTGTTGCCCTCGCTGCGAAAGTTGTCAGCACAGGTTTGACACAGACACATGATAAGCGGATTTGGCACATCTTCAATCAGATTGATGCTGACAGCCAGGGCATGATTCATCCCGGTAATATGTTCTTTGCTCAGATGTCCGATATATCCATCCAAACGGCGCTTGTCGATAGTGCGTATCTGCTCCATAAGAATAATGGACGGCCATTCAAGCCCGTCCAGTTTCTCTATATAGTAATGAGTCGGCAGACGAGGTTTCACGTCTGCTTTGCTGGTAATTGCAGCTACGATCACGGTGGGGCTGTACTTGTTACCCATGTTGTTCTGAATGATGACCACGGGGCGAGGGCCCTTCTGTTCGGAGCCGATGCTATCTGGAAGGTCGGCATAGTATATGTCGCCTCGCATATATGTTTTTTCCATTCGTCTTGACCTCCCGAAAAAGAAATCTTACGAGGAAAAGTTACTATGTAAAGGCCAGGAGGCTGACGTAATCATGTTGTTGGGAGGCATTGAACCCTCTTACTGGTGTTGCCAACCTCCTTGGCCAATATGGGGAAGCGATCCAATTTGTCCTCGACGCCCCGGATCACCGATGGGAAGTCATCAAACGGCTGGTGGCTACCAGCTCCACGGGAGTCTCACCCTCGCGTGGATCTCACGCGACCGCCCCCATTGCCTGTGACGGCTTCATGTTCGCCAAGCAGAAGTGCCGCCGACTGTGGCTGGACGGGAGTATCATTGTCCCTGCTGCCTGTCATTGCCTATACCGGGGGCCGCCCGATGGTCATAGTGTCTGTGTGTCGCTTTCCGCCGTGTGCCCCGTAAAACGCGATATACGGTCTTGCTGGACTCACGACGGGTCATGGCGCAGCACTATGGTGGCTCATGCTCCTCGCATCAGCAACAGGAATGTGTCTGATGAATGGGTATGCAGTTGTAAGCGGCGTGTTCGGTCCGAAAAAGAACCGAGCCACAGAAGGGTATTTCCCTCTGTGGCTCAAATTATAGCCGCTTTTTGGTTGCTTGGGCGGTCAGGATTGGCAAGGTTTTTGCCCAATTTCCCGACCAAAATGACTTATTTCAGAAAATAAGCTCTATATTCTTGCCTGGATTGCTTCAAGTGTATGGATCACTTCTCCGAGCTCTTCGCTCAATCTTAACCGGTCCGAATCACCTGTAATGATATAGGACGCAGTAACATGGAGGTACTCTGACACTGAAAAGAGAAAGTCAGAGTGAAGGTTTCTTTCACCGCGTTCAATCCTTCGCAGATGATCTGGAGAAACTCCAAGGTCAAAGGCCGCTTTCGTCAGGCTGATATGGAGCTCCATTCTCCTGTCGCGGATTCTTTGACCAGCGTCTTTTGCCGAAAAAGCCATAGGAAACTCCTTTCTCTGTTCTGTGAGAAAGGATACAGAAACGCCCCATGAAGTAGAGAAAACGAGTACACAACGAAGAAGGCGTACCAATACGTCAATCTGCCGCCGTCAGAAGGGACGTTATTTGCATCCTTGCCCAGATGTATACAGACATATTATGTTGTAAAGCGAGAATTGTAGAGATATGTAAAGTTTGAACCCGGTTTGCAACAAATTATATCAAATCACTTTTGTCGAATTCCGTAGGATACGGTAAAGGACGCAATAAATTGCATGTAATTTGTGAGAAGCGCGGCTTTTTCGTCTGAATTGATAGTTCTTTATATCCACTCACAGAATGATTCCCCCGGAGCAAACGATAGTAGCATCCCGGGGGAACCATCTGAAATCTGTCAATTTCCCTATATAATATACTCTCCATCTTCCCTTGTGGGAAAATCAATGTAAAATGCGGAAAAATCTATGTGAAATGCTTTTGCCGCAAACAAGATGATTTCCCCCGGAGCAGCGGTGATCGCTGCCTTGGGGGAACCATCTTATATCTATTTGTTCTTTTAGGCCGCACCCAGATAGCGCATTATGAGAGCGCAAACCTCAGCACGGGTGGCCACGCCTGCCGGATGGATCGTGCCGTCGCCATAGCCGGTGAGAAGGCCATTCGTGATGGCCCATGCCACGGCGTTCTGCGCGTAGCCCTGGACAGCGCTGCCGTCGGAGTAGGTCGCCAGGATGTTGGTATTCACTGCCGGGCTGCCCGCCATGCGGTACAGCATGGTGACGAGCTGCTCACGGGTAATGGAGTTGCCAGGCGCAAACATCGTGTCGCTGACGCCGTTGGTCACGCCGTTGGCCGACGCCCAGCCAGCCGCAAAGGCGACCTCGCCACTAGTGTCGGAGAACACTGCGCCGGCGGAGGGGGAACCCACGGCACGGTAAAGCATGGTCACGGTCTGGCCCCGCGTGGTGGTGCTGTTGGGGCTAAACGTGTTTTCAGTGACGCCCTTAACGATACCGCTGGAGTATGCTTTCTGAATGGAGTCAGCATACCACACATCGGAGGCCACATCGGTGAATGTGCCGCCCGCCTGCGGGGGCGTTTCGGCCTGGGGCGCGTTGGAATCGGGCATCTGAAAGTGCTCGCCCTGCTTCACGGCGGCTATCACAAACTCTGTTGCGTCCATATCCACATGGAGAACATAGTCCGTGGTGCCAGCGGGAACGCCCGCTGCTGCCGGACCAGAAGGAGCTTGTGTTTTAGCCACATAGCCGCCTTTTAGAACCTCAACGGTATAGCCGGGGGCCATCCATACGGAAATGTCGCCACCGGTAGTGATTACCCTCTGCTGCGTCCCGTCAGCCAGAGTTTTATACCCCGTCACAGACGCGGACACGTCCCCGCCTCCAACAACGATGCCATTTTCCCAATCTTCATTGTAGAACGTATAGGGAATGACTTTTGCTACCTCCGCTCCGTCTGCGTAAATATTAACATTCATAGTGCCGCTACTGGGAGTAGTCACAGTTATGCAGCGAAGATTGCGTGCCGCGTCACCACCTCCATACCAGGAGTTAGTTTCGTCGCTCACGATCGTTCCGTTGTCAACGGTAATACCATATTCGCCCCGGGTCCAAAACCTGACCTCACCGCCGGGGCGTACAACAAATTGCGTCGGGAGACTGGAGGCTGCCTGGACTACATGGTGGATGACTGCCTTGTCAGGGGTAGTAACGATCTCCGGCAACTCATCCCACCATATCCCGCTGGAAGTCGCATGATAGAACTCATCATTGTCGGTGTTTTCAAAAAGTACCTCGTCCAAACCTTCAAGGGCCCCGGTGAGATTCACCGTCACACCACCCACGGAAGCAGGCGTGGCAGAGACGGTCATGATTCCGTCATCGGTGTTTTCGTTCTCAGCAGCGGGTTCCTCCGTGGTAACACCCTCTAAGGTAGTGTCCTCCACAACGGCGGGTTCCTCCGTCACCGTGTCCTCAACAGGCACGATCTCGTCAGAGGCCGGTGGCGCTTCCTCCACAGCTTCAGCCGGGGGCGGGGCCTCCTGCCCGCCCTCTGCAAAGGCGGGAATGGACAGACTGAGTAGCATTATCACGGCCAGGATCATGCTAAGAAGCTTTCGCTGCATTGTAATACCTCCTATCCAACGAGTAATTTGTTTCTATTTTGTTCCATTTGTAACCTATGGGTTAAAAAATAAAGCGCTTGCGCTACCGGAACTGCCATTACTATATTACACTTTTTCGATTGTTGCTCCCCGTCTGGGGTTATCTTATAAAAAATTCTGTCGTCCAACCAGATAATCCAACGATACCTGAAAGTAATCTGCTAAGATAAGAAGCGTTTTTAACGATGGCACTTTCTCTTGCCTCTCATATTGCCCTATGGCATTTTTCCCAATTCCACATAACTCTCCTAGTGTTGTTCTCTTTAGGTGGTGCTCTTCCCTGAGTTCTCTAAGTCTATCAGGAAATGTATTGGTAGTCATGCTATTGACGCCCTCCATATCGTTACACTTAAACGGCTCTCAACCCCTTGTGGCACAAGGGGTTGAGAGCAATTATTTCATGCCGAAGAAAACTGAAAAAGTTCACGCAGAATAGTATATCAGCCGGGGGTTCCAGGAACCATAGCTCGGAGATACATATTTCGAAAGTCTGGAGTCCGTCAGATAGTATGTGGTCGCAACAACCTTGTCAGAGTAGTTCCCTTCGAGTATAGTAATAGTTGAGCTGGTCTTTTCTATGACAATACCCAGATTCTCGCCGTTTCTCATAAGAACAAGGTCACCCACTTTCACCTTGGTCTTATCAAAAGTCACGGTGGACAACCACATCAGGTTCTGACTGTAACCAACTTGGAGACCAAGCCAGTAGATGAAGTAACCGCCCCAGGCAGCGCCGTTATTACGGGCCATCCGACCATATTCGGTGTAATTAGCGGTTCCGCTGCTAGAGCCCGTAAGGTCATTGGAATTGCTGCCCTCATGATAACCAATCTGAGACCTGGCAATCAGAACAATGTCATGCCGTTGATCGCCAGTACAAGTTTCGTAATTGTAAGTGTTCAGGCCGGTCGTGAAGCATGATTTGAACTGTCGATAGTAATTGCCAGTTTCGTAATTTGTGGCGGCAATCGGCATAACGGGATTGCTGAGAGCCTCCAGCAGTTCCGGCGTCAGGTTTTCCTCATGCTTGGGCTCCGGCCCCGCTGCGAATGCAGACGCAGGGAAGATGGCGCAGCACATGACCACGCACAGGATGAAGCTGATGATACGCTTTTTCATATTTTGTCCCCCATAAAATTGATAGTAGTAGTTTTTACCCTTCTCCAAGGGCCGCAGGCAATCAATCCAGCTGCAGGACTGGCAGCATCTATGCGGTCTGAAATGAATCGCCCTACGTTGGGCTGATTATATATCGTCCAATCGCCGTTGTGGGCAAATCAACGTAAAATGCCGAAAAATCCATGCGAAGTGCATCTTCCTTACTTACCACAAATGATCGCGCAATCAGATCTAGCGCAAAAGCAACTAGAGCGTGAAAAGCCTAAGCGCAAAGCTGGAAGTCGGGTCGCCCAGCGCGACAAGAGCCGCAATGAGATAGTGTGCAGCTATGCCTATGCCCGCACCGAGAAGGGACAGATATATGCCCCGGAGGACAGCTATGCCCCGGATGGCGGCGTTGCTCATGCCAGCCCAGCGAAGGACATCATCCCGGCATCGTGTCTCCTCCCGGCATAGTGCCGCACCAGTCCGGCGTGTCATGTCAGCGCAAAGAAGTCCCGCCGCTCCCAGGATCGCCAGGTACACCGCCTCCCTGGTTTGGGCGTCCCACTTCTCCTGCCGGGCACTGTCCCGGTCCGCCACCTCATAGCCCAGGGCAGCGATGGCCTTGGAAACATCCTCGGCGGCACCAATGTTCGTTATCCGCACCCGTGCCCCTGTGAAGCCCGCAGCCTGCCCCTGGCTTTGCAGGAGCGTTTTTGCTATGTCCAGGCCGATGTAGGCGGCAGGGCCGTCGCCCTCAAACAGTCCGCTCACCCTGGCAGAAATGATGCTGCTGCCCATATCCAGGGAGAAATCCGCCCCCAGCCAGTCAATGTCCGGCATATAGCTGGCAGAACGCTTCGTCTTGTCGGTGGGGTCCGTGAACGACTGTGCCGCTGCCTCGCTGAGCGTGATCCAGGGCATAGCGCCGCCAGCCGGAAACGGCTCTCCTGTGGTATAGGCCAAATCACCCAGGTATTCCCCATCAACTCCCACAAGGGTCAGGCCCGCGCTGTATTTCCCGCTCTTGGCGGTGACGGGAACCTCCACGATACCCGTGGCGTCCAGCACGTTGTCTATGGCCCGAAAATCCTGGACGGACTGCTCCGTAATGGACAGGTAGCTGGGTGCGGCCACATGAAGCTCGCAGGGCGCGGCCTTCTCGCTATGAATGGCCGCGAGGATCGCGCCGGAGAAACACAGCGCCGTGACAGACGCCGCCATAAAGAGGACGGACGCCGCCTCATAGCCTCGGTGCGTTCCGTGTCCTGCCAGGGTCAGATAGTCTCTCAGCCTCATTTTTTCATATGTCGGGAAGCCGGCGCTGCCCGTCTCCGCAGGGCCATAATGAGGGCGACAAGGAAGATAGCAAGCGCCCCCAGCGCCACGAATATCCACCACTGAGCGGCCTCACGCTGCTCCTTTTCCGCTTCCTCCTGCTCCTGGGCGGGGTCCTTGGCGGCAATGACCAGCTCTTTGATATTGGTGGCGGTGTTCACCTCTTGGGTGTATTCCTTCCCGTCCACATCCTCGTATATGAGCCGTACCCTGCCGGATGTGTAGCCATATCGCTCGTTGCCATCCTTCATCCCGGCAAACACGTTCAGCGTTTGGGTCGAGGAGGTGCCCGCCTCCATATTGCCTATAAAGGCGTAGCCGGAGGGGGACAGACCGGGCACGTCCAGTTCCACCCGTGCGTTGTATATCTCCGTCCGGCCCAGGTTCATCACCTGGAAAGAGAGCTGCACCGTCTCCCCGGCACCGATGTCGCTGGGCATGGTAAAGGGAGCCAGCTCCACATCCACCGGCTGGGCCACCGCTACCGTGACCGACCCGGATGATGTCATACTAATGGCCGCCTCGTCGTCAAAGTCCATGGCGAGATTGATGTCGTACCGCTGGGCAGGCGTTTCCCGGTCCGTGCCGTATTTCAGTTCCAGTTCGGTTGTTCCCCCTGCGGCCAGATCACCCAGGAAGATGGTGCTGGTGTCGTTTTTGAGGACGAGATTCTTGCTTTCACTGGACACGGTGACGAGCATATTCTGCACGTCCCCTTCGGGGCTTGTGTTCTTCAGCGTGACGGTCACGGTGAAGTCCTCCCCGGCCATCACCGGGTCCTTGCTCACCTTATACTTGCTCACCAGAATACGGGGGTCGGACACGGGTGCCTCCGTAGGGGACACGCCGCCACCGCCTCCGCCATAGGCGGGCGTGGTAGATTCTTTTTTCCCGTCAGTGATATTGACGTAGCAGTTGTAGCTTTGAATGACCGCTCCGCCCTGCTCATCCTCCGCCTGGATGTCCAGACTGATGGGATAGGTGCCGTTTTTACGATCAGAGCGGAGGGGAAAGTCGAAGCGGACAAGATAGGAGCGGACAGTCTGGATGACCTCACCCTCTATGCCCGTGACGTTCACGGGATTGTCCGCCAGGGAGAAGGTCTTTTGGTAGTTCCGAAACTGGATGGGGGAGCTGGCCGCGTCCCCAAAGTTGGGCGTGACGGTGATACGGTCGCCCCAAAGGGGCCCGGTGGCTACCAGGGGCACCACCAGCGTCACCGTGCCGTCCGTCACCTGGGGCACATAGCCGTCCTTGTAGGCACGGTCCATGCCCTCGTATATGTTGGCGTCGTCTATCTGAAGCTGCACGATCTGGCCTGCGGGAGCGATAGGCTCCGTGGGCGCAGGCGTGGCGGGCTCCGTGGGCTCCTCCGTGACAGGCACCTCCGGCGTGGATGTGTCCTCCGGTGGCTCCGTCGGCTCCGCCGCCATGTCCGGCAGAAGGGGCGACTCCGTCACCGCCGGTATATCCTCGCCCGTTGGCTCCTCCTCTGCCGCCCGCGCCGCTGTCGGCAGCGAGGCCGCCAGCAGAAGCAGGATAAGCAGGCTCGCCATCAGTCTTTTCATCATTCTTTCTCTCCTATATGTGGATGGTCTTGTCGGCAGGAATGATACCGTTCCCGCAGAAAAGAACCGCCGATCCGTCTTTTTCCCAGCGATCCGCGAGGGCGCTCACGAAGCGGTCCGCCTCCTTTTCGTCCAGCATGGATGTGGGCTCGGTGAGAATGAGAAGGGCCGGCTTTTTCACCAGCGCCCGCGCCAATGCCGCCAGCCGCTGTTCGCCCAGGGACAGGCTTTTGGGATATGTATGGGCGGCATAGGCCAGGCCCACGCTCTCCAGAGCGTCCATGGCGGCGTCCCGCCGCTCCCATTTTGTCACGCCATCCGCCATGAGAGGCAATGCCGTGTTATCCAGCACGGTCATGCTTTTCCAGAAACCAGGCTCCGGGGCCATATAGCCCACTGGACCGTCCAGCGCAGCCTCGCCGCTGTCCGGCTCCCGGAGGCCGCCAGCTATTTCTGCCAGGGCCTCGAACCGGGGCCGTTCCGTAAGCACGCGGACCCGCTCACCGGGAAATATGGTCAGGTCCATGGGCGGCAGAAGCGCCCGTCCCGTCCCGTCATAGGCGGATATGTTTTTTAAGGTAAGTACAGGCTCCATCACTTCACCATGGTCATTACGCCCGCATCCATCTCGCATACGGTGTCGCACAGCTCGTCGATGTCCATCTGGTTGTGGGAGGCCAGGATGATGGTCTTGCCCTGTTCCCGCAGGCCCTTGATGACCTGGCGCATATCCGCCACGCCGTTTTTATCCAGGCCGTTGAAGGGCTCGTCCAAAATGAGCAGAGATGGATTTTCCATGATGGCCTGGGCTATGCCCAGCCGCTGGCGCATACCCAGGGAGTATTTGCCCACGGGCTTTTTACTGTCCGGGTCCAGACCCACCCGCTCTATCGTCCGGCGTATGCCCTCCCGGTCCACCCGCCGCCGCAGCGAGGCCAGCAGTTCCAGGTTCTTTAGCCCCGTGAGGTTCGGCAGAAAGCCGGGCGTCTCAATGATGATGCCAGTGTCGTCGGGAAAGTCCATGTCCCGGCCCACCTGTTTTCCCCGGACCAGGATGCGTCCCCTGGTGGGCGGGAGAAAGCCGCAGATGCACTTCATCAGTACCGTCTTGCCGCTGCCGTTGTTGCCCACGATGCCATGGACGCGGCCCGCCTCAAATTCCCGGCTGACCTCCCGCAAAACCTGCGTGTCCCCGAAGGTCTTGGACACGCTTTGTACACTGATGGCGCTGGCGCCCATAGGCTATCCCTCCGTTCCCGTGAACACAAAGTTATATCTGCGAATGGCGACGAGGGCCAGGATATACCCCAGCAGCATGAGCCCGCCGAAGATGGCGAAGGACTGCCACAGCCGGGGCAGCAGGTCGTAGCCGAAGTTGTGCATGTGGTACGTCGCTTGATTGAGGGGCGAAAGCCACCCCACCGCCACGTTTGCCTTGTAAAAAAGCTCGTCCGGGAGCTGCATCACCGTCTGGATGGTGTCAGGCTTTAAGAGCAGGCCGAACACGCTGAAAGCAAAGCCGCTGACGATGCCCGCCGCGCCGCCCCGCGTGAGGTTGAACACCAGCATGATGAACACCATCACCACGGAATAGCACAGCATGAGGCCGAAGATGGTCCCCATGCACCGATAGGGAAAGCTCATTTCCAGGGTCTTGACCAGTGCCGGGAGCGCGATCTCCTCTCCTGCGCCGGAGTAACCCAGGATGGCCGCCGTTTCGCTCCACACGTCGCCTATATAGGATTGGCGGACGCTGACGGCCACGGTGGACGCCAGCACGAACAGGAGAAACAGCGCCGTCGCCAGCACCGTATAGACAAGCTGGCCCGTGATCCACTTGGCGCGGTCTATCCGCATGAGGAAAAAGGGCGTCCCGGAGGACAGAAAGGGCATATCCGAGAAAAGCAGTATGAGCAGCAGGGATATGAGCAATATGGAGTTGCTGTCCCCGAATGTCCAGATGAAGGGCTCGGCCAGCTGCATGGTGGTCTTGTGGGCCACGGCGAAGTTCACCGCCTTATCGCTCAAAAGGAAACTCAATATAAACGCCAGGGCAAAAGTCACAGCTATCCGGGGATTGCGCCGCCACTGGCGGAAGTTATAAATAGCCACGGCCAATATCTGCCGCATTGCTCTCATAGCCCCCGCACCCTCTTTCTCACGGCGGCCCCAAAGCACAGGACCGTCACAGCGATCAGCTCCAATATAACCAGCGCCGGGCCCCACCGTCCCATGGCCCACTCCTCACCGGGGGACAGCCACGCCTTGGGGTAGACCACATAGAGCGAGGTGAAATACCGCTCACAGAGGATGATAAGCACATAGTAGATAATGAACGGCGCGGCGTAGGCTATGTATTTGCTCTCCATGAGGGCGCTCATAGTCATGCCGAACAGGGACCAGAATCCCCCGGACAGGAATATGAGGCCGCAGTTTCGCAAAAGGGTCATGGTATATGCCGGGTCCGGCGCGTCCGGGTCCAGCGGGCTCTCCAGGGGCGAAAAGAGGGCGGCGGAAACGCCATATGCCAGCCACAGGCCCAACACGACCACCGCTCCGCCGGACACAAGACATCCCGCCGCTTTGCCCAGGATATAGCCCCGATTGCTGGTGCGGGAGATATAGAGTTTCAAAAAGTTCGTCTTTACGTCGTCCACGAAGCTGGCCGCATAGGGCAGGGCACAGACGATGGGCAAGCAGATAGTGATGGCGTCGGCGTTCAAAGCCTTTAAGATGAAGTCCCCATGGTAGCCGTAGGCCAGGGGGGTGTCCGAGCGGAGGGCCTCCGTCACCACGTCCATGGACGTAAGAAACAACACCAGGGCGATGAACACCGCGCCCAGCCAGAATCGGGCGGAACACAGGCTCTGCCGGACACTGGATAAAATGGTGTTTCTCATGTGTCCTCCCGCAGTTCGTGGCCCTCGCCACTCTGCTGAATCATACAGACTTATCAGTATCCCTGTTGTGTATCAATGATGCTGCCATCCACGGCGTTGACCACCGCCAGCAGCACCGGGCACTGCGCCTGCTGCTCATGGGTCGTCCCATCCGGGTCCATCCATTGATCCTTCACGACCTGGCCGTTGGCGTCATAGGCTTTCGCCGTACCGAAAAACGCGCAGGTCGGTGTAAGATAGAAATCCGTTGCGTTGTCCCTGATCCTGATCCGGGATAGGCCCCATTCGATATGCCCCACGTCAACAACGATATTACCGTCGGGGAGCATCAACTGCTCAGTCGTGAACATCTGCATTTGCTGCTTTGCAGCAGATAAGATGTCATTGAATGGCAGGATCTGAACATTCTGATTCACCGCAGCCACTACCTGGAGCGGTCCCATATATTCAAAACGGTATAGTACGTCGCCGCAGAACAAGAAAGTGAGCGATTCGTAATAATAGTTGGAGGCATAGGCGTCCGCTTTTGTCAGCCCTCCTTCATAGAGCGTTGCACGGATTCCATCGTATACCCTCGTATATGCTATCGTCTTGAAATTGCTGGAGCTGTCATTCGGAGAAAAACCAAGCAGGCCCACTTCATCATCCGAGGCCGGTGCCCATTGTCCAATATCCATTTTTGCTATTAGCTCCTGCGCCTTCGCCTGGAGGTCCTCTTTCGTCGGGTGTGCGTTGGAGATATTCTTCAGGTCATCATATGACAACACAGTATCGTCCAGCCCCACGGAAAGGTTATGGATGCGGTAATCCGCCGCCTCTCTGTTGCAAGCAGTTAAGATATAAGGCAGTCCGTTGATCATGCCGGAAGCCTTGATATAACGGTGTCCCTCATCAACAAAACTGCTGGCCTGCTCCGGGGACATATAATAATCATCCGAGTGGAATTGCCATGAACAGGGGATGCGTTCAATGCCGTCAGGCGCGTTCTGATATGCTAACTCCAGACTTGCGATCCTGCGCTCATAGTCATCCTTGACGCTTTGGGCCAAAGTCTCGTCGCCGTCGTAGTAAGAGAGCATCCCGCTCCAATCGCTGATAGTTTGGCGCAGCTCAAGAATGGCGGCCTCTATCTCTGCTTTTGTCATTTGCTGGGTGTTTTCGTAAATGGGCTCATTTCCAAAGAAAGCGGCGGCTATCTTCTGTACCTGTTCCCCCGAAAACTCCATCGGACGGACCTGGATCACCGGCTGAGCAGTATTTATAATGGGCTCTTGAAATGACAGGTTGATCGTGACATCGCCGGAAGCGTTGGTAAAGCTGTCGGTATATGTGGCAGGCTGTTGGGACTGTTCCATATTCGTGCTTGCTTCTGCCGTTGTCTCTGGAGCCGCAGTCGCGGGCTCGAAAGTGGGGCTTACGTTGTTTTGCAAAGCGGCCTCATAGGTGCCGTCGTTCTTGCTGGTCACAGCACCGTGTTCCGGCGTGGCCTGGCAGCCGCACAGAACAAGCGCCATAACAAGGGCGCAGATCAGAAAAACTATCAAACGATTCTTTCTCATGTTATATTCTCCTTTTTGCCAGTCGTGGCGTCGGGTCAGTGGATGTCATCCATGCCAATATCGAATGTGTGTCCGTCATAGAGGCTGGCAAGTGCTGAAAAATCAATGGTATCAGCAAATGCCTCCAGTTCCTCCCGTTCAATATGGGGGACGCCGCCGATCCAGCCGTTAGCGGCACGGACATAGATATAAGCTCCTTCTGTCTCAAACAAGATATTTCCGAAACGGGAGCCCTCCAAAATCAGGTCAACCGCTGTCCCGGAGGATGTTACATACTCCCATTCCTCATAGTCAGAATCGACGGTGGATTCTATCATGGAAAAGGCGCCTTTCACGCTCGTAAACATGGAGAAAGATATGCTGCCGTCAATGTTGCTTCCGTCCAGCTTAAAGGTGCCGTCGTTGTAGATATAGCCGCCCATAACAGCGTATTCGCCGGACACAAAGGGCTCAGTACCAAGAACGCTGAAAAGCTGTTCAGGGGTAGTCATCATCCTGAGCGTATGGAGTTCCAGGCCATGCTCGGCTATGATCTCGTCCAGTTTATCGGCCTGTTCCTGGGTCACAGCACTGTAAAGCTGATAATAGTTGTCAGGCGTTTCATGCCACAGGTCATTTACCCCCAAGGCGTTCAGATCCGCAGGGTTATCTTTCAGCCATCTGCTCCACTCCACATAGGCTTCGTACTCCGGGGAGCCCTGATAACCGACAAGAGAGATACCCGCGCTGGATTTCGGCGTGACAGGCTGTTCAGATGCGTCGGCGCTCTCCATAGGAGCGGTCGTTTCAACCGCCTGCGGCGTGATCACATAATCCGCCATACGCAGTTGATATACAGCGTATGCCGTGACCGAGAGCAGCACGACAAACGCGGCGGCAATAGCTGCTCTGACGAAGGGACGGGAAAGCCGCAAGGCCCTCTTTTTCCTCACCGGGGCAATGTCAACGCCCCCCTGCTCCCGAATGATGTCCCGTATGTGATCCATATCGACAGGGGCCGGTTTCATCCTAAGCCCATATTCATCCGGGCAGATGTCATCAATAAGGTCGGTGATCTGTAAAGTCTTTTTCATTGTGCTTTTCCTTTCTCCAGGCGCTGACGAAGAAATATGCGTCCTCTTGACAGCCGCTGGCGGACTGCTTCCGCAGACATATTCAGCCGTTCTGCAATCGTTGGTGCGCTTTCACAAAAATAATAGTACCGAAGGAATATCTCCCGGTCCTGTGGCTTCATACTCTCCAGGTGCTGCCGCAACGCTTCCTTTTGCTCTGATCGTATGACCTCGTTCTCCGGGCCGTCAACGGGTATCTCCAGGTCATCATATTCCAGCGTTATCTCCGTCCCGGCGCTTTTCAAGCGACTGATGGAACGGGTCCGGGCGATAGCCCCAAGATAGCTTTTCAGCTTTCCCGGTTTCGGCTTTTCCCGGTAGCGCCACAAGGTCAAAAAGACGTCTGCAATAACTTCCTCTGCATCTTCCAGCGTGAGGCGCTGCCCAATGATGCTCCATACGATAGAACTGACATAGGGGGTATATCGCTGCACTATCCATTGCAGACCCGCCTCATCCCCGGCACGAAGCAGTTTGAGAATCGTCCTTTCCGAGACACGTTGTGTAATATCGTCTGTCATTGTTTGCCTCCTTTGCGTGGGCCCTACACTATACAAAACACTAATCGCCGGGAATGTGTGACACTAGGTATGCAATTCCCACGCAATAGAACACCACAGCCCAGCACGTTTTGAGCTGGGCTGTGGCAAAGGTCTGCTAGATGCTATTATGCGGTGCGAAATGCGGTGGTGGAATAAGAGGAATCGTTGTAGTAATAGTACCACTTCGTAGTCGAGTTAACATAGCCAGCGCTCAGGTTTGTGACGTGCATCAGAGGTTTGAGCTGGTGGTAGTATGCCCCATCATACCTGAACGTGTTATTATTGTAGAGAGAAATCGTACTCGCAAGTTCAGGCCAAGACTGGCTACCAAAAACTCCATCAGTGGTGAATCCCTTAGCTGCCTGATATGCAACCACAGCGTTATAGGTTCCCTGACCGAAAGAACCATCAACACCACCGCTATTAACTATGTACTGGTGGGTGGTATTGTTATAGAGGTACATGTAGCGCTGGATAACACCTACATACCCATTGCTGTTTCCCTGTGACTGCGCAGGAAAGGCAGCAACTTCGTTGACAGCAAGGGTGGCCGCGAAGGCCGGAACGGCCATGCTGAGGCACAGTACCACAGCAAGAATCAGAGGAACAACGCGCTTCGTAATTTTACTCATATTGATTCTCCTCTTTATAATATAGTATTTTCTATATATCTCGCTCCCTCTCCGCCTCTGGCCAGACCGACAGTTTGGGAAGGATACATATAGACTAGGAGATCGGCACGGATTCAGTTCTACCACACCATTGTGTAGCGCACATCCACTTCTAGGTCGGAGTAAGTATACAGATATAACCGGGCGTCCGGCTGTGAGGTTCTCTTTAGTGTTTCCCTATTGTACATTGCAAACTTGCCTTTGTGTATGAAACGTTGCAATATGTAGAAAAAACGATGCAAAGTGTAGTTTTATCTGCTACAAAATGATTCCCATGCGGCAAACGGACATCCGTTGCCACATGGGAATCTATAGCAAATAATACAACTTATCCGCTTAATCATCCAGGAGGATCACTTCTATTATCAGACGGACTAGTTCGTCCAGGCGACGACGCTTTTGAGGGGAGAGCCTTGATAATCCGGAGGTTGATGCCCCGTCCAATGCCTCATGGGAGATTCCAAGAAGCAAATCATTGGGCGTCACCTGCAACGCTTGGCACAATTTGACGATGTTTTCGGGTCTAAGAGCTTTTGTTCCACGCTCCGCGCTGGATACTGTTTGCGTAGTCAAGCCGGCCTGTACCGCCACCTGCCCTTGTGTAAGGCCAAGGTCTCTCCTTATTTGAGCGATCCGCTTTCCCATCCGGACTACGACTTCATCCATAGCTACACCTTCCTTGTAAAAGTCCGTACTTATTCCCATGGTTGCTTTTCTTTGCAAACTATGTTTTAAATAATTATGCCATAGCATTAGTTTCGTTAATGGACACTTGACAGCGCCGGAGGAGATGGTTTATTTTGGGAAAAAACATCAAGAGGAGGCGTCTGAGCCTTATGAACGTGGTCATTTGTGATGACAACCGCGAGTTCCTACAGCTGTTCCGAAACATGCTGGAAGAACAGTTCGCGTTGCGGGATTGGCTCTTTCAGTGCAGCGAATATAGGTCGGGAGAGGAGCTACTGAAAGCCGATCTCACAGACGTTCATGCGGTTTTCCTGGATATTGATATGCCTGGTATGGACGGCCTCCAAGTCGCCCAGCGCATTCGGAAGCAGTACTCGGAGATCGTCATCCTTTTTGTGACGGCCTTTTTGCAGTACGCGGTAGAGGGATACAACGTAGAAGCGCTGAGGTACCTGCTCAAGGGGAACCTCTCTAAAGACCTGCCCGCCTGCCTCGATGCGATCCAAGAAAAGGTCTTTACGAATGAAGAGACCATCCTTCTGCGTACACCGTCCAACTCCATAACGGCCCGCCTGAAAGACATTATGTACTTTGAAGGAACACCACAAGCACACACGATTGCACATATCTACCCCGACAGCAAGATCGACTGTATGGGGAGGATCTCCGAATATGAAACGCTCCTTGCTGATAAGGGCTTTTTGCGTGTTCAACGAAGCTACCTTGTGAACAGCATGTTTATCACAGACCTTTGCAGCTATACCGCTACGATAGTAAACGGTGAGACGCTCTCTGTTTCCAGAAAACAATATCGGCAAATCAGTGTAGAATACATGAAGTGGAAGGGTCATCACATATGAACGCAGCACTTGAATGGTTATTTACCATATTGATGGTTGGCCTAGAGGTTTGGATGACCATCTATCTATCGATCGCCTTTTTTCACCCCAACCTGACGGTTAGACTATATTCGATTTCCAAGATTTGTTTTTATATTGTTGAAATACTTTGGTTAATACTTTGGAATCAAGTTCTATATGAACATATAATCATCAAATATATAGTGAATGCGCTCATTTTCCTATCCTGGCTCGTAATAGCATATAGGGGCTCCATTATAAAATATCTATTCTATGTTGTATTTATACTTTCATATTTTACCTGCGTTGACAGTTTTTTCTTGTCACTCTTTTCTTCACCTGATGGGGTTATCCAGTTCGCACTTCGTGATCCGTACACCTATTTCACGTTAAGTTGTTCCACAAAGATAATGGAACTCTTTGGAATCATTGTTATAAGCGGAATTGTAAAAAAGCAGAAAGTCTTGGATAATTCCTTTCAGTGGATGGGTTGGTTTAAGACTGGTTTTTTCCCTTTTTCTGCGTTAATTATTTCCGTCATTATGTCTCGAATAATTCTGACCGATCTGCAATATTCCAAAGAATATGCCGTGTGTATGTTCATTGTATTGGCCGTGGATTTAATCTCAATAAACGTCTTGGATCAACTGGATAAATCGCAACGTGCCATTCGTGAGAACGCTGTTTTGCGTCAAAATTTGAAGCTTGAAACTGACCATATCGCATCATTGCAAGAAAACTACGAACAACAACGTAAGCAAACACATGATTTTTACAATCAACTTGCAACACTGCAAGGCATGGCAGACAAAGGGGCCCCACCTGAAGAATTCTCAAAATACTTGGGACGATTGCTTGCAACCAAGCCGCCAGCCGTATTCTACATCAATACCCATCGCATTGTTGTCGATGTAGTTCTGAGTCAGAAAGTCTCTTATGCGCGAGATGAAGGCATTAATTTTCAGCTTCAACTTGAGGACCTAGCCCAATTCCCTCTACCCGATGACGCGCTAGTAGTCATTCTCACCAATTTGATTGACAATGCTATCGAAGCCTGCAAAAAGATTCCTGTTGAGCAGGAGCGGTTTATTCAACTTGTCATGAAAACCGAGGGGAAAAAAGCGTGGCTCTGTATTGAGAACACGACTTCAGGCCCGGTAGAAATACATAACAATTATGTTATGACCACAAAAAGCGATCCTCTGTCTCATGGGTATGGATTAAAGAATATCTCCGCCTTGATAAATCAAAGTAAAGGAACTTATATTCTGGACTACCGAGAAGAAAATCATCGATTTTGTTTCTACTCTACTTTTCCGGTCATGGAGTAAATCCTTGGGCAATTTTGTCATATGTTAATCTGATAACGACACTTTGCATTTAAAAAAATACACTTTGCATTGATTTCGCCATGCTCTACCACCGGCATGTTATAGTAGGCGGTAGAAAGAGTGGGTGACGTATATGCACAAGCTGGCTTATCAGATCGCATCCCATAGCGTTGCTCGTGGCTGGATCAGCGATGACGATCTGGCTATCTGTTGTTATGCTGTTGAACGTCGATTATTATCGGCGTTCTTTTTTCTTGTGTTGTCTCTGCTTATTGTACCGCTGGGAAAAGTCCCTGAAGCAATTATATTCACAAGCGTCGTGCTTGCTTTTCGGCAGCGCATGGGTGGTATTCACGCCCGCAACGAGTGGGAATGTTTGTTTATCAGTATATCAACGGTGATGGTTTCTGTTGTTGTTTTGGGACCACTTCTTGAACAGCTTTCTTTACTCGCAATTTGTGTCCTTAATGCTATATTGATTATCTGCACGTATTTTCTTGAGCCATCATATCCGCCTCAGGTTCATTTCGATCAGCAGGTAATTGACGCCAACACTAACCGGAAGAATGTGTTGCTTGCTATACTCGCGATACTACAAATTATCTCAATCAAGTGGCTCAATAATTTCTTCGTAGTTTATAGTTCTCTTGGCCTGTTATTTGTGAATCTCACAGTAATAATAGGAAACATCATGCAAAAAGGAAAGGAACGTATGTAACATGAAAGCAAAAGAAAGAGTTTTGTCCGGCATCGTCCGCACAATAACAAACGCAGAAAAATATCCCTGGCCTCCACTGTGCGTAGGCGTTATCTATCAGCCGGAGCGCCCTGTGACCAAGCGCACAATCGCCTCCGAATCGGCTTCTTCGGTCAAAAATGATTCTTCAACTCACCAATCAGAGTAAGTGATCCATTCACCACAGCTCCACAAGAGGTGTCAGCACTAATGCTTGCCGTTGTCGTCTTCACCATCTTCTTTGGATGAAGTATTCAGAGGAATGATATTTGCAGTGTCGATATATACGTCCTCCGCTTCATTCAAGAGTAATTTCAGCCTACCATAGAGGCTCTCGTATTCGTGTTTGCCTTGTATGTCGTCCAGAACAGCCGATACACCCGAACATAAAATGTAGTACATCTTTTGATAGTTTGGCATTTTCATTTCTCCTGCTTATTCGTATTTCTAATCTGGCAACAACCCAAAATGTGTTGGCTGAAAGCTATTCCCCTTTTTACCAAAATAACGGCGTCTACTTCAGACGCCGTTATTTGAATATATTTTACCTGTTGGCGTGTGTGTATTTAAACGTAGAACCCGACCCTTGCAGAATTATCCTTTTAGTCGTTACTATCGTTACTATCCCATGTTGTGTTTTTTGTTTCTTCCGTCGAGTCTTCATTCTTGTCATTACTTAATGTATCAATAACCCCATCATCGGTATAAATCTTTCCGTTATCCCTTTTATCTGGTGTCTCAAAACCGATAATTGGTGTATCCAGCGGCACACCTTTTTCTTTTAAGGCGCGGAACTGCCTATAAGCACCAAATGCCATTAATACAAGTAAGATCAAAAATGTCCAGCCGTCCGTCAATTCGACTTTAAAGAGGGCAAAAAACATATCTATTGGGTCAAATATGTATTCTATACTCCCTGTCGCCATAAACAAAAGCCGATTAATCCACTTAGCTATTACCGGAGCTATCTCACTGGCACCCAGGAAGCTACATGCAAGAATAAATGCGCTGACACGAACTCTGGTCCACGCCATCAGCCCCAAGCCGAGTAATGTCCCAAAGCCAACGGGAATTGCGATTGCCTGTAGTACATCAATGTCGCCCTCCTTGGCCAAAAGTGTGGTCAACATGAAGCAAAGCTTGAAACCAACAATGTACCCCAGAACAAATCGATTCACGCCTGGAACTGTATATGTCAACACAGGCAGTAAGAGCGTCGGCACTAAAAGCCAGAATAAGATACCTTCTTCCTCTATACTGTCACTCATGAGAGCCACGATGAATACACCTATAAAAAATCCCCAGCCAATCGCCGTGGTAGTCAACGTACCACGTCTCCATTTAAGCGCGCCAAAGCAAAGACCCGCTCCGATGATGACGCCCGTAATATCTGTCAAGACCTCAAGAATCACTATGTTGGAAGCTAAAAATTCTATCACTTCCCAGAAGTCCATAGGGGTTCCTCCTCAAATAGTTTTGTTGCTATACATGCCTCATATCAAACTAACGGCGCCATTATGGACGCCGTTGGTTTGATGCGTGAAATAGTTGCTGGAGTCCATCGGGGCATAATGCCAAGATACGTCGGTCATATCTCGACTACCTCTCTTTTCCCTCTTGCGTCTGTTTATCTGGTTCCTTTATTGGTTCTGCTATAACAACCCCTTTAAGGAGTTGCCCGTCTTTCTTCTGGTCTTCGTCAGCCCGAAGCTGGCTCAGATAAAGCAGACACAGTTCAATGGCGATACGGATCGAGAAGTCCGAAATGACCTCATTCTTCATATTATATCGCAGATTGTCTATAACTTTTGAGTCCGTAGTAAAGGGCTTTGAATATGAAGTGATGGTCAAGATATAACGGATGTATGTTACATCGGCCTTCTTGATGGTCCCCTTATAGCATGCTATTGACCCCAGCAGATGGCCTTTTGCATCTCTCTGATCCAGGTCATCCGGGATATAGTGACCTTCATCCTTGGCCTTTTCTTTGCTGATATAGAATGCGTTGTCCCGATTTCCCCTCAGCAAATACTGAAAAGTAGATATTATATCGTTCCCGTTCTCATCGGCACCGGGGCTCTTCAAAAGCTCATCAAAGCGTAGGCCATGCTCTTCTGTGGCCCAGTGCCAGTCCTCACTTTCAAGCGGAAACTGGTAAGCGATGCTTACATATAGATCTCCAGCGCGCCAGCGTGTCTCATCATCCCGCAACAGATACAACAAGCATTGAGTGATCTCATTTGCGATCCCCTGTAGCTGCTTCGGCGGGTTGCTGATTATAATGGGAGCGGATTCCTTGCGCTCGGTCTTAACAGCATGGATTTTCGCCACCAAGGTGTTGTATTTGCTTTCGCAAACATTCTCTATCGAACCTCTTAGCGTGTTCAGCAATGCGTAACCAGAAACCTCCGGGGGATAAACCCGGCGCCGATCTGCATAAAGCTTTGAAAGCTCGCTTAGGGTCACGACAACTGTTAGGCCAATCGTAATTGCCCACGCTAAAACAGTCAGCTTCTTGCCTGTTTCAGTCAGCTTTATTAATTTTAGTTCTTCCCCTAGATAAGCAAGAATGAGGGAGTACCAAAGAAGCGACAAACGGACCAAAACAAGGTTAATGATCCAATGTTTTTCCTGAACTTTGGCACACCACATCATGAATTTGCTATCTTTTTTTTGCGGCATATGCCCTTCCTCTGTGAATCTGGTTGTATTTTATTTCGCCAAGTATTGAACGTGATGAATCTCTATCGACTCTTTGAGGGATGATTTCTTTGTACTTGTGCTGCCCCAATAAAGACGCATTGGATTCTCGAAGTCTCAAGTCTTCCACAGCCAATGCATGTTCTCCCTTCGATATGCAATTGTATTTTTTGATTTGGGCATGAAGAATACCGCGCCGGGTATTCTTCATGCCAATTCGCTTGTTCTGGATTCTCTGTTTTTTACTGCACAGCCGCCGCCACACTTGTGGCCACTGATGTGCTTAAAGTCGCCGCGGCGGAAATAATACCCATTGCATCGGCAGCTATTGCGGCCGCGCCGGCGATAGGTATCACAACACACCATGCACAGGTAAGGCACGCCAGGCAGAGCGTACAGGTCGCACAAGCCGCGCAGCCAGAGCACCCGTTTCCATTCAAATCATGCTTGCTCGCTCTCAGGTCCTCGATGCTCTTGTGTTCCTGATTGAGTATCAGCACGACCTCCTGCGCCGCCTGCTCATACTCGCCAGCGGTGAAATCAAAGCCGGAATCATGACCAATGTTCACGATGGTCGCAATCGCTTTGTTTTTATCACTGGTCTGGATACCTTTCAGTTTCCCTTTGATGTCCTCTTTACCACTGCTTTTGATGAACTCTACCGCTTTCTGGATCGACATTTGTTTTTCCTCCTTTTATGTATTTATATTTTTTGTTTTTCTATCATTCAGAATTTTCTACTTCGGATCGTAGAAACAGGAATCCTCAACATCTGAAAAACGGCAGACGGAGCAGCCATATCTGAACTCGCAGCTCCCACATCTTTTCTCTGCCAGTCTGTGGTCGATCTCCGCATACCAATAGTCCACCGTCAATTTCTTGAATACCCTGGAAAAGTCATCAGTCAGTATGTTGCCCAACACCTTGCTCCTACCTTGAAGGCAAGGCACAACACTGCCATCGGAGAGAATATACATTTTCCCGTTCAGGCAAGGGTCCTTCAGTTTCCTATTAAAGAAATCATCGAGTTCCGCGCTGCTCATATGCAGCTTTCCCTTGATCGGCTCCGCTGAACATGTTTTGCGAATGTTCCACTCCTCTGGAAAGCGCGAGGAGATGGATTGGACATCTACATCCTGGGCTATTATTGAGACCTTATCGCGACCTTGCAGGTTCTTCAGAATCAGCTCCAAATCACTGCCTTGGCTCACCAGAACACTAATGGCCACATCTTCCGGGACGCCTTTCGGAGTAACCTCGCCGTTTGTCTGTACCACGGCTTCCATGCCAGTTGAGCGGACACGCTCAATCAGCTCAGGCAGGCCGCCATACAACAGGCTCTCGCCACCCGTGAACATGACGGACTTGCAGCCAGCTTCAGCCAAATCGTCTATCACGGACTGCCACTGTTCCACCGTCAACTCATTCTGCTTCCCTTCATGGGATGTAGTAACGCACGCCGGGCAGAACGTTTTTCCGCAGTCCGGGCAACGTCGATTGCATTGATTTGTCACCTGCAAAACTGCCGTGATGAACTGCATCTGTTGCTGCCATATCCGTCGTTCACCAAATACGTTCAGCGGCCTGGCCTTGTCTACAAAAACGGGAGAGGAGGAATAAAACCCCCAGCCCTTGCCGGCCAGGTATTCATAGACCGCTGCATCATCCTCTATCGGCGTTTTTGTTTCTGCAAGGGTCATTGCCCTGGTTTGCTCCTCATTAAGAGCAACGATGGCGCCAGTGTCCAGGTTGTAGACCGCTGAGCGGTTACCCCCTATGATCAGATAGCATTCGGGCGTGAGATTAAAATACTTACTCAACGATATACCCCGCCTTTCTGATCACCTCCTGATAGTAGTCAACCGTCACCTGTTCCATCAGGTCTGGATTACTTTCAAGCATCTGTGTCAGCTCGCTCATTTTCACCTTGCATCGTCCCGTCATGGCAGCACAGTACCCTGCAACGGGCTTGAAGGTGTGTTCCGTTCTTACGCTGGAGAAGCATATCCCACACATTCGGGATATAGGACAGTCTGGGCAGTGTTCGCACACGTTTTGGTTATATAACTCCAGCAACTCCGCTATTACGTTATAATCGAAACCGTGATCTACGTCCCCGATAGGCATATCATGAGGGACACGTTCACAGATGTGGAATTTCCCATCCGAGGTAAGATATATCTTGTCGCCGGGGATACATGCAGCAGTGTACGGTAGAAAAGAGGGCCGGGTCTCCCTTGACATAGAGTGGAATGACAGTTCTGCATATTCTGTGCCAAACACTGAGAAGAGGAAGGGGTCATCTGTCAAAATTCCATTCTTCGCGCTGACCAGGAACTCTCTCCGCAAAGTGGCCAGCTGATCCCGGAAACGCTGCTCATCCTCCACCGTAAACTGGTCGTAATAATCTGTGTAGGAGCCGGAGATTTGCGAGAACTTTACGATGAATAGCTCCTCGCTGCGAATGAACTCACGCATTTTGATCAGATCCGTCTTATAGTCAAAACAGACACTCAGTCCGATCCTATCATAGTCGGGATGCCTTTCCCGCAGCCGGCGGATGTTTCCAATCACAATATCGAAAGTTCCCTTTTGGTCTGCCGTCACTCGATTACGGTCGTGATTCTCCTTGTGGCCGTCAAGACTGACAATGATCGAGAAGCTATGCTCTGTCATGAAGTCCCCGATCTCATCGGTCAACAGATAGCCGTTGGTCGTGATCGTATAGAGTATCTCGGGAAAGACCGTGTACTCTCGGTCAATGTACTCCACGATCTGCTTGATGACCGGGAACCGAAGTAGGGGTTCTCCGCCGTAGAAGCCAATAGTCGGGTAGATGTTCGGGTTTTTCCGATACTTACCCAGGACGCCAGCCATATAATAATCAACAGCCTTTTTTGCTGTGTCAAAATCCAATACCGCGCTATCCCATTTCCGGGTCTCCGGGTAATGCTCGCCATAGATGCAGTATTTGCAGCGGAAGTTACAGTCGGCGGTCATTTCCAGAGTCAACTGGGTATAGCCATGCTCAGCGATATACGTTTTTACGTCCTCTGCTGATACTTTTTCAGGCAACGGGGCAGAACAACGCTTGACGCCCAAATAGTCACTCTGACCGCCAGAGAACTTGTCCATGACAGCAGGTTCATCCGGCAACATGAGACCGGTGTAATTGTCATATATATATTTGATTCCGCTTTCGCTAGTGAATGGGAGTAACCCCTTATCATATTGAGTTTTATTCACAAAAGACCTCATTCACTGTCATCTCATATTTTTATAAGACTCTTATATTGATTACTGGTGCTC
>CANQRM010000003.1 GCA_947626265.1 uncultured Oscillospiraceae bacterium
CGGTTTCCCTTTTGGCATAAGCAACACCCCATTCGTTATCAGTATACCATACTGTCTAACAAATGGGGTGCTGTTCACAATGAGCCGGGGCTTGATGTTGTTTTGGGGCAGTAATTACACCTTTTCCCAGATGGTGGCAACGCCCATGCCGCCGCCGATGCACAGGGTGGCAAGGCCCTTCTTGGCCTCGGGGCGCTTGAGCATCTCGTGGATCAGGGTGACGATGATGCGCGCGCCGGAAGCGCCCACGGGGTGGCCCAGGGCGATGGCGCCGCCGTTGACGTTGACCTTGCTCATGTCGAAGCCCAGCTCACGGGCCACGGCGATGGACTGGGCCGCGAAGGCCTCGTTGGCCTCGATGAGGTCCATGTCGTCGATGGTCAGGTCGGCCTTCTTGAGGGCCTGACGGGTGGCGGGCACGGGGCCCACGCCCATGATCTTGGGATCCACGCCGCCCTGGCCGTAGCTGATGAGCTTCGCCATGGGCTTCAGGCCATACTTCTTCACGGCCTCGCCGCTGGCCAGGATGATGCAGGCGGCGCCGTCGTTGATGCCGGAGGCGTTGGCGGCGGTGACGCGCTGGACATGCTTCTTGGTGTCGGCCTCATGGACCTGGGTGGGCTCAAAGGTGTGGACGATCTCGTCCTCCACGCCCTCAGGGCCTACGGGGAAGGCGCCGCGCAGCTTGGCGATGCTCTCGGGGGTCACGCCCTTGCGGGGGAACTCGTCGACCTTGAACTCGATGGTCTCCTTCTTGACCTTCACGGGGACGGGGACGATCTCGTCGTCGAACTTGCCGGCGGCCTGGGCGGCCTCGGTCTTCTGCTGGCTGGAGGCGGCGAAGGCGTCCAGCTCCTCGCGGGTGATGCCCCACACGTCGCAGATGTTCTCAGCGGTGGTGCCCATGTGGTAGTTGTTGTAAGCGTCCCACAGGCCGTCCTTGATCATGGTGTCCACCATCTTGGTGTCGCCCATGCGTGCGCCCATACGGGTGGCGGGGGTGGCGTAGGGAGCCATGGTCATGCTCTCCATGCCGCCGGCCACGATGATGTCGGCGTCGCCGGCGTTGATGGCCCGGGCGCCCTCAATGACGCTCTTCATGCCGGAGCCGCAGACCATGCCCACGGTGTAGGCGGGAACGGACAGGGGCAGGCCGGCCTTGATGCCCACCTGGCGGGCAGGGTTCTGGCCCTGGGCGGCGGTGAGGATGCAGCCGAACATCAGCTCGTCCACCGCGTCGGCGGGGACGTTGCCGCGCTTCAGGGCTTCCTTCACGACGATGGAGCCCAGCTCCACGGCGGGGGTCTTGCTCAGGGTGCCCTGGAAGCTGCCGATGGCGGTACGGCAGCAGGATACGAGATAAATGTCTTTCACGGGGGGTATCCTCCTTAAAATGATTTTCAGGTGTTCGCTCCCGGGGGAGCCATGTGCGGGGATAAAATCGTTTAAAATTTAGCGACAATAGTATAGTACAATATATAATGAAAGTCAAGACGCCCCAGGGGGAATTTCCGCTGTGGCCGGCCTTCCCGGCCCGGCGCCGCCGCCCTTGACAACCGGGGCGCCGGAGGGTAAACTATTGGCAATAATACATAACAAAAGGAGACTTTCCCATATGGACTATCAGGCGCTGTACAAGTCGAAGCTCACCACCCCGGCCGAGGCCGTGAAGCTGGTGAAGTCCGGGGACTGGGTGGACTACACCTGGTGCACCAACCATCCCGTGGAGCTGGACAAGGCCCTGGCGGCCCGGGCCCATGAGCTCACCGACGTGAAGGTCCGGGGCGGCGTGACCATGTGGATGCCCGAGATCGCCAAGGCGGACGACGCGGGAGACCACTTCGCCTGGCACTCCTGGCACTGCTCCGGCGTGGACCGCAAGATCATCGCCAAGGGCATGGGCTGGTTCAGCCCCATCCGCTACTCCGAGCTGCCCCGGTATTACCGGGAGAACATCGACGTGGACGTGGTGATGATGCAGGTCCCGCCCATGGACGCCCACGGCAACTTCTCCCTGTCCCTGGCCCCCTCCCACCTCTATGACATGTGCGCCAAGGCAAAGCACGTCGTCGTGGAGGTCAACGAGAACCTGCCCGTGGTCTACGGCCTTTACAAGAGCGAGATAAACATTCAGGACGTGGACTATGTGGTGGAGGGCTCCAATCCCCCTGTGGCGGAGCTGGGCTCCGCCGCCCCCAGCGACATCGACATCGCCGTGGCCAACCTCATCGTGCCCGAGATCCCCAACGGCGCGTGCCTGCAGCTGGGCATCGGCGGCATGCCCAACGCCGTGGGCGCCATGATCGCCCAGTCGGACCTGAAAGACCTGGGCGTACATACCGAGATGTATGTGGACGGCTTCGTGGACATCGCCATGGCCGGGAAGATCAACGGCAGGAACAAGACCCGGGACTATGGCCGGCAGGTGTTCGCCTTCGCGGCGGGCTCCAAGAAGCTGTATGATTATGTAAACCGCAATCCCGACGTGGTGGGCGCGCCGGTGGACTACACCAACGACGTGCAGGTCATCGCCCAGCTAGATAAGTTCATCTCCATCAACAACGCCGTGGACCTGGACCTGTTCGGCCAGGTGAACGCCGAGTCCGCCGGCATCAAGCACATCTCCGGCACCGGCGGCCAGCTGGACTTCGTCATGGGCGCGTATCTCAGTAAGGGCGGCAAGAGCTTCATCTGCCTCTCCTCCACCATGAAGGCCAAGGATGGCACCGTGAAGAGCCGCATCGTGCCCACCCTCACCCCGGGCTCTATCGCCACGGACCCCCGCTCCTGCGTGCAGTACATCGTCACCGAGTACGGCATGGTGAACCTGAAGGGCCTGTCCACCTGGCAGCGGGCCGAGGCGCTCATCTCTATCGCCCACCCCGACTTCCGGGAGGAGCTCATCGCCGAGGCCGAGAAGATGCACATCTGGAGAAGGAGCAACAAGTAACCTGATAAAAGCAGTGACCCCGCCCGTTCCCGGGCGGGGTCTTCATATTGGAGGCTCCCTTGTGCAAAGGGAGCTGGCAGCGCGAAGCGCTGACTGAGGGATTGTTGCGTCACGGACGTTTACAACCCCTCCACCGCACTTCGTGCGGTCCCCCTCCCCTTGCACAGGGGAGGCTTTACGTTGGGAAAGTATTATTCCTCGCTGTCTTCCGCGATGTACAGCTCTTCCGCCTTATCCAGCGCCTGTTGCAGCGTCTCCCGCCCGGCGGCGTTCTCCGCCGTCTCCGGCAGCTTGTCCAGCGCCTCCGACGCCGCAGCGCACACAATGGCGTACATCTTTTTATAGTCCGGCATGGTCCTCACCTCCATGGGTGAGCATAACATATTTGTGAGATATACGCAAGTGCGTATACGCGTGTGCGGACAAAACGATACTATCGCTGTTGAGGTGATAGTATGATGGTGAAGGACGCGGTGGCCGCGCGGTTCGCGGAGCTGTGCCGGGAGCGGCATATCAAATATAACGAGCTGGCGACGCTGTCCGGCGTGACGCCCTCCACGGTGTACAGCATGATGGACCAGGCCCGCCGGGATGTATCCGTCACCACGGTCAAAAAACTCTGTGACGGTCTGGACATCACCCTGGGCGCGTTCTTCTCCGCGCCGGTGTTTGACGAACTGGAACAGGAAATACGGTAAAGACCGCTCCACCGGGGCGGTCTATGGAGGCGTCTATCGTGGTGAGGCTGAATGTGCTGGAGCTTTTGGAGAAGAAGGGGAAGACAAAGTATTGGCTTTATAAGCAGCTGGGGATGAGCTATCAGAATTTCAGCCGCATGGTCAATAACGAGACCAGCTCCATCAAACTGGAGCGCATCGAGACCCTTTGCCAACTGCTGGATTGCACGCCCAATGAGCTTTTTGTGATCGACTGGGATAAATAGTGCCTCCCTCATCAGAGAAGGCCATACACAGTGAAACCCCCGCCCGTTCCCGGGCGGGGGTTCATATTATATCAGGCGTATTTCAGCCTTCCCTTGGGCTGGGGTATCTCCCAGCCTAACTGCTGGGCTGTCTCTATCCACTCTTTTGCGATGACTTCCACATTGCGCAGCGCGTCCAGCTGTGTCGGCCCGTCGGCATGCAGCCGGGCAATTCGGGCACTTCCGCGATGTAGGCATCGTCCTCATTGCTCCAATAGAGGATGACTTCATACTTCATGCAGACCACCTCCCAACCGAATATACCACTCCGCCGAGCGGACGGTGTTCACCAAATATTTTATGACCTCCACGTGGTATTGCCCCGCAGCTCCTCTTTCACATACACCTGGGAATCCTCGCCGCTCATGGACGGCAGAAGGCGGTCGAAGCGCCAGCCGTATTTTTCGTACAGGCCCGTCTCGCCGGTGGAGATGTAGACACGCTTTGCTCCCTCGGCCACGGCCGTTCGGAACGCGTGGTCCAGGAGCTGGCCCGCGTACCGATGACCCCGCCAGGCCGGGAAGGTGTACACAAAACCGATCCATGGGCCCAGGTCCGTGTCCCGCACGTCGTCCTGCTCCGCCAGGGTGCAGAAGCTGACAAGATCGGCGCCCTCTGTCAGAAGATACACCCGCGCCGTCTTGCCGCATAGAGGCCGGAAGGCCCCGGAGCACAGCAGCCAGTAGAGGAGCTGTCCCGCGGCCCAGTCGCTCTCCCTGAGTTTGTCCAGCCAGCGGTCCTTATCCGGCTGGGGCAGGGCATAGTATTCCAGGATATCCATGTCACACCTCAAAATTCTCCGCCGAGCGGACGGTGTTGACGAGATACTTTATGACCTCCACGGGGTATTGGCCGGCGGCGGTCTCGCCGGTGACCATCACCGAGGCGGCGCCGTCCAGCACCGCGTTGAAGATGTCGCTGACCTCCGCCCGGGTGGGGACGGGGCTATGCTCCATGCTGGCCAGCATCTGGGTCACCACCATGAAGGGCCTGTCCACCCCCCGGCACTGGGCGGCGATGCGCTTTTGCAGGGCGGGCAGGTCCCACAGGGGGACGGCGTTGCCCAGGTCCCCCCGGGCGATGACGATCTCGTCCGCGGCGGGGATGAGCGCCGCCAGCCTCTCCGCCCCGGCCAGGTTCTCGATCTTGGCGAACAGCCGGACATGGCCGCAGTCCGCCTCATCCAAGGCCGCCCGCACCGCCTCCAGGTCCGCCCGGTCCCGGACGAAGGGCTGCATGACCCCGGTGACGCCGTACACCGCCGCGTCCCGGAGGTTTTCCTTATCTGCCTCCGTCAGGGCGGGCAGGCGCACGTCCAGCCCCGGCAGGGCCAGGCTCTTCCGGCTTTGGAGCAGGCCGCCCCGCAGGACCTTTGCCCTCCCGCCGCCGGATGCCTCCAACAGCAGCTTTCCATCATCCAGGAGCATCCGCTGTCCGGCCGCCAGCATGGGCAGGACGGGAGCGGGCAGGGAGATGGCGTCAAGGTCAATGGTGGCGCCCTCTTCCAGTGTCAGAGGCTCTGCCAGGGCGCCCACCCGCAGCTCCGGTCCCTGCATGTCGATGAGCAGCTTTGGTTGTATGCCCGCCCGCTTCGCGGCGGCGTGGAAGGCATCCAGCAGGGGGGCGGAGGCCCGCAATGTGGTGTGGGAAAGATTGAGGCGCATGCCGGTCATACCGGCGCGAAACATGGCCTCCAACGTGTCCTCTGACCCGCAGGCGGGGCCCAGGGTGCCGTATATTTCCATGAAACGCGCCTCCTTTTTGCTTCTGTCAAAAACATATCATATCCCCAGCCGGGGCGCAAGAGTTTCCAGTTATCGCCTATTGACATACCCGGCGGATTTTGGTATATTTAGCGAGGTGCATAAGAAAAAGTTTTGCCAAGCATTAAAAACACTCACATATTGGAGCGCATAGAATAGAATGGATTATAAAAGCGAGTACCGGAAGAAACTGACGGGCGCCGACGGCGTGGCGGCCATGATCGAGAGCGGCTGGACCTGCGTCACGGACGCAGCGGCGGCCATCCCCCCGGCCATATTGGAGGCCCTGGGCCGCCGGGCAGAGGCGGGGGACGTGAAGGACCTGACGTTCCACGGCCTTCTGGACCTCATGCCCAACGCTATGTTCTCCTATCCGGGCATCTTCACCCCCGTGTCTTGGTTCTCTGGGAAGATCGCCAAGGCGGCGGCCAACCGGGGCGAGGCGGACATCATGCCCTGCTACTACCGGGATATGCCGGGGCTGTACCGGGACTACATCCATGTGGACGCATTTCTGATCGTGGTGTCCCCCATGGACGCGGACGGGTTTTTCAGCGCCGGGGTCACCGGGTCCTATACGGCGGCCCTCTTTGAAAAGGCGGAGCACATCTTTTTGGAGGTCAACCCCAAAATGCCCCGGGCGGTGACGGCCCCGAAGATACATATCTCCCAGGTGACGGCCCTGTGCGAGTCCGACGCGCCTCTGCCCATCCTGCCCCCGGCGCAGCTGGACGACGTGAGCCGGACCATCGGCGGGTACATCGCTGAGGAGGTGCCCAGCGGCGCTACCCTGCAGCTGGGCATCGGCGCGGTGCCCGAGGCGGTGGGCCTGGCGCTCAAGGGTAAGCACGACCTGGGCATCCACACGGAGCTGCTGCCCGACAGCATGATAGAGCTCATCGAGTGCGGCGCGGTCACCAACATGAAAAAGCCCATCCACACCGGCAAGACCGTGGCCACCTTCACCTTCGGCTCGGAGCGGCTCTATAAATTTGTCGACAACAACCCGGACGTGGAGATACTGCCGGTGGACTACGTGAACGACCCCGCGGTCATCGCGAAGCACCCCAACTTCATCTCCGTGAACGGGGGCCTGGAGGTGGACTTCTTCGGCCAGGTCTGCGCCGAGAGCATCGGCACCGTCCATGTCTCCGGCACCGGCGGTCAGACGGACTATGTCCGGGGGGCCATCCAATCCCCCGGGGGCAAGAGCTTCATCGCCTTCCCCTCCACCGCCGCGGGGGGCACCGTGAGCCGCATCCGGCCCACATTGAATCCCGGCGCGCGGGTGAGCACCAGCAAGAACGACGTGGACTACATCGCCACGGAGTACGGCCTGGCCAAGCTCCGGGGCAAGACCGTGTCCCAGCGGACCAAAGCCCTGATCGCCATCGCCCATCCCAAATTCCGGGAGGAGCTGACCGCTCAGGCCAGGGCCATGCACATCCTGATATGAGGAGGCGCCCATGACGAATGATCTTCCCGCCTGGATGACCGCCCATCGGCTCACGGCCATCGTGGGCCACATGGGCGGCGGCAAGACGGAGCTGGCGGTGAATATGGCGGTGGCCCTGGCAAAGGCGGGGGAAAAGACCGCCATCGCGGACCTGGACGTGGTGAACCCCTACTTCCGCAGCCGGGAGCAGCGGGAGATGTTCAAGACTCTCGGCATCCGGTTCGTGGCCTCCGCCCAGAGCCTCATCGACGCGGATGTGCCCTCATTGCCTGCTGAGCTCAACACCCTTTTGCAGGACGAGAGCTTTTTTAGCGTCCTGGACATCGGCGGGGACTCGGGGGCAAGGGTCCTGGCCCGGTACCGGCACCAGATCGCGGCCCGGGACTTCGCCGTCTGGTTCGTTTTGAACGCCCGGCGGCCCCAGACCGCCACCCTGGAAAAGGCCGTCTGGTCCCTTCGGAAGATCGAGGAAGAGATGGGCCTTCCCGTGACGGGCGTCGTCAACAACACCCATCTCTGCGCCGAGACCACGGCCGGGGACGTTCTTCTGGGCGCGGGCCTGGCCGACGAGGTCTCTTACGTTACGAACATCCCGGTCATCTGCCACACGGCGCCCCGGCCCATCGCGGCGGGGCTGCCCCAGCTGGCGGAACCGGTGTTCCCCATAGACATCTACATGAAAAAGCCCTGGGAGCGCTGATGAGCGCGAGGGAGAGGGGAGGTGACAACCTATGACCGTGTTTTTACATTTCGACAGCGACCGCTGCAAGGGCTGTGAGCTGTGCGTGTCGGTGTGCCCCAAGCACATCCTGGCGCTGGACATGGCCGCCGTCAACGTGAAGGGCTACCACCCGGCGTCGGTGACGGACCCGTCGGCGTGCATCGCCTGTGCCAGCTGCGCGAAGATCTGTCCTGATTCGGTCATCAGCATTGAGAAGGAATAACGGTGAAAAGGAGATGAATACCGTGGAAAAAGAACTGTGGAAGGGCAACGAGGCCGTGGCGGAGGCCGCCATACGGGCGGGCTGCAAGTGCTTCTTCGGTTACCCTATCACCCCTCAGAATGAGATACCGGAATACATGTCCGCCCATCTGCCCGAGGCGGGGGGCGTGTTCGTCCAGTCGGAGTCGGAGCTGGCGGCCATCAACATGGTCTACGGCGCGGCGGCCTCCGGCGTGCGGGCCATGACTTCCTCTTCCTCCCCCGGCATCAGCCTGAAGCAGGAGGGCATCAGCGCCATGAGCAGCGGCGAGCTGCCCGGCGTGGTGGTGAACATGATGCGCGGCGGCCCGGGCCTGGGCACCATACAGCCGTCTCAGTGCGACTACTTCCAGGCCACCCGGGGCGGCGGCAACGGCGACTACCGCACCATCGTGCTGGCCCCCTGCGACATCCAGGAGGCCGTGGACATGACCCAGGAGGCCTTCGACCTGGCGGACATCTACCGCATGCCCGTGATGATACTGGGCGACGGCATGATCGGCCAGATGATGGAGCCCATCGTGTGGCACGATATCCCCAAGCGGGAGCTGCCCCCCAAGGACTGGTGCGCCGGCGGCCGGAAGGGCCGGGATCACAGCAATTTCGTGACCTCCCTTCGCATCGACGCCCAGGACTGCGAGGACTTCAACCGGCATCTTGAGGCCAAGTACAAGACCATCGCCGAGAAGGAGACCCGGTGGGCGGAGAAGGACGCCGAGGGCTGCGAGATATTGATCGCCGCCTACGGCACACCGTCCCGCATCGCCCTGTCCGCGGCGGAGGAGCTGGAGGCCAAGGGCATAAAAGCCGGCCTCTTTAGGCCCCAGACCGTGTGGCCCTTCCCGTCGAAGCGGCTGGCGGAGCTGGCCGCCCAGGACAGCGTCAAGGCCATACTGGTGGTGGAGATGAGCCTGGGCCAGATGCTGGAGGACGTGCAGCTGGCTGTGCAGGGCATCAAGCCCGTGCGGTTTTACGGCCGCGTGGGCGGCATGGTGCCCAGCGTGGAGGAGATCGCCGAGGAAGCGGAGAAGATCCTTCAGGAGGTGCAGTGATATGACCACAGTATATCGCAAGAGCGCGGGTCTGCAGGACCGGGAATTGCATTACTGCCCCGGCTGCAGCCACGGTATCGTACATAAACTGGTAGCGGAGTGCATGGAGGAGCTGGGCCTCATCGACACGGCCATCCTCGTCTGCCCGGTGGGCTGCTCCGTGTTCGCGGGCAACTACTTCGCCTGCGACTGCATCGAGGCCATCCACGGCCGGGCTCCGGCGGTGGCCACCGCCGTGAAGCGCACCCACCCGGACCAGCTCGTCGTCACCTATCAGGGCGACGGCGACCTTGCTTCCATCGGCGCGGCGGAGATCGTCCACGCCGCCATGCGGGGCGAGAAGTTCACCACGGTCTTTATCAATAACGCCATATACGGCATGACCGGCGGCCAGATGGCCCCCACCACCCTTTTGGGCCAGCGGGCCACCACCGCCCCCCACGGGCGCATCAAGGAGCTGCACGGCAGTCCCATCCGCATGGCGGAGCTTCTGTCCACCATGGACGGGCTTGCCTACGCCGAGCGGGTGTGCGTGGCGGACATCCCCCATCTGAACAAAGCGAAAAAGGCCATCAAAAAGGCCTTCGAGGTGCAGCTTTCCGGCGCGGGCTTCTCCTTCGTGGAGGTGCTGTCCGCCTGCCCCACCAACTGGGGCATGACGCCGCTGGAGGCCAACAAGTGGCTTTTGGAGAACATGGCCGCCTACTATCCCCTGGGGGTCATCAAGGAGGTGCCCGAGGCATGAAAAAGCAGATCACCATCGCCGGTTTCGGCGGCCAGGGCGTCATGAGCATCGGCAAGAGCCTGGTGGAGGCAGCCGTCAACGAGGGCCTGCACGCCACGTGGGTGCCCTCCTACGGCCCGGAGATGCGGGGCGGCACCGCCAACTGCGAGGTGGTGCTCAGCGAGGAGCCGGTGGGCTCCCCCGTGTTCACCTACCCCACGGAGCTCATCGCCATGAACCGGCCCAGCCTTCACAAGTTCGAGGACAAGGTGAAGCCCGGCGGCATCATCTTCGTCAACAGCTCCATCATCGGGGACAAGGTCCAGCGCACGGACGTGAAGGCCGTGTATGTGCCCTGCGACACCATCGCGGACGAGCTGGGCAACAAGAAGGTGTCCAATATGGTGATGCTGGGGGCCTATATCGCCGCCACCGGCGCGCTGAAGGAGGAGACCATCCGCCAGATGCTGGTGCATATGTTCACGGGCCCCAAGGCCAAGCTGGTGGACCTGAACATGAAGGCCCTGGAGCGGGGCGCGGCCTGCATCGGCTGACAGTTCACAAGAATACAGCAAGACCCCGGGGCGGGAGCCCCGGGGTCATTTTGTTTACCGCTTTCTGTACATCTCTGTTGTCACCGCCAGCAACCCGGCCAGGGTGACGGCCAGGGCCAGCCAGCGGAGGACGTCTGTCTCGTCCCCGGTCCGGGGGGCCGTCTGGCCGCCGGTGGGGGGCTGGGCCGGTCCCGTGGGGCCGTCTGCCGCCGGGATGGGCGCGCCAGGAGCCATTGTGGAGGCTGGGGGTGTCTCGGTGGGGACGGATGGCGTTTCTGCGGCTGGAACAGGTGTCCCGGTGGGGATAGGCGTTGGCGTATCGGTTAGAATGGGCGTTGAAGTGGGGGATGCGGTCGGTTCCGGCGTCGGCGCAGGTGTGTCTGTGGGGAACGGAGCCGGTTTTATCGTTGGGATAGGCGTCATGGTGGGGGACGCGGTCGGTTCTGTCTTGGGAATTGGCGTATCGGTGGGGACAGGAGACGGTTCTGCTGTCGGTATTGGCGTTCCAGTGGGGACCGGCGACGGTTCCATGGTGGGAACAGGCGTGTCCGTGGGGACAGGTGCGGGTTCTGTGGTGGGTATGGGCGTCTGGCCGGGGCTGTCGCTGGGCGCCGCGGTGTAGACCGGGTCCTGGGTGGGGTCCGGCGACGGCGCAGGGTCGGGTCCCGGCGTATCGGAGGGCTCCGGCACTACGGTGGGCTCCGGTGTGGCGACAGGCTCCGGCGTGGCGGGGATGATGGCCTCGAAGTCCAGCACGGGGTAGCCGTTGTTCTGCCCCGGCACGGCCTGATAGAAGGCCTCGCTCAGCAGGGCGGGGAAGGGGGCGCTCTGCATCTGGATGGTGGGCGCGCCCGTGACCGCGCCGCCGTAGGCCCCCGCTCCGAAAGCGGTCAGGGGGGCTGTCAGCTCTCCGTCGTGCCAGACGTTGTTGAAACTGGACCCGCCCGTGGTTCCCGCGAAGGCCCCGGCGGTGTTGGCGCCGGTGACCATGCCCCCTGCGGCGTAGCTGTCCGTCACCTGGCTGCCCGCCAGGTACCCGGCGTAGCCGCCCAGGACGAGCCCGGCGTCGTTGCCGAAGACATAGGCGGTGGAGTAGCAGTTGGTGAGGGCACCGCCGTCGAGATAGCCTATCGCGCCGCCCACATATACCCTGGCGCCGAAGGCCCCCGCCGCCCCCAGGGAGCCCCGGGCGGCGCACCGGTCCATGACGGTCCGGCCCTCCGTCCGGCCCGCGAGCACCCCCGCGGCCAGCACGCCGTCGGGGGAGACCGCCCAGCTCCCGGCGGTGACGACGCCGTCCACCGCCACGTTCAAGAGCGTAGTATCGACCATCCGGCCCGCCAGGCCGCCTGCGGCGGTCTGGCCCTGGGCGCTGACCGTGACGGCCAGATGCAGGTCCTTCACCACCGCCCCCCGGAGGGCGGCGAACAGCCCCGGCCCGGCGATGGCCAGCCCCTGTATGGTATGGCCCTGGCCGTCGAAGACGCCCTGGAAGACCTGACCGCCGTCGGGCGTGTCCCGGCCGATGGGGGCCAGGGCCCGGCCGGTCATGTCGATGTCTCCGGCCAGAAGCACAGTCCGGCCGGCGTAGGTCTGCCCGGCGGACACGCTGTCGCTGAAGGCGGCCAGCGCCCCGGGCCCGTCGATGACCACCGGCCCCTCCGCCCCGTAGGCGGCGGGGAGCCAGGCGATCAGCAGCGATAACAAAAAGAGACCGGCTATACACCCGGTCACGATGCGACGTATTCTCATGTGTATACCCCTCTCATACGATTTAGTGAGGCGCTATGGCCTCACTCCATTGTATACAGAGGGGCATGGATAGGTGCGGACAGGCATATTCTGGAAAAGCCGCGGGCACATCATGTGTCCGCGGCTCAGATTCTATTCGTCCTCCAGGGCGCGTATGGCCCGGTCCCGGCGGAAGGCGAGGCACAGGGCGACCCCCGCGAAGCCCAAAAGACCCAGCAGCAGCGCCGCGCCGCCGCCCCTGCCGGCGCCCACCAGCCGCGCCGCCCACGCGCCCGGGGCCAGCGACGCCATATAGGGCTCGAATACCCGGTCCACCGCCAGCCCGCCCAGAAAATACCCCAGGGGGATGGTGAAATACTGCAGGCAGTTTCGCACCGCGTAGACCCGGCCCTGGAGGGCGGCGGGGATGCGCAGGCGGAACAGCGCGCTCATGCAGGCGTTCATCAGCGGGATGGGCGCCCAGCCCAGGAAGGACCCCAGACACCACGCCCCCGGGCTCCGGCCGAAGGCCAGGAGGAAATTCTCCGTGCCCAGGGAGATGAAGAGGCACAGCCATATGGTCCGGACCCGGCTCCCGGGCGCGGGCAGCGCCGCCGCCAGAAGGCTCCCGGCCAGCATGGCCAGCCCCGCCGTGGAGCTCACCAGGCCCATGACACGCTCCCCGCCGCCGGCCCGGGACAGGAGCATGGCGGGAAAGGCGGCCTCGTACAGGGAGGACACCAGATTGACCGCCGCCAGAAACAGGATCATATGGGCCAGCCCCGGCTCCCGGCGGAGATAGGCCAGCCCCTGGCCCACCGCCCGCAGCAGGCTCTCATCCTGCCGGCCGGGCGCAGCCGGCGCCGGGGGGATATGGATAAAGAACAGCAGCGCCAGCGCCGCTATGGCGAAGGAGCCCAGGTCCAGGGCCAGCACGGCCCCCATGCCCCAAAGGCCCATCACCGCCGTAGTGAGAAGGGGCGTCAGAAGCGTGGTCACGGACCCGGAAAGCTGGCTCAGGCCCCCGGCCCGCTGGTAGTACTTTTCCGGCAGCAGCAGCGTCACCGCCACCTCCGAGGCGGGCTGCTGGACGGAGTTCATCAGCCCCGTCAGGGCGTTGATGAGGTAGAGATGCCCCACCCGGAGCCGCCCGGTATGGAGAAGGACCGCCACCGCCAGGGTGCCCGCCGCGGCCAGACCGTCGCAGCAGAGCATGGTGCGCTTTTTGTCCCACCGGTCGCTGAGGGCCCCGGCGAAGACGCTGACCAGCACGTAGGGCGTGTAGGAGCACACCATCAGAAGGGCGGTGCGCAGCGCCGAGCCGTGTTGGCCATAGGACCAGAGCACCAGGGCATACGCCGTCATGGCGCTGCCCAGGCCGGAGAGGGCCTGGGTGCTCCACAGCAGAAGAAAGGGCCCCATGTCGTGAAGGCCCCGTTTGAAGTTGTTCATTTGCTTTGCTCCTTTTTTGATTCTTGTTCAGGTCAAAGAGCAAAGCCGGCAGGATAGGAGACATCCTGCTCCATGCGGCCCCTATCCTATGCGGCTTCGCATGGAGCAAAAACGATGGCAAGGGGTAAAACGATCATAGTATGTCCTTTCTCACATGAGGGGGGCGGCGATCTTCAAGAGCGCCGCGGCCAGGCGGGTGGAGAGCTTCATGTTCTTCACCGTCTCTTCCGTCACGGCCCGGCACTTGGGGAAGGTGTCCTGAAAGTCCCGCATGATGTCGGCAAGGACCGGGGACTTGTAGAGATAGGCCGCGCACTCGAAGTTGAGGTAGAGACTCCGGTAGTCCAGGTTGATGGTGCCCACCACGGCGCAGGTATCATCTGCCAGGAACACCTTGGAGTGGATGAACCCGGGGGCGTATTCGTATATCTTCACCCCCGCCTCCGTCAGGGCCTTATAGTGGCCCTTGGCCAGAAGGTTGGCGTACTTCTTGTCCGGGATGCCCGGCAGGATGATGCGCACGTCCACCCCCCGGCGGGCGGCGAAGGTGAGGGCCGTGGCCATCTCCCCGTCCAGGATGAGGTAAGGGGTCATGATGTACACGTACCGCCGGGCGGTGTTGAGGATGTGCAGGTAGAACATCTCCCCGGTGCGCTCGTCGTCCATGGGGCTGTCTCCGTAGGGGATGACGTAGCCCAGGCTCCCGTCGGAGGCGGGACCGGGGTCGTTCAAATAAGGGGCGTACTCCTGCTGCTTCTCGCCGGCGTTCCATATCCGCAGGAACATGATGGTCATGCTGCGCACCGCGTCGCCGGTGAGCATGATGCCCTCGTCCTTCCAGTGGCCGAACTTCTCCCGGCGGTTGATGTACTCGTCCGCCAGGTTCACCCCGCCGGTGAAGCCCACCTTCCCGTCGATGACCAGGATCTTCCGGTGGTCACGGTTGTTGTAGCTGGTGGAGATGAAGGGACGGATGGGGGCGAAGACCTTGCACTTTATCCCTAAGGCCCGCAATGTCTTGGGGTAGCTGGCCGGCAGGCGCAGCAGGGAGCAGGTGCCGTCGTAGAGGACCCGCACATCCACGCCTTCGCGCACCTTGCGCTTCAGGATGTCCAGCACGGCGTCCCACATCTCCCCCTCCTCCATGATGAAGTACTCCAGGAAGATGAACTTCTCCGCCTTCTCCAGCTCCCGCAGGAGGGCGGCGTACTTGTCCTCCCCCTGGGGGTAGTACTCGGCGGCGGTGTTCTCATATACGGCGAAGCCGTTGCGTTTGGAGGCATACACGGCCAGAGGATAGAGGTCCGGCTCGGCGTCTTTGAGCCGCTCCATGAGCTCGGCCTGCTGGGGCATATAGGGGGCGCTGGCCGCCACCTGGGCCCGGAAGATGCGCTGCTCCGCCCGGTGGCCAAAGTCGAAGGTGATGAAGAGATAGAGGAGCACGCCGAACACCGGCACCAGCGCGATGATGACGCACCAGCTCAGTTTGATGCTGGGGTCGGAGCCGGTGTTCAGAAGGTACACCAGAAACAGCCCCGCCAGCAGGTCCACCGCCCAGGTCAGGTAGAAGTTGGACCGCTGCAGCCGGAAAAAGAGCAGGAAGATGAAGAGGAACTGCATCAGCAGCAGTATGGCCGCCACGGCGCCCCGGCCGAACAAGATGCTAAAAACCCCCCGCCGGGACCGGGTGTTCCGGGAGTTATTTTCTTTTTCCGGCATGGCACTCTCCTCCTGTTCTTTCAGTCTCTATTATAATACTGCCACGCTTGGGCGGAAAAATCAAGTAGCGGGGCGTGCGCGCAAAAAATAACAAAGAGGCACTTGACAGGGAGGGACGCATATGATAATATATGAACAATAATTCATATGTTTGTTTGAAGGAGGCGGGACCATGGCGGAGAACGATGTGGAGCGGTGCGGCTTTCTGTTCGTCCACGAGGCCGTGGTGGAGCAGGTGCTGTCCCAGATGCCGGAGGACGAGAAGCTCTACGACCTGGCGGAGCTTTTCAAGGTCTTCGGCGACTCCACCCGCATCAAAATTCTGTACGCTCTGTTCGAGGCGGAGCTTTGCGTATGCGACATCGCCCAGCTCTTGGGCCTCACCCAGTCCGCCGTGAGCCATCAGCTGCGGGTGCTGAAGGCCGGACGGCTGGTGAAGCCCCGGAAGGACGGCAAGACGGTATTCTACTCCCTGGCCGACGACCATGTTCGGACCCTCATCGCCCAAGGGATGGAACACATAGAGGAATAAAGACACCAGGGCGGACGAGCCCGACAGGGCCCCTCCCGCTAAAGTTCGCTTCGCTCACCGAGCGCGTGCGGGGCACTGCCGGTTCTCGCCGCCCGTCGGACTGGCAAAAAATAATCAATTTGAGAGGAGATATACATCATGAAGAAGTCATTCAAACTGGTGGACCTGGACTGCGCCAACTGCGCCCGGAAGATGGAGGACGCCATCAAGAAGCTGGACGGCGTCAACGACGCCACCGTCAGCTTCCTCACCCAGAAGATGACCGTGGACGCGGACGACGGCCGCTTCGACGACATCATGAAGCAGGTGGTCAAGTGCTGTAAGCGGGTGGAGCCCGACTGTGAGATCGTGCTGAAGTGAGGAGGCGGGGCTCATGACCCGGAAGGAGAAAAAGGCCCTGGCGCGGATACTGGTCGCCGGGGCGCTGCTCATCGCGGTGAGCGTATGGAAGCCGGAGGGCTATATCGCCCTGGCGGCGTATCTGGTGCCCTACGCCGTGGTGGGCTGGGACGTGCTGTGGAAGGCGGTGCGGAACATCGCCCACGGACAGGTGTTCGACGAGAACTTCCTCATGGCCCTGGCCACCGTGGGGGCCCTGGCCCTGGGGGAGTATTCCGAGGCCGTGGGCGTCATGCTGTTCTACCAGGTGGGCGAGCTGTTCCAGACCCACGCCGTGGGCCAGAGCCGCAAGTCCATCGCCGCCCTGATGGACATCCGCCCGGACACCGCGTGTGTAGAGCGGGACGGGGCGTTCGTGGAGGCTGACCCGGAGGAGGTGGCCGTGGGCGACGTCATCCAGGTGAAGCCGGGGGAGAAGGTGCCCCTGGACGGCGTGGTGCTCACCGGCGCGTCCACCCTGGACACCGCCGCCCTCACCGGCGAGAGCGTGCCCCGGCGCATCGGCGAGGGGGATGAGATCGTCTCCGGGTGCGTGAACCTCTCCGGCGTGCTCACCATCCGCGTGACCAAGCCCTTCGGGGAGAGCACCGTGGCGAAGATACTGGAGCTGGTGGAGAACGCCGCCAGCAAGAAGGCCCAGGCGGAGAACTTCATCACCCGCTTTGCCCGGGTGTACACCCCCGCGGTGGTCATCGGCGCGGTGTGCCTGGCCCTCATCCCGCCGCTCTTCGTGGGCGGGTGGGCCACTTGGGTCCACCGGGCGCTCATCTTCCTGGTCATCAGCTGTCCCTGCGCGCTGGTCATCTCCATCCCCCTGGCCTTCTTCGGGGGCATCGGCGGGGCGTCCCGCCGGGGCATCCTGGTGAAGGGCGGCAACTATCTGGAAAAGCTGGCCCAGGTGAAGGTGGCGGTGTTCGACAAGACCGGCACCCTCACCAAGGGCGAGTTCGAGGTGGCCGCCGTCCATCCGGCGGCGGGCGTGACGGAGGCGGCGCTCCTGGAGACCGCCGCCCTGGCGGAGCAGTACTCCACCCACCCCATCGCCCAGTCCCTCCTGCGGGCCTATGGGAAGGCCCCGGACCCGGCCCGTGCCGCTGATGTGGCCGAGGTGGCCGGCCAGGGCGTCACCGCCCTGGTGGACGGGGAAAAGGTGGCCGCCGGGAACCGGCGGCTCATGCAGGCCCAGGGGCTGGACACCCCTGAGGACGGCTGTGCCGGCACGGTGGTGCACGTGGCCCGGGCGGGCAGATATATGGGCCATATCCTCATCGCCGACGGGGTGAAGGAGACCACCCCCGCCGCCATCCGGGAGCTGAAAGCGCGGGGCATCCGCACCGTCATGCTCACCGGCGACGCCCAGGCCGTGGGCGACGCGGTGGGCGCGGAGCTTGGCCTGGACGAGGTCCACGGCGGGCTCCTGCCCGGGGACAAGGTGGACCGGCTGGAGGCCATCCTGGCCCAAAAGGACCCGTCAACAGCCCTGGCCTATGTGGGCGACGGGGTAAACGACGCGCCGGTCTTAAGCCGGGCGGACGTGGGCGTGGCCATGGGGGCCATGGGCTCCGACGCGGCCCTGGAGGCGGCGGATGTGGTGCTCATGGACGACGACCTGGGCAAGCTTGTCCAGGCCATGGACGTGGCCCGCAAGTGCAGCCGCATCGTGAAGGAGAACATCGTCTTCGCCCTGGGGGTGAAGGGGCTGTTCCTCATCCTGGGCGCCTTCGGCCTGGCCTCCATGTGGGAGGCGGTGTTCGCCGACGTGGGCGTGGCCGTCATCGCTATCATCAACGCGGGAAGGATGCTAAGGACGAAGTGAAGGATATATAGTGCAAAAACTACCGCCTTCCCGGCATACGGGAAGGCGGTAGTTTTTGCCACGGTCTGCGGTCACAATTTACTGTACTCGCAGGCCTTGCATATCTGTCTTGCGGCCTCAATATCCTTGACCTCGGATAGCTCCGGTATCGAGGACACCTTCACGTCTCTTTTTAACCCGCACAGGGATTCATAGCAGAGGTCCGCGCAGATCACCCGTTCATAGACCGGGCAATAGTGATCGGCCTCGTAGTCCAGTTTATAAGCCATGGTTTTGTGCCTCCGTTTTTATTCTTCCTTCTCCCTCGGCCACTTTTCGATGATGGTGTTGAGCCAGGCGCCCAGGAAGAGGAGGTACAGCGACGCGTACATCCAGAACAGGGAGATGATGACGACGGCGAGGCCGCCGTAGATGCTGTAAAAGCCGAAGCTGGACACCGCCCAGGAGTAGATGCGGGAGAAGATGAGCCAGGCCGCCGCCGAGAAGGCCGCGCCGGGCAGCTGCTTTGTATACCGCAGTTCCTTCTGGGGCACGTGGGTGAAGAGCAGCGCGTTCAGGGCCGTCACGATGAGGAAGAACACGATCTCCCGGCCCCGGATGAGGACTGACCATAACCCCGACCACTTGGAGATGAATCCGATGGAGGCCAGTATCTTTTCCCCGGTGAACAGCAGCACCATGTTGCCCAGGATGATGACCACCAGCGCGGCGGTATAGAGGGCGCCCCGGAGGCGGCGCAAAAGGAAGCTGCCGTGGGTCTTTCCGTCGTAGATGAGCTCCACGGTGCGCATGATGAGGCTGAACACCTTGCCCGCGGACCAGAGCTCTACCACAAGGCCTATGCCGATGGCCGCGGTGGACCCTGCGTATACCCCGTCCACCAGCCGGCCGATGAGCTCCCGGAAGGGCTCCGGCGCGTAGCCCAGGAGCGCGTCCATCAGCTGCTCCTCGGTGAAGGGCATATAGGGCAGCAGGCCCAGCAGCACCACCAGCAGCGGGCCCAGGGCGAAGAACAGATAATAGGCCCCGCTGGTGGCGTACAGCCACATGCTGGTCCTGCCGTATTCCCCGGCGGCCCAGCGGAGCTTATCCATGGCGGGACTGTCCTTCATGGCGTCTTCCTTTCGTCCTTATCGAAAAAGGCCGCCCGGCGCGGGGCGGCTTATGGGCTTATTATAGTATGCTTTACCCGCAGGCGGTCATGCCTTTTTCCGGCAGACGGGGCAGAGGTGGTACAGCTTCAGGTCGTAGCCGGTGATGTCCTCCCCCAGTTCCAGGGCGAAGGGGCGCAGCAGGCCGTCGGGCATGACAAGGTCCTCCACCTTCCCGCACCGTTCGCACACCAGATGGGGGTGGGGCCGCCGCTCCCGGTCGTACCGGGCGGGGGCGTCGGGCATTTCCAGCTTGCGTATCTGCCCCTCCCGGACCAGCAGGCCCAGGTTCCGGTACACGGTGCCCCGGGCCAGGGAGGGCATCTCCGCCCTGGCCAGGTCGTATATCTCCTCCGCTGTCCGGTGCTCCGGCGCGGCCATGATGAGATCGAAGATGAGCTGTCGCTGCCGGGTCATGGTCTCACCGCCTTTTAGGATTCATTCCTAATTTATTATACCCGCCCCGGGCGGCGTTGTCAACGGGTCATATGGTGGTCAGATACTCGTAGAGCGGCACCAGGGTCTCGTACACGTCCAGTACCCGGTCTAATAGCTCCTTTCCCGGCGGGTCGGGCTCAAAGTACTCCGTCATGCCCATCTCCACCGAGCGGGCGTTGTACCAGTCATAGAGCAGCGGCCCCGGGTCACCCTTGGGCTTTTTGTAGACCTCCCCGTAGCGGTGCAGCTCCGGGTGCCTGTTCAGGGCCTTCACGATGGGCGTCAGCCGCTGAGGGGCCAGGTCGATGCTCTTCCGCCAGCGCTCCAAGAGATCCCCCTTCATGTTCCAGCAGCCCATGCCCGCCTCCCAGCTCTTGGCGTCGATGCCGAACCAGAACTGGGGCAGGGGGGTGTATATCTCCCCGGACAGCCCAAGAGAGAACCACATATGCTCTTTGAAGGGTCCCCGGCCGAAGAGCCGCCGGGCGTCCCGCCAGATGCGGGAGACGTGCAGCGCCGGAGCAAGACCGGGATGGCGCTCGGCCATAGCCGCCTTCACGTCCTCCGCCAGGGCGTGGATGGGGATATCCAGACACCGCTCGAAGTCCTCCCGGTGGGCGTTGAACCAGGGCCGTTCGTTGTTGAAGCTGAGCCCCCACAGAAAGTCGGGCAGGTCCTTGGGAAAGCCTTCAAAAGGGGGAATATTCTTGGGCATGGGAATTCACCTCTCCCCCATAATAGCACACGCGCCGGTGAAAAAACAACCGGCGCGTGTGGGTGTGTGCGTTCAGTTTTTGGGAGACATGTAGTTGTGGTCGATGTTCAGCTCTACCTCCGCCTCCGGGTACTGCTCCCGGACGATGGCGGCCAGCCGCCGGCGCAGGGCCCCCTCGGGGATGGGCACCTCCGGCGGGGCAAAGCAGTCGAAGCGGACAAGGGTGCGGCCCTGCTCCTGCGATATCTCCAGGTCATGGACCGTGAGGCGGGTGTCCAGAGAGGCCATGCGGCCGATGAGGTAGGTCTGAAGCCGGTTTTCCGGGCTGTCGTCCCGGGAGATGGGGTCCAGCTGGAACAGGATATGCAGTCCGTCCTTTTCCAGAAACTCCGCCGCCAGGGCCGCCAGGGCCCGGTGGAGGGTCATGATGTCGTCCTCCGCCGGGAACTCCACGTGGGCGCTGGCATAGCGCCGCCCGGGGCCGTAATCGTGCAGCAGCAGGTCGTGGGTGCCCAGCACCCCGGGGCAGGCCAGAATGCGCTCTCGGATGGACTCGATGACCTCCGGCTCGGGCCGCCGGCCCAGCAGGGGGTCCAAGGTGTCCCGGACGATGCCGCAGCCGCTCCATAGGATGAAGAGGGCCACCCCCACGCCAAGATACCCGTCCAGGTCGAAGCCGGTGATGGCGGAAACGCCCATGCCGAAGAGCACCACGCTGGTGGCGATGGCGTCGTTGCGGCTGTCCATGGCCGTGGCGGCCAGGGTAGAGGAGGATATGCGCTTTCCCGCGTCGGCGTTGAAGGCCATCATCCAGAGTTTTACCACGATGGACCCGGCCAGCACCAGGGCCATGGGCCAGGAGAACGCGGGCGTCTCGGGATGCAGGATGCGGGTGACGCCGCTCTTTAACAGCTCCAGCCCCGCCAGCAGCACCAGCACCGACACGGTGAGCCCGGCCAGGTACTCGTACCGGCCGTGGCCGTAGGGGTGCTCCTCATCCGCGGGCCGGGCCGCCAGCCGGAAGCCCAGCAGAGATATGACGTTGGAGGCGGCATCGGAGATGTTGTTCACCGCGTCCGCCACGATGGCCACCGACCCGGCGGCGAGACCGGTCAAAAGCTTGAAGAGGAACAGCATGCCGTTGCAGACGATGGCCAATATGCCCGCCAGCCGGCCATAGGCCGCCCGGACTTCGGGCCGCTCCGTTTTCTCATAGTCCCGTATGCACTTCGACGCCAGAAACCGGAACATCCCGCCGCCCCCTTTCCTGTCTTTTGGTCATGATATGCCTGAAAAAGTTTCTTTGTCAACGCTAACTGCACCCGGTACCTCCGCCCTGTAGAGACAAAGCCGGCCACCCGAGGGTGGCCGGCTCTGCAACAAAGAAGAGAGGAGTGAAAAATGAAAAATGTCGGTGGTGTCATGCCTGCTGTCCGGTCTCGGGGGCGTCGGCTCGCTCCCTTGACCTTGTGACTGTATGATACCGCACTCCTCCCGGGAAGTGGTGAATAAACTTGTAATGAATTGTAAACAAATGATGAATGGTTTTTTAACGGCTCAGGCATTGGGCAGCGCCAGCTCATGGCCCTGGAAGGTGACAGCCGTCACCTCGTCCAGGTCGATGGGGGCGGCGAACTCGATGGACATGACGCACACATCCTCCTCCGGCCAGTGGTTGCTGGTGCCGCTGATGACCGCCGTGCCGCCGGCATAGGCGACCTCCAGGTCCCAGGGGTCCACGATGGTCTGCTTCTCCCGGGGCTCAAATTCATAGGTGCACACCGCGCCCATGGGGGACAGCTTCAGGGACGTGATGGTGACGTCCACTTCCTCCGTCTGGATGGTGAGGCCGGTGTGGGCGTCCAGCATGGTGCCCGGCTCCAGCTCCGCCTGGTCCAGGGGGATGCCCTTGTAATAATAGCAGCTGACCGTGGCCTTGGCGTCAAAGGGCTCCGTCACCAGCTCCACCTCCTGCTGTTCCGGCGGGGTCACGGTGAACCGGAACGTCCAGGGGCCCTCGGACAGGAGTGCGTGCTCGCCCCGCCCGTCCCGTATCTCGGTCAGCGTCAGCGTCAGCGGATAAGACCAGTCCGGCCCCTTATCCAGCAGTTCCAGGGGGACGCTCTTTTCCAGCAGAAAGCTGTATACGCCCTCTGTCCCGCTGTCCAGGGGGGTGCCGCTCCCGCCGCCGGAAAAGAGGTCCTCCGGCGCGCTGGGGTCAGAGCTTACCAGGGTCCAGTCCGGGAAGAGGGTCCCGCAGTCGGTCCCCTCCGGGGCCTGGACGTCCAGCTTCATGTAGCAGTACTGCCCGTCGGTCATGGCCGAGTCCAATGTCACGGTCCAGCCGTCGGCGGTGACGGACTGGCCGACGCCCGCGGCGGCCCGGTCGATGTACTCTATCTGCCCCTCGGTGAGCTCCGCCTGGCCCGCGTCGGCGAACCAGCCCTTGAACCATGCCGCCCCGTCCAGGGCGGCGTAGGCGGTGACCCCCAGGGCCAGCACCAGCGCGGCGGCCAGGGCCAGGGTGACGATGCGCTTCGTATATTTTGTTGTTCTCATATCCTGCTCCTTTCTCATGGACGCTTTCACCCGCCCCAGCAGGGCCGGGTCCGGCGCGCCCGGGTCCAGGGCCCGGCGGAGCAGCGCTTCGGTATCAGTTTTCATCCTCGGCCAGTCCTTTCTCCACCAGCGCCCGGGCCGTATAGAGGCGGCGCTTCACCGTCCCCGCAGGCAGGCCCAGCGTCCGGGCGATATCGTTTACCTTCATCTCCATGCCGTAGTACAGCGCCAGGGGCAGCCGGTACTTCTCCGGCAGGGCCGCCGCGGCGGCCCGCACCCGCTCCAGCTCCTCCCGGGCCAGGGCCTCCGCCTCCGGCTCGGGCCCGCCGGCCGCGTCCCGGTCCTCCAGAGGGCCGGTGGGGGCGATGCGGGCCCGGCGGGCGTGCTTTCGCTTTCCGCTCCGCCAGAGGCTCAGGGCGGTGGAGAACAGGAAGTTCTTCGGGTCCGCCGCCAGCTTTCCCGGCCGCTCCAGGGCCTTTAAAAAGGTGTCCTGGAACAGGTCCTCGGCGTCCTCCCGGTCAAAGGCCAGGCTCCGGCAGAAGCGGTACAGCATGGGGCCGTAGGCATCCGCCAGAGCGTCCGTATCCACTTTCGCGCGCAAGCCGTCCACGGACGCCCTCCTCCCGGTGTGTATGCCTGTATATCGCCGCGGGAGCGGCAAAGGTTCGCTCGGTTGACGAAAATTTTTTCATATGCTATAATAACCAACTGATTTAACTTTGGAAAGCATGAGGTGGTTTTTCCCGATGGATGATGGCAGTTGGCTGTCTATCCTGTTTCTCATCGCGCTTCTGGGCATGGCCATGTACTTCGCCTTCGCGGAGACGGCCTTCGCCTCCGTGTCCAAAAACCGCATCCGCGTCCGCCAGGAAAAGGGGGACGTCCGGGCCAAAAAGGCCATGTGGGTGCTGGACAATTTTGACCGCGCTATCACCACGATCTTGATCGGCACCAATATCGCCCACCTGACGGCGGCGGCGGTGATGACGGTGCTTGTGACCCACCATTTCGGCATGGGCGCCGTGGCCTGGGGGACCCTGGTCACGACGCTGGTATTGTTCCTCTTCGGGGAGATGCTCCCCAAAACGATAGCTAAAAAATACAGCGAGCGGTTCTGCCTGGGCACCGCCGGTTCGCTGTGCTTTTTTATGCACTTTTTTGCCCCGCTGGCGGCGCTGCTCACGGCCATCGGCCAGGGGTTGGCCAAGCTCTCCAAGGGGGAGGGCGAGGTGTCCGTGACGGAGGATGAGCTCTACGACCTCATCGAGGACATGACCGACGCGGGGAGCCTTGACGAGGACCAGGGGGACCTGGTCCAGTCGGCACTGGAATTCGGCGACATCACAGTAGAGCACGTGCTCACCGCCCGGGTGGACATGGCCGCCATCGACGTATCCTGGCCCGCGGAGAAGGTCATTGAATTCATCCGCTCCCAGCGCCATACCCGCCTGCCCGTCTATGAGGGGCAGGTGGACGACATCATCGGCATATTGCAGATACGAAAGTACATCCGGGCCTGGCTGAGCCAGGGGGACGCCGTGGATATCCGGAGCCTTCTGGACGTGGCCTATTTCGTGCCCTCCACCACCAAGGTGGACGACCTGCTGCCGGAGCTGAGCCGCAACCGCTCCAACATGGCCGTGGTCACGGACCCCTGGGGCGGGACCCTGGGCGTGGTGACCGTGGAGGACATCCTGGAGGAGCTGGTGGGCGAGATATGGGACGAGGAGGACGAGGTGGAGGAGCTTCTGCAGCCCATCGGCGGCGGCCGGTACGAGGCCGACGGGAGGCTTGACGTGGACGAGCTTTTTGACCGCATGGACTGGGAGGACCCGGACCATGACGAGCAGCTTATCCACAAGCCCCTGGCGGAGTGGACCCTGGAGCATTTCGAGCTCATGCCCCAGCAGCGGGACAAGTTCACCTACCACGACCTGGAATTCACCGTCTCCGACGTGCGCCAGCACCGCATCCGCAAGCTCACCGTGCGCCGCCTGCCCCAGGCGGCGGAGGAAGGGGGCGAGCAGGCATGACCGCGTATGTTCTGGCCCTTTTGGTGTGCCTGGCCCTGTCTGGGTTCTTCTCTGCGGCGGAGATGGCCCTGTCCGCCGCCAACAGGCTCCGGCTGGAGGGCGCGGCAGAGAACGGCAATAAGTCCGCCAGGACCGCCCTGGCCCTGCTGGACGACTTCGACAAGGCCCTGGGCGCCATCCTCATCGGCAACAACCTGGTGAACGTGGCGGCCAGCTCCCTGAGCTCCGTCATCGCCATCGGCGTCGCCATGCGCACCGGCGTGGCGGACGGCCTGGCCTCCACGGTGGCTACCATTATCGTGACCGTGCTGGTCATCATCTTCGGCGAGACCGTGCCCAAGATATTCGCCCGGAAAAACGCCACCCGCCTGACCCTGGCGGTGGCCGGGCCCCTGCGGGCGCTGGCCGTCGTGCTGTCGCCCCTGGTGTGGTGCGCCGTGGGCCTGACCCGGCTCATCGGCGGCGCCCTCAAAGGGGAGAGCCCCGAGGACGCCCAGGAGGCGGCGGTGGAGGAGCTGCAGTCCATCATCGAGACCGCCCAGGACGAGGCCGTGCTGGACGACGACCGGGGGGAGCTTCTGCAGGCCGCCCTGGACTTCGGCGACGTGTCCGCCAGCCAGGCCATGACCGCCCGGGTGGACATGATGGCCCTGGACATCGACGACGGCCTGGAAAAGATATTGGAAGAGGTCAGCGACTGCCCCCACTCCCGTCTGCCCGTCTATGAGGGCGACACGGACAACATCATCGGCGTGCTGCACCTCAATACCCTCTACCGGGCCCTTTTGGAGGGCCCCGACGTGGACATCCGGGCCATCCTCACCGAGCCCTGCTGGGTCTATAAGACCGTGAAGCTGCCTGCGGTGCTGGAGATGCTGCGGGAGAAGCAGACCCATCTCGCCATCGTCACCGACGAGTACGGCGGCACCGCCGGCGTCATCTCCATGGAGGACGTGCTGGAGTACCTGGTGGGGGACATCTGGGACGAGACCGACGAGGTGGAGGAGGAAGTGGTCCAGACCTCCGAGGACAGCTGGGAGCTGGACGGCGACCTGCCCATCGGGGACTTTCTGGAGCTGGTGGACCTGGACGGCGAGGATTTCGACTTCGAGAGCGAGACCGTGGGCGGCTGGGTCATGGAGCTCATGGAGGGCTACGCCTCCGCCGGCAGCGCCGTGACATATGAGGATCTGAACATCACGGTCCTGGAGGCCGACGACAAGCGGGTGGAAAAGGTCCGTGTTACCCGGAGCAGGCCCGCGGAAAAGGAATAAAGGGACATGATGGAACAGGTCATCCGCCGATACTTCCGCGCGTGGCTGGATAAGGACATCGGGGCCGTCAGGGATACGTTTTCCGACGGCGCGGTGTACAGCGAGTGCTACGGCCCGGAATACCGCGGCCTCTCTCAAATTTTGCAGTGGTTCAAAGATTGGAACCAGCGGGGCCGGGTCCTGGAGTGGTCGGTGAAACGGGTAATAGAGAAGGACCGCACCGCCGTGGCGGAGTGGTATTTCCAATGCGAGTATGACGGCGTGATAGACGGGTTCGACGGGGTCACGATAGCCGATTTTGACGAAAACGGGAAGATCGTAAAGCTGTGCGAGTTCCAGTCCAAAGCGGAGCACTGCTATCCCTATGGGAGCGCTGACTGACACAAACAAGGAAAGAGCCCGGAGCGATCGCTCCGGGCTCTCGTATTTACGGAAAATCAAACGGCGCGCTGGACCTTGCCGCTGCGCAGGCAGCGGGTGCAGACATACACATGCTGGGGCTTTCCGTCCACGACCGCCTTCACGCGCTTTACGTTGGGCTTCCACATGCGGTTGGAACGCCGGTGGGAGTGGCTGACCTTGATGCCGAAAGTCACGCCTTTTCCGCAAACCTCACATTTTGCCATCGTAATCAGCTCCTTCCTGCTGTCCGGCGGACAGCCTCAATATAATAACAGAGCCTAAGACAAAATGCAAGCATTTTTTTCGCATACGGGAAAAACTTGAAAAAATCCGGCGGGAACGATTGCGCCGGTGGGTGTTCTGTATTAAAATATAATGGACATAAACTGCAAAGGATGTGGTCGCCTTGGAGAAGAAATACTTTGTGGACCTGAAAGAGCTGGCGCGGGAACATGACCTGAAGGTGGTCTACGCCGCCCCGGACTATGACACCATGCGCATCGGCTCCGTGGACCTGAACCGGCCCGGCATCCAGCTGATGGGCTATCTGGAGCACTTCGACGACACCCGCATCCAGGTCATCGGCCGGAGCGAGAACGCCATGATGGAGGAGCAGGACCACCAGCAGCGGGTGGCGGGTTTCGCCGCCATCATGAGCCGGCGGGTGCCGGCGGTGATCGTGGCCCACGACGAGGTGGTGCTGCCCGAGTGCCTGGAGATGGCCCAAAAGTTCGGCGTGAGCCTTCTGACCACCGACATGGACACGTCAGAGTTCTCCGCCCGGCTCATCCACTCCCTGCGCTACCACCTGGCCCCCCGGGAGACCATCCACGGGGTGCTCATGGAGGTCTACGGCGAGGGCATGCTCATCATCGGCGACAGCGGCGTGGGCAAGTCGGAGACCGCTCTCGGCCTTTTGAAGCAGGGCCACCGGCTTATCGCCGACGACGCGGTGGAGATCCTGCGCACATCCTCCTTCCACCTGGAGGGCCGCTCCCCCTCCATCATCAAGCACTTCATGGAGCTTCGCGGCATCGGCGTCATCAACGTACCCAGTGTGTTCGGCATCGGCGCGGTGAAGCCCTCCTGCCAGATCGATTTGGTGGTGCAGATGGAGATATGGGACGAGACGAAGCACTATGACCGCCTGGGCCTGGACACCCGGACCACGGAATATCTGGGCGTGGACGTGCCCCTGGTGACCATCCCGGTGCGGCCCGGCCGGAACCTGGCCGTCATACTGGAGATCGCGGCCATGACCAACCGGCAGAAAAAGACCGGCTACAACGCCGCCGAGGACCTGGCCCGCCGGGTGGATGAGAGCGTGGATGCCGGCATAATGTTCTGATCGAGGTTTTATGGACTATACGAAGTTAGCAAACGACATACGCATCGCCCTGCCCGGGCTGGACCTGCGGGAGGGGGAGCCCATGGCGGAGCATTGCTCCTTCCGCATCGGCGGCCCGGCGGCGGCCATGGTCCTGCCCCGGTCGGCCCGGGAGCTGGAGGCGCTCTGCCGTCTGCTGCGGGAAAAGGGGATAAAGCCCCTGCTCATCGGCAACGGCACCAACATCCTGCCCCCGGACAGGGGGCTGGACCGGTTCGTCATCGCCACCTGCCCCGGCGCGGGGGAGGTGAGCGTGGATGGGAACACCGTCACGGCGGACTGCGGCGCCACATTGGCGGCGGCGGCCATGGCCGCGGCGGAGGCGGGCCTCACGGGTCTGGAATTTGCCCACGGCATCCCCGGCAGCGTGGGGGGCGGCGTGGTGATGAACGCCGGCGCCTACGGCGGGGAGCTGAAGGACGCGGTACAGCGCACCCAGTACCTGGACGAGGACCTCATCCCCCGCACGGCCGAGGGAGAAGAGCACGATTTTGCCTACCGGCACAGCGCTTTTTCCGGGAGGGAAGCGGTCATACTGCGCACCACGTTTGCCCTGGTCCCCGGGGATAAGGAGGCCATCCAGGGGCGGATGCGGGAGCTGGCGGCGAAGCGCCGGGCCAGCCAGCCTTTGGATATGCCCTCGGCGGGCAGCACCTTCAAGCGGCCGGTGGGGGGCTACGCCGCCGCCCTCATCGACGAGGCGGGGCTCAAGGGATTCTCCGTCGGCGGGGCCATGGTGTCGGAAAAGCACGCCGGGTTCGTGGTGAACGCGGGGGGCGCCACCTGTGGGGATGTGCTGCGGCTCATGGAGCACATCCAAAAGACCGTCCTGGCCCGCAGCGGCATCGCGCTGGAGCCGGAAGTGCTGGTGCTGGGGTAAGACATGGAATTTCTCATCATAACGGGCCTGTCCGGCGCGGGCAAGAGCCGGGCGGCGGACATATGCGAGGACCTGGGCTATTATTGCGTGGACAACCTGCCGGCGGCGCTGGCAGGCCGGTTTGCGTCCCTGTGCCTGGCGACCCGGGGCCGGTACGAGCGGGTGGCCCTGGTGATGGACGCCCGGAGCGTCACGGACTGCGCCGAGCTCATCGGCGCGCTGGAGGAGCTGAAGGGGCTGGACTGCCGGGTGCGGATGCTGTATCTGGAGGCGGACACGGACACCCTCATCCGCCGGTATAAAGAGTCCCGCCGTCCCCATCCCCTGGGGGAGCGGGGCCTGACCATCGCCCAGGCCGTGGAGCGGGAGCGGACGTTCCTCGCGCCCCTGCGGGCCCGGGCGGACCATATCATCGCCACCGACGCGGGGTCCCTGAATCAATTGAAGGCGCAGATGTGCCGCTGCCTGGGGCAGCGGGAGGGCTCCTTTGCCGTGACGGTCATGAGCTTCGGCTTCAAGCGGGGCCTGCCCCCGGAGGCGGACCTGGTGTTCGACGTGCGGTGTCTGCCCAACCCCTACTATGAGCCGGACCTGGCGGACCTGACCGGCCTGGACAGGCCGGTGCGGGACTATGTGTTCAAGTCCGGGGACGCCCAGGCGCTGCTGGATAAGCTGACGGAGCTTTTGGCCCTGACCATCCCTCTCTTCGAGGCGGACCGGCGGGAGCTCACCGTGGCGGTGGGCTGCACCGGGGGCCGCCACCGGAGCGTGGCCATGGCCCAGGCGCTGGGGGAGGCGCTGAAAAGCAAAGCCGCCGTGACGGTGTTCCACCGGGAACTGGGAAGCTGAAAAAGCCTCCCCTGTGTAAGGGGAGGGGGCGAGCGAAGGCCCAACCCCAAAGCCTCCCCTGTGCAAGGGGAGGGGGACCGCACGAAGTGCGGTGGAGGGGTTGTCTGTTATCTGACGTTACAATCCCTCAGTCACCGCCTGACGGCGGCGACAGCTCCCTTTGCACAAGGGAGCCTTAAGAAGTGTGCAAAGCACGGAGAGAATAAATGAGCTTTTCATCGGAGGTAAAAACGGAGCTGTGCCGGGCGGAGGTGAACCGCCGGTGCTGCGCCCTGGCGGAGGCCTATGGGGTGCTGCTGTACGCCAACAGCTTCACCCTGAGCCAGGTCCGGGTCATGACGGAGAGCGACGCCTTTGCCGCCCGGCTGCCCCGGCTTTTTCGCCGTGCCTTCGGGCTGGATTTCGACGTACTGCCCCCGGAGGGAGCAGAGGGCAAGCGGTCCTTTCTCATCACCGACGGGGACAAGCTCCGGGCCATTTTCGCCGCCTTCGGCTACGACCCGGACAAGGCCGTTTCTCATCATATAAACCTGGCCGTGGTGGAGCAGGAGTGCGACCGGGTATCCTTCCTGCGGGGGGCGTTTCTCGCCGGCGGCAGCGTCACGGACCCCCACCGCAGCTACCACATGGAGCTGGCAACCGGCCACGAGAGCGTGTGCCGGGAGACCCACGCGCTGCTTCTGGAGATGGGCTTTGAGCCCCGGGACGCGGTGCGGGGCCGGACATGGATAACCTACTTCAAGCGCAGCGAGGCCATCGAGGACCTGCTGGTGACCATGGGGGCCAGCGTGGCCGCCATGGGCATCATGGAGGCCAAGGCGGAAAAGCACATGGCCAACGCCATGAACCGGCTCACTAACTGCGACATGGCAAACGCCGACAAGATCACCGTCTCCGCCGCGGAGCAGCTGGCGGCCATCCGGGCCATCGAGGCGGGGCCGGGGCTGGACGCCCTGCCCCAGGCGCTGCAGGAGACGGCGCTATTGCGCATCGCGAACCCCGCCGGCAGCATCTCGGAGCTTGCCCAGCTTGCTTATCCCCCCGTGACGAAAAGCTGCATGAACCACCGGCTCCGCAAGCTCATGGAGCTGAGCCGGACCCTGGAATGAGGATTAGACATGAGCTTCGTACATCTTCATGTACACAGTGAATACAGCCTTCTGGACGGGGCCTGCCGGGTCGGCGAGATGGCGCAGTACGCCAAAGAGCTGGGCCAGGAGGCCCTGGCCGTCACCGACCACGGGGTCATGTACGGCGTGGTGGCGTTCTACAAGGCCTGCCGGGACGCGGGGATCAAGCCCATCATCGGCTGCGAGGTCTATGTGGCCCCCCGAGGCTATACGGACAAGGAGGCGGGGCTGGACAACCGCTACTCCCACCTCATCCTCCTGTGCCGGAACGAGACGGGGTACCACAACCTCTGCCGGATGGTGAGCGAGGCCTTTGTAAACGGCTTTTATATCCGCCCCCGCATCGACTGGGACATGCTCCATGCGCATGCCCAGGGGCTCATATGCCTGTCGGCGTGTCTCGCCGGGGACATCCCCCAGAAGATCGTGGGCGGCCAGTACGAGGCCGCCAAGGCCCGGGCCCTGGAGCTTTCCGAACTCTTTGGCCCCGACGGGTTTTACCTGGAGCTGCAGGACCACGGCATCGCCGACGAGCGCCGGGCCGCTCAGGGGCTCATCCGCATCCACGAGGAGACGGGCATCCCCCTGGTGGTCACCAACGACGCCCACTACCTGCGCAGGGACGACGCCTATATCCAGGACATCCTCATGTGCGTGCAGACGGGCAAGAAGGTGGACGACCCGGACCGGATGCGCTTTGAGGGCCAGGAGATGTACCTCAAGAGCGAGGAGGAGATGCGCTCTCTCTTCCCCGACTTCCCGGAGGCGTACGACAACACCGTAAAGATCGCGGAGCTATGTAACTTCGACTTTGAGTTCGGCCACTATCACCTGCCTCAGTTCCAGCTTCCCGAGGGAGAGACGGACAGCTTCGAATACCTGAAGAAGCTCTGCTACGCGGGCCTGGCCGAGCGCAGGCCCGGCTGCGGGGAGGAGTATGCCCGGCAGCTGGAATACGAGCTGGGGGTCATCTCCCAGATGGGGTTCGTGGACTACTTCCTCATCGTCTGGGATTTCCGGAACTACGCCCGCACCCAGGGCGTTCCCACCGGCCCGGGCCGGGGCTCCGCCGCCGGGAGCCTTGTGAGCTACGTGCTGCACATCACCGACGTGGACCCCATCAAGTACAGCCTGTTCTTCGAGCGGTTTTTGAACCCCGAGCGGGTGACCATGCCGGATATCGACATCGACTTCGGCGACGAGCGCCGGGGCGAGGTCATCGACTATGTGCGCCGGAAATACGGCGCGGACAACGTGGCCCAGATCGTCACCTTTGGCACCATGGCCGCCCGGGCGTCCATCCGGGACGTGGGCCGGGTGCTGGACGTGGGCTACGCCGAGACGGACGCGGTGGCCAAGCAGGTGCCCTTCGCCCCGAAGATCACCCTGGACGAGGCCATGCGCCTTTCCCGGCCCCTCAAGGAGATGTACGAGACCGACGGGAAGGTGCGGGACCTCATCGACACCGCCCGCCGTCTGGAGGGCATGCCCCGCAACGCCTCCACCCACGCCTCCGGCGTGGTCATCACCGCCCGGCCCCTCACCGACTATCTGCCCCTGGCCCGCACCGACGAGGCGGTGGTGTGCCAGTTCGACATGGTCACCGTGGAGCAGCTGGGCCTTCTCAAGATGGACTTTCTGGGCCTGCGGAACCTGACCGTCATGGACGACGCCGCCCGGCTCATCCGCCGGTATGTGCCGGATTTCCGGGTGGACGCCATCCCCGAGGACGACGAGGAGACCTACCGGATGCTCTCCGACGGGCGCACCAGCGGCGTGTTCCAGCTGGAATCCGCGGGCATGACCGGCGTGTGCACGGGTCTGAAGCCCCGGTCCATCGAGGACATCACCGCCGTCATCGCCCTGTACCGCCCCGGGCCCATGGCCTCCATCCCCCGGTTTCTGGAGTGCGCCTCGGACCCCTCCCACGTGACCTATAAGCACGAGCTGCTGCGGCCCATCCTGGACGTGACCTACGGCTGCATCGTCTACCAGGAGCAGGTGCTGGACATCTTCCGGAAGCTGGCGGGCTTCTCCCTGGGTCAGGCGGACATGATCCGCCGGGCCATGAGTAAGAAAAAGCACAGCGTCATCGACGCCGAGCGAAAGGCCTTCGTCTATGGAGACCCCGCCCGGAACATCGCCGGGTGCCTGGCCAACGGGGTGCCGGAGGATATCGCCAACAGCATATACGACGAGATCATCGACTTCGCCTCCTACGCCTTCAACAAGGCCCACGCGGTGGTGTACGCCATCGTGGCCTACCGGACCGCGTGGATGAAGTGCCACTGGCCGAAGGAATACATGGCCGCGCTGATGACCAGCGTGCTGGGCTCCTCCGCCAAGGTGGCGGAGTACACGGCGGCCTGCAGGGCCATGGGCATCGACGTGCTGCCCCCGGACGTGAACGAGTCCGACGCGGACTTTTCCGTGGCGGGCCCCAACATCCGCTACGGCCTGGCGGCCATCAAGAACGTGGGCGTGGGCTTCGTGGAGCAGATGAAGGCCGAGCGGGAGGCGGGGGGACCCTTCACCGCCTTCGACGAGTTCTGCCGCCGGATGTACGGCAAGGAGCTGAACCGAAAGCCGGTGGAGAGCCTCATCCAGGCCGGGGCCTTCGACTCCATGGGCTATAAGCGCAAGGCCCTGCTGCAGGTGCTGGACAAGGTCCTGAACGGCGTGAATTCCGCCGGGCGGCGGAATCTGGAGGGCCAGTTCGACCTGTTCTCCATGGACACGGAGGAGGAGCCGGTCTCCACATTGGAACTGCCCGACGTGGAGGAATTTTCTGTGCGGGAGAAGCTGGCCATGGAGAAGGCCGTCACCGGCCTTTACATGAGCGGCCACCCCATGGACGACTACGCCGATACGGTCCAAAAGCTGGGCGCGGCCCCCATGGGCGCTATCCTGGAGGACTTCGCCCTGGAGGACGGCCCTCAGCAGTACCGGGACGGCCAGAACGTGATCTTAGCGGGGGTGGTGTCCGCCGCCCGGACCCGGAGCACGAAAAACAACACCCTCATGAGCTACGTGACATTGGAGGACCGGTCCGGGTCCATGGAGATGCTGGCCTTTCAGCGGGCATTGGACCAGGGCGGGGCGTACCTCCGGGAGGGGGAGGCGGTGTGCTGTACCGGGCGGCTGTCCGTCCGGGAGGACAAGCCCCCCCAGCTCATGCTGGACGCGGCCTACCCCCTGGACGGCATGACCGACAGCACCGTCGCCGCGGTGAAGAACGCCGCGAAGGACGGGGGCTACGCCGGCCGCCGGGCGCCCATGCAGGTGCAGGCCCCTGCCGCGCCCGCTCAGGACGGGCGGAAGCTGTGGGTGAAGGTCCCGGGGCGGGGCCATCCCGCCTTCCACCACATCCAGCTGGTGCTCAATATGTTCCCCGGCGCTGAGCCCATGGTGGTCTACTTTGAGGACACGAAAAAGCGCCTGGGTGCCAAATGCGTCATCCACCCGGCCCTCGTGGAGGAGCTTACGGAGCTCCTGGGGGCGGAGAACGTGGTGGTCAAATAAGATTTTGCGAGGATAAAGCCATACAAGACACAACGGTAAAAAAGGAACGGGCCGCCCTGGCGGGGCTGGCGGCGGCCAGCATGGACCCGGCCGAGCGCAGCGACGACGTAAGCATGGACGAGCTGTGGCGGCTGGCGGAGACGGCCGGAGCCGAGCCGGTGGGCGCGGTGCTGCAGACCCGGGACAAGCCGGACCCCCACAGCTTTCTGGGCCTGGGCAAGGTGCAGGAGCTCAAAGAGCTTGTGCAGAACGAGGGGTGCGACCTCGTCATGTTCGACAACGACCTGACCCCCTCCCAGGCGAGGGTGCTGGAGGAGGCCCTGGGGGTCCGGGTGCTGGACAGGACGGGCCTCATCCTGGACATCTTCGCCCAGCGGGCACGCACCCGGGAGGGCAAGCTGCAGGTGGAGCTGGCCCAATATAAATACCTCCTGCCCCGGCTCACGGGTATGTGGACCCACCTGAAACGCCAGGCGGGCACCTCCGCCCCCATCGGCACCCGGGGCCCCGGCGAGACCCAGCTGGAGACGGATAGGCGGCACATCCGCCGGCGCATCCAGAAGCTCAGCGAAGAATTGGAGCAGGTGCGCCGGGTCCGGGGCACCCAGCGGCGGAAGCGGGAGAGAAACGCCGTGCCCGTGGCGGCCCTGGTGGGCTATACCAACGCGGGGAAGAGCACCCTTTTGAACACCCTCACCGGGGACAGCATCCAGACCGGGGACCGGCTCTTCGACACCTTGGACACCACCACCCGGCGGCTGGACCTGCCCGAGGGTGGCCAGGCCCTTCTCTCCGACACGGTGGGCTTTATCCGAAAGCTCCCCACGGAGCTGGTGGACGCGTTCAAGGCCACGCTGGAGGAGCTGACCTACGCCGACCTTCTTCTTCACGTCATCGACATCTCCAACCCGGACTGGGAGACCCAGGCCCGGGTGGTGGACGACCTCATCGAAAAGCTGGGCGCGGGGCAGACGCCCTGCCTGCGGGTATATAATAAGTGTGACGCCTATGTGGGCCGCCTGCCGGCGGGCCAGGACGAGGTGTGCGTCTGCGCCCGGACCGGGGAGGGGACGGGAGAGCTCCTCTTCGCCGTGGGGCGGAAGCTGAACGGGGACATGGCCCGGGTGGCGCTGCGGGTGCCCTACGATAAGGCGGGGCTCATCGAGCAGCTGCGCCGGGAGGCAAGCGTCCTGGACGTGCGGTATACGGACGAGGGCGCGGAGGTGCTGGCCGTGGTGCGGCCGGCCATGCATGAGGCGGTGCGGCCCTATGAGGTAGAGAGCCATGGGTGAGCGCATGCGCCTATCCGGCTATGGCACGGGCCAGTACGAGGAAAAGCGCTCCCGGTTCATCGGGGAGATATTCCCCGTGTCCGGCGAGGAAGAGGCCCGGGAGTGCCTTGGGAAGGTCAAGAAGAAATATCCCGACGCCCGGCACCACTGCTGGGCCTGGGTGATGCCCGACGGGGCCTGCCGCTGGTCCGACGACGGGGAGCCCGGCGGCACCGCGGGCGGCCCCATGGCGGCGGTGCTGAAAGGCGCGGACGTATACGGCGCGCTGTGCGTGGTGACCCGGTACTTCGGCGGCACGCTTCTGGGAAGCGGCGGGCTGGTGCGGGCCTATTCCAAGGCCGCGGCCCTGGCCCTGGCCGACGCGGGCACCGAGCCGGACCCGGAGATGGCGCTTCTATCCATTGCCTGCCCCTGGGACAGCGTGGACAGGGTCCACCGGCTCATCCGGGAATACGAGGGAGAGCTCACGGACAGCGACTACGCCTCCGACCCGGAGCGGGCAAAGCTCACCGTGCGGCTCCTGGCTGACCGGGCGGAGGAACTGGCCCGGCGGGTCACCGACGCCACCAACGGCCGGGGGACGGCGGCACCGGGGGGATAAAACGGGATTTCGTAAAAGTCAGGTTTGGTTACCAAAATGTCATGGCCGGCGCGTTGAAGGCGCCGGCTCTGCCATGTTAAAATCTTAAAGGGAAATTTTTTCGTTCCGATTAGCCCTTTTGCCTGGCTGGAACGTATAAAGAGACGGAACACGAAATGATGAAACGACGCGAAGCGCGTTTCAAATACATTTTTAGAAGGAGAAAAAACGATGAACGAGGAAATGCTGAAAAAGCTGGCGGGGGGGGTTAAGTCCCCTGAAGAGGTCCTGGCCATTGTAAAGGAGTATGGCAAGGAGCTGACACTGGAGCAGGCGCAGGCGCTTTTTGACAAGCTGAAAGCGTCCGCCACCGGCGAGCTGTCCGACGACGTGGTGGAAGCCGTCGCCGGCGGTAACATCATCGACGATTACTTGAGTTGGATTGGTAGCCTGTTTGGAAAATAATTCCAAACCATGACAAGGGGCTGCCACTCCCGTGACAGCCCCTTGTTTTTACATAAAAGAGACGACGCATCTGCGTTTCAAATAAAAAGCATGAAAGAGGAGGAGCATCCAATGAACGAGGAAATGATCGCGAAGCTGAAAAAGGCAAAGTCCGCAGAGGACGTCATCGCCATCGCGAAGGAGTACGGCAAGGAGCTGGCGATAGAGCAGGCCAAGGCCCTGTTGGACCGGGTGAAGGGCGCCGAACTGTCCGACGACGCCCTGGGTGCCGTCGCCGGAGGGGCCGTCGGGAGCATCCTCCACGATGCCCATTCTCGCATCCCCGATCCCGACATTACGAGCCGCTTTTTGAGCGCATTGACACCACAAACAGTAGAGGACGCGGCCGACCCCCAGAATTGGTGAGAGGCGGCGCGGCGCGGCTTAGCATCCAACGTATAGAATAAGGCCCCCTCAGACGAGGGGGCTGTCGCCGCTGAAAGCGGTGACTGGGGGAGAGAAATAATCTGTCTCTCCCTCCGCCTCCGGCTTGCGCCGGAGCCACCTCCCTCGTCCGAGGGAGGCTTTTGGTGTTTACGTCTCCCGGTAATAGAAATTCATCGTAAGCCGGTCACGGTCGTCCAGGGCCAGGGCCAGGATGGGGCAATAAAACCGGGGATGGGCGTCGTCCCAGGCCATCAGCTCTTCGACCTGCCGGAGCAGCAGGGGGTCCTGTTCCCTCCCCAACGCCTCCGCCAGGCCCTGATAGAGGAATATGGGGCCGGTGATGTAGATTTTATATTTCCGCTCCCCGGTGAGCCAGTAGTCCGTCCCCACCATGCATACGTCTCCGCCGCAGCAGCCCAGCACGTCCCGGACCAGGGGGCAGAGGCGCTCCATGGCGGGAATGCCGCTCTGCTCCAGCCAGGTAAGAAAATAGCCGCTGTCATAACGGCCCAGCCGCGGCGGCGTGGAGACGTCCCTATGCCTGCGGCAGAGATAGTGGCATTTCAGGGCCGTGACCCGGTCGTCCTCAGAGACGAAGCCCAGAAAGTGCATGCCGGCCAGGGGAAACGCCCGCGCGTCGCATATGGGCATGGCGGCCAGCGTTCGGATCTCGGCCTCCTGCCGGGAGAATATGCTGACATGTTCGTTCAGCCAGGCGAAGAGGGCCTCCATATTGTCGTCGGTGCGTCTTTTGAGGCCGATGTCGTAGCGGAACCGCCGGCGGCCGCCGGTGTCCTCCGCCAGGGTCAGGAAGCGGATCATGTCCCGCTCCCGGAGAAGGTCAAGGAGGGAGGACGGCCGTCCCTCGCTGAACGTGAGGGTGTAGTCGTTCAGATAATATATTTTGAACAGCGGCTCGTCCCCGCCGATGTTGACGCCCAGATAATCCACCCGCTTCCGGGCGTAATCCTCGCTGTGTTGCGCCACGAATCCGTCCAGTTTCTCCGGCCAGTCCGCCATGATATGCGCCGCCTTTCTGTAGAGCTCATCCTACTTTAAAGTCCGCCGCCCCGTCTGTCAACCGGGCGGAGGCGGATATCACGCAAACGTCATATTTGACCGCGAAAACGTCAAAAAATTTTTTCCAAGAGAAAAAGGGAAAAAGCAAAAATGCGGCGTATAAGGGTATTGCAAAGTGATTTGCGATACCTTTTTTACATATCGGGGGTATGGTCATGCCCAGCTTTCGGGAGATACGCCAGCAGCAGGAGGCGCTGATCATCGGGCCCTACGGGACGCTTTCCGTGAACAGCAGGGGCCGGCCCGTGCCGGAGCCGGAGGACGAGGTGCGCACCTGCTTCCAGCGGGACGTGGACCGGGTGACCCACTCCAAGGCCTTCCGCCGCCTGCGCCACAAGACCCAGGTGTTCCTGCGGCCCGAGGGGGACCACTACCGCACCCGCCTGACCCATACGCTGGAGGTGGCCCGCATCGCCCGGACCATCGCCCGGGCATTGGCCCTCAACGAGGACCTGACCGAGGCCATAGCATTGGGCCATGACCTGGGCCACACCCCCTTCGGCCACGCCGGAGAGCGGGCCCTCAGGGACATCACCGGGGGCTTTCACCACTATGAGCAGAGCCTGCGGGTGGTGGACAAGCTGGAGAAGGAGGGCCAGGGCCTCAACCTCTGCCAGGAGACCCGCATGGGCATCCTGAACCACACCACCGGCGCGCCCAAGGATACCGTGGAGGCGGACGTGGTGCGCCTGGCGGACCACATCGCCTATTTGAACCATGACCTGGACGACGCGGAGAGGGCGGGTATCGTGCTGGCCACGGATGTGCCCCTCATCATCCGCACCCGGGTGGGCACCCGCAACTCCCAGCGCATCAACGCCATGGTCACGGACGCCATCGTGTCCGGCGGCCAGGGCGCGGTGGGCTTCTCCCCGGACATGGAGGAGGCCTACAAGGCCTTCGAGGAGTTCATGTACGCCGCCGTGTACCACAACCCCACCGCCAAGGGGGAGGAGTCCAAGGTGAAGGGCATTCTGGGTCCCATCATGGAGTACTACGGCAAGCACCCGGACAAGCTGCCCGCGGAGTACCGGGCCATCGCCGACAATGAGGGCGTGGCCGTGGCCGTGACGGACTACGTATCCGGCATGACCGACAGCTTCGCCATCTATACGTTTGAAGACCTGTTCATCCCGGCCAGCTGGTCGGTGAAGTAAGGGGCCGCCAACTTGACGGGCGGTGAGAACGGCAGTGCCCCGCACGCGCTCGGTGAACGAAGTGAACTTTAGCGGGAGGGGCCCTGTCGGGCTCAGCCGCCCTGGGACCAGGTAGGTTTTGCCCGGACGGGCCCGGCAGTATGCCTGCTGCTAAAGTTCGCGTTGCTCACCAACCGCATCCGGCACACTGCCGGCTCCCGCCGGGCGTCGGACTGGCGTAGGGCGGCCTCGCTGCCTGTCGGAAAAAAGGAGGTGACCACGGATGGCATTCCCTGAATCGTTCATCGAGGAACTGAAGGAGCGCAACGACATCGTGGACGTGGTCGGCTCCTATGTGCCGCTGACGAAAAAGAGCGGCGGCAGCCTCTTCGGCCTGTGCCCCTTCCACAACGAGAAGACTCCCTCCTTTTCCGTCAACCAGGGCATGCAGATATACCACTGCTTCGGCTGCGGCAAGGGCGGCGGCGTGGTCAACTTCATCATGGAGATCGAGAACCTCTCCTATCCGGACGCGGTGCGGTTCCTGGCCAAGCGGGCGGGGATGGAGGTGCCCGAGGACACCTATGACCCCCGCCGGGGCCGGCGGGAGCGGATGCTCCAGCTGAACCGGGAGGCGGCGCGGTTCTTTAGGGCCCAGCTTTTGGCTCCCACGGGCGCGGCGGGACAGGCATATGTACAGAAGCGGGGCATCGTGAAGATGGTCAACCCCTTCGGCCTGGGCTATGCCCCGGACAGCTGGCAGGCCCTGACGGACGCCATGACCGCCAAAGGCTACACCCACGAGGAGCTGGTGGACGCGGGGCTTTCCCGGGTGGGGAAATCGGGCGGGCTTTACGACTACTTCCGCAACCGGCTCATGTTTCCCGTCATCGACGTGCGGGGCAACGTCATAGGCTTTTCGGGACGCATCCTGGGGGATGGGGAGCCCAAGTATCTCAACAGCCCCGATACTCTCGTCTACAGCAAGAGCCGGAGCCTTTTCGCCCTGAATCTGGCTAAAAAGTCCAAAAGCGGATATATTCTTCTCGCGGAGGGAAATATAGACGTTGTCAGCCTCCATCAGGCGGGGTTCGACAGCGCCGTGGCAAGCCTGGGCACCTCCCTCACGCCGGATCAGGCCCGGCTGATGGCCAATTACACCACCCGGGTGGTCATCGCCTATGACGCCGACGCCGCCGGCCAGAAGGCCGCCCAGCGGGCCATCGGCATCCTCCAGCCCCTGGACCTGAAGATCAACGTGGTGAAGATACCCGGGGCCAAGGACCCGGACGAGTTCATCCAGGCCAACGGCCCGGATAAGTTCCGCCAGCTCATCGAGCGCAGCGGCAACCAGACGGAGTACCGCCTGGAGGAGACCGCCGCCCAGTTCGACCTGAAGACCGACGATGGCCGGCTCAATTATCTGAGGGCCGCCGCAAAGCTGATCGCCTCCCTGCCGGGGAGCGTGGAGCGGGAGATATACGGCATGCGGGCGGCGGAGAAGGCCAATGTGTCCAGGGACGCCTTCATGCTGGAGGTGGAGAAGGTCCGGCGGCAGAACACCTCCGCCGCCCGGAAAAAGCGGGAGCGGGAGGCCGCCGCGCCTCTGCGCTCGGCCCAGCCGGCGGACCGGAGCCTGCGGTATCAGAACGTGCCCAGCGCCGTGGCGGAGGAGGGGGTGCTGAATCTTCTCTGCCGGTTCCCGGAGCAGTTCAGAAATCTGCCGCTGGGCAAAGAGGACTTCACCAGCCCCGCCCTGGGCGGGCTCTTTGAGGCCGTATACGCCCAGGCCCGGGCAGGGAGTGGCTTCTCGGTAGCTGCGCTGGAGCAGAGCTTCCCGCCCGAACAGATGGCCCTGCTGACGGGGATATTGCAGCGGGACGAGATATCCGCCGCTGCCGCGGAGCAGGCCATGGGCGACTACATAAAAAAGATACGCGCGGAAAAAGACAAAACGGCCCCGGGGGATGACCTGCGGGCCTACGCGGAAAAGCTGAAACGAACGAAAGGGTATGGTTCATAAGGATGGCTGCACAGAAAAAGAAAGCAACGGAAGAGACCGCCGCCCCCGTGGCGGACCAGACCGCCCCCGTGACGGAAGAGACCGCCGCTCCCGTGGAGGCGGAGGCCAAGCCTGCCAAGAAAAAGGCGGCGAAGAAAGCTCCCGCTGAAAAGAAGGCGCCTGTGGAGGAAATGTCCGCCGGGGCGGAACCTGTGGGAGAAGTGTCCGCGGAGCCTGCCCCCAAAAAGAAGTCCCGGAAGAAGGCCGCGGCCGCTGAGGAGGCCGCCGAAAAGCCGGCGGAGGAGGCTGCTTCGGAGCAGCCGGCCCATGAGAAGACCAACGAGGAGAAGATCGCCGAGCTCATCGAAAAGGGCAAGAAAGCCGGCAAGCTCACCAGCAAGGAGCTTTCCGACGTGCTGGACAACATGGGCCTCACCCCCGACGAGGTGGACGCCGTCTACGACCAGCTGGAGGATCTGGGCATCGAGACCGCCGGGGACGAGTTCCTGCCGCCCCTGGAGGACGACGCCCTGCCCGAGCTGGAGGAACTGGACGAACTGGAGGAGCTGGAGGACCTGGAGATCGGCGAGGTGGCCGAGGAGGAGATCGTGGACACGGACGCCGTGGCCGAGAGCTTCTCCACCGACGACCCGGTGCGCATGTATCTGAAGGAGATCGGCAAGGTGCCCCTGCTGACCCCGGAGGAGGAGGTGGCCCTGGCCGCCCGCATGGCCGAGGGGGACGAGGAGGCCAAGCGCCGCATGGCGGAGGCCAACCTGCGCCTGGTGGTGTCCATCGCCAAGCGCTACGTGGGCCGGGGCATGCTCTTCCTGGACCTCATCCAGGAGGGCAATCTGGGCCTCATCAAGGCCGTGGAGAAGTTCGACTACACCAAGGGCTACAAGTTCTCCACCTACGCCACCTGGTGGATACGCCAGGCCATCACCCGGGCCATCGCCGACCAGGCCCGGACCATCCGCATCCCCGTGCACATGGTGGAGACCATCAACAAGGTCATCCGGGTGTCCCGCCAGCTCCTCCAGGAGCTGGGCCACGACCCCTCCGCCGAGGAGATCGCCGAGGAGATGAACATCCCCGCCGACAAGGTCCGGGAGATATTGAAGATCGCCCAGGAGCCCGTGAGCCTGGAGACGCCCATCGGCGAGGAGGAAGACTCCCACCTGGGGGACTTCATTGAGGACGAGGGGGCCTCCGAGCCCTCCGAGGCCGCCAGCTTCACGCTGCTGAAGGAGCAGCTCATGAACGTGCTGGACACCCTGACCCCCCGGGAGAAGAAGGTGCTGGAGCTGCGCTTCGGCATCCTGGACGGCCGTACCCGCACCCTGGAGGAGGTGGGCAAGGAGTTCCAGGTCACCCGTGAGCGCATCCGCCAGATCGAGGCCAAGGCCCTGCGCAAGCTCCGCCACCCCTCCCGGTCAAAGAAACTGAGGGACTTCCTCAACTGATAACAAAACAGACGCCCCCGGGACTGCGGTCCCGGGGGCTTGTCTTTTTTGCGCAGGTATGATATCCTGCTTTTGGTGCTTCGGCACCAGGGCGCTGTACAACGGCAGGCGGTTAATCACACTCCCTGAAAGGGGGTGTGGCGTATGCCTATTACGCTGACGTTACATATCGGAAGATATACGATAACGTTGACTGTAAGAAGGACGAACCGCCACCGGGCAGGGTGACGGTTCAGTTCTAGAACTGTAACCAACTCGGGCTAACCGCTTGTCACAGCGCCCTTTTTGTGTGTTCATTATAGACCGGACTATGCTTGTTTGTCAAGTGTGGTCCGATCCTTTTGTTTTCTTCCCCCAAATCATGAACAAATTACAAATTATAATCCCCCGCCCCTTGACATACACTGAAAGACGTGGTAAATTAGCACTCGGAAAGAAAGAGTGCTAGCACCAATGAGCTGGGAATGCCAGGAGGCGCGCATGGACCTGAGCGAGAGAAAAAAGCGCATACTGACCGCCGTGGTGGAGGGCTACATCGCCACCGCCGAGCCGGTGGGCTCCAAGCATTTGGCGGAGCAGATCGGCTGTTCCTCGGCCACCATCCGCAACGAGATGAGCGAGCTCACCGCTATGGGCTACCTGGAGCAGCCTCACACCAGCGCGGGGCGGGTCCCCTCCCCGGCGGGCTATCGGCTATATGTCAACGAGCTGATGGAGAAGCAGAAGCTCACCGAGGCGGAGACCGCCGCCATCAACGAGAAGCTGGCCCGGAAGGACGAGCAGATCGAAAAGCTCATGGCGGAGGTGGGGCAGCTCACCAGCTCCATGACCCAGTACCCGGCCTACGCCCTGACCATGAAGCCGCCGGTGGCGGTGAAGCGCTTCGACTTCATCTATGTGGACCAGAACACCTTCATCGTGGTGGCGCTGCTGACCGACAACATGGTGAAGAACAAGCTCATCCACCTGCCCTTCTCCGTCCACCAGGAGCAGATCACCACCCTCTCCGCCCTCTTCAACGCCAACTTCACCGGCGTGACGGACCGGGAGATCACCGAGTCCATTATCCGCTCCACGGAGCGGGCCGCGGGGGACACCTACGGCCTGGTGGCGGTGGTGGCCAGCTTCACCATGGAGTGCCTGGCGGCGGCGAGAACGGCCCCTGTGGGGATAGCCGGAGCTTCCCGGCTCCTCAATCAGCCGGAGTACCGGGACCCGGACAAGGCCCACGCCCTGATGAACTTCATCGCCGACGGCAGCCGCCTGGTGGACGACCTGCCCCCCGCGGGCATGGGCGCGGACGGCATCCGGGTGACCATCGGACCGGAGAACCTGGCGGAGGAGCTGAAGGACTCCAGTGTGGTCATGGCCTCTTACGACGCCGGGGACGGCATGCGGGGCTACATCGGCGTGGTGGGCCCCACCCGCATGGACTATTCCGGCGTGGCCGCCAAGCTGAGCTATATCGCCGCGGGCCTGAGCCGGCTTCTGGCCGGCACCGACGCCCCGGCGGGCCTTGATAACAAACTGGTTTTGAAGGAAAGTGAACACCATGAGCAAGAAGGATGAGAAAAAGAACAAGCCCCAGCAGCCCGAGGAGCCCAAGGCAAAAGAGGTAAAGACCGAGGAAGCCCAGAAGCCCGCGCCGGAACCGGCCCCCGAGGAGAAAAAGCCAAGCGAGGCGGAGACCCTGAAGGCCAGCCTGGCCGAGGCCAACGACAAGTACCTGCGCATGCTGGCGGAGTACGATAACTACCGCCGCCGCAGCCAGAAGGAGCGGGAGAGCATCTACGCCGACGTGCGGGCGGACACGGTGAAGAAGTTCCTGCCGGTGTACGACAACCTGGCCCGGGCCATCCAGCACGAGACGGACGACGACACCCGCAAGGGCGTGGAGGGCATCTTCAACCAGCTCAAGGCCATATTGGAGGGCCTGGGGGTCACGGAGATCGAGACCGTGGGGAAGAAGTTCGACGCCAACCTCCACGACGCGCTGCTGCACATCGAGGATGAAAAATACGGCGAGGGCGAGATCGTCCTGGAGCTGGAAAAGGGCTTCAAGCTGGGCGATAAGGTCATCCGCTTCGCCAAGGTCCAGGTGGCCAATTAAAATGTAAACCCGTCCCGGATGGGACATGAAAATATATAAACTGCGAATTTTGAATACAGGAGGAACATCAAAATGGGAAAGATCATCGGTATCGACCTGGGTACTACCAATAGCTGCGTGGCCGTCATGGAGGGCGGCGAGGCGGCCGTTATCACCAACGCCGAGGGCGCGCGCACCACGCCTTCCGTGGTGGCATTCTCCAAGGACGGGGAGCGCATGGTGGGCCAGGTGGCCAAGCGCCAGGCCGTCACCAACCCCGACCGGACCATCAGCTCCATCAAGCGGGAGATGGGCTCCGGCTACCGGGTCACCGTGGACGGCAAGAGCTACTCCCCCCAGGAGATCAGCGCCATGGTGCTGGCCAAGCTGAAGAAGGACGCGGAGGCGTATCTGGGCACCACCGTCACCGAGGCGGTCATCACCGTGCCCGCCTACTTCACCGACTCCCAGCGCCAGGCCACCAAGGACGCGGGCAAGATCGCGGGCCTGGACGTCAAGCGCATCATCAACGAGCCCACCGCCGCGGCCCTGGCCTACGGCCTGGACAAGGAGTCCGACCAGAAGATCATGGTCTACGACCTGGGCGGCGGCACCTTCGACGTGTCCGTGCTGGAGATCGGCGACGGCGTCATCGAGGTGCTGGCCACCGCCGGCAACAACCGCCTGGGCGGCGACGACTTCGACGAGGCCATCACCAAGTGGCTGGTGGACGAGTTCCGCAAGAGCTCCGGCGTGGACCTGTCCGGCGACAAGGTGGCCATGCAGCGGCTGCGGGAAGCCGCCGAGAAGGCCAAGTGCGACCTGTCCGGCGTGACCACGGCGCAGATAAACCTGCCCTATATCACCGCCGACGCCACCGGCCCCAAGCACCTGGACATCACCCTCTCCCGTGCCAAGTTCAACGAGCTGACGGCCCATCTGGTGGAAAAGACCGTGGGCCCCGTGCAGCAGGCGCTTTCCGACGCGGGCCTCTCCGCGGGCCAGCTGAGCAAAGTCCTGCTGGTGGGCGGCTCCACCCGTATCCCCGCCGTGCAGGAGAAGGTCAAGGCCCTCACCGGCAAGGAGCCCTTCAAGGGCATCAACCCCGACGAGTGCGTGGCCGTGGGCGCCGCCATCCAGGGCGGCGTGCTGGGCGGCGATGTGGAGGGCATCCTGCTCCTCGACGTGACGCCCCTGTCCCTGGGTATCGAGACCCTGGGCGGCGTGTGCACCAAGCTCATTGAGCGCAACACCACCATCCCCACCCGCAAGAGCCAGATCTTCTCCACCGCGGCGGACAACCAGACCAGCGTGGAGGTCAACGTCCTCCAGGGCGAGCGGGAGCTGGCGGCCTACAATAAGAGCCTGGGCCGGTTCCATCTGGACGGCATCGCGCCGGCCCGCCGGGGCGTGCCCCAGATCGAGGTCACCTTCGACATCGACGCCAACGGCATCGTGAACGTGTCCGCCAAGGACCTGGGCACCGGCAAGGAGCAGCACATCACCATCACCGCCTCCACCAACCTCTCCAAGGACGAGATCGACAAGGCCGTGAAGGACGCCGAGCAGTACGCCGCCGAGGACGCCAAGCGCAAGGAAGAGGTGGACGTGCGCAACGCCGGCGATCAGATGGTCTACCAGACCGAGAAGACCCTGCAGGAGATGGGCGACAAGCTGGACGCCGCCGACAAGGCGGAGGTGGAGCAGAAGCTGGCCGACCTGAAGACGGCCCTGTCCGGCTCCGACTCCGGCCTCATCAAGACCGCCACCGAGCAGCTGACCCAGGCCTTCTACAAGGTATCCGAGAAGCTCTATCAGCAGGCGGCCCCCAACCAGGGCGCGGGCCCCAACGCCGGCCCCGGCCCGGACATGGGCGGCGGCCAGGCCGACAACGGCCAGACCTACTACGACGCGGATTATACCGAGGTCGACCCGGACAATAAGTAAGAAGCGGAGACGGAGGGCGCGTTTTCCCGCGCCCTCCGTTGAAAAAGCCTCCCCTGTGCAAGGGGAGGTGCCGAGCGAAGAAAAAACCACCAAGCCTCCCCTGTGCAAGGGGAGGGGGACCGCACGAAGTGCGGTGGAGGGGTTGTCGTACCCTGGAGAACAATCCCTCAGTCACGGCTTCGCCGTGCCAGCTCCCTTTGCACAAGGGAGCCTAAGAGGTAGTGATTTTAATGGCAGACAAACGGGATTATTATGAGGTCCTGGGGCTGAAAAAGGGCGCCACGGACGAGGAGATCAAAAAAGCATACCGCCAGGCCGCCAAGGCCAACCACCCGGACCTGCACCCCGGCGACAAGGCCGCGGAGGCCCGGTTCAAGGAGGCCAACGAGGCCTATGCCGTGCTGTCCGACCCGGACAAGAAGGCCAAGTACGACCAGTTCGGCTTCGCCGGCGTGGACCCCAGCTATGGCGCGGGCGCCGGCGGTTTCAACGGAGATTTCAGCGACCTGGGGGACATCTTCGGGGACATTTTTGGCGGCTTCGGGGGCTTCGGCGGATTTGGCGGCGCCCGGCAGCAGTCCCGCACCGGCCTCCGCCGGGGGGAGAACCTGCGGGTGAGGCTCGCCATCTCCTTTGAGGAGGCGGCCTTTGGCTGCAAGAAGGACATAAACGTCACCAAGGTGGACCCCTGCCCGGAGTGCAAGGGCACCGGCTGCGCCCCCGGCACCACGCCGGAGGTGTGCCCCGACTGCCGGGGCAGCGGCACGGTGATGCGCCAGCAGCGCACCCCCTTTGGCATGATGCAGTCCACCGGCCCCTGTCCCAAGTGCGGCGGCACGGGGCGCATCATCCACTCCCCCTGCAGCAAGTGCCGGGGCGCCGGGTCCATCCGGGCCCAGCGGAAGCTGAATGTGTCCATCCCCGCGGGCATCGACGACGGGGAGACCGTGTCCCTCCGGGGCCAGGGCAACGCCGGGGCCAACGGCGGGCCCGCCGGGGATCTGCTGGTGACGGTCCAGGTCCGGCCCAGCCCCACCTTCCGGCGGGACGGGACCAACCTCTACACCACCGCCTCCATCAGCTTCGTCCAGGCGGCCCTGGGCACGGAGATACAGGTGCCCACCCTGGACGGCCAGGTGAGCCTGAACATACCCGAGGGCACCCAGACGGGCAGCGTGTTCCGCCTGCGGGGCAAGGGCGTGCCCAGCCTGCGCACAGGGCTCAAGGGCGACGAGTTCGTGACCGTGGACCTGACCACCCCCAAGAACATGAACCACCGGCAGAAGGAGCTTCTGCAGGAGTTCGCGGACATCGCGGGGGAGAAGGCGGGCGGCAAAAAGAAAAAGCGGTTTTAAAAAGCGAACATTCCTTTAATCTTTACCGGGGACATTGCAGTGTCCCCGGTTTTGGTATATAATACCTGTGTCTGACTATAAAGCGAGCACGGAAAAGGAACACCCATATGACGGTGCGCGATATGATAAACAATCTGACGATCATCTTCCCGCTGGCGGTGGCCCTGGGGATACTGCTGTGGTGCCTGCGCTGGGCGGCCATCCACCGCCGGGCGGCTTTGGCCACGCCGGAGGGGGAGGTGCGCCCCGCCCCGGACCGGGCCATGAAGAAGGCGGACTGGCTGGTGCTGGCCGCCCTGACGGCGGTGTGGGCCTGCATCGCCTATATCGGCCTGGGCTCCACCAAGGCGCCCCAGACCTTCCTCCACTATGAGCAGGGCAACACCTACGCCCAGCTGGAGCTTACGGAGCCCCAGTATATCACATCTCTCCGCTACTACTCGGGTCTTTGCACCGAGCCCTATGAGCTGCAGTTCTCCCTGGACGGGGAGGAATGGGAGACCCAGATGAAGGAGGACTTCACCTCCGGCATGACCCAGGAGTACACCCAGCTCTTCCGCTGGAACGACGCCTACTTAAACGCTGACCGGGGGCCGGTGCGGTATATCCGCATCATCTCCGGCGGGGAGGAGTACCTGGGGGAGGTGGCGGTCTACGGCGAGGACGGGCTATTGCTGGACGCCGCCGACATCACCGCCGCGCCGGGGTGCGAAATGCTTTTGGACGAGCAGGACGTGATACCCGCCGCCTACAGCTACAAAAACGGCACCTACTTCGACGAGATATACTTTGCCCGCACGGCCCTGGAGCACATCCAGGAGCGCTGGCCCTATGAGATCACCCACCCGCCCCTGGGCAAGATGATACTGGCCATCGGCATTCGGCTGTTCGGCATGACGCCCTTCGGCTGGCGGTTCATGGGGACGCTCTTCGGCGTGCTGATGCTGCCGGCGCTGTATCTGCTCTTAAAGCGCATGTTCGGGTATCTCCCCGCGGCGGCCTGCGGCAGCACGGTGTTCGCCTTTGACTTCATGCACTTCGTCCAGCCGCGCTTGGCCACCATCGACTCCTACGCGGTGTTTTTCATCATATTGATGAACCTCTTCATGTACCTCTGGCTCACGGAACCGCCGGACCGGGAGAAGAGGCGGCTTTTGTGGCTGGGCCTCGCGGGTCTCTCCTTCGGTCTCGGCGCGGCGACAAAGTGGATATGCATCTATGCCGGCGCGGGCCTGGGGGTGCTGTGGGCCGTCTACTGGATCATGCGCTTCGTCCGGGAGAGGAAGGCGGTGCGGCGGGCGTTCCTCCACAACGTGGGCTGGTGCCTTCTCTTCTTCGTGCTGGTGCCCTGCGCGGTGTACTACTGCAGCTACTGGGCCTACGGCCCCAGCCAGGGGGCGGACGGGCCCTTCCGCTGGTTCAGCCCCAAGTATTTGAAGGTGGTGCTGGATAACCAGACCTATATGTGGAACTACCACTCCGGCCTGGAATCCACCCATCCCTATTCCTCCAAGTGGTACCAGTGGCTGTTCGACGTGCGGCCCATCCTCTACTACATGGACAATCCCGGCGCCGGGACCACCATCCGCTTCGCCTCCTTCAACAGCCCCATCGTCTCCTGGGCGGGCCTGGCCGCCATGGTGGGCATGGGGTGGCTGGCTGTAAAGGAGAAGGACGAGCGGGCCATATTCATCCTCATCGGGTACCTGGCCAATCTCCTGCCCTGGGTGCTGGTGAGCAGGCTCGTCTTCGCCTATCACTACTTCCCCAGCGTGGTGTTTCTGGTGCTGGCCATCAGCTATATTTTCGCGGACCTTTACCAAAAAGACCCCCATTGGAAGGCCTCCGTGGGAGGCTTCACGGCGGCCTGCATTGGACTATTCTGTATGTTCTATCCCGTGCTGGCCGGTACAGAGGTCAGCACCGCGTACTGCGCAACATTCTTGAGGTGGTTTACAGACACATGGCCGTTTTAGTCGATTATCACTGCCACACGGATATATCCCTGGACAGTCACGCAAAATACCTGGACATGGTGACGGCGGAGTATGCCGCCGGGGTGCGGTGGCTTTGCATCACGGACCACTGCGACACGGTGGACTGGCGGACGCTTCAGTTCCACCAGGAGTGTCTCACCGTGGCCCAAAGGGAGCTGGAGGCCTACGAGGCGGCGAAGGACCGTATCCCCAGGGATATGCATCTGCGCATGGGCATGGAGCTGGCCGAGCTCATCTTCCATCCGGAGCTGGTGGGGGAGCTCTCCAGCCCCCCGTGGCTGGACTTCATCCTGGGCTCCTATCATATCACCCGGGAGCACGGGGACTTCCATGAGCAGGACTACCGGGATCCGGCGTTCTGCAAAGAGCTCACCGACATCTATCTGCGGGACCTGCAGTGGGTGGCGGACTTAAACTATTTCGACGTGATGGCCCATATCGGCTACTTCCGCCGGTACGCCTCCTGGCAGGGGGTGGACACAGGGCTCACCCTCGCCGAGCACGGGGACCGCATCGAAAATATCCTGAAGACCGTCATCCAAAACGGCAAGGGCATCGAGATCAACTGCTCCGGCCTGCGGGACGGGGTGGGCCCCTTCCCCTCGGAGGAGATACTGAGGCTCTATAAGTCCCTGGGGGGCGAGATCGTCACCGTGGGCTCCGACGCCCACCGGCCGGAGGACGCGGCCAAGTGCGTGGACATAGGCCAGCAGGTGTTGAGCGCCTGTGGTTTCAGGTACGTCACCGTGTTCACCAAGAGAAAGCCTGAATTCATCCCCATCTGAAAAGGAGAGTTTCATCATGATCGCTATCGCATCGGACCATGCGGGCTATGCCCTGAAAGGGCTCATCATCGACCACCTGAAGGAACGGGGCGTCCCCGTGGAGGACCTGGGCTGCGGCGGCGAGCCGGTGGACTATCCCCTGTACGCCGACAAGCTCTGCCGGGCCATAGTGGACGGAAAGTATGAGCGGGGCATCCTGGTCTGCGGCACGGGCATCGGCATGTCCATCGCCGCCAACAAGATACCCGGCATCCGGGCGGCCCTGTGCGGGGACTGCTTCTCCGCGGAGATGAGCCGCCAGCACAACGACGCCAACGTCCTGTGCCTGGGCGGGCGCGTGGTGGGCCCCGAGCTTGCCAAGCGCATCGTGGACACCTATCTGGACACGGGCTTTTCCAACGGGGAGAGCCACATCCGCCGTCTCGGCCAGATACGCGATATGGAGAAATAAATGCCCTACCGTCCCAAGGACATATACAGGGGCCGCCGGAAATTCAAGGTGCCCCTGAACATATTCCTGTTCGTGCTGGCGCTGCTTCTGGTCGGCGCCGTGTCGCTGTTCTACTTCTTGCAGCAGTACGCGGTGTACGACGACGAGGGAGCGCACCTGGAGCTGCCCTTCGGTAAAGAGAAAGAGGAGCAGGTCCCGGAGGAGGACCCCGCGGCCGTCACGCCGGAGCCCACCTTTGAGCCGGTGCCGGTGGAGGTCATCTGGGAGGACCCGGACTTTGAGGACGTGGACATGGGCGGCTGGGAGGACCTAAAGCCCATCCATGGCCGGTTCATCGCCATAAGCGACGTGATGAGCGGGAACCTGACCTCCGCGGTGGCCTCTGTGACCGACGGGGACTACTATAACGCCGCCGTTTTCCAGATGAAGGACTCCAGCGGCCAGCTGGCCTGGTCCTCCGTGGCGCCCACCGCCGTGTCCTACGGCACCTCCGGCACCGCGGACGTGTCCGAGGCCATCGACGCCTTGCACGGGGCGGGGAAGACCGCCGTGGCGCAGATCAGCTGCTTCACCGACACCCTGCTGGCCCAGCGGAACTGGCCTGTGGCGCTCATGAAGGACGGCATGACCTACCGGGACGACAGCGGCCGGTACTGGGTGGACCCCTATAACCAGACGGTGCGCACCTATATCACGGACCTGGCGAAGGAGCTGGCCTCCATGGGTTTCGACGAGATCATCCTGGCGGACCTGGAGCACCCCGTGACCGACTCGGAGACGGGCTTTACCTACACCACGGAGCTTCGCACCAGCCCGGACCCGGTGGTGGCCGTGTGCCAGATGGGCCGGCGGGTGGTCCAGGCGCTGGAGGGGACCGGCACGGCGGTGTCCGTGCGCCTCAATGACGCCAGCCTCCGGCAGGGCCTGGGGGCCCGGACCGGCCAGGATATCTCCATCTTCTGGCGGCTCTTCGCCCGGCTCTACTGCCCCACCAGCCCGGAGGTGCTGGCGAATGACATGGAGCTGGCCGTGGACAAGATGAACGACGGCGACGCCGACGTGCGGTTCGTACCCGTCATGGGCCTGGTCCCCGAGGTGGGGGACTCCTATGTCATCACCAGCTGAGAGATAAAACTTATACCGCCCTGTCCCGTTGGATAGGGCGGTATTTTTGTGGGCAAGCTAAAAATATGCGCAGATTTTTTATATAAATCGCTTGACAAAGTTTATATAGCGCGGTAGAATATTTCTGAGGTGAGAGATATGAAGAAGACCCTGTACAGCCTGATGCTCTCCGACGACGTGGTCCGGGCGGTGGATGCCCTGGCCCATCGGATGGGCACCAACCGCTCGGCCCTGGTGAACCAGATACTGGCCGAGTACACGGACATGGTGACGCCGGAGCGCCGGGTCCAGGACATCTTCCGCCAGATCGGGGAGATACTGGGCGCGGACACGGACCTGGTGCCCTTCGTGGCCCCCAACGCCATGACCATGAGCATGAAGTCCAGCCTCCAGTACCGCTACCGGCCCACGGTGAAGTACTCCGTGGAGCTGTACCGGGACAGGGAGGAGGCCCTGGGGGAGCTTTCCGTGGTGTTCCGCACCCAGTCCAGGGAGCTTCTGGACGCCATGGGGGATTTCTTCCGGCTGTGGAAGCAGGTGGAGGATGAATTGATCGCTCCCCACAAGAGCTACGCCACGGACTACGCCCTCTATCCGGGACGCTTCACCCGCACCATCGCCCTGCCGGGCCGGCGGGACTATGCCACCGGCGACGTGGCTGCGGCCATCAGCGCCTACGTGCAGCTTTTTGACCGGCTCATGAAAGGGTATCTCGCCGGGAACATGGCCCCCCGGGACGTGGAGAGCGAGTATCTTGCCTGGCTCCGCGCGGGGAATACGATATTGTAATACGGGCCGCCCAATGCCAGCCCGACGCCCGGCGGGAACCGGCAAAAAGCCTCCCCTGTGCAAGGGGAGGTGCCGAGCGACAGCGAGGCGGAGGGGTTGTACGCCGGAGAACAATCCCCCAGTCAGCGCTTAAGGCGCTGACAGCCCCCTTTGCACAAGGGGGCCTAAGAAGTCATGATTAAATCCAAAGGAAGTGACCTGTTATGAACAGCGACAAGCTGACACAGAAGACCATAGAGACCATCAACAACGCCACCGCCATGGCCCGGGAGAACGACAACCAGTATGTCACGGCGGAGCACCTCTTTTATGCCCTGGTGGACGCGGACGGGGGGCTCATCCCCACCCTGTTCGGCCGCATGGGCGTGGACTGCGACGGCGTGCTCGCGGCCCTGGACGGGGCCATCGGGAAGCTGCCCAAGGTCCAGGGGGCCCAGAGCGTGTACCCCTCCAACGAGTTCGGCAAAATAATCGACTTCGCCCAGAAGGTGGCCGCCCAGCTCAAGGACGAGTACGTGTCCGTGGAGCACCTGATGCTGGGCATCTTCGCCCACCCCACCCCCGCCATCCGGGATATCCTGCGGCAGTATAACGTGACGAAGGACGGCTTCACTGCGGAGCTTGCCAAGGTCAAGACCGGCCATGTCACCACCGACAGCCCCGAGGACACCTATGACGCCCTGGAAAAGTACGGCACGGACCTGGTCCAGCGGGCAAGGGACAACGAGCTGGACCCGGTCATCGGCCGGGACACGGAGATACGAAACGTCATCCGCATCCTCTCCCGCAAGACCAAGAATAACCCGGTGCTCATCGGCGAGCCCGGCGTGGGCAAGACCGCCATCGCCGAGGGCCTGGCCCAGCGTATCGTCCGGGGCGACGTGCCCGAGGGGCTCAAAGATAAGACCGTGTTTTCCCTGGACATGGGCGCCCTCGTGGCCGGGGCCAAATACCGGGGCGAGTTCGAAGAGCGCCTCAAGGCCGTGCTGGAGGAGATCGCCAAGAGCGAGGGGAAAATACTGCTCTTCATCGACGAGCTGCACACCATCGTGGGCGCCGGAAAGACCGAGGGCAGCATGGACGCGGGCAACCTCTTAAAGCCCATGCTGGCGAGAGGGCAGCTTCACTGCATCGGCGCCACTACCCTGGACGAGTACCGGAAATATATCGAAAAGGACGCCGCGTTGGAGCGCCGGTTCCAACCCGTGCTGGTGGAGGAGCCCACGGTGGAGGATACCATCTCCATCCTCCGGGGCCTGAAGGAGCGCTACGAGATATACCACGGCGTGCGCATCCATGACGCGGCCCTGGTGGCGGCGGCGACCCTGTCCAACCGGTATATCACCGACCGCTTCCTGCCGGACAAGGCCATCGACCTGGTGGACGAGGCCTGCGCCCTCATCCGCACGGAGATAGACTCCATGCCCTCCGAGCTGGACGACGTGCGCCGGCGCATCATGCAGATGGAGATCGAGGAGATGGCCCTCAAAAAGGAGACGGACCGCCTGAGTCAGGACCGTCTGGAAAAGCTCCGCCAGGAGCTGGCCGCCGAGAAGGAGACCTTCGCGGAGATGAAGGCCCGCTGGGAGGCGGAGAAGGCGGACGTGGACGCGGTGAAGGGCCTCAAGGCCGAGATCGAGCGCCAGACCGCCGACATGGAGCGGGCCCAGCAGAATTATGAGTATGAAAAGGCCGCCCGGCTCAAATACGAGACCATCCCGGCCCTTCAAAAGAAGCTCTCCGAGGCGGAGGCCGCCCCCCACAGGAGCGAGAGCCTTGTGCAGGACGCGGTGACCGAGGAGGAGATCGCCGGCATCGTGGCCCGCTGGACGGGCATCCCCGTGGCCCGGCTCATGGAGGGCGAGCGGGAAAAGCTCCTGCACCTGGAGGACATCTTGCACCAGCGTGTGGTGGGCCAGGACGAGGCGGTGCGCCTCGTCACCGAGGCCATATTGCGCTCCCGGGCGGGCATCGCGGACCCCAACCGGCCCATCGGCTCCTTCCTCTTCCTGGGCCCCACCGGCGTGGGCAAGACGGAGCTTGCCAAGAGCCTGGCCCAGGCCCTCTTCGACGACGAGAAGAGCATGGTCCGCATCGACATGACCGAGTACATGGAGAAGTTCTCCGTCTCCCGGCTCATCGGCGCCCCTCCGGGATACGTGGGCTATGACGAGGGCGGCCAGCTCACCGAGGCGGTGCGCCGCCGGCCCTACAGCGTGGTCCTCTTTGACGAGGTGGAAAAGGCCCACCCGGACGTGTTCAACATCCTCCTGCAAATTCTCGACGACGGGCGCATCACGGACTCCCAGGGCCGGACGGTGGACTTTAAAAACACCGTCATTATTTTGACGTCCAACCTGGGCAGCCCCTATCTATTGGAGGGCATCGGCCCGGACGGGGACATCACGGCCGAGGCAAAGGCCGCTGTCATGGGGGAGCTGCAGCGCAGCTTCCGGCCGGAATTCCTGAACCGGCTGGACGAGACGGTGTTCTTCAAGCCCCTGACGAAGGAGAACCTCACCGGCATCATCGCCATCCTCACCGACAGCCTGCGTCAGCGCCTGGCGGACAAGGGTCTGGGATTGGAATTCACCCCCGCCGCCACCGAGCTCATCATCGATAGAGGCTTCGACCCGGTGTACGGCGCCCGGCCTCTCAAACGGTACCTGCAAAGCGCCGCCGAGACCCTCATCGCGAAGAAGCTCCTCTCCGGCGACATCCCCGCCGGGGCCACATTAGTGGTAGACGTACAGGACGGCGAGCTTACCTGCCTGGTGCGGGACATTGCAGAAGTATAAAATAACGGCCCGCCGCGGAGAACTCTCCGCGGCGGTGTTGCGTTTTGGGCCAGGATATGGTATACTCTGCTCATCTGATAATGATCTGAGGTGAAAAGATGATCAACGCTTCCTGCTGACAGCGTGGCATGACGGGCTTACCATAGGCCCGGCGGCGCGAGCCGCCGTTTCGTCATGCCGGTCCTGCGGGGAGCGGCATTCTTTTCATCCGATATTCAGCGGCATAGGCGATGACTATGCCCTCCGTCGGCTGTGGGAGCGTTCTCCCGCGGCCGATATTTTTGTTTTTGGGAGGGCATGACTTTATGGCATTGATAGACGTTTCCGACCTGTCCTTCGCCTATGGCGGGGGCTATGACTACATCTTCCGGCACGTGAGCTTTCAGGTGGACACCAACTGGCGTCTGGGCTTCACCGGCCGCAACGGACGGGGCAAGACAACCTTTCTGCAGCTGCTCATGGGCCGGTACGAGTACCAGGGGACCATCACGGCCCCGGTGGAGTTCGAGTATTTTCCCTATCCCGTTCAGGACCCGGACGCTGACACCGCCGGCGTATTGGAGGCGGTGTGCCCGGACGCCCCGGCGTGGAAGCTGCGGCGGGAGCTGGCGGCCCTGGACGTGGAGGAGGGCATTTTGTACCGGCCTTTCTCCACCCTGTCCAACGGGGAGCGCACCAAGGCGCTGCTGGCGGCCATGTTCCTGCGGGAGAACGCCTTCCTGCTCATCGACGAGCCCACCAACCACCTGGATATGCGGGGCCGGGAGCTGGTGAGCGATTATCTGCGGCGGAAAAAGGGGTTCATCCTGGTGAGCCACGACCGGGCCTTTCTGGACGGGTGCGTGGACCACATCCTGTCCATCAACCGGGCGGATATCCAGGTGTGCCGTGGGAACTTTTCCACCTGGTGGGAGAACAAGCAGAACCAGGACGAGTTTGAGCTGGCGGAGAACGAAAAGCTGAAAAAGGAGATAAAACGCCTCAAACAGACCGCCCGGGAGAAAGCCGGCTGGTCGGACGCGGCGGAGCGGCGCAAGACGGGGATCGACCGGAACAAGGTGGACAACATCAAGGGCTGGGCGCCCAAGCAGGGGGCCAAGGCCAAAAAGCAGATGAGCCGCGCCAAGGCCATCCAGGCCCGGCAGCAGCGGGCGGTGGAGGAGAAGTCGAAGCTATTGAAAAACATTGAGAGCGCCGAGGACCTGAAGCTGTCGCCTTTGTCTTGGCACAGCCCCCGGCTGGCGCTTCTGCAGGACCTGACGGTGGACTACGGAGAAGGGCCGGTATGCCCGCCCGCCGCGTTCACCGTGGAGCGGGGGGACCGGATCGCCCTCGTTGGCCGCAACGGCGCGGGCAAGTCCAGCCTCCTGAAGCTCATCTGCGGGGAGGATATCCCCTATACCGGCGTGCTGGAGCGGGGCGAGGGACTGCGGATATCCTATGTGCCCCAGGACACGGCGGGCCTGGCCGGGCGATTGGCGGACTACGCCGACCGGTGCGGCATAGACGGGGACCTGTTCCGGGCGATACTGCGCAAGCTGGACTTCGACCGGGAGCAGTTCGACAAGGACATGGACGACTACTCCGCCGGGCAGAAGAAAAAGGTGCTCATCGCCCGCAGCCTCTGCCAGCAGGCCCATCTGTACGTGTGGGACGAGCCCATGAACTATATCGACGTGCTCAGCCGTATGCAGATCGAGCAGCTCATTCTGCGGGCCCGGCCAACGCTGCTGTTCGTGGAGCACGACCGGGCCTTCTGCGAAAGGATAGCCACAAAGACGGTGGACCTATAATAAATACCGGGAGAGCATATCACTCTCCCGGTATCCGGTTTATGCCTATTATCGGAAATACCGCCGGCAGAAGATACCTGCGGCCAGGGCGCAGAGGATGCACACCACCCCGCCCAGCCAAAACGCCGTGTCCAGGGACACGTCCGCCGCCCGGCCAAAGACAAGGGTGCCCCCGGCGGCCACGGCCTCATCCAGCACCGCGTAGATGCTCAGCTGGGTGGCCCGGTCGGCGGTGGCCACCTGCCGGTTCCACACCTGGCCCATGAGGGGGCTTATGAGGGCGCTGGAGCCCTCCAGAAAGAGGATGCAGCCCACGGAGAGGACCGCCGAGCGGGTCAGCGTCAGCGTGACGCAGGCCGCGCCCGTCAGTGCCAGCGTGCCCAGCACGGCCCGGGCCCGGCCCACCCTGTCGGTGAAGCGCTGGGAAAACATGCCGGCCATGGATACCGCCGACACGGCGATATAGACCCAGCCCATGGCTTGGCTCCCCATGCCGCAGCGGAGATACTGGTTCTGGCTGAGCCAGGTGCACACGGTGCTGAGCACCACGCCGTACAGCGCCCAGCAGACTACCAGGAGCAAAAACCGCCCCTGGCGCAATGTGCCGCCCAGCAGCCGGAAAAACGCCCGCACCGGCGCCCGCCGCTCCCTCTCCGGGGGCCGGACCTCCGTGAGGAATGCCGTGAGCGCCGCAGCCAGGGCGTAGGCGATAAGGGTGGCGAGAGCTGCCAGAGCGTAGTCGTCGGCCATCCAAAGGGCGAAGGCCCCGGCGCTCAGGAGAAGTCCCGCTGTGCTCCAGGCGCCGGACCGGCCGAAGACCTTTTGGCTGTCCCCGTCGCCGCAGGAGAGATACAATATGCTCTCGTCCACCCCGGACAGGGCGGCCACGGCGGCGCTCAAGAGTACCCGCTCGAGAAAAAAGCCCCCAAAGCTGTCCGCCCGCCAGAAGATGAGCTTGGAAAGGGCGAAGACGCCGCAGCCGGCGAGCATGGTTTTTTTGTAGCCGATGCGGTCGGCGAGCACGCCCCAGGGCAGCTCCATGGCCAGCTGAATGAGGAAGGAAACGCTTTCCAGAAGGGCGATCTGCCCCAGGCTCAGGCCCCGGGCCTGGCGGTACAGGGAGGCCACGGGGGCGTAAAACACCATGCCCTGCAAAAATGACACGGCGTAAAGGATATAGATATTGCGTTGGTTTTTCATGACAAAATGACCTCGAAAACAAAAAACTTGGACCCAAATGGGCGCAAAAAGACCACGGCAAAGCGGCAAGCCTCAGCTTGCCCTATCGACCGTGGTCATTTTTGTTTTCTACGCCAGCAATGCCATGTTAAATTTACCTCGCGCAGGATATTATACGCTCCCGTCGGAGCCCCTGTCAACCCAGGCTCCGGGCCTTTTTCAGCGCCCGGACGTCGCTGCCTACGAAGGACAGCACCTGATACTCCCCCTCCAGCCGGGAGACGATGGGCGCCGGGTACCGGGCCGCCATCTGCTCCGCGGTGAGGTTGGTGCTGATGATGGTGCTCTTCCGGGCCGTCAGCCGGGTGTTCACCAGGGTATAGAGGGCGCTGACGGACAGGGAGTTCACGCTCTCCGTGCCCAGGTCGTCCAATATGAGCAGGTCGCAGCATTCCATACGCCGGACCTTGTCCTGAGCGTCTTCATCGGCGTCATAGCCCCGGGCGCCGCGATAGGCCTCCATGGCCGCCACGGCGGTCTCGTACACCACGGAGAAGTCCCTTTTGGCCACCTCCCGGGCGATGCAGGCGGAAAGGAACGTCTTGCCGAGACCGGTCCCGCCCCGGAAGAGCAGGTCCATGTGCCCCCGGCCGAAGCTGCGGGCATAATCTTTACACAGGCCGTAGACCGTCTCCATCTGGGCCCGGGGGGACACCCCGGATACCGGGTCGGGCCTATCGTCGTAATAGCTCAGATCAAAGTCGCCGAAGCTCTCGTTCTCCGCCGTCAGCAGGGCGGAGAGGTCCCGGACCCGGGCCTTCTCGTAGAGCGCTTTAAGGCAGTCGCACATCTGGCCCTCCACGTAGCCCGTGTCCCGGCAGCGGGGGCAGTCCCACGCCCCGTCCAGAAAGTCCATGGGCCAGCCGTGGGCGGTGAGAAGTTCCGCCCGCCGGGCCTGCAGCTCCAAACTCCGGGCCCGCAGATCGTCCAGGGAGCCTTTGCCGTTCATAATGCCCGCGGCGGCCCTGGGCACCAGGGCCGCGATGTCCGCGTCAAGCTTTTGCAGTTCGGGCACCCTGGCGTATGCCTCCTCATGGCGCTGCCGGTCTGTGCGCAGGGCCTGGCGGCGGATATTTTCCTTTTCCTCTCTGGCCTGAGCCAGTAGTCTCCCGTCCATGCTCTCTCCTCAGCTGTTCGTCAGCTTTTCCCGTATCTTCCGCATCCGCTCCAGCTCCCCGGCGTCCGGGGCGGCGGGGGCGGCGCTTCTCCGTCCGGCGGGCGTCTTCCGGTCGCCCTTTTCGATCTCGGGGACGGTGTGCAGGCCCTTTTTGTGCCAGGAATTGACGATGGAGTCCATGTATTTCCACTTGAGGGCCCCTGTGTTGGTGACGGTCCGGTCCGCCGCCAGAGCCAGCGCCTCCGGGCCGAAGCCCATGTCCATCCAGGCGGCGATATATTTTCTCTCCGTGGGGGACAGCTCCCGGTCCCGGATGCCCATGGCCCGTTGGATCTCCCCGGCCAGGCTCCGGCGCTTTTCCTGCTCTTCGAGCCAGGCCTCCGCCTGCTCGTAGGTCATGAGCTCCCGGTCGAACCAGGCGTAGGCCTCCCGCTCGATGACGGAAAAGCCCAGGTGCTTCTCCGCGCCGTAGCGCCGGTCGTGCTCCTGCTTGCAGTGGTGGATGAGCAGCATGATCACGTCCGCGGGAAGCCCCAGATCGTCGTATATGCCGAAGAGCTTTTTAAGGTCCGTGGAGGATAAAACCCTTCCCAGAGTGGTCTGGGTCTCCTCCACCAGGGCCTGAAAGGCCGGGTCCGACTGGCTGCGCCGGACCACGTCCGCCGCCCGGTATTCGGGGGGCTCCCGGTCCGGCAGGGGCTTGGCGTCTCCCTCGGACAGCAGGCCCATGCCCTCCAGACGCATGGCCAGGTTCTCAATGCGCCGGGCCGACAGGCGCAGCTCCGCCGCCGCCCGGGCAATGTCCAGCGCCCCGCCGTTTTTCAGGATGTGCAGATAGAGGAGCGCCGCGTCCCCGTCGCCGGACTCCAGGAGCCGGTCCGCGTGCTGCCGGGGCACCGCCAGCAGGGCGGGGCAGTTCAGTTTTAGTTTCGTGTCGTCCATGGGGAACGTCCTTGTCTCATTTGTGTAAGGTCCTCAACTGAACATTATATCAGAACTGACCCGCTGTGACAAGTTTTGCTTGTTTGGCCCGAACATGATATACTGACAGAAAAGGGACAGAAAAAAGGAGAGCGCGCCGATGAAGGGAAACGTCGATCTGCATATCCATACCACGGCCTCGGACGGGACGTATACGCCCCGGGAGGCGGTGGAGCTTGCCCATGAGCTGGGTCTCGCCGCCATAGCGGTGACCGACCATGACACGGCGGCGGGGGTGCCCGAGGCCGTGGCAGCCGGGGCGGCGCTGGGAGTGGAGGTCATCCCCGGGGTGGAGATGAACGCCCGGTACCGGGACAAGGGCGTGCACATTGTGGGCCTTTTTATAGACCCCGCCGCGGAGAGCATCCGCGCCGCTATGGACTTCGCCGTCCGGGGCCGGGATGAGCGCAACGAAAAGATCGCCGCGGCCATGGCCGCCGACGGGTTCGATATCACTGTGGAGGGCCTGCGGCAGGCGTACCCCGGGGCGGTGCTGGGCCGGCCCCACATCGCCCAGTGGCTGGCGGACAACGGCTTCGCCCCCACCGTGGACGACGCCTTCCGCCTGTATTTGGGGAAGAAAGGGCGCTACTATATTCCCCGGGTGCGGATGGCGCTTGGCGAGGCGGTGGCGTCCATCCGGGAGGCCGGGGGCCTCGCGGTGGCGGCCCACCCCCTGCAGTACGGCTACGAGGGGGAGGACCTGGAGGCCTTTCTGCGGGCGGCGAAGGACGCCGGGTGCGGGGCCATGGAGGTGTGGTATCCCGGCTATACGGAGGAGGAGCGGGCCATGCTCCTGGGCCTGGCGAAGCGGCTGGGCCTGACCCCCTCGGGGGGCAGCGACTTCCACGGCAGCCGCAAGCTCCACATCGCCATGGGTACCGGCAGGGACGGGGACCTGGCGGTGCCGTACGAGGTGCTGGAGGGCCTGCGGGCGGCCCGGGAGGCGAATTTATTACAAAGACCTTAATTTGGGGATTTGTACTTGTTTTATGGGCAGATGTTGTTTATAATATAGTGGCCTATACAGTTTTTTCAGTCATCGTATCATGTGAGGGACTATGCTTGAGCTTTTAGCCCCCGCCGGGAGCACCGAGGCGGTCATCGCCGCGGTGCAGAGCGGGGCGGACACAGTATATATGGGCGACGCGCTCACGGCCCCGGGCAAAAGCGGACAGGACCTGGACCGGGAGGGCCTGGCCAGGAGCATCCGCTACTGCCGCCTGCGGGGCTGCAAGGCCGCGGTATCCGTGGGCGGGCTCTGCACCGACGAGAGCATGGGCCGTGCCCTGGATCTCGCCGTATTCGCCGCGAAGGAGGGCGCGGACGCCCTCGTCGTCCGGGACATCGGCCTTATCGGCGCATTGCGCCGGGTGCTGCCGGATATGCCCCTGTGGGGGGACATCCGCATTGCCGCCAGCAGCCTGGAGGGCGTGACGGCGGCCGCCGCCATGGGGCTTTCCCGGGTGGCGCTGGCCCCGGAGCTTTCCGCCGAGCAGCTGGCCGTCATCGCCCGGGCCGCCCCCATCGAGACGGCGGTGTGCGTCCACGGGCCGGTATGCGTGGCCCACGGGGGCCGCTGCTACATAGGCGCCCTGGCCCACGAGCACCGCAGCGACAGCTGCATGAACTGCACCGAGCCCTGCCGGGGCCGGTTCTCCCTGGGCGGGCGGATGGACGAGCGGCCCCTTTCCATGGCGGACGTGTGCCTCATAGACCACCTGGAGGGCCTGGAGGCGGTGGGCGTTGCCTGCGCCTTCATTGAGGGCCGGAGCCGGACGCCGGAATATGTGGCCTATGTGACGAAGTTATATGCCCGGGCCATCCGGGAGCAGGTGATGCCCTCGGACGAGGAACGGGAGACTTTGCGGAGCGTATTTTCCTCCGGCGCGCTCACGGACAGCTGGTTCACCGGGGAGCCGGGGCCGGATATGTTCGCCCTGCCGGAGACAAAGCCGGACCGGGCCGCGGCCCGGACGGCCGCCGAGGTGCGCAAGGGCTATATGAACGGGGAGCTTCGCCGGGTGCCGGTGAAGTTTTACGCGGTGATGGAGCAGGGGAAGAAGGCCCTGTTCGCCGTGGAGGACGGCATGGGCCGCCGGGCGGCCTACCGGGGCTATGAGCCCCTGGATATGGGCCGGCAGGGCATATCCGAGGGCCGGGTAAGAGAAATACTCTACCGCACGGGGGGCACCCCCTTTTACTGCACCGAGGCCAACTGCGCCATCGGCCAGGGCCTGGACTACCCCGACGAGGCGGTGGAGGAGGCCCGAAAGGCCCTTCTGGCGGAGCTGGCGGACAAGACCCGGGAGACGGCGCCCATCCGGGAGGGAGAGCGCCCGGCCATGCCGGAGACGGTCCCGCCCCAGGGCCCGCCCAAGCTCATCATCCAGGTGACCAACGAAAACCAGCTGACGGCAGAGCTTGCAGCCGAGGGGCCGGACCTTCTGTATGTACCGGCGGAGCTTCTGGCCGCGGGCACGGCGGGCATCGAGCCTTTTAGGGCCCGGGGCGTGCGCATCGCGGCGGTGCTGCCGGCGGTGGTGTCCGAGGCGGAAAAGCCGGAGCTGCGGGAGCTTTTGGAGACCTTGAAGGCCCAGGGCATAACCGAAGTGCTGGCCGGGGACCTGGGGCTTCTCGCCGCCGCGGGACAGGCGGGCATGGCCGTGCGGGGGGACTTCGGCCTCAACGTGGCCAATTCCTGGACCCTGGACCGGCTGGGCCGGGCGGGGTTTCAGTCCGTGACCGTGTCCTGCGAGCTGTCCGCACGGCAGATCGCCGCCATGGCAAAGAGCGCCCCCACGGAGATGATCGTCTACGGCCGGGTGCCGGTGATGGTGACGGACCACTGCCTCATCCGCAACAGCGCGGGGCGGTGCTCCTGCTCCACTCCCACCAGCATGTCGGACGTATTCGGCGGCGTGTACCCGGTGGCGAAGGAATTTGGCTGCCGGAACACGGTCTATGACGCGCGAAAGATATTCCTGGCCGACCACCCGGAGGTGTATACCGGCATTGGCCTCTGGGGCCTCAGGCTGCTGTTCACGGCGGAGAGCCCCCGGGAGTGCCTGCTGGTGACGGAGCGGTACAAGGCCATGAACGACTATGTGCCCATCAACGCCAGCCGGGGCGCCTATCAGAAGGGAGCGCTATGGATCTGATACTGGCCTCCGCCTCGCCGAGACGGCGGGAGCTGATGGGTTATTTCGGACTGCCCTTTGCCATAGTCCCCGCCGCGGGGCCGGAGACGCCCCCCGCCGGGGCGGACGCCGCCCATACGGCGGAGGCCCTGGCCCTGGCCAAGGCGAGAGAAGTGGCGGGAACGCACCCCGGCGCCGTGGTCATCGGCGCGGACACGGTGGTGGAAGTAGACGGCATTATTCTTGGAAAGCCCAAGGACGAGGCCGACGCCAGGCGCATGCTCCGGCTGCTTTCGGGCCGGGAGCACCGGGTGTATACGGGCCTCGCGGTCATATGCGGCGGCCGGACGGAGAGCTGCGCCGAGTGCACGCGTGTGCATTTCCGGCCCATGACTGAGGCGGAGATCGACGATTATATCGCCACCGGCGAGCCCATGGACAAGGCCGGGGCCTACGGCTATCAGGGCCGGGCGGGCCAGTATATCCGGGGCATAGAGGGAGACTTTTTCAACGTGGTGGGTCTGCCCCTGTGCCGGCTGGGACTTATGCTTGCGGAAATAGGAGTCAAGCTGCATTGAAGGAATACCTGAAAAAATACGGTCTGCGGATAGGCGCGGCGGTATTGGCCGTGGTGCTGGTGGTGGTATTGGCCACCGCGCTGCTGCATGGCCGGGCCGGGCTCATGTCCAACCTGACCGGCGCTATCGCCAGCCCCGTGGGCCAGGCGGCCTCCGCCGCCGTGGAGTGGATCGAGGGCATATACGGCTATATCTACAAATACGACCAGCTGGTGGCGGAGAACAACTCCCTCCGGGCCCAGCTGGCCCAGGCCCAGCAGGCGGCCATCGACGTGACCCAGTACCAGGAGGAGAACAAGAGCCTCCGAAACGCCCTGAACTTCGCGGAGAAGCATGAGGACTACGTGATGGAGCCGGCCAAGATCACCGAGTGGTCCAGCTCCAACTGGGAGAGCAGTTTCCGCATCTCCAAGGGCTCGGACAACGCCGCGAACCCCATCGAGGCGGGCGACTGCGTGGTGACGGAGTACGGCGCGCTGGTGGGCCAGGTCATCGAGGTGGGCGACAGCTGGAGCACGGTGCGCACGCTTGTTGACTCCAGCATCGACGTGGGCGCCCTGGTGGGCGAGGCCGGCGCGGTGGGCATGTGCGTGGGCGACTTCGCCCTCATGCAGGACGACCTGCTCCGGCTGACGTATCTTTCCGAGAACGCCCAGCTGGTGGAGGGGGAGGCTGTGCTGACCTCCGGCCGCGGCTCCATCCCCCAGGGCCTGGTCATCGGCTACATCAGCCAGGTCCTGAGCGAGGGCAACGGCCAGTCCCTCTACGGCGTGGTGGAGCCGGCCTGCGATCTGGGGAGCCTGTCCCAGGTGTACATCATCACGGACTTCACCATCCAGGAGTAACAGCCATGCTCTTAGACCTTATCGACTTGTCCAAGCTGCGCCGGGCCATCGTGTACGGCCTGGTGCTGGCGGGGCTGTTCATATTGCAGGACCTGATCGTGTCCCGCGTCACCCTGTTCGGCGTGCGCGCGCTGCTCGTCCCCGCGGCGGTGACGGCCATCGGCCTTTTCGAGGGCGGCGTCTGGGGCGGGGTCATCGGCCTCGTGGCCGGGTACTTCAATGACATGGCCACGGGCCATGTGATCCTGTTCACCGTCCTGCTCCCGGCGGCGGGGTTTCTCTCCGGCGCGCTGGGAAAGTTCATGCTCCACAAGGGCTTCATGTCCTACATGACCCTGGCGTTTCTGGTGCTGGCTGTCGCGGCCTTCTGTCAGATGTTCCGGTTTTTATTCCTCCTGGACGCCGACGCCAAAGTGTTCCACAGCCTGTATCTGGGCGGGTCCTCCGCCTGGCGGGTGCTGCGCACGGGGCTGGTGCAGACTTTGTGGAGCCTGGTGTGGGCCGTGCCCATCTATTTCCCCTGCAAGCTCATCGCCTCCAAGCCCATGGGCCGGTAACGGCCAAGAAAGGTTCCCCATGAAAAAGCTCATAAGTCCCGGACGGCTGGTGTTTCTGGGTATCCTGATGGCCGCGGTCCTGGGCATATTCTTCACAAAGCTGTATATGCTGCAGATCGTGGAGGGCAACGCCAACTACGAGGCCAGCACCAACTCCATCCTGTCCACCGAGACGGTCATCGCCGCCCGGGGCAACATCATGGATAGATATGGTCGGCTGCTCGTCTCCAACCGCAACTGCAATAACCTGCTCATCGACGTGGACGAGCTCTTTTACTCCGGCCTGGACGACAACGAGATCAACGCCGCTATCCTGCAGATGTGCCAGCTCATCGAATCCAACGGCGACCACTATAACGACGAGCTGCCCATCACCACCAGTACCCCCTGGGAGTTCACCAGCATGTCCTCCACCCAGGCCCAGCTTCTCAACGCCTGGCTGGACGCCAAGGGCCTGCCCCGCAGCGCCACCGCCGTGGAGGTCATGGCCCGCATGCGCACCCGCTACGGCATCGACGGCAACTACTCCGCCGAGGAGATGCGCATCATCGCCTCCGTGCGCTATTCCATCAACGTCCGCTACGACATCAACACGTCGGACTATATCTTCGCCCAGGACGTGAACATCAACACCATCACCTCCCTCATGGAGGCGGACCTGCCCGGCTTCGACGTGCAGGTGAGCTACATCCGGGAGTACAACACATCCTACGCCCCCCATCTGCTGGGCTACACCGGCCTCATGGACGCGGAGGATTATAAAAAATACAAGGACAAGGGCTACCCCATGAATGCCACCATCGGCAAGTCCGGCATCGAGGCGGCCTTTGAGGACTATCTCCACGGCGTGGACGGCGAGGCGGAGATCACCCGCACCAGCGAGGGCGTGGTGACCCGCACCGTGTATACGAAGGTCCCCCAGCCGGGGAACAATATCTACATCACCATCGACAGCGAGCTGCAGGGCGCGGCGGAGACCGCCCTGGCCACCTATATTGAAAACGCCAACGCCGAGACCGAGCGCAGCAACCAGCAGGCCGAGGCCAACGGAAAGCTCTCCGAGATCCGGGAGCTCATCACCGGCGGGGCCCTGGTGGCCCTGGACGTGAACACGGGGGAGCCCCTGTGCATCGCCAGCTACCCCTCCTATAACCTGGAGACCTTCTGGGACGACGTGGACGAGCTGATGCACGACAAGACCAACCCCCTGGTGAACCGGGCGCTGTCGGGCCTCTACTCCCCCGGGTCCACCTGGAAGCCCTGCATGGCCGTGGCGGCCCTGACGGAGGGCTTTATAGACGGCAAGACCACCATCAACTGCACCCGCGTGTTCGATAAATACATCGACGCGGGCTACGCCCCCGGCTGTACCGGCGGGCCCCACGGCCCGCTGACGGTGGACCAGGCCCTGACCTGGAGCTGCAACTTCTTCTTCTTCACTGTGGGCGACCAGATCACCATCAAGAACATCGACAAATACGCCGCCCTCTTCGGCCTGGGCGAGCCCACGGGCATCGAGCTGGCCGAGGCCAGCGGCCGGGTCTCCTCTCCCGAGTACAAGGCCCAGCTCTACGCCGGCCGACGGGACGCGGCCTGGTACGCGGCGGACACCCTCCTGGCCTCCATCGGCCAGGGCCTCACCGGCGTCACGCCCCTGCAGCTGGCCCGGTACTGCGCGGCGCTGGCCAACAGCGGCAAGGTATACAGCACTTCCCTTCTGAAGTCCGCCTCCAGCTATGACTACTCCGAGAGCGTCTATGAGCGGGAGCCGGAGGTCATGAGCGAGGTAAAGAGCGGCCAGTATGTGTGGGACCTGGTCCACGAGGGCATGCGGGGCGTGGTCACCCGGGGTACGGCCGTCAACCAGTTCTACGGCTTCCCCTACACCGTGGCCGCCAAGACCGGCACCACCGAGACCGGCAACGCCACCAACGACGCCTTCTTCATCTGCTACGCCCCCTATGAAAAACCGGAGGTAGCGGTGGCGGTGGCCATCGAGAACGGCTCCAAGGGCGCCAACCTGGGCAATATCGCCCGGGAGATGCTCCAGTATTACTTCGAGTTCAAGCAGAGCACACAACAGACGGAAAACGAGCTGACCATGCTGCACTGAGGCATGGGAGGCGTACACATATGTTAGGAGGAACGGCATGAATATCGCACTGATGGCCCACGACGGAAAGAAGGAATTGATGGTCCAGTTCTGCATCGCCTACTGCGGCATTTTGGCGGAACACAACATCATCGCCACCAACACCACCGGCAAGCTGGTCAGCGAGGCCACGGGCCTGCCCATCGAGCTGTACATGAACGCCACCCAGGGCGGCGTACAGCAGATCGGCGCCCGTATCGCCTACAACGAGATCGACCTGGTCCTGTTCTTTGCGGACCCCTACCACCCGGAGCTGTTCGGCCCGGTGAACGAGATCGCCCTTCTCTGCGCTACCCACAACATCCCCTTCGCCTCCAACATGGCGACGGCGGAGGTGCTCATCCAGGGCCTGCGCCGGGGCGACTTCGCCTGGCGCGACATCGTCAACCCCAAGAACAAGAAAAAATAACAGGAAAAGGATAGGGCGGCAGCCGGTCCCGGCTGCCGCCATCCATGAGGAATGAGTATGGAACGCATCAAGCCCCGGACTCTGTCCGGGTTTATGGAGCTGCTGCCCGGGCCCCAGGCCCAGATGGACGCCGTTATGCAGGTGCTGCGGGATACCTACGCCCTGTACGGCTTCACCAATATCGACACCCCCGCCATCGAGGCGGCGGAGGTGCTGCTGGCCAAGGGCGGCGGCGAGACGGAAAAGCAGATATACCGCTTTATGAAGGGGGACCACGACCTGGCCCTCCGGTTCGACCTGACCGTGCCCCTGGCCAAGTACGTGGCCATGCATTACGGGGAGCTTGCCTTCCCCTTCCGCCGCTGTCAGATCGGCAAGGTCTATCGCGGCGAGCGGAGCCAGCGGGGCCGGTTCCGGGAGTTTTACCAGGCGGATATCGACGTCATCGGCGACGGGAGCCTGGACATTTCCAACGACGCGGAGATGCCCGCGGTGATATGCCAGGTGTTCCGTAAGCTGGGGATAGAGCGGTTTTGCATCCGCATCAACAACCGGAAGATATTGAACGGCCTGTTCGCGTACCTGGGCGTGGGGGAGCAGGCCGGGGCGGTGATGACCGCGGTGGACAAGCTGGAGAAGATCGGCCGGGACAAGGTATTGGACCTGCTCGTCGACTTGGGTGTGGAGTCAAATAATACCGGGGAGCTTCTGGATATCCTGGCCTCTGATGACCCCATGGGGACCCTGGCGGCCCTCGCCGGGAAGAATGAGACGCTGGACTTAGGAATAGAGGAGCTCAAGGCCGTCACCGGGCTCTTGCCCACGTTGGGCGTGCCGGACGACAAATGGCGCGTTGACCTGACCATCGCCCGGGGGCTGGACTACTACACCGGCACGGTGTATGAGACCCAGCTTTTAGACCACCCGGAGGTGGGTTCCGTCTGCTCCGGCGGGCGCTATGACGACCTGGCGGGGTACTACACAGACAAAAAGCTGCCCGGCGTGGGCCTCTCCATCGGCGTGACGCGGCTATTTTACATCCTCCAGGAGCAGGGGCTTTTGAACGAGGACCTGCCCACCGCCCCCTGCGACGCGCTGGTGATCCCTCTGGGGGAGGACATGGGCTACGCCATGGCCTGCGCCACCGTTCTGCGCCAGGCGGGCGTGCGGACCCAGGTGTATACCGAGAAGAAAAAGACCAAGGCCAAGTTCGCCTATGCGGACAAGCTGGCCGTGCCCTACGCCGTGGTGGTGGGTAGTGACGAGGAGGCCAGCGGCACCGTGGGGCTCAAGGACCTGCGGGCGGGCGGCCAGGTGACCGTCTCTGCCGCCGAGGCCGCCGAAATTATAAAAAAGAGCATAGCCAGGCATGTGAAGCCTGTGAAGGGAGAGTAAGAAACCATGACACAAATGCGCACCCATACCTGTGGGGAACTGCGTCTGTCCGACGCAGGGAAGCAGGTGAAGATCGTCGGTTGGATGGAGAACGTCCGGGAGGTGGGCTCCGCCCTGGCCTTCGCGGTCATCCGGGACTTTTACGGCGTCACCCAGGTGGTGGCCGAGACCGAGGACATGGTGAAGGCCTTCCGGGCCATCACCAAGGAGAGCACCGTCTCCGTCACCGGCACGGTCCGGGAGCGGGACAGCAAGAACCCCAAAATACCCACCGGCGATATAGAGATCGTCCCCCAGGCCGTGGAGGTGCTGGGCCGGTGCCACTATAACGAGCTGCCCTTTGAGATCAACCGCAGCCGGGAGGCGGACGAGACCCTGCGGCTCAAATACCGCTACCTGGACCTTCGCAATCCCGCGGTGAAGAAGAACATCATCCTCCGCTGCAACGTGGTGGCGGCGCTGCGCAGCGCCATGCTGGCCCACGACTTTTTGGAGATCACCACCCCCATCCTGACCGCCTCCAGCCCGGAGGGGGCCCGGGATTACCTGGTGCCCGCCCGGAAGCACCCGGGCAAGTTCTACGCCCTGCCCCAGGCGCCCCAGCAGTTCAAGCAGCTTTTGATGACCTCCGGCTTCGACCGGTATTTCCAGATCGCCCCCTGCTTCCGGGACGAGGATGCCCGGGGCGACCGCTCCCCCGGTGAGTTCTACCAGCTGGACATGGAGATGGCCTTCGCCAGCCAGGAGGATGTGTTCGCCGTCATCGAGGACGTGCTGCCGCCCATCTTCGCCAAGTACGGCACCTATGACATCGCCTCCAAGCCGCCCTTCAAGCGCATCAGCTTCAACGACGCCATGGAGACCTACGGCACCGACAAGCCGGACCTGCGCATCGACCTGACCGTGAAGGATATGACGGACCTGGCCCATAAGACCGAAGGTTTCGAACCCTTTTCCCAGGCCAAGGTGGTAAAGCTGGTGCCCTGCACCGGCGCGGAGCTGACCCGCAAGCAGATCGACAAGCTCTGCGACGACATCGCCGTCCAGTCCGGCAAGAAGCCCTACTGGGTGCGCATGGACGACACCGGCGCTCTGGTGGGCGGCGTGGCCAAGTTCCTTGTGGGTCATGAGGAGGAGCTGAAGGCTCTTGGCATGGCTCCCGGCGCTCTGGGAATTATCGCCGCGGGCACCAAGGACGAGGCCCGGAAGACCGCCGGCGTGGCGGTGAAGATGCTGGGCGCGGCCGTGCCCGGCCATATAGACGAGGCGCGCTACGAGTTTTGCTGGATCGTGGACTTCCCCATGTTCGAGATCGGGGAGGAGTCCGGCGAGCTTGAGTTCTGCCACAACCCCTTCTCCATGCCCAACGGCGGCCTGGAGATATTGGAAAAGGCGGAAAAGGGCGAGGTGGACCCCCTGGACATCTACGCCTATCAGTATGATCTCGTGTGCAACGGCGTGGAGCTCTCCTCCGGCGCGGTCCGGAACCACGACCCCGATATCATGGTCAAGGCCTTCGAGATGGTGGGTCTTGGCGAGGCGGACGTGAAGGCCAAGTTCCCCGCCATGTACAACGCCTTCTGCTACGGCGCGCCCCCTCACGCGGGCATCGCCCCGGGCGTGGACCGCATGGTCATGCTCCTGGCCGGGGAGCCCTCCATCCGGGAGATCATTCCCTTCCCCATGAACAAGAACGCCCAGGACGTGATGATGGACGCCCCCTCCCCCGTGGAGCAGAAGCAGCTGGACGAGCTGCACATAGCGGTAGTGGGGGTAGAGGAATAAACGCCCGGTGACCCGACGGGCGGCGAGAACCGGCAGTGTCACGGCCCACGGCTCGTGAGCGCAGCGTAACAAGTGGGCCGGGATACTGTCGGGCTCGGCCGCCCTGGCACAGACTAAAGTAAGGAGGCCGCCCATGTATTCACGCATCCGTTCCCTTGGCATCAAAGGAATAGGGGGCTACGAGGTGGAGCTGGAGACCTCCATCTCCTCCGGCCTGCCGAGGCTTGACATGGTGGGCCTGCCCGACGCCGCCGTGAAGGAGGCCGCCGACCGGGTCCGGGCCGCGGTGAAGCACAACGGCTGGGACTTTCCCGTGAGCCGCATCACGGTCAATCTCGCCCCGGCGGACACGAAAAAGGCCGGCACGGTCTACGACCTGCCGGTGCTGCTGGGCATCCTCACCGCCTCGGGGCAGATCAAACCGCCCCGGGCGGACGACATGTTTTTCGGCGAGCTGTCCCTGACGGGGCAGCTCCGGCCCGTTTCCGGGGCGCTGCCCATGGCCCTGGCCGCGGAGGCGGCGGGGGCAAAGCGCCTGTTCGTGCCCAGGGACAACGCCGCCGAGGCGGCCTTTGCCCAGGGGTTGGAGGTCTACCCCGTGGAGGACGTGCGTAAGCTTGCCGCGTTCCTCGCCGGGGAGGGGGACATGGCCCCCGCCGCCCCCGGCGTCATCCGCCCCGGGGACGCGCCCGTGCCGGACTTTTTTGAGGTCAAGGCCCAGGAGAATGTGAAGCGGGCTCTGGAGGTGGCCGCCGCGGGCGGCCACAACGTGCTCATGGTGGGCCCGCCGGGAGCGGGCAAGAGCATGCTGGCAAAGCGCCTGCCCGGCATATTGCCGGACATGAGCCGGGAGGAGGCACTTCGCACCACGGCCATATGGTCCGTGGCGGGGCTCACCACCGCCGCCGACCCCATCGTGGGCCGCAGGCCCTTCCGGGCCCCCAACCAGACCGCCTCCCGCCAGGCATTGGCCGGAGGCGCGGACCTGAAGCCCGGGGAGATGAGCCTGGCCCACAACGGGGTGCTCTTCCTCGACGAGCTGCCGGAATTTCACCGGGACGTGCTGGATCTCTTGCGCCAGCCGTTGGAGGACGGGGAGATCACCGTCTCCCGGGCCAGCGGCTCCGTCACCTACCCCAGCCGGTTCATGCTGGTGTGCGCCATGAATCCCTGCCGCTGCGGCTGGTACGGCCACCCCTCCGGCCGGTGCCGGTGCACCCGCAAATCCGTGGCGGAGTACCGGGCGAAGATATCCGGGCCCCTTCTGGACCGCATCGACATCACCGTAGAGGTGCCCGCCATGGCCTACGAGGAGCTGGAGGCCCGGCCCAACGGGGAGCCCTCCGCCGCCATCAAGGCCCGGGTGGACAAGGCCAGAGAGGCCCAGCGGGCCCGTTTCGCCGGCTCCGGCACGGAGTCCAACGCCCGGATGAGCCCGGGGGACATGGAGCGGTTCTGCGCCCTGGACGAGGCGGGCTCCGCCCTTATGAAGAGCGCCTACGAGGCCCTGGGCCTCACGGGCCGGAGCTATGACCGCACCCTGCGGGTGGCCCGGACCATCGCGGACCTCAGTGGCAGCGAGAGCATCCAGCCCCAGCACCTGGCCGAGGCCATCCAATACCGTACATTCCAACTGAAGTGAGAACGCATCCATGACCGATATGATACTCCTGAAGGAGGGCGAGGTGGTCCTGAAGGGCCTCAACAAGCGCTCCTTTGAACAGAAGCTGACATCCAACCTGCGCCGGCGCATCAAACGCTTCGGCCCCTTCACCGTGACCGCGAACCAGTCCGTCATCTACGTGGAGCCCCAGAGCGAGGACTGCGACGTGGACGGGGCCTTTGAGGCCCTTACAAAAGTATTCGGCATCATGACCCTGACCCGGGCCGCCGCCTGCGAAAAGGACCCCGAGGCCATCGCGAAGCGGGCCGCGGAATACCTGCGGGACGAGCTCACCAGCGTTAAGAGCTTCAAGGTGGAATCCCGCCGGGGGGACAAGTCCTTCCCCATGACCAGCGTGCAGCTGAGCCAGTACGTGGGCGGGGCCCTCCACGACGCGTACCCGGACCTCATCGCCGACATGCACACGCCGGAGCTTGTGGTCCATTTGGAAATTCGGGATAGAGCGGCCTACATCCACGGCGCGCCGGTGCCGGGCGCGGGCGGCCTGCCCGTGGGCACGGCGGGGCCCGCCGTGAGCCTTCTCTCCGGCGGCATCGACAGCCCCGTGTCCACCTGGATGATGGCGAAGCGGGGCATGCGTATCCTGCCGGTGCACTTTTTCTCCTTCCCCTACACCTCGGAGCTGGCGAAGGAGAAGGTGCTGGACCTGGCGAAGCTGCTGGTGCCCTGGTGCGGGCGGATGGTGGTACAGGTGGTGCCCTTCACCCACATCCAGGAGGAGATCCGGGCCAGGTGCCCGGAGGACTATTTCACCATCATCATGCGCCGCATGATGATGCGCATCGCCTCGGCGGTGGCGGCGGACAATAAGTGCGGCGCCATCATCACCGGGGAGAGCCTGGGCCAGGTGGCCAGCCAGACCATGGAGGCCATGGCCGCCACGGAGGACTGCGCCGATGTGCCCGTGCTGCGGCCCCTGGTGGGCATGGACAAGGCGGAGGTCATCACCATCGCCCGGCGCATAGGCACCTTCGACACGTCCATACTGCCCTATGAGGACTGCTGCACCGTGTTCACCCCCCGGCACCCCTGCACCCACCCCAAGCTTCGCAAGGTCCGGGAGGCGGAAGCGGGCCTGGACGTGGACGCCCTGGTGGCAGAGGCCGTGGCCGGAATAGAATTCATAAAGGTCGGTTATTGATATGGTAGAGAATTTTGACGCGAAACTGAGAGAATACGCCCATCTGCTGGTGGACGTGGGCCTCAATATACAGGCCGGGCAGACGCCCCGCATCTCCAGCAGCGTGGAGTGCGCGCCCCTTACCCGGCTGTGTGTGGCCGCCTGCTACGACCGGGGCGCCCGGGACGTGATCCTGGACTGGTACGACGACTTCACCGACCGGGAGAGATACCTGCGTGCGGAGGAGGCCGTGTTCGGCGAGTTCCCCGCCTATAAGAAGGCGAGGTTGGACTGGCTGCTGGAGAAGAATGCCCCGGCGCTCAACATCATCGGCTCGGACCCGGAGCTTTTCAAGGGCGTGGACCCGAAGCGCATCCAGGCTTACCAGCGGGTGGCCGGCGCCAACGGCAAGGCCTACTATGACGCCATGGACGCGGGGAAGTTCCAGTGGTCCATCGGCTCCTATCCCACCCCCGCCTGGGCGAAGAAGGCGTTCCCGGATAAGTCGGAAACCGAGGCCATGGACGCCCTGTGGGACGCCATCTTCGACGTGTGCCGCATCACCGGGGACGGCAAAGCCGTCCAGCGCTGGCAGGAGCACATCGACGTCACCGCCCGCCGGGCGAAAAAGCTCAATGACTACAACTTCAAGAGTTTACATTATGTAAACTCAATAGGCACGGACCTGACCGTGGAGCTGCCGGAAAACCACGTCTGGATGGGCGGCGCGGAGGACACAGTGGACGACGTGCGCTTCGTGGCCAACATCCCCACGGAGGAGATATTCACCGCCCCCAAATGGGACGGCGTCAACGGCCGGGCCGTGGCGGCCATGCCCCTGGCCCTGAACGGGAATCTGGTGAAGGATTTTTATCTCGACTTCAAGGACGGCCGCATCGTGGACGTGCACGCGGCGGAAGGTGAGGACGTCCTGCGCCATTCCATCGACCTGGACGAGGGCTCCCATTACCTGGGCGAGGCGGCCTTGGTGCCCTACGACAGCCCCATCCGCAACAAGGGCATTTTGTTCTATGAGACCCTCTTCGACGAGAACGCCTCCTGCCACCTGGCCTTCGGCTCCGCCTACGCCACCTGCGTGAAGGGCGGGGCGGACATGGACGAGGAGCAGCAGAAGGCCGCGGGCCTCAACCAGTCCATCAACCACGTGGACTTCATGGTGGGCACGGCCGACCTCTCCATCGTGGGCGTCACCCACGACGGGCAGGAGGTGCCCGTGTTCGTGGACGGGAATTTTGCGTTTTAAAGGTGGCGGGCCTCTGACACGATCGGGGTAGTGCGGCCTGGCCCGGCAGTATCCCTGCCGCTAAAGTTCGCTTCGCTCACCAACCGCGTCCGGGACACTGCCGGTTCAGCCGCACGTCGGGCTGGCAGGGCCCGCCGGACTTTATATGATAAATTCGGGAGATACATTATGAACTGTGAGATACTGGCCGTGGGGACCGAGCTCTTGCTGGGCAACACCGTGAACACCAACGCGGCGAATCTGTCGGAGCTCTTGTCCGGCCTGGGCATAAACGTGTTCTGGCACACGGTGGTGGGGGACAACCCCAAGCGCCTGGTGGAGGCGGTGGCTATCGCCCGGGGCCGAGCGGACCTCATCATCACCACCGGCGGCCTGGGGCCCACCTACGACGACCTTACGAAAAACGTGCTGGCGGAGTGCTTCGGCCGGAAGCTGGAGCTGCACCCGGAGGAAGAGGCGTTCTTAAAGGAGTGGTTCAAGCGCAATTCCAACAGCGGCTACACGGAGAACAACCTCCAGCAGGCCTATCTCCCCGAGCGGTGCACGGTGTTCCACAACGACTGGGGCACCGCCCCCGGCTGCGCCTTTGAGGAGGGCGGGGTGCACGTGATCATGCTGCCCGGCCCGCCGAGGGAGTGCCTCCCCATGTTCAACGCCTGCGCGGCGCCCTATCTTCAGAAGCTGTCCGGGGACGTGATATTCTCCCGGAAGATCATGGTCTTCGGCATCGGCGAGAGCGCCATCGAGACCCTGTTCCGGGCGGAGATGGAGAAGATGGCGAACCCCACCCTGGCTACCTACGCCAAGTTCGGCGAGGTCATGCTCCGGGTCACCGCCAAGGCCCCCACGGAGGCCCAGGCGGAGGCCATGTGCCGGCCCGTGGTGGAGAAGGTGTGCGCCGCGCTGGGGGACAAGGCCTACGCCGTGGACGAGCCCAGCATGGAGACGGTGAGCCTGCGCCTGCTCACGGAGCAGGGGAAGACCTTCTCCGCCGCGGAGAGCCTCACCGGCGGGCTCATCGGCGAGCGATTCACGGCCCTCTCCGGCGCGTCGGCGGTATACAAGGGCGGGGCGGTGACCTACTGCAACGAGGTCAAAGCCGCCATGCTGCATATCGATAGGAATCTTATTGAAGAAAACGGCGCGGTGTCCTGTGAGACCGCCGCGGCCATGGCCAAGGGCGTGCGCCTCGCCGCAAACACGGACATTGGCCTTTCCGCCACGGGTCTCGCCGGTCCCGACGGGGACGGGGTCCACCCTGTGGGCACCGTGTTCGTGGGCCTGGCGGATGGGGATAATGTATGGGTGCGTGAACTTCACCTGGGCACCGGTCGGGCCCGGGTGCGCCAGCTGGCCGCCAACCACGCCTTCGACATGCTCCGCCGGTACCTGCAAGGGCTGGAAGTGGTGCCGGAAAAGTACGTTCCCGCGGGGAAATAACACCGCAAAGGAGGAAGCGCGTATGCGCCTTTCCATCATCGTCCCCTGTTATAACGAGCAGGAGGTGCTGCCCCTTTTCTACCGGAAGACCGGCGAGGTGCTGGAGAAGATGGGGTGCGAGTATGAACTCATCCTGGTGGACGACGGGTCCAAAGACGGCACCCTGGCCGTCATGAAGGACCTGGCCCAAAAGGACACCCATGTAAAGTATCTCTCCTTCTCCCGGAACTTTGGCAAGGAGTCGGCCATGTACGCGGGGCTCTCCAATGCCCGGGGGGACTATGCGGCCGTGATGGACGCGGACATGCAGGACCCGCCAAGCCTCCTGCCCCGGATGCTGGATAAACTCCAGACAGGGGAATATGACTGCGTGGCGGCCCGGCGGGTGAGCCGGAAGGGGGAGCCCAAAATAAGAAGCCTCTTCGCCCGGGGCTTTTATAAGATCGTGAACTGCATCTCCGAGGCGGAGATCGTGGACGGGGCCCGGGACTTCCGGCTCATGAAGCGGGAGATGGTCCAGGCGGTGCTGTCCATGGGGGAATATAACCGCTTCTCCAAGGGCATCTTCAGCTGGGTGGGGTTCAAGACCGCTTGGGTGGAGTACGAAAACGCCGAGCGGGCCGCGGGGACCACGAAGTGGAGCTTCTGGGGTCTTATGAAATACGCTCTGGACGGGGTGGTGAGCTTTTCCCACGCGCCCCTGGCCTTCATCGCCTGGCTGGGGCTCATCATGACCGCCTTCGCGGGCGTGATGCTGGTGTTCGTGGTGGTGCGGAAGCTCATCTTCGGCGACCCGGTGGCCGGGTGGGCCTCCACCATGAGCGTCATCATCTTTATCGGCGGCCTGCAGCTGTTCTGCCTCGGCATCATCGCCCAGTACCTGGCCAAGACCTACATGGAGACGAAGCGCCGGCCCCATTACATCATCACTGAGACCAACGACCCAGACGCGGAAAAGATACGCTGAGAAAAACAAAAACTGCCGCACGTTTTTCGTGCGGCAGTTTTTTGCGGGAGGGCTCACGCCTCGGCGCCCAGGAGCTTGTGGAGCAGGCCGTAAAGCTGCATGGCCTCGGCCGGTTCCAGGCGGATGCAGGACGCCAGGTGCCCGGGGATGTCCACAGCCTCGTCCTTCAGTGCCTCGCCCTTTTCCGTCAGGGAGACGATCAGGTTCCGCTCGTCCGTCTTGGACCGGGCCCGGACCACCAGACCCTTCTCCTCCAGCTTTTTGAACAGAGGCGTCAGGGTGCCGGAATCCAGGTACAGCAGCTGGCCGGCGTCCTTCACGGTGATGGAGCCGTGTTCCCACAGCACCAGCATGGTGATGTACTGGGTATAGGTCAGGTCCAGCTTGTCCAGATAGGGGCTGTAGCGTTTCACTACCTCCCGGGAGGCGGCGTACAGGGGAAAGCACAGTTGGTTGTCAAGCTTCAGGCAGTCGTACTTGTTGTTTGGCATACGGGTTTCGGTCTCCTCTTTCTTTGTCCCGGATATGATAGCACAATCTTACGCGATTTGCAAACACTTGCGTGCATTTTTAAGAACTTTCACAAAAATTTCTTATGATTGTTTGCGACCGAATTGACCCGGGCCCGCCGGGGCGGCTCCTTGACAGGTCCCGGTATACTAATTATAATGCTATACAGGAAAATGGGGCCATCGGAGGACGAGTATGGACGTATCCGCCCGGGAAAAAATAACCGTGATCATGCCGGTCTATAAAGCGGAGAAGTACCTGGCCCGGAGCGTGGAGAGCGTGCTGGCCCAGACGTATACGAACCTGGAGCTCATCCTGGTGGACGACGGCTCCCCGGACGGCTCCGGGGCGCTGTGCGAGGATTATGCCGCCCGGGACAGCCGGGTGCGGGTCATCCACCGGGAAAACGGCGGAGCCGCCGCCGCCCGGAACACGGGCCTGGACGCGGCCGTGGGGGACTATATCGCCTTTGTGGACGCCGACGACCACGCGGCCCCGGAGATGCTGGAAAGGCTGTACGCAGCCCTCACCGCCGGCGGGGCGGACATGAGCCTGTGCGGCGTGGCATATGTGGACGGGGAGGACAGGCCCCTCATGGACCTGCCGCCCATGGCGGCGGAGGTCGTGGGGCCGAAGGAATTTTATGAGCGGATGGAGTTCGCCCCGGAGCGCTGGCGGTACATCGTGCCCTGGAACCGGCTGCACCGGCGGGCGCTTTTTGACGGCGTCCGCTTCCGGGAGGGACGCATCTATGAGGACGAGATCCTGGCCACGGAGCAGACTATGCTGTGCCGGTCCATCGCGGTGATACCCGACGTTCTCTATTACGACGTGCGCCGGGAGGCGAGCGTCATGACCTCGCCGGTGAGCCTTAAAAATCTCGCGGCGGTGGAGGCCTTCACGGAGCGGTACGATTTCTACCGGGCCCAGGGGTGGCCGGACCTTGCCAGGTCCGCCCTGCGCCGGGCGTATATAAACCTCTGGACCGTGCTGGACAAGGTGGACGTGCCCGCCGGGCGTGCGGAGATAGAGCCCTGGGTAAAAGCCGTGGCGGGGCGGATGCTGGGCCGGGGAGACCTGCGGGCTTTGTGGCTGCGGCTGCACTACCGCAGGCGGCTGGCCGGGAGGTGAGCGCATGGGAACGATAAGCGTCATCATCCCGGTCTACAAGGTGGAGGATTATCTCGACCGGTGCGTTCAGAGCGTGCTGGCCCAGACCTATGAGGATATTGAGGTCATACTGGTGGACGACGGCTCCCCCGACGGCTGCGGGGCGAAGTGCGACGAGCATGCGGCCCGGGACAGCCGGGTGAAGGTCATCCACCGGCCCAACGGCGGCCTCTCCGCCGCCCGGAATACCGGCCTGGATGCCGCCGCGGGGGAGTATATCCTCTTCGTGGACGGGGACGACTATATTGCCCCGGACATGGCTGAAAAGCTGCTGGCCGCGCTGGAGGATACCGGCGCGGACGCGGCGCTGTGCGATATAAAATGCGTGGACGACGAGGGCAATGTGGTCCGGGAGCTGCCCCCCTTCGAGGCGGGGGTATTTGGCCCGGAGGAGATATACCGGCGCATGACCTTCGACGACTGGGCCATGCGGTATGTGACCGCCTGGAACCGGCTGTATAAGAGGGAACTCTTCGACGGGCTGCGCTTTGAAGAGGGGAAGCTCCACGAGGACGAGTTCCTTGCCCACCGGCTCTACGACCGCTGTGAAAAGGTCGCGGCGGTGTCGGACGAGCTCTATTACTACGTCCAGCGGGGCGGGAGCATCATGAGCGCGCCCAAGTCCCTGGCCCGGCTGGACAGGGTCCAGGCCCGCTTCCAGCGGTATGAGTTTTTCAAGGAAAAGGGCTTCAGGGACCTGACCGGCCCCACCCTCCGGCGGGACTATGAGTTTTTGTGGGACGTGATGGCCCATGTGGATGTGAAGGCGAATAAGGCCGCCATCCGTCCCTGGGCGGCCGCCATCGCCCGGGAGCAGCTGAAAAGGCTGGACGTGCGTGGCGCGTGGCTGTGGCTATACTACCTGCGCCGGGCGTACGGGCCCGGGAGAGAGGACGCATGAGCGGAGAAGAATCCAAAGAAAAACGGCTGTTCATCAACATGGCAGCCCAGATCGTGTCCTTTACCGTCAGCGCGGGCATCAGCTTTTTCCTCACGCCCTTCATCGTGGAGAAGCTGGGCCGGGAGGCCTACGGCTTCGTGGGCCTGGCCAACGACTTCATAAGCTATGCCCAGATACTGGTGACGGCGCTGAACTCCATGGCCTCCCGGTTCATCACCATCAGCATCCACCGGGGGGAGAACCAGTCCGCCAACGAGTATTTCACCTCCCTCATCATCGCCAACGCTATTATAACGCTGGTCCTGCTGGTGCCGGCGGTGCTGGTGGTGCTGTTCCTGGACAGGCTCCTGGACGTGCCGGCGGCCATCCTTGGGGACGTGCGGCTGTTGTGGTCGCTGCTGTTTCTGGAGGCTCTCGCGGGCATCGCCATGAGCGTGTACGGCAGCGCCACGTATGTCAAAAACCGGCTGGACCTTTCCAGTAAGCGGCTCATTGAGTCGGAACTGCTGCGGGCGGGCATCCTGCTGGCGGCCTTTTCCCTCCTGCCGCCCCATGTGTACTACCTGGGCGTGTCCGCGGTGGTGTGCGTGACCTACCGGACCATCACCAACATCCGCTACACCCGGATGCTGCTGCCGGAGATAGAGGTCAAACGGAGTTATTTCCGGTGGGCGCGGATAAAGGAGCTCCTGTCCGCCGGGGTGTGGAACTCCGTGACGAAGATAGGGTCGATCCTGTCCAACCAGCTGGACCTCCTCATCACCAACCTGCTCGTAGGCGCTTCGGCCATGGGCGTGGTCAGTATCGCCAAGAGTCTGCCGGTGCTGATACAGGCCGTGTTCAGCATGCTGGCGTCGGTGTTCATGCCCCAGCTGAACATCAGCTATGCCAAGGGTGACACGGACCAGATGCGCGCCGAGCTCATCTTCTCCATCAAGCTGCTGGGCATGATCGCCTGCATCCCGGTGGCCTGCGTGTACGCCTTCGGGGACGTGTTCTTCTCCCTGTGGGTGCCGGGCCAGGACGCGAAGCTTTTGCAGGGTCTCGCCATCGTGGCCATGCTGGCAAGCCCTCTGGGCTATCCGCTGGAGCCCTTGTGGAACGTGTTCACGGTGACCAATAAGATCAGGCAGTCTTCTCTCTATATCATCGCCAACTCCTTCCTCACCATCGGCATGGTGTTCGTGCTGCTGCACTTTGCCTCCACGGATACGGCCAAAATGTTCATCATCGTGGGCGTGAGCTCGGTGTTCAGTATCATCCGGGGGGCCACGTTCCTTCCCCTCTATGGCGCCAAGTGCCTCAACATGAAGCTGACCACCTTTTACGGCCCGCTTTTGAAGAACCTGGCGGCTCTGGCGGTGGTGAGCGCCGCGGCCTTCGCGCTGAAGGCCCTACTGAACGTGCACACCTGGCTGGGGCTCATCCTGGTGTGCGGCACAGTGGGGGTCACGGCTCTGGCCGTAAACTACTTCGTGCTGCTGAGCCGGGCGGAGCGGGCCATGCTCCACACGAAAGTCAAAGGATGGCTTCATAAGACATGATACCGAAGATACTCCATTACTGCTGGTTCGGCGGCAAGCCCCTGAGCGCCGAGACGGAAAAGTATATCGCCACCTGGCGGGCTCAGTGCCCGGACTATGAGATCAAGCGCTGGGACGAGACCACCTTTGACGTCAACATGTGCCCCTATGCCAAAGAGGCCTACGAGGCGAAAAAGTGGGCGTTCCTCGCGGACTACGCCCGGCTGTGGGCGCTTCATACGTACGGCGGCGTGTACATGGACACGGACGTGGAGCTCATAAAGCCCCTGGACGGATTTCTGGGGGAGAGCGCCTTCTGCGGCTTTGAGGAGCAGGGCCGGCTCTGCACCGCCCTCATGGGCTCCGAGCCCGGGGGAAAATGGGTGGGCGCCCTGCTGGAGAGCTACCGGGACCGGCACTTTTGCCTCGCGGACGGCAGCTTTGACCAGACCACCAACGTGACGGTGATATCCGACCGGACGGAAAAGCTCTTTGGGTTGAAGCTGGACGGCACGGCCCAGAGGGCGGAGGGGGTGCTGACCCTTTGGCCCCGGGACCGGTTCAGCCCCATGGACTTCGAGACGGGGAAGATAGAGCGCACGGAAAATACCGTGGCCATCCACCACTTCGTGGCCTCCTGGCACGACGAGAAATGGCTCAAAGAGCGGGCGGTGCGCTATAAGTGCATCCGGCTCTTCGGCGAGGGCCTGGGAAACCGGATCGCCAACGCCGTGAACTTTGCCCGCCGCCGGGACGGCAGCTTCCGCCGGGGCGTCATCTACTACCTGACCCTGCCCCTTATCGGGATAAGCCGCCTGTTCCCCCCGGGGAACGCGGTGGTGTTCGAGACGGAGGGGGACTTCTGCGACAACGGCCGGGCGCTGTATGAATACCTCCTCCGGGTGGGGGCGAACCGCCGCCGGAAGCTCATATGGCTGGTGAAGGAGCCGGAAAAGTTCCGGGACCGGCAGAAGGACAACGTGCTCTTTCTCCGGCGGGACAGCCTGGCGGGCCGGTACTGGATGAGCCGGGCGCAGTTTTTCTTCTTCACCCACCCCTGGTGGATGAAGAGCTGGCGGCGCGGCCAGACGGTGGTGAGCCTGTGGCACGGGGTGCCCCTGAAGGCCGGGGACGGACGGGATATGTCGGGGCTTTTCGACTTCTTCACGGCCTCCTCCCCGGAGACCTATGAGCTCTACCACAAGTTCACCGGCGTGAAGCTCTCCCAGTACCTGCCCCTGGGCCAGCCCCGGCTGGACGTGATGTTCCAGCGCCGGGACCTCTCTCCCCTCTTGGGGGGCATGGCCCGGGGCCGGGACTATGATAAGCTCATTCTCTGCATGCCCACCTTCCGCCAGACCCAGCGCTGGACGGACGGCACCTTCGCCAACACCTATTCCATCAATCCGGTGGAGACCCTGGACGAGCTGGAGGAGCTGAATGCCTTTCTGGCGGCGCACAGGATGGTCCTGGCCGCCAAGATACACCACCTGCAGAAGCTGGACTTTCTGGCGCGCACCAGCCTTTCCAACATTCTCTACCTCACGGACGACGATCTGATCGCCGGGGATATGCAGCTATACGAGCTGGTGGGCGGGGCGGACTGCCTGCTGACGGACTACTCCTCCATATACTTTGACTACCTCACCCTGGACAGGCCCATTGGCTTTTTCGTGGGGGATATGGCCCAGTACACCCGGGGCTTTCTGGTGGAGGACCCCCTGGCCTGGATGCCGGGGGAGAAGATAGAGGACTTTTCGGGGCTTCTCGCCTTTTTGGCGGACGTCTCCGCCGGGAAGGATGACTATGGCCCCGCGCGGAAAGAGCTGCGGGACAGGGTGGACCCCTATCAGGATGACGAAAACTGCAAACGCATCGCGGAAAACTTCGGCCTTTGAGGAGCGGGTATGGACATAGACACAAAAGCGGTACAGGCCCGGGAGCTGGCGATACTCAAAGAGGTATCGGCGGTGCTGGACCGGCTGGGCCTGCGGTACTGGGCCGACGGGGGCACCTTGCTGGGGGCCGCCCGGCACAGGGGTTTCATCCCCTGGGACGACGACGTGGACATCGGCATGCCCCGGCCGGATTTTGATAAGTTCCGCCATCTGGCCGCCAAGGAGCTGCCCGAATGGCTGGAATTACAGGACTATGAGAACGTGCGCCACGCGGGCCACTCCATCCTGAAGATACACGACGTGCGCACCACCTTCGTGGAGGATGTCTTTGCCTCCTGGCCCGAGTGCCACACGGGAGTGTATATCGACATCTTCTGCTTCGACGGCTTTCCGGACCCGGGGCCGGAGCGGGAGGAACGGGTGCGCCGGAAAAAGCAGTTCATCCGCCTGAACGGCTTTCTGCGGGCCGACTGGCGGGATACCCGCACGGCGGGTGAGAAGCTGCGGTATATCCTGCTCGCCCCGGTGCGGTGGCTGCTGCCCTTCAACTGGGCGAGCATGTGCCAGGAGGAGCTGTACCGGAAGAGCGATTTCGATACCGCCAACTGGATCAGCGAGTGCTTCGAGTGGGTGGTATACCCCGCCGGATGCCTGCGGGGGACGGTGAAGCTGCCCTTCGAGGACATGGAATTGCCCTGCCCGGCGGGATACGATGAATACCTGACCACGGTATACGGCGACTGGCGCCAGCCGCCCCCGGAGGGGGAGCGTATCCCCGCCCACCCGGTGGCCTGGTTCAGTCTGGACAAGTCCTACCGGGACCGCTGGTGGGAAAAATAAATGACAGGAAAGCCCCCTCACGCGTACACGTGAGGGGGCTTTATTATCGGTTCACTTGCCCGCGGCCCGGAGCCGCAGCTTCGTGATGAACAGGGCCGGGAGGTATAGCTTGCACTTCACCAGCAGCACGTAGAGCTTGATATACCCCGGCAGGCCGTCCAGGGTCAGGTCCTTGGCAAGGCCCGTCTCCTTCATGGCGGCGGCTATCCGCTTCGCCGCGGCTGCGAGGCCCGTCCCGCCATACAGCACCTCCATGGACAGGCCCCGAATGAGGCCGTTGTGGACCGTGAAGGCGTTGATCTGGGTCGGGAACAGGGGGGAGAGAGGGGCCAGATGGGAGTTTACATAATCTAAAAGCCACCGTATCTCCTGGAAGAACCGGGGCCGGTAATGGCGCAGGTTGGAGTTCTGGACCCTGCGGTAGATATAGAGCTTCTCCCGGGAGATGTACACGCTGTCGGCGAACCAGAGGCACTCGTAGGTCATGGCCGTGTCCTCGTAGAGGGTGATGCGGCCGTCGGAGAGGTAGTGCTCCGCGATGAGCGCCCGCCTCCACGCCTTGGTGTACAGGAAGCCGGGCAGCAGCTGGGTGCCGAAGGGGGCGCGGCGGGCGTCGCAGACCATGTAGGGGTATATCTCCTTTTCCAGGCGGGCCTTGTCGTAATATCCCTCGTCGGCGTATACGGGCTGCTCGACCTCGCCGGTGTCCCGGGCGATGTCGCAGACCACCACGTCGGGATGGTGGGCGTCGATATGCTCCTTGAGTACCGCCAGCCACCGGGTCTCCACCCAGTCGTCCGCGTCGGCGAAGCACACATACTCGCCCTTCGCTCTATCCAGGCCCGCCTTCCGGGCGGGGGTGGGACCGGCGTTGGCCTGATGGATAACCGAGACGCGGCTGTCCCGGGCGGCATAGGCGTCGCAGAGGGCGGGGCTGCCGTCAGGGGAGCCGTCGTCCACCAGAATGAGCTCAAAGTCGGGGCAGGTCTGGGCGAGGATGCTCTCCACGCACTGAGAGAGATACTTCTCCGCGTTGTAGACCGGGACGATGACGGAAAAAAGCGGCATAGGCAACTCCTTTCAGTCCATGCGTGCGCGCACCAGCGCCGCGGCCGCCGGCCACAGCCGGCACTTTAAAAGCACTAAAAAGGCCTTCATGTAAAGGGGCAGGCCGTCGAAGGAAAGCTCCCCGGGGATGCCCGTCTCCCGCATGGCCCGGCCCGTGTTCCGGGCGGCGGCGGAGAGGCTGTCCCCGTGGGCGCACTCGGTGGCTATGGCGGTGATGACCATGCCCATGTACGCGCCGTTGATCTGCCTGTCGATGGCGGGCTCCAGGCCGCCCATGCGCCGGCGCAGATACTGAAAGCAGGTCTGCACTTCCTGAAAGTACCGGGGCCGGTAGGCGTTTAAAAGCGACCCCTCCCGCAGCCGGTAGACATACAGGGGCTCGTGGGTAATATACATGCTCCCGGCGTAATACATGCACTCGTAGGCCATGGCCACGTCCTCAAAAAGGGTGACGCCGGAGGCGGCCTCCACGTAGTGGTCCAGCAGCAGCTGCCGCTTTCCCACCCGGGCCCAGATGAAAGCGGGCACCTTCCGGGAGGGGGCGGCGTTGTCGCAGATCATGTAGGGGTATACCTCTTTTTCCAGGCGGGATTTGTCGTAATACCCCTCCGCCGCGCCGATGGGGTAGCGGGTGGGACCGATGTCCCGGGTGTGGCCGAAGAGGACGATGTCCGGTCGGTGGTTTGCGTCGATGTGGCCCTTCACCGTCTCCAGCCAGTTGGGCAGCACCCAGTCGTCGGAGTCCACAAAGGCCACGTATTCGCTTTTCGCCGCGTCCAGGCCCGTCTTCCGGGCGGCGGCGAGGCCGCCGTTTTCCCGGTGGATGACCCGGATGCGGGGGTCTTTTTCGGCGTATGCGTCGCAGAGGGCCGGGCAGCCGTCGGGGGAGCCATCGTCCACCAATATGAGCTCAAAGTCGGTCCAGGTCTGGGCCAATATGCTCTCCACGCACTGGGAAAGGTATTCTTCCACCTTGTAGACCGGGACCACCACGGAAAATTCGCTCACGCCCCCGCCCCCTTTCCGGCCATGGCCGCCGCGATGCGCACGCACAGGCCCGTAAAGCCCATGTCCAGCAGACGGTAGAATACCCGGGTGGCCATATCCCCCCGGGCGGCGGCATAGCGGGTCAGGGCCCCGGCGGGGGCGCCGTCATGGAAGTTTTTGACCAATGCCCGCCGCTGGGCCATAGAGAGGTCCGCCCGGCCCGCGGCCCGGTAGACGCGGGCGTGGACCATGCTGCCCACGAAGGCCAGCACGGCGTTTTTATCCATGTTGAAATCTTCCGCCACTTTGCGCAGGGCCTCATATACGGCCCCGATGCGGGCAAGCTCCTCCTCCCCGGAGCGGTGGGACACGGAGCCTGAGAGGATGCGGTGGTGGTATTTGGCGGTCGTGGGCGCGGTGACAACTTTCTCAGCCAGGGACACCGCCGCGGCGTTCAGTACCGCGTCCTCCCCCAGGGACAGCCGCCCGTCATACCAGGGCAGGGCTTTTTGAAGCAGATCCCGCCGATAGAGCTTGTCCCACTTGGCGTAGGTCAGGGGCCGGTCCGGCTTATCGGGGACGCCGTCGTAGCGGAAGGAGAGCATGTACTCCTCCGCCAGACGCTTTAAGTCTTCAAGTCCCTCCCAGCAGGTGACGCCGGTGCGGCGGCTGCCCATGGTGCGCTGGGTATCCCCGGAGAATATCTCATTGACGAACTGGCCTTCTATGATGTCCGCGCCGTGGGTTTCCAACGCATGCAAAAGCTCGGCGAACCAGTCCGGGTCCACCCAGTCGTCCGCGTCCACGAAGCCCAGAATGTCCCCTTGGGCGGCCTCTATCCCCGCGGCCACGGCGTCGGCCACGCCCCCCGGGGCCCGGTGCAGGACCCGGACGCGGGCGTCCTTCGCCGCGTAGGCGTCGCACAGGGCGGGGCTCTCATCCGTGGAGCCGTCGTCCACCAGAATGAGCTCCCAGTCCTCCATGGACTGGGCAAGGACGCTGTCCACGCATGGGGCGAGATACGCCGCCGCGTTGTAGACGGGTACGATGACGGATACCATAGCGCGCCTCACAGGAGCCTGGTGAGCTCTTTGTACCAGCCCCGCCGGTCTACGAACTGGCGCACGCATATGTCCGCCCTATCGTTGCCCTCGATGAGGCACACGCCTTTGTCCGTCACGGCCACGTCCCAGCCGATGTAGCGCATGTCGGGCACCTCTTTGGCCGCGGCGGTGACGAGAGAGACCGCCTCCTCCCAGTGGGGCACATGATAGCCCGGGAAGGGGACGCCGCTCAAGGGGTGCACCACATACTCCCGCCGGTTCATGTCGATGGCGGGGGTGGTGACGACGCCGGTATCCACGTCGATGTGGGCGGCCATGCCCCCTGCGCCCATGTTATCCACCACCGCGTTCCCCGCGCCGGTGCGCAGGAACGCGGAGAAGACGTGCACATTGCCCTTTCCGTCCACCATGGTGTTGAGCCGGGGCACGTTGGTGCTGGCGGGATTGAAGGCGGCAAGGCTGGAGTGCTGCAGCACCATCTCCTCCGCCAGCATGTCCCGGCTGCCGTCGTAGAGGGCGCGCAGGTCGTCCGCCGGGTCGTAGTCATAGCGGGAGATGCCCTTGCCGCAGGAGAGACTGGTGGCCTTGAGCATCACATGGCCGTGGGCCTTGACGAAGGCTTCAAATTCGTCGAAGCTGGCCTGTGAAAGGTCCAGCCAGTCCCGGTTCAAATAGGGCGCAAAGCGCCGGTTGAAGGCGGCCTTGTTGATGAAAAGCTGCTTGTCCCCGGTGTTGACCTTTTGGATGAAGCGCTCGAAGCGGAGCATAGTGAAGTACCGGGCCCGCTCCCGGTCGCTTTTTTTGTCGAAGTTCAGCTGGGCGTACTCCGCGGGGCTGGAGCCGTGGCGCGCCACGCACCAGAGCATGCTCACCCAGTTGGTGAAGCAGCCCCAGCCTGTATATTGGGCCTTCATCTGCTCCCGGAAAAATTCGAAGGAGCTCTGGAAAAGCCCTTTTAAGGTGGCCTCCCGAAAGATGTCGCTCATGCCTTGTCCTCTTTCTTCTCCGCCGCGGGGGCATTCTCCGTGCGGCGGACGGTGTACTGGGGCAGGTCGCTGACGGTCATGAAGATGCGCCCCACATACTCCCCCAGGATGCCCAGCATCATCATGATAACGCCGCCGATGAAGCACTGCACGGCGATGGAGGTGGTGTAGCCGGCGGCGATGTGGGCGTTCAGGAGCTTGCGGATGACCATGATCACCGCCACGAGAAAGCCGAACACGGCGGTCAAAACGCCCACCACCGACGCCATCCGCAGGGGCACGATGGAGAAGTTCGTGAGGGCCGTCACCGTCAGGGCCAGCAGGCGCTTTAAGCTGTAGTTGGATTTGCCCGCCAGGCGGTCCCGGTGCTCCATGGGGACGTTGGCGATGCGGGTGGTGATGCGGTTGAGGTAGAGCCCCGCCGCGGGGAAGGGGCTGTGGTAGTTTTTCGCCGCGTCCACGGCCATGCGGCTCCAGGCGGTGAAGGAGCTGACCGCGATGCCCCGGGGCCGGTTGCCCATCCAGGCGGCCACGGCCTGGTAGAGCCTGGAGCAGGTGCGCTTGAACCAGGAGTGGTGCTTCTGGGGGAACTGGGCGTACACCACGTCGTAGCCCTCGGCCAGTTTGTCCAGCATGGGGAAGATGCCCTCCGCCGGGTGCTGGCCGTCGTCGTCCATATATACCACCGCGTCGCCGTCGGCGTAGGCCAGCGCCGCCTGCTTGGCGGCGGCCTGGCCGTAGTTGCGGGAAAGCTCCACCCCCACGATGTGCGCGTCCTCTTTGCACAGCGCGCATATCACGTCATAGGTGTCGTCGGGAGAGCCGTCGGAGACCAGAATGAGCTGGTAGTCATAGCCCTCGTGCTTGGCAAAGGCCTCGCGTATTTCCTTCACTACCGCGGGCAGGGTCTGGGCGCTGCGGTAGCAGGGGATGCATACGGATACGAGCATAGCTTTTTCCTCCCCGTTCATGTGTCAGAAAGGCGGAACGCGCCGGGCTTATCGCCGGGCGTCAGGGCGTGGTCGAAGATGCCCTTTTCCTGCAGGGGCAGGGTCCGGGCCAGGTGTTTGGCCCGCTGGTAGAAGTCCCAGCCCAGGGCCACGTCCACGTAGGAAAGGCCTACGGCGTTGAAGTAGATGAACTCCTCCGGCTTTTCCCGGCCGGGGATGCGGCCCGCCACGATGTCGGGCAGGTCCCCATGGATGTCGCTGTCACGGAGCTTCCCGGCCTGGTAGAGGCGGGTGAGGGTGGGGCTTCCCCGGCTTCTCAGGTGATGCCAGTTGTCGCAGACGATCTTGTCCGCCTTGAAGACGGTCTCGTCGTCGTCCTCCCAGCCGCCCACGTGGCTGTAGAAGGCCCCGGGCTTGCACCATGCTCCGTGGAGCACCGGCGCCTGGCCGCTGATGGCCGTGACGATCACGTCCGCGCCCGTGGCGGCCTTCTCATAGTCCCCCCCGCAGGGGATGAACTCCATGTCGGGGAAGAGGGGAGAAAGCTCCCGGATGAACTCCTGCTCCCTTGCCTCGGTCCGGGAGGACACCCGGCAGACCCGCAGCCCCGGCAGGGCGGTCTTCAGCCCCGCCAGGTGCATTTTTGCCATCTCCCCGGCGCCGATGAAGCCGATCTCTGCGCTGTCGGGCCGGGCCAGGTACTTGGCCCCCACGGCGCTGACCGCGGCGGTGCGGACGGCGGAGCAGAGCATGGCCTCGATGAGGGCGATGGGATAGCCCGTCTCCAGACTGGACAGCAGCACCACCGCGGACTGGTTCTGGGTGCCGAAGCGGTGGGGGTTTTCCGGGAACACGGATATCCACTTGGCCCCGCACACCCCCTTATCCAGCAGCGTGGCCGGGAGGATGTTGATGCGGCTCTGCACCGCCTCGTCGAAGATCTGCACGGTCTTGTCCGGATAGAGGACCCGGCCATTGGCGTAGGCCAGCATGACGTCCTCCACCACGGCCATGGCCCGCTCCATGTCGAAGCAGCCGGCCCGGAGCATGTCCTCCTGGGAGAGATATTGAATGTTGAGCTCGGTTTCCATGGGTTTGCCTTTCTTTTCAGGAAAAACGGTAGAGCTGGAAGATCATATTTTCGCCCCGGTCGTCCTCCGCCCGGAGCAGGGCGGTCACTTCATCTACGGCGGCGGCCAGGCCGGCCATATCGTCGTACAAAAGATGCAGGTAGCAGAACACCTGGCTCACGGTGCCGGTGGCCCGGATGGTATCCCCCGCCCGGTGGATGGGCACGTAGGCGTAGACCTGGGGAAGGGCCCGGACCGCCTCCTCGCCGGAGACGGACTTTATGACGCCGGGGCGGATATGCAGCGGCAGGATGCCGTAACGCTTCCCGGCGGGCCTGTCCCGGCGGATGAGGCTCGTATGCTTCGCGGGATCGGGCTTGTCGCCTAAGGCGTAGCGCAGCATCAGCTCCAATTGGTCCACGCCGGTGAAGTAGCGCACCGGGTGATAGGTCATGGACCCGCCAAAGCGGTAGCCCATCTCGTTGAAGATAAAATGGCCCCGGTCGTTGAACGCCTCGATCCACACCGGCCCGTCGTGCATCCCCGCGGCGCGGAACATGGCCCGGACCTTTTCGTCCAGCGTGGCGAGATACTGCTCGGTCCAGGCGGAGGGGAACTGCTGCAATGCCATGACGGACCCGCCGCCCTCGCCAAGGAGCATGGAGCGCTTATCGGATATGCCGCCAAACAGGGCCTCGCCGCCGCAGAGGGTGTAGTGGATGATGGAGGCGTCGTAAGGGATATATTCCTCTATCAGCACCGTGCCGGTGCGGGAGAAGGGCAGGGCCTTTTGAAGCGCGGGGGCCAGCTCCTCCGGGGCCCGGCAGATGGAGAAGCCCTGGCTGCCGCAGCTGTCCGCGGGCTTCACCGCCACGGGATATTCCACGCTTTCGGGTTTCGCCGGGTCATAGGTCTTCGCCACCGGGATGCCCGCCGCCCGGCACATGGCCTTGAATTTGGCTTTGTTGGCGCAGTCGTCCCACATCTTCCCGTCGCAGTAGATGGGAAGGCCGGTCCTCTCCGCCGCGGCGATGGCGTGGGGCATCACATCCTCGTTGTTGCCGGGGAACACCCCGTCGATGTGGGCTTCTTTTATAAGCGCGGCCAGGGCGTTCTCGTCCACCGCGTCGGCGTCGTAGCGCTCGTCGGCGATGGCCTTTAAGGCGGTGAGGCCGAAGCGGGGCGGGGCGGTGGCGATGAGAGTGACGCCGTTTGCGTCCGCGAAGCGGCGGATGTCCTCGGTGCTGTTGGACCCGCCCAGCAGCAGCAGGCGCTTTCCTTGAAGGGTCATAAACGTTCTCCCAAAGTTATCCACCAGCCGTGGCGGCTGGCGCTGTCGGTGACGCCGCCGTCGGGATGGCCGTCATAGCTGCAGCGCCAGAGGGCCTCCGGGGCGTCTCGTTTTATTCTCTCCAGTTTTTCCGCGTCATCCCGGGTGAAGATGAACCGCACCGCCGCGGCGTGGGGCGCCCGCTTGGGGGCAAGGTCCGGGGCGTGCCCTAAGGCGACGTCGATGACGGCGGCCATGTAGTCCACGCCGGTGGACAGATACACCAGGTCCGAGCCGATGCAGTCCCCGCCCATGCGGGCGCCGATCTCGATGATGCGGGCCCGGCCGTCGGGGCCCAGGCGGAACTCGGCGTGGCTGGCCCCATAGCGGACGGACAGGGCGTCCAGGGCTTTCTTGATATCGGCATGGATGGCGGGGATGAGCGCCGCCGGGATGTCCGAGGGCTCGTCGTGGCCCGTCTCGATGAAGTGGGGCGCGCCGGTGGTGTATTTCTTCGTCAGCGCCAGGATGTGGTGTTCCCCGGCGAAGGACACGCTCTCGCAGCTGTACTCCGGGCCGGTGAGGACTTCCTCTATGATGGCCTCCCGGTGGAAGGACTGGGCCGCCGCCTGGGGGATGGCGGCGCAGAGAGACGGATAATCTGATACCTGGAAGATGCCCCGGCTGCCGGAGCGGTCCGTGGGCTTCACGATGAGGGGCCAGGTCATGTTCGCCAGCTCCTCCTCCGCCGGCGGGGCGGAGACCTTCATGAACCGGGGGCAGGCCACTCCCGCCGCGGCCAGGGCCCGGCGCATCTCATACTTATCCGTGGCGATGGTGTCGGTGATCTCCGGGTTGCAGGGGATGCCCAGCTTTCGCTGGACGTAGTTCACCGTGTGCACGGCCAGATCCGACCCGATGGAGCAGCACCCCTCCACGCCCTCGGCTTTGCATACCTGCCAGATGGCCTCCTTCTCCGTGATGCTGATGGGGTGGAACCTGTCCGCGAGCTTTTCCCCCACGTCCCCCGCCGCCCAGGCGAACGCGTGGGTCTCAAAGCCCATCTCCTTCGCCTTTTGGATGAGGGGGGCCTGAAATTCATTGGCGCCGATGACGGCCAGCTTTCTCATAAACGCTCCTTTGTGTCAGCCCTCCATAAGGCTGTAGGCGGTGGTGGTGTATACCTGTTCGCCCTCGGCCGTGACGCCGGCAGTGAGCCGGGCCTCGCTGCCCGCGGGGGCGAAGGTGTAAGTCTTCCCGTCGATGACCTGCTCTCCGGTGAGAGCCTGGCCGTCCTGGAAGTAGTAGGTCATGCCGTTCTGCTCATGCCAGCCGGTATAGCCCTCCGAGGGACAGACAATGTCCAGGTCCGTGACAAAGGTGTCCGCGGTGAGCTGGGCAGCGCTCCTCGCCTGGACGGGGCCGAAGTCCAGCGTCAGGTATTGCAGCAGCGCCAGGATGGTGCTGGGCCTCTGGCACATGAATTGGACATCCTCCCGGAAGAAGGCATCGGCGTAGAGCCGGTCCGGGTCCGACGTGACGCCGGTGCCGCCCCACAGGTGCATGTTGCCGGGGTAGGCCGTCGCGTCGTGGAAGGGGTCCAGGTTTTGACTGATAAAGTTGGTGACGAAGTATATATCCGGATGGGCGCTGGCGTAGCTCTCCGTGGCATCCTGGAAGGCGAAGACATCCTTCCGGCCCACGGCCTCGCCGGTGTAGGGCACGCTCCGGGCGGAGAGCCCCGCCGTGACGCACAGCGCCGCGCCAAGGACAACGGCGATGGCCTTCTGCCAGGGCCGGGCGGGCTTTTCCGCCGCCGGGCCGGACAGGGCGAACAGGAGGAGCATCACCGCCGCGGGGATGACCACCACCAGGTGGACCCTGAGCAAAAACCGCCCCTGCCGGATGAGGTACAAAAGCAGCACCGCCCCGCCGCCGAAGGCGGCCAGGGCCCCCAATATCTCCGGCCAGCAGCGCCTGCCCCGGCGGAGAAGCGTCAAAAGCGCCAGCGCCAGCAGCAGGGGCAGGCACAGGGCCGTCAGGGCCATGGTGCGCAGATGGCCGGCGCTCTCCATGGAGGTGGCCGCCGCCAGGGAGCCGGCCGCCAGGGAGGGCTCATAGTACATGTCCGCGATGGCCTTGAAGGTGTCGGTGTTGACGCGCTCGTCCATGAAGTACCAGGCCCGCAGGAGGTTGGATAGCTCCGGGGGCAGGCCCGCGGCTTCCAGCTGCTCGTTGGTAAGACCGTCTATGAGGTAGTCCATGACGACGGAGCGGTAATGCTCGGCCTCGGCGTATCCGGCGGAGGCGGCGGGGTCCTGCCCGGCGTCGGAGCTGTCCAGCCAGAGACGGCCCACGCCCTCGTAAAGCCCGAAGCCCACGGCGGCGCAGAGGGCCAGGGCGGCGAGACGCCGTGCCCGGTCCGGGTCCTTTTGAAGCCATATCCTGAGCAGCTGATACCCCACCGCCAGGGCCCAGAAGCACATGATGCACTGGGCCGTGTAGGTGCGCTGCAGCCGAACCAGCAGGAGCATCAGCAGGCACCCGAGGTCTGTGGCGATGCGCCCGGCCCGGCTTTTCGTCCCGTCCCGGCAGAGGGTGAGGGCCACCGCCGCCGTGCCCAGCAGAGCGGGGGTCACCGTGAAGGAGAGCTCCGCCGCCGCCGGCAGGGCCAGCCCCGCGCACAGGAGGGCAAATATACCCATGCCGCCCAGGGCGGACATGCCCCGGCGGGAGGTCTTTAAAATGATGCACCGGCCGATGACGGTGAGGGAGACGGCGATGGCGAGAATGTGGTAGCCGCCGTACCAGTACCCGTGGGGGTCGATGCGGTAAAAAAGGCCCAGAAGGCCGCAGAACAGGTAATGGGAAAAGGCGTGGGCGGCAGCGCCAAGCCCCTCCGCGGGGATGCGGGCGATGGTGCGCATGAGCGTCACGTCGTCGTTGGTCATGAAGGAAATGACCGTGACCCGCCATGTCCACAGGAGGAACAGCCCCGTCATGCCCGCCGCGGCCAGCCATCGGGAGCTATCTTTCGTCATGGCCCTGTCAAGCCCCGCCAGGAGCTTTTCACCCCTATCCGCGGCGAACAGGGCCATAAAGGCCACCGCGAGAGCCAGAAACAGCGCCGTCCGGCCGGGATAGGCCGTGCCGCCCCAGGCGGGCAGCAGCGCCTCCGCCGTCATGCGCCGGGCGACGGCGCTCTGGACGGCGAGATAGGTCAAAAGCGCCGCGGCCAGGGCCCGGAGCGCCACGGACCACTTGTCCTCCCTGGAGGCATACAACCGCCCGCACACCACCGCCGCGGCGGCGGTGAGGGCGAATATGGCGATGTAGCGCAGGTAGGTCATAGCCGCTCCTTGTGTCAGTCTGCTATAAGGCTGCAGGCGTCGGTGGTGTAGATAACCGCGCCGCCTTCGCCGGCGATGGGCATGAACTGAGCTTCGCTCCCGGCGGGGGCAAAGGTATATGTCTTGCCGTCGATAAGCTGCTCGCCGGTGAGGGCAACGCCGTCCCGGAAATAATAGGTCATGCCGTTTCGCTCATACCAGCCCGTGTAGTCTTCCCCGGGGGAGACGGCGTCAATGTCCGTCACGGCGACGCCCTCGCCCAGCTGGGCGGTGAGCGACGCCTGCACGGGGCCGTATTCCACGCTCAGATATTGCAGCAGGGCGGCCAGGGTGGAGAACCGGTCGTTCATAAAGAGCACGTCCTCCCGGAGGAAGGCGTCGGCGTAGAGCCGGTCCTCAGGGGCCTTGGCCGTGTCGCCGCAGTAGCCCCACTGAACGATGTTTTCAGGGTAATCGCCCAGAGGGCAGAGGGGGTCGGTGTTGGCCTCGTGGTGGTCGTAGACGCTGGAGATGATGAGCTTGTCCCCGTTTTGGGCGGCGAGATCCTCGATGGCGGACTGCAGGGCGAACACGTCCGAGCGGGTGACGGCCTCCGCCGCCCGGGGGGTGGTATAGGCGCCCAGGGCGCAGCAGATCACCGCGGTCACAGCGCCCAGGGCGGCCAGCGTCCCGGCGGCGCGCCGCCGGGAAGGAGCAGGGGCCTTCGCGTTCGCCGGGGCGGTCAGCGCCGTTAAGAGCAGCAGCACTGCCGCGGGCAGCGTCACCACCAGAAACACCCGCAGGGGGAAGCGGCCCATATCCACCAGGTACAACAGCAGTATCCCCGTGCCGCCCAGGGCGCACAGCGCGCATAATAGCTCCAGCCACCACCGCCTGCCGAAGCGGATGAGGGCGGCGGCGCAGCAGAGAAATACGGCAAAGATGAATCCCAGCCGCGCGGACATCTGTCTGTCCGCGCGCACATAGCCGGCCAGCCGGGAGAGAAGACCGCCCGCCCGGGAGAGGGCGGAGGCGTTCCCGCCGCCGGTCTGGTTCTGGTAGTGGATGTTGATCACGTCCCGGAAAAGGTCCGTGGTCACCTGCTCGTCCATGAAGAACCAGCCGTGTATCAGCGTGGCCAGCTCTCGGGAGACGCCCGCCTGTTCATACTCCTCCAGGGTCAGCTCGTCGTTGAGGAAGTCCACGATGCGGGAGCGGTAATTCTCCGCCTGGCTGTAGGCGGGGTCGACGGGGACGATCTCGGCGCGGCCGATGGCCGTCACGCCCAGGGCGATGGCCAGGGACGCGGCAGCGAACAGGGCGGTCCGCCCCAAACCCGTCCGGGCCAAAAGCATGCGCACCAGCTGATAGCCCACAGCCACGGCCCAGAAACACAGCGCCGCCCGGCCCGTCTGCCGCCGCTGGAGGATGCTGAGGACCAGGAGGACGGCCGCCGCTATGTCGGACGTGACCCTGCCGGCGGTGGTCTTGTTCCCGTCCCGGCAGAAGGTGAGCGCTATGGCCGCGGAACCCGCCACGGCGGGGGTCACGGTGAAGGAGATGGCGGCGAAGCAATAGAGGAAAAGCCCTGCGCACAGCCCGGCCTGGATGGCCGCACCGGCCCAGGCGGGCCACCCACGGCCGCAGGTCCGCATCAAAATGCACCGGCCGATGACCGTGAGGGAGACGAGCAGCACGGTAAGGTGAAAGCCCAGATACCAATACCCGTCCGGATAAAGGCCGTAGAGCTTCCCCAGGGCCCAGCTCAGAAGCTGGCTGGAGAACACGCCGGCGGTGGCGTCCAGGCCCTTCTCCGGCACTTGGGCGATGGCCAGCAGGAACGTGGTGTCGTCCATGGTCATGTAGGCCAGCACCGTCACCCGCAGGGCCCAGACGAAAAACAGCGCCGTGACCGCCCCGGCGGTGAGCCAGCGCCACCGGTCCTTCTGGCAGGCCCGGTCCCAGGCGGCGAGCATGGCCCGGCCCCTGTCCGTCAGGGCCAGGGCGAAGCCCAGCACCAGAAAGGCCCCCAGCCGCGCCAACCGCCCGGGGAGGAAGGCTCCCTCCGCCACGGGCAGGAACAGGTCCAGACCCACCCGCCGGGCCACGGCGCTCTCCGCCGCCAGAAAGGCGATGAGCCCCGTCATGAGCCCGGCCAGGGCCGCGCCCCATGGATAGCGCCGCTGGGTCATCGCTTGTAAAAGGCCGTGACGGCCTCCACAGCCTTCTCCACGTCGGAATCGGCGAGGCCGTAGTGCATGGGCAGGCGCAAAAGCCGCTCGCTCTCCCGGGTGGTGTACTTATCCTCCCCGTGGAACCGGCCGAAGCGCAATCCCGCCGTGGCGGAGTGAAGGGGCACATAGTGGAACACGGACTGGACGCCCCGCTCCCGCAAGAAGGCGATGAGGGCGGTGCGCTCGGAGATGTCCCTGGCCTTGACGTAGAACATGTGGCCGTTGTGCACGCACCCTTCGGGGACGGCCTGCCAGTCGATACAGCCCTCCCGTTCCAGGGGTGCCAGGCCCTCCCGGTAGAGCTGCCAGCTGTGGAGCCGGGCGGCGTTTATCTCGTCCGCCATCTCCAGCTGGCCGTAGAGGTAGGCGGCGTTCAGCTCGCTGGGCAGGTAGCTGGAGCCCAAGTCCTCCCAGGTGTATTTATCCACCTGGCCCCGGAGCAGCCGGGCCCGGTTGGTGCCCTTCTCCCGGATGACCTCCGCCCGGGGGTCATCCTCCCGCAGGAGGATGGCGCCGCCCTCGCCCATGGAGTAGTTTTTCGTCTCATGGAAGCTGTAGCAGCCGTAGTCCCCGATGGCCCCCAGGGCCCTGCCCTTGTAGGTCGCCATGACCCCCTGGGCCGCGTCCTCCACCACCTTCAGGTCATGGCGGCGGGCGATGTCCAGGATGGCGTCCATCTCGCAGGCCACCCCGGCGTAGTGCATGACGCATATGGCCCGGGTCCGGGGCGTAATGGCATCCTCGATGAGCTTTTCGTCTATGTTCATGGTGTCCGGCCGGATGTCCACGAATACGGGCACCGCCCCGGCCAGGACGAAGGCGTTGGCCGTGGAGGAGAAGGTATAGGAGGGCAGGATGACCTCGTCCCCGGGCTGGAACTGGCAGAGAAGCGCCGCCATGTCCAGGGCGTGGGTGCCGCTGGTGGTCAGGAACGCCCGGGCCGCGCCGGTGCGTTCCGTGAGCCATTCGTGGCACTTTTTCGAGAAGGCCCCGTCGCCGCATATCTTATGGGAGTGGATGGCCTCCAGAACATACTGGTCCTCCCGGCCGCAGTAGGGGGGTATGTTGAACAGGATCATGTGTTTCCTCCGATATGTCCGCGCGTCAGCGGTTGGCGTACATCCGCTCGTAGTAGGTCTTGTACTCGCCGGAGACGATCTGCTCCCACCAGGGACGGTTGTCCAGGTACCAGCGGATGGTCTTTTTGATGCCGTCGGCAAAGGCGGTCTCCGGCGTCCAGCCAAGCTGGGCGTGTATCTTCGCCGGGTCGATGGCGTAGCGCAGGTCGTGGCCCTTCCTATCGGTGACGTAGGTGATGAGGCTCTCGGGCTTATCCAGGGCCTGGCAGATGAGCTTCACGATGTCGATGTTGCGCATCTCGTTGTGGCCGCCGATGTTATAGACTTCGCCGATGCGTCCTTTCTCCAGGATGAGATCGATAGCCTTGCAGTGGTCCTCCACATACAGCCAGTCACGCACGTTCAGGCCCTGGCCGTAGACGGGCAGGGACTTGTCGGCAAGGGCGTTCGCGATCATCAGGGGGATGAGCTTTTCCGGGAACTGGTAGGGGCCGTAGTTGTTGGAGCAGCGGCTCACCGTCACCGGCAGGCCATAGGTGCGGTGATAGGCCAGGGCCAGCAGGTCCGCCCCCGCCTTGGAGGCGCTGTAGGGACTGGAGGCGTGCAGCGGCGTGCTCTCGGTGAACAGAAGGTCCGGCCGGTCCAGAGGCAGGTCCCCGTAGACCTCGTCGGTGGAGACCTGGTGGAAGCGGATACCCCCGTGGGCCCGGCAGGCGTCCATGAGCACCTGCACACCCAAGACGTTGGTCTTCAGGAATATCTCCGGGTCCTCGATGGACCGGTCCACGTGGGTCTCGGCGGCGAAGTTCACCACCGCATCGGGCTTTTCCGCCTCAAAGATGGCGTCTATCCCCGCCCGGTCCCGGATGTCCTGGCGGTAGAAGGTGAAGCGGCTGTCCTCCATGGCCCGGGCCAGGGTGGACATGTTTCCCGCGTAGGTGAGGCTGTCCACGCAGACGATGGAAACGTCCGGACGGTTATCCAGCAGGTAGTAGACGAAGTTGGCGCCGATGAAGCCGGCGCCGCCGGTGACCAGCAGTTTTTTCATAGGTCCTCCCATTGGCAGACTTTATTTTATAATAAACCTATTTCTTCCTATTAAAGCATTATACCACAGCCGCCCCCAAAAGCAACACCATTTGACATAATGTTGGGGGCTGGCGGGGCGTAAAAAACCTCCCTCGAATGAGGGAGGCTTTTACCCGACGGGCGGGGAGGCCCGGCAGTGTGCCGCACGCGGTTGGTGAGCGAAGCGAACTTTAGCGGGAGGCATACTGTCGGACTCAGCCGCCCTGGTACCACTTACGCTCCCGCGAAGCGGAACACCGCGCCGGCGACGGCGCCGATGAGGATGAGGAAGGCGGGGTGGAGCTTTTTGAAGACCTTGCTCACGGCGAAGATGACCGCCGCCAAGGCCCATGCCTTCCAGTCCAGCACGGTCCAGAACTTGGAGACGCCCTCCCAGGCGTCCAGGCGGAACAGCACCCCCAGGGCCACGGTGATCCCCGCCGCGGCGATGAGCCCCGTGGACACGGGGCGGATGCCATAAAAGGCGCCCTTGACATACTTGTTGTCCCGGAAGGCCCGCAGGGCGGCGGCGATGAGGATGATGACGATGATGCTGGGGGTGACGATGCCCACCAGGGCGGCCACGCTTCCCAGCACGCCGGCGCTGGTGTAGCCGGTGTACACGGCCATATTGATGCCGATGGGGCCGGGGGTGGACTCGCTGACGGCCAGCATGTCCGCCACCTGCTGGGCGGTGAACCAGCCGGTGCGTTCTCCCATCTCGTAGAGGAAGGGGAGGGTGGCCAGGCCCCCGCCCACGGCGAACAGGCCTGTCTTGAAAAACTCCCAGAAGAGCTGCAGGAATATCATTTCTTTGCCGCCCCCTTCCGCATTTGAAGCGCCACGCCGATGACGCCCGCGGCCAGGACGAACAGCACCGGGGACACGTCCAGCACCAGGCTCAGCACCGCCGCCACAACGAAAATGCAGGCGGTGAGCTTATCCACCACGGAGGACTTTAAGAGCTTGATGACCGCGTTCAGGATGAGCACCGTCACCGCCACCCGGATGCCGGCGAAGGCATTCTGCACGACGGCGTAGTCCGCGAAGTTCTGCAATAGCGCGGCGATGAGGCCGATGATGATAAAGCTGGGCAGTACCAGGGAATAGGTGGCGGCGATGGCGCCGGGGACGCCCTTCTGCTTGAAGCCGATGAAGGTGGCGGTGTTCACGGCGATGATGCCGGGGGTGCACTGGCCGATGGCGTAATAGTCCGTCAGCTCCTCATTGGTGCACCAGCCCCGGCCCTCCACCACCTCCCGCTGGAGGATGGGCAGCATGGCGTAGCCGCCGCCGAAGGTGATGGCCCCCATGCGGAAGAAGGTGACGAAAAGCTCCCAGTATATTTTCATGGCTGCGCCTCCCGGTCCTTGCACACGTCGCACCACCCGGCGGGGTCGCATAAGCTATCCAGCTCCTGCCAGGTGAGCTCCACGCCGGAGTGGGCGCTGCCCGCGGCGGGATAGACCGTGTCGTGGTCTTTAAGGCTCACGTCCAGCCACACCTCCGCCTGGGGCGGGACCAGGAAGGGGCACACCCCGCCGGGGGCGTTGCCCGTGAACCGCTCCGTGTCCTCGGGGGAGAGCATCTTCGCCTTGCCGCCGAAGGTGTCCTTGAATTTGCGGTTATCCACCCGGCGCTTGCCGGCGGCCACCACCAGCACGGCCCCGTCCCCGTGGTAAAAGCCCAGGGTCTTGGCGATCTGGTCCGGGTCCACGCCCAGGGCCTCCGCCGCCAGGTCCACCGTGGCGGTGGACTGGGGGAACTCATGCAGCCGGTCCAAAAAACCTTTTTCTTCCAAAAAAACACGCACTTTTTCGATGTTCATGGGGGAAAACTCCTTGCAAAATGGAAAATCTGCGCTACAATGATACCATGAATGAGGAAAAAAGAAAAGTCGCCGTTATCGGCGCGTTGAATGTGGACATCAGCGGCCGGGCGGAGGCACCTCTGGCACGGGGCGACTCCGTTATGGGCAAGGTGCGCACCACCCTGGGCGGGGTGGGCTGGAACGTGGCGCGAAACTGCGCCCTGTTGGGGGCGGACGTGTCCTTCTACTCCCTGCTGGGCCGGGACGGCCAGGCCGACGCCATCCGGGCGGAGAGCGCCCGATACGTGGTTGACATCTCCGGCTGCCGCTGGGTGGATGAGCAAAACAACCGCTACCTCTATATCTGCGACGAGCACGGGGACGTGGCCGCCTGCGTCAACGACATGGCCCTGTGCAGCCGGATGGACAAATCCTTCGCCGCCCGGTGCCTGGACGCCGTGCGGGACTGCGGCGCGGTGGTGGCAGACGCCAACCTCCCCCAGGGGACGCTGGCCTACATCGGCGAGAACTTGGCGGCGCCGCTGGTGGTGGACTGCGTGTCCACGGCAAAGTGCGTGCGCCTGCGGCCCATATTGGGCCATATCCACACTCTGAAGGCCAACCTCTCCGAGGCGGAGTCGCTGATCGGAGCCAAGGGCCCGGAGGCCTGCATCGCGGCGCTGATTGCCGCGGGGGTGAAGCGGGTGGTGATCTCCATGGCATCCGAGGGCGTCATATGCGGCGAGGCCGGCGGGGAGATCTTCGCCAAGCGGTCGGTGCACACCGAGGTGGTGGACGCCACCGGCGCGGGGGACAGCATGACCGCCGCCCTGACCGTGGGCATGGCCGCGGGGATGAGCTTCACCGACTGCGCCTCCATGGGCGTCACCGCCGCCGGCATCACCATCGCCAACCCCGGCGCCGTCACCTCGGCATTGGCTGTGTTGCGGCCATTCTAAAAAAGAGGAATAAAAAGAACGAGAACCGCACTCGCGGTTCTCGTTCTTTTTATAAAAGCCACACCCCTGCGCGCTTCGGAAGTTGGAAAGGAGTTTCCTGTATGAGAAAGCATCAAGAGGAGAAAGGGGAGTTAAAGGTGGGCCCATTTACAGGGGCGTGGCCGGCGGCGAAGTCATTGGCCAGAGACTTTGCTCCGACCTTCTATGCCTATCTAAACACATTTTGGACAGTTCGTCAAGGATATTTTTCAATTATTTGGAAATTTTTATAACACCTGAACGAAAAGGGCTAAACTAGTTCCATATTTTGATATTTATCCTGCATTTTTGACGCGGGCCAGGGCGGCCAGCACCGCCTCCCGGATGGCCTCCGGGGGACCGGCCAGCACCGCTCCCGCGGCGTCGGCATGGCCCCCGCCGGTGGGGCTCAGCGCGTGCAGGATGTCCCCTGCGTGGACCGTTCCGTCTGTGCGCAGGGAGACCTTCCAGGTCCCGTCGGAAAGCTCGCGTATCAGCAGCCCCGCCCATGTCCCCTCCGGGAGCATGGTGAGAAGCGACAGCTTGTCCATGTCGTCCTCCCCGGCCCCGCAGGCGGCGATGGTGGCAAGGGGCAGGACCATGGCGCATACGCCGTCATGGAGCTCCATGGCGCCGAAGAGGGCGCTCTCCAGCCGCAGCCGGGCGGGGGACTTGGTCTCAAACAGTCGGCGGGTGAGGGACGCTGCGTCGAAGCCTGTATCCCGCAGCGCCCCGGCGATGGTGAGGGTCCGGCCGGTGGTGCCCGGGGTGCGGAAGCAGTTGGTGTCGGTGGAAAGGGCGGCGTACAGTGCCTCGGCGGTCTCCCCGTCCAGGGGCGCGCCCATCTCCCGCAGCAGCAGGTACACAAGCTCCCCCGCGGCGGCGCTGTCCGGCTCCAGATAGGTATATTTTGCGTAGCCGGAATTGGTGCCGTGGTGGTCCACGGCCAGGTCGATGCGGGCGGCCAGATGCTCCCAGCCCGCCGGGAACTGGGCTGGGCCCGGGGTGTCTACGGCGGCCACGAAGGCGGGCTCAAATCCCGTCGGCGCGAAATAGGGCAGCATGTACTTCTCATACCGGGCCATGCTGGGCGGGTTGGCGGCCAAGTACGCACATTTGCCCAGGGCCCGCAGGCCCCGGCACAGGGCGCAGGAGCTTCCCGCTGCGTCCCCGTCGGGGCGGACGTGGGTGATGATGAGGATATCGTCCGCCGCCGCCAGCAGCGCCGCGGCGTGAGAAAGATCAGCAGTAATCATCGGCCGGCTCCTGTTCTGTCAAAGACTGTTATGGCTGTGCCTGTCAGATTCTAACACAAATGGGCAGTGGAACACAATAACGTTGAAAGAAAGCCGATGGATATGGTATGATGGATAAAGACAAGCTCGGAACAAAGGCAAAAAGACAAAAGGAGTGGATCATGTTGAATGGGAGAGGATATAAGGCGGGAAGAAAGCTGACAGCGATCGTTTCCCTTGCCGCGGTGGTTTTATGTTCACTGTTCGGCTTGGCTGCCAAGTGGGATGATAAGCCGGTAGAGGTGTTGTACAGCACGGATCTGTGGGTAGAAGGGGACCAGGATGACCGCTACGACCTGGCCGTCATGTACAGCATGGACAGCATCGATCTGCATCTGCTGCTGGACAATGCGCTGGAGGGTGATCTGCAGGATTCCGATCTGTCGGGAAAGCGGGCTGTGGAGAATCTGAACGGCCTGTTTGGGAAAGAGATCGTTCCCATGATCGGGAAGCAATATCCATATGGATCGGGAGAAAAGGAACCTGTCACAGACGAGATCATCCGTCGGCTTCAGGCTATGGACGGTAAATGCACGATCATTACGGTGGGAAGCCTGCGGGACATTGCCGCAGTGTATGAGCAGGCGCCGGAGCTGCTGCAGGAGAAAGTGGAGAAGGTCTGCGTATTTGCAGGGAGCTACGAGCAGACGTATGACGAATATAACGTAGAAATGGATGGGGGGGGGTATAACGCGGTCATGCAGTCTGATCTTCCCATTTACTGGATCCCCTGTTTTCAAAATACGCTTTGGAGCCAGGGAGATCACTGTTCCTACTTTCAGATCCGGCAAAAGGATGTGATGGCGGACTGCGATGAAGAACTGCTCAAATGGTTCATATATGAATGGCAGCATGCCAGCGGGGATATTGACGGATTCACTGTGACGGACGATGTAAAGAAACTGTTTATGGAGGACCTGAGAAACCTTTGGTGTTCGCCGCTCCTGCCTTTCCTGACGGGCGAGTATACGGAGGAGGATATGCTGCAGGAGTACCAGCGGGATACAGGCAGGCAGATCGCGTTTCCCTGGCACTTTGAAGATGACGTATTCAATGGGAACGCGGTGAAGGTCTTCACGATAGAAGACCGGGAGAACTACGTTGAATTCAGCAAATGGCTGCTGACGAATATCTACAGAGATAAAAAAACCTGATATCAGACGAGAAATCGTCTGCGGACGTAACGAGCGGGCGGCCTGTGCATATATGCACAGGCCGCCCTCCATGTTCTGAACGTTCAGGACAGGTCCTGAGCCTCCCACAGCCGGGCGAAGGCCCCGCCTTTGGCGATGAGCTCTTCTCTCGTGCCCAGCTCCACGATGTGCTCGTCCTCCACCACGGCGATGGCGTCCGCGTTCTTTACGGTGGAGAGCCGGTGGGCGATGATGATGCTGGTGCGTCCTTTGGCCAGCTCGTCCAGGGAGGCCTGGATGCGCTGCTCGGTGACGCTGTCCAGGGCGCTGGTGGCCTCGTCCAGGATGAGCACCGGGGGATTTTTGAGGAACACCCGGGCGATGCTGAGCCGCTGCTTCTGGCCCCCGGAGAGCATCACGCCCCGCTCGCCCACGAAGGTGTCGTACCCGTCGGGCATGGCCAGGATCTCTTCGTGGATCTCCGCCCGCACCGCCGCGGCCACGATCTCCGCGTCCGTGGCGTCGGGCCGGCCGTAGCGGATGTTCTCCCGGATGGTGTCGGCGAAGACGAACACGTCCTGCTGGATGATGCCGATGTTCTGCCGCAGGCTGTGCTGGGTCACGTCCCGCACGTCGTGCCCGTCGATGGTCACCGCCCCGCCGGTCACGTCGTAGAACCGGGGAAGAAGTTGACATAATGTAGTCTTGCCGCCGCCGGAGGGGCCCACGACGGCCAGGCATTTTCCATGGGGCAGGGTAAAGCTGACGTGCTCCAGCACCGGCCCGCCCTCGGCGTAGGAGAAGGACACGTCCTTATACTCCACGTCCCCGACCACATTCTGTAAGTCCTCTGCCCCGGGCTTGTCCTGGATGTCGGGCTGGGTGTTCATGATCTCCAGAAACCGCTTGAAGCCGGTCATGCCGTCGGTGAAGGTCTCGATGAAATCCGCCAGCTGGGTCACGGGCCGGGTGAAGGTGGACACGTACAGAGAGAAGGTGATAAGGTCGACATAATCCATCTTCCCCTTCATGATGAAGAACCCGCCGGCGGCGATGGTGAGCACCTGCATCAGGCTCATGGTGGACTCGATGCCGGAGTGGTAGATGCCCATGGTCTTGTACCACTTTTTCTTGGACTCCTTGAACGCGTCGTTGGCGGAGCGGAACTTGTCCGCCTCGGCGTCCTCGTTGGCGAAGGCCTTGGCGGTGCGGATGCCGGAGATGCCCGACTCGATGGAGGCGTTGATCTCCGCCAGATTCTTCTTCACCTCCGCGTTGGCCTCGTCCATGCGGCCGTTCCAGTGGACGGTGAAGAGGATGAAAAGGGGCACCACCGCGAGGATGATGAGGGCCAGGGGCCAGCATATGGTGCACAGGATCGCGAAGGCGCCCAGGATGGTCACCAGGCTGGTCATCAGATTCTCCGGCCCGTGGTGGGATAGCTCCGTAATGGAGAACAGGTCGTTGGTGATGCGGCTCATGATGACGCCGGTGCGGTTGTGGTCGAAAAAGGAGAAGGACAGGGTCTGGATGTGGGTCAGGATGTCCGTGCGCATGTCCGCCTCCAGGCGCACGCCCATGAGATGCCCTAAGTAGGTGATGATGTACTTGCACACGGCCTTGATGATATAGGCCCCCGCCAAAATAGCCATGACGGCGAAGAAGAGGCCGAACAGCCTGTCCGGCAGGAGGGTATTGAGGGTATAGCGGGTGGCGTAGGGGAAGATGAGGTCCGCCAGGCACGCCACCAGCGCGCAGGTCATGTCCAGCAGGAAAAGCCGCATATGGGGCTTATAGTAGCTGGCGAACAGCTTTATGGGGTGGGCGGAAAAATCTCGCTGCTTCATATATGTACGCTCTTTCTTGAAAATAAAAGGCCCCCTTGTGCAAAGGGGGCTGTCACGCGGAGCGTGACTGGGGGATTGTCTGACAACCCCTCCGCCTCGCTCCGCTCGGCACCTCCCCTTGCACAGGGGAGGCTTTCCATTGTATTTATATCGCCGCTATCACGACCTGGCCGTTTTCCGCCGAGACGGAGATGGTGCGGACCTGGCCCTTGCGCTTGTCGATGATCTCGGCGGCGATGGCGTCCTCGATGTCCTTCTGTATCTGCCGGCGCAGGTTCCGGGCGCCGTAGGTCACGGAATAGCTCTTCTCCACCAGGTAATCCACCACGGCCTCGTCCCAGCTGAAATCTATCTTCCGCTCGGCCATCACGTCGCGAAGCTCGCCCAGGATGAGGGCGGCAATGCCCCGGAAGGTCTCCTCGGAGAGGGGCTGGAAGTAGACGATCTCGTCCACGCGGTTTATGAACTCCGGCCGCAGGAAGTCCTTGAGGGCCTTCATGGCCTTTTCCTTGCCCATGTCCCCCAGGGACTGGCCGAAGCCCAAGCCGCCCACCTGCCGGTCGGAGCCGGCGTTAGTGGTCATGATGAGCACGGTGTTCTCAAAGTTCACCGTCCGGCCCTGGGCGTCGGTGATGCGCCCGTCGTCCAGAATTTGCAGAAGGATGTTCATCACGTCGGGATGGGCCTTTTCGATCTCGTCGAAGAGGACCACGGAATAGGGCCGGCGGCGTATCTTTTCGGTGAGCTGCCCCGCCTCGTCATAGCCCACGTAGCCGGGAGGCGAGCCGATGATGCGGGAGACGGAGAACTTCTCCATGAACTCCGACATGTCGAGCCGTATCAGGCTCTCCGGGGCGGAGAACAGGTCCAATGCCAGCTGCTTTACAAGCTCGGTCTTGCCGATACCGGTGCTGCCCACGAAGATGAAAGAGCAGGGCTTTCTCTTGGCCTGGAGCCCTACCCGGCTGCGCTTGATGGCGGCGCATACCGCGTCCACGGCCTCGTCCTGGCCGATGATGTGCTTTTTGAGCCGCTCGTTGAGGCCGGAGAGCCGGTCGAACTCGTCGTCGGTGATGTTGGAGGCGGGTATCTTCGTCCACAGCTCGATGATGCGGGCCAGGTTGGCCGCGGTGAGGGCGGGGCGGCCCTTGGCCTTCAAAGCGGTGAGCTCGTCGGATATCTGCATCTGCCGGGAGCGGATGGCCGCCAGGCGCTCAAAGTTGTCCGTCTCGGCGGTGAGAAGCATCTCCCGCTCCTTTTCCAGGTCCCCGTTTTCCTTTTCCAGCTCCAGCCGCCGGGCGGTGTCGGCGTTTTTAAGGTCCACGTCGGAGCAGGCCTCGTCCAGAAGGTCGATGGCCTTGTCGGGCAGATACCTATCGGTGATATACCGCTCGGACAGGGTCACGGCCAGGCGGCACATCTCGTCGGAGATGTCCACGCCGTGGAAGTCCTCGTAGTACCTGCGCACGCCCTTCAATATCTCCACGCTGTCGGCCACCGAGGGCTCCGCCACGGTGACGGGCTGGAACCGCCGCTCCAGGGCGGCGTCCTTTTCGATGTACTTTCTGTACTCGTTGAAGGTGGTGGCGCCGATGACCTGTATCTCCCCCCGGGAAAGGGCGGGTTTTAGGATATTGGCGGCGTTCATGCTGCCCTCGGCGTCCCCGGCGCCCACGATGTTGTGCACCTCGTCGATGACCAGGATGATGTTGCCCTGGCGGCGTATCTCGTCGATGAGCCCCTTCATGCGGCTTTCAAACTGGCCCCGGAACTGGGTCCCGGCCACGAGGCTCGTCAGGTCCAGAAGATAGACCTCCTTGTCCCGCAGCTTGTAGGGCACCTGGTCGGCGGCAATGCGCTGGGCCAGGCCCTCGGCGATGGCGGTCTTGCCCACGCCGGGCTCGCCGATGAGGCAGGGGTTATTCTTCTGCCGGCGGTTCAAAATCTGGATGACTCGCTCCAGCTCCTCGGCCCGGCCGATCATCCGGTCCAGCTTGCCCTCCCGGGCCCGCTGGGTCAGGCTGATGCAGTAATTTTCCAGAAACTTTTTCTTGCCGCCCCGGCGCTCGGGAGCGGGGGCGGAGGGACCCGGTCCGGGGGAGGGGCCGCCGGGCTCATTGCCGCCGTCGGGGCCCTGAGAGCCGCCGAAGAGGCGGTTTAAGAAGGGGAAGGTGGCGGTCTTGCCCTGGTCGCCGTCGTCGCTGTCCGCGTCGGTGGTGTCGATGCCCATCAGGCCCTCCAGTCCCTCGGCGCCGCCCAGGGCGTTGGTCATCTCCCCGGAGAGGTTCTCCAGGTCCTCGTCTGTAAGACCCATCCGGGAGATGATGTCGTCCACGGGCTTGATGTGCAGCTCCCGGGCGCAGCTCAGGCACAGACCCTCATTCTTGGTCTGGTTGTTTTCTATTTTCGTGATGAAGATCACCGCCATATTCTTATGGCAGCGGGCGCATAAAGCAGGTTGCATGGAAGTCTCCTTGTGTCGAAGCTCAGAGGGATATGTAATTGCCCAGCAGGTCCCTTGTCAGGAAGAAGTCCGCCAGGCCCGTGGCCCGCAGGGTCTCCTCCGGCAGGAGCAGGCCCGCGAACTTGAACACCCACACGATCACCGAGCAGAACAGCGCCCCCACGAAGAGCCCGATGACGATACCGCCGATATCGTTCACGATGCCCACGTAGGGCAGCTTGAAGCTCAGGTTGGGGATGTTCACGATGACCATGAGGATGGCGAAGATGATGATGAATGCCAGCAGGAACCCGCCGTACCAGGTGATGGACTGGCAGGTGGTGGTCACCACCGCCGAGGACAGGGACGCGCCGTTGTCCCGGACATAGGCCATGGTCTTGTCCGTCAGGTTCTGGGCCATGTCGTCGTAAAGGCCCAGCTCCTTATAGGTATTGAAGGCGATCTCCTCCCCCTTGGAGGGGTCGGCGTTCAGCATGTCCGTCATGGAGTAGGGGACGTTATAATTGCCGGTGGTCTCGTCGGCGGTATAGCCGAAGGCCTCGTAGGTATTGGTCTCCACCTGGGCCTCCATATAGCCGCTGACGAAGGGCTTCAGCACCGGGATGACCTCATAGGAATAGGTGTCGCTGAGGAGCTGGGCGCCATATAGAGATAGTATTATCACCAGCACCTCGATAATTCCCATGATGATGCCCTTTTTGTAGCCCTGCCAGGCGCACACGGCCAATATGACGATGAGCAGCACATTGATCACCGCGTTGACGGACACGTTCAGGGAGGATACGGACTCGACGATGGACTCTACCTTGGACATAAGACGCTACCTCTCGCAATAGTGTGGTGGGTGGATTCTGTCAGAAGGTGTACACCTCCGCGTAGTTGGAGGCGATCAGCAGGGCCTCGCCCCGGGACCGGAGCAGGGCGTATTTGAAGCCGGGCAGGCCGGTGAGCCGGCCCTTCTCGGCAAGGGAGCTGTTGTAGAGGATGGCCCCGTCGGAGCACAGGACCATGATCTCCAGGTCCGACGCCGTGAGACACACGATGCCGCTTTCCACCTCCGCGGTGCCCAGCTCCTGGCCCGTGGGGTCCAGGGAGACGAGCGTGGCGGTGGTGCCCGCCCGATAGGGGCTCAGGGCGAAGGCCGCGCAGTTGGGCCCATCGAAGGTATAGCCCACCAGGTACTGGCCGGCGAAGGCGTAGGTGTTCTGCCACTCGCCCTTGGCGTCGAAGAAGAATACCTGCTCGCCGCTGAGGGCGCAGAGCCGCTGGTCGGAAAACCAGTGCACGTCCAAAAGCACCGTATCCGTCACGGAGAAGGTGCCCTGGGATTCCTCCCGGCTTAAGTCGAAGAAACGGACCTCGCTGCCGCTCACGGTATAGGACAGCACCGCCATCTTCCGCCCGTCGGGGGAGACGTGGGCGCTCAGCACCCAGGCGGAGGAGGAATACCACTGATAGACCTCGTCCAGGTCGGGGCCGTAGACGGTGACAAGCGCCCGGCGGCCGGTGTATTCCGTGGTGACGGCGATGAAGCCGCCCTCGGATACGGTGGCGGAGATGATGTTCCCGGCCACGGCCAGCTCCTCCACGGTGCCGTCGAACCGGGCCACGGCCATCTGGGTGCCGCCGAGATCATAGAACACCGCGAAGTCGTCGCAGCCTGCGGCGGTGGGATTTTCCATCTGCATGAGCTTGCTGGTGACAGGGGTGCCGGTGCCGTCCAGAAGCTCCAGCCCGGAGGAATTGGCCACGGCCAGGCCCTGGCCCGCGGCGGCGAAGGCCTCCCCGGAGCCGGCGTCGAAGACGTACTCGTCCTTGGGCGCGGCGGCGGTGTCCACGGATAAGATCATCCCGTCGGGGGAGAAGCTGTCCCGGTAGACGTACACCACCACCGTGGCGGCCAGGAGCACCAGCGCGGCCACCAGGGCGATGAGGGCGCCGGTGGCGTCCCGCTGGCTGAAGGCGCCGCCCTCCTCCCGGGAGGGCTCCTCCTTCACCCGCTCCCGGCGGAAGAATACCTTTTTCTTCTCCTTGGGGGCGGGGACCTCCTCGGCCTGGGCCTTCTCCTGCTCGGCCTTGGTCAGGGTGAAGCGGGGGGCGCTCTCCTGATCGGCCTTTTTTTCCGCCTCGGTCATCTCCCGGACCGGCTTTTCCTTCACCAGCCGGGGTCCCTTCTTGGGGGCGTTTTCCAGCGCGGCGGCCACCTCCGCCACCAGGGCGGGGTCTGCCTCGGGGGCCGTGTTCTTATCCCGGCGCTTTTTGGGCTTTTTCTCCTTGGGCGCGTCCGCCTTTTGGGCGGCTTCATGGGAGCCCTTGGAGGCCCCCTCCCGGGAGCCCTTGGCAGCGGTATCCACTTTTTTCAGATGCTTGCTGGCCATAAGGCGTCCCCTGTATCACGGTTTACTGCAACTATACATTATAGCACATTAAATCATATTTTGTCTATCCATCATTTTCCCCACGGCGCCCTCGTACCACAGCCGGTGCATGTAAAGGCCCTGGGGGGGCATGGTGGGGCCGGTGAGCCGCCGGTCGCCCTTTTCCAGCAGGGCGGGGATGTCCGCCGGGGCAAGCTTTCCGTCGGAGGCGTAGACCAGCGTGCCCACGATGGCCCGGACCATGTTATACAAAAATCCGTCGGCGCACACCGCCACGGTGATGATGTCGCCCTGCCGCTCCGCGCGGCACCACTTCACCGTGCGGACGGTGGTCCTGGTCTCCGTGCCCACGCTGCGCACGGCGGCGAAGTCGTGGGTGCCCACGAAGGCGGCCGCCGCCGCGTCCATGATATCCGCGTCCAGGGGCGCGGGCCAGAAGCAGGCCCGGCAGTCCAGGAAGGGGTCCCGGATGCGGCTGTTGTGGATGCGGTAGATATACTCCTTCTGGATGCAGGAGCCGATGGCGTTGAAATCCTCCGGCGCCTCCACCGCGTCCTGCACGGCGATGTCCGCCGGCAGGCGGGAATTGAGCGCCAGGGGGACCCGGTCGATGGGGATGGAAGATTCCGTGCGGAAGTTGGCGCAGTAGGAAAGGGCGTGGACCCCGGCGTCGGTCCGGCCGCAGCCGGTGACGTGCACCGTGTGCTGGACGGTCTTCTCCACCGCCCGCTCCAGGGTCTGCTGGACCGTGGCCTCCTTCGCCTGGGTCTGCCAGCCGTGGTAGTTGGAGCCGTCGTAAGCAAGGCGCAGGGCGATGTTTCTCATATCCCCAGCCTCCGCAGCAAAAGGATGCCCGCCACCAGCAGCGCGCCCAGGCCGAAGGCCGCGGCGTCCTGCCAGCCCATGTGCAGCTGCTTCATGCGGGTGCGGCCCTGGCCGCCGTTGTAGCATCGGCACTCCATGGCCAGCGCCAGCTCGTCCGCCCGCCGGAAGGCGGAGATGAAAAGGGGTATCAGCAGGGGCAGCAGGGCCTTGGCCCGCTCCGGCAGGGAGCCGGTCTCCAGATCGGCGCCCCGGGCCTTCTGGGCGGACATGATGCGGTCCGTCTCCTCGATGAGCGTGGGGATGAACCGCAGGGCGATGCACATCATGAGGCTCAGCTCGTATACCGGCACATGGAGTTTGTTGAGGGGGGACAAAAGCCGCTCCAGCCCGTCGGTGATGGCGAGGGGGGAGGTGGTGTAGGTGAGCATGAACGTGCCCGATACCAGCAGCATCACCCGCAGCACCATGGACACGGCCCGCTCCAGGCCCGTGTGGGTGATACGGATAAAGCGCCATTGGAACAAAATGTCGTCCCCGGCGGTGAAGAAGAGGTTCAGCACCGCCGTGAACACGATGATGAAGATAAGGGGCTTCAGGCCCTTCAAAAGGGCCCGGGGCCGGATATGGGCGATGAACGTGACGGCGGCCAGCGCCGCGATGACGAGGGCGTATCCGCCCCAGGTCTTCACCATGAACAGCGCCGCGATGTAGACCACGGTGAGGATGAGCTTGGTCCGGGGGTCCAGCCGGTGGACCGGGGTGTCGCCGGGGAAGTACTGGCCCAGGGTGATGTCCTTCAGCATGGCGCGCCCCCCTTTCCCCGCAGGGACAGGATGGCCTCGGCCAGCTGGTCCACGGTATAGATGGCGGCGGGCAGGTCCACCCCCGCCCGGCGCAAAAGCCCCGCGATATGGGCCGCGGCGGGCAGGTCCAGGCCCGAGCCCCGCAATTGCTCGCTGGCGGCGAAGACAAGCTCCGGCGGTCCGTCCAGGACGATGCGCCCGGACTCCATCACCACCAGCCGCTGGCAGCGGTTGGCGATGGACATGTCGTGGGTGACCAGGATGATGGTGCCGCCGGAGGCGTCCTTCCAGGCGAAGAGCTTTTCCAGAAGGTCCTCCCGCCCGGCGGGGTCCAGCCCCGCGGTGGGCTCGTCCAGCACCAGCACCTCCGGCTCCATGGCCAGCACCCCGGCGATGGCCGCCCGGCGCTTCTGGCCGCCGGACAGCTCCAGGGGGGAGCGGTCGAACTGGTCTTCGGAAAGACCCACGAACGCCGCGGCCTCCCGGACCCGGCGGTCGATCTCCTGCTGAGAGAGACGCTGATTCTTCGGCCCGTAGGCGATGTCCGCGTACACGGTCTCCTCGAAGAGCTGATATTCCGGGTACTGGAACACCACCCCCACCCGGAACCGGGCGTGGCGCATGGCGGCCTTGGTGGCATAGATGTCCTCCCCGTTGAAGAGGACTGTGCCCTCGGTGGGCTTCAAAAGGGCGTTCAGATGGCTTATGAGGGTGCTCTTGCCGCTGCCCGTGTGGCCGATGAGGCCCAGGGTCTGGCCCGCCTCGATATCCAGGTCCAGGTGGTCGATGGCGGTCTTTTCAAAGGGCGTGCCCCGGCTGTATACGTGGGTCAGGCCTCGCAGTTCCAGAAGGCTCATGACAGCGCCTCCTTGATGGCGGCGGCGCAGGCCTCCGGCGTCAGGGCGGAGAGGGGCAGGGCCATCCCCGCGGCGTTTAATTTCTCTATAAGGGCGGTGGTGTCCGGTACGGTGAGGGACAAAGCCCGCAGCTCATCTGCCCGGGCGAACACTTCCGCCGGTGTCCCGTCCATGACGATATGGCCCTTATCCATGATGAGGACCCGGTCCGCCCGGACCGCCTCGTCCATGTGGTGGGTGATGAGAAGGACGGTGATGCCCTTTTCCCGGCACAGCCGCTCCACCGTGCCCACCACCTCCCGGCGGCCCCGGGGGTCCAGCATGGCGGTGGGCTCGTCCAGCACCAGCACCTCCGGCCCCATGGCCAGCACGCCGGCGATGGCCACCCGCTGCTTCTGCCCGCCGGAGAGGAGATGGGGCGCGTGCAGGCGGAAGTCATACATGCCCACCTGCCTCAGGGCCTCGTCCACCCGGCGGCGTATCTCACGAGGCTCCACCCCCAGGTTCTCCGGGGCGAAGGCCACGTCGTCCTCCACCACGTTGGCCACGATCTGGTTGTCCGGGTTCTGGAACACCATGCCCACCTTCCGGCGGATGGGCAGGAGACTGCCCTCGTCGATGGTGTCCATGCCGTCCACCAGCACCTTCCCCGCCTGGGGCAGGAGGATGGCGTTCAGGTGCTTGGCCAAGGTGCTCTTGCCGCTGCCGTTGGAGCCCAGCACTGCCACAAAGGTGCCCGGCGCCACGTCCAGGTCCACCCCGTCCAGGGCGGGCCCGGGGGCGTCGGGATAGGTATATGTGAGGTTTTTGATGCGGATGATCGGGTCCATAGAGTCCTCGCTTATATTATCTTTCCCACCTGCAGGATGCTCCGCAGGGCAAAACCAGCCCCGATGCGGCGGCCCGCAGGCCCAGCTCTTGGGCGTCGCTGCGGCCGCCGAACTTTTTTGTGAACAGGCTCTCGGAAATATAGGTGAGCACCGACGGGGAAAGGCCCGTGGTGTAGGAGTTGATGAGCACAAAAAGGGGGTCGTCTGAAAGCAGCGGCACGATGGAGCTGACAAAGGGCCACAGGTCGTCCTCCAGCTTCCAGACCTCCCCGCCGGGGCCCCGGCCGTAGGAGGGCGGGTCCATGATGATGGCGTCGTAGCGCCGTCTACGGCGTATCTCCCGCTGGCAGAACTTGCCGCAGTCGTCCACGATCCAGCGCACGGGCTTATCCGCCACGCCGGAGCAGGCGGCGTTCTCCTTCGCCCAGGCCACCATGCCCTTGGCCGCGTCCACGTGGCACACCTCCGCCCCGGCGGCGAGACACGCCGCCGTGGCACCGCCGGTGTAGGCAAAGAGGTTCAGCACCCGGATGGGGCGCTTCGCATTGCGTATCTTTTCCATGGCCCAGTCCCAGTTGGCGGCCTGCTCGGGGAAGAGGCCCGTGTGCTTGAAGCTCATGGGCTTGACCTGAAAGGTGAGCTCGCCATAGCGTATCTGCCAGCTGGGGGGCAGGGAATTCTTCTCCCAGGCCCCGCCGCCGGAGCTGGACCGGCGGTATCGGGCGTCGGGCCGGCGCCAGCGGGGGTCGGACCGTTCCGTGGCCCATATGGCCTGGGGGTCCGGGCGCAGGAGGATATGGCTGCCCCAGCGCTCCAGCTTCTCCCCGCCGGAGGCGTCTATGAGCTCATAGTCCCGCCACTTGTCCGCGACCCACATGGTATCCAAATTCCCCCAGGTTACAATTTGACTACATATTATAACACTTGTTTCCGGGCTGGTCAATGCCTCACAGACCGGGCACCGCGGTCATATCCTGCGATAGACGGGCGATAACGCCCGCGTTTGGAGGATAGGGACCATTGCATATATTGGAAGAGTTTTTATTGGTGCTGGGCCTGAGCATGGACGGCTTCGCCGCCTCCGTGTGCATGGGCATGGCGGCGGGGGGCCGGCGGATCGGCCCCATCGTGGCCATCATGAGCGGGTTTCATGTGGGCATGCTCCTCTTAGGCTACGCTATAGGCGTGGGCCTGCCCGACACCCTGGCCGCCATGTACCCCTGGGCGGCGGGGCTGCTCTTGGCGGGCATGGGCACGAAGATGCTCATCGAGGCCCGAAAGCCCGAGGAGGAGCTCCGGGCGGGGCAGTCGGCGGCGTCCATCGCGGCCCTCTCCCTCGCCACCAGCATAGACGCCATGACCGTGGGGGTCACCTTCGCGGTGATGGCTGTGCCCGCCCTGCGGGCGGGGGCCATGGTGGCGGCGGTGATGGGTTCGCTCTCCACCCTGGGGGCCACCCTGGGAGGCCGGGTGGGCCGGTCCCGCCGCCGGGCGGCCCGGACGGCGGGCGGGGCCATACTGTGCCTGCTGGGCCTAAAGCTCCTGCTGGGGGCTTTGGGGGTCATCGGCTTTTGAACCACTTTGCGTCAAGCTAATAATATGTTATAATCGGAACATGGTACGAACGATCATTGGCCGGGCGGGCGCCGGGAAGACGGCGCTGGTGTTCCGGGAGATAGCCGAATATGTGCGCCAGGGCGTGGGAAAGACGGTCCTGCTGGTGCCGGAGCAGTACAGCCACGAGGCGGAGCGGGAGCTCTGCGCCGCCGCGGGGGATACCCTGAGCCGGTACGGGGAGGTGCTGTCCTTCACGGGCCTGGCGCGGAAGGTGTTCGCCCAGGCGGGCGGGGAACGGCCCGCCATGGACGGGGCCGGGCGGCTTTTGTGCATGGCCGTGGCGGCCCAGGGGCTGGAGGGCCAGCTTCGTGTCTACCACCGGGGACGGCAGGAGCCCCGGACCCTGGACAGCCTCACCCGGGCCATGGAGGAGCTGAAAAACGCCGGGGTGAGCCCCGCGGAGCTGGCCGCCGCGGCGGAGCATACCCAGGGGGCGCTTTCTGACAAGCTGCGGGACCTGGGCCTTCTCATGGAGGCCTACACCGCCGTGGAGAGCCTCTCCGGGGCGGACAGCGCTGACCGCCTTTCGTCCCTCGCGGCCCTGCTGGGGGATAGCGACGTCAGTGGCCGGTACTATGCCGACGGCTTTTCCGATTTCACGGCTCTGGAAAAGGAGGTCCTGCGGCAGATCGTCCGGGCCGGGGCGGACCTGACCGTGTGCCTCACCTGCGACGAGAGCCGGGAGGGGGCCAGCCTATTGCCTCTCGCCACCGCCCGGTGGCTCAGGACCGTGGCGGGGGAGTACGGCGCGGAGTATGTGGAACAGCGTGTGGAGCCGGCAGGGCCCGTGACGCCCATACGGTATTACTGCGACCATCTCTTCGACTTCGGTGCGCCGTCTTACGAGGGCGGGACCGGCGCGGTCCGGTGCGTCCGGGCGGGGGACATATCCCAGGAATGCGAGCTGGCGGCGGCCCGGATGGCGGAACTGGCCCGGGGCGGGTGCCGCTGGCGGGACATGGCCGTGGCGGCCCGGGGCTTTGGGGACTACCGCACGGCGCTGGAGAGCGCCTGCGCCCGGTACGGGGTGCCGCTGTTTTTATCCGGCCGGGGGGACACCCTGCAAAAGAGCCTGCCCCTGTCCCTTTCCTGCGCCATGGAGGCGGTGTGCCGGGGCTATGAGTACGAATCCGTGTTCGGATACCTCAAGACCGGTCTGGGGCCCATATCGTTGGAGGATACCGATATATTGGAAAACTACGCCCTTCTCTGGGGCGTCCGGGGCCGGCAGTGGGACAGGCCCTGGACCATGCACCCGGAGGGGTACAACCGGGAGATGGACGACCGGGCGAAGGAGACGCTGGACAAGCTCAACGCCCTGCGCCGGGCGGTCATCACGCCCCTCAAAGCCTTGGAAGAGCGCGCATCCAAGGCGGCCACGGCCCGGGAACAGGCCATGGCCCTGGCGGCGTTTCTGGAAGATACGAAACTTGCTGAACGCCTCGAGGCCCGGACGGCGGAGCTGGCAGCCCGGGGGCGGCCTGAGGCGGCGGCGGAGCAGGCCCGGCTGTGGGACATCCTGTGCGGGGCCCTGGAGCAGTTTGCCGCCGTGCTGGGGGACATGGCCATGGACGCAGCACAGTTTGATGGTCTCTTCACCCTCATGCTGTCCAAATACGACGTGAACGTCATCCCCGTGTCCCTGGACAGGGTCAGTGCCGGGGAGATCGACGCCATGCGCCGGCGCCACACCCGCCATTTGATCCTTCTGGGCGCGGCGGACGGGCGCATCCCCGCCCCGGAGGCGGCGGGGGGCGTGTTCACCCCCGACGAGCGGGAAGAGCTGGCGGCCCTGGGCCTGGACGTGGGCAGCGCGGAGGAGGACCTGGGCCGGGAACTGGGGCGCATCTACAGCTGCCTCACCCTGCCCTCCGAGAGCCTCACCATGAGCTGGCCCGCGGTGGATGCCGCCGGGGAGGACCAGCGCCCCGGGCTTCTCATAAACAGGGCGCGCGACCTTCTGGGCGTCGTACCCGTGCAGGGGGATATCCTCCGGGCCCGGACCTTTGCGGCGGGCCCCGCCTTCTCCCTGGCCCTGCGGGGCCGGCGGGGGGAGGCGGAGCCGGTATGTCTCGCGGCCCGGGACTATTTTGCCACACAAGGCCGGAAGGCGGACTTGGACAGGCTGGCGCAAGCGGCCCGGGCCGTGCCCGGGCCTCTGGGGCCGGGAGCGGTGCGGGACCTCTACGGCCCCGAGCCCAGGATGAGCCCCACCCGGGCGGAGAAGTTCGCCGGGTGCCGGTTCTCCTACTTTTTGCAGTACGGCCTGCGGGCCAAGCCCCGGGTGAAGGAGGTCTTCGCCGCCCGGGACTACGGCACGTTCATGCACTACATATTGGAGAACGTGGCCCGGTCCGTGCTGGACGAGGGCGGCTTTGCCGCGGTGGATGAAAAGCGCCTCACGGCCCTGACGGACCAGTGGGTGGAAAAGTATATCGCCGACGAGATGGGGGGCTTTGCCGACCGGACGGCCCGGTTCGCCTACCTCTTCCGGCGGCTGCGGGCCACGGTCCGGCGGGTGGTGCGGGACATGTGGGAGGAGCTGAAAGACTCTAAGTTCCAGCCCATCGACCTGGAGCTGGACCTGGCCGCCGGGGGCGCCCCCGCCCCGGGGGAGCCGGTGCTCTCCGGCCGGGCGGACCGGGTGGACGGCTGGGTGCAGGGGGATACCCTGTATCTTCGCATCACGGACTACAAGACCGGCGTGAAGCATTTCGATCTCTCCGACGTGTGCATGGGCCTCAACCTGCAAATGCTCTTGTACCTCTTCGCCCTGGAACGGCACGGCCAAGAGCGCTTCGGCGCCAAAGAAATACGCCCCGCGGGGGTGCTCTACTCCATGGCCAAGTTCGAGATCACCGACGCCGCCGGCGACGTGACGGACGAGGAGCTGGAGAAACTGCGGCGCGCCGCGGGGAAGAATTATACCAAGCGCAGCGGCCTGCTGCTGGACGACGAGACCGTGCTCCAGGCCATGGAGCCGGAGATGGGCCGGCGCTTCCTGCCGGTGAAGATCACGAAAAACGGCGTCGCCGCTTCGGCGGATGGCACGCTGGCGAGCCTGGAGCGCTTCGGCGCATTGAACCGATACATAGACGACACCTTGGCAAATTTGGCGGCGGAGCTCAAGGCGGGCAGCGTGACCCAGGACCCCTGGTATCGGGATGGCAGCGAGAACGCCTGCCGCTGGTGCGACTTTAAAGAGGCCTGCCGCTTTGAGGAGACCGGCGGCGCCTGGCGCATGCGCACGAAGCTCAATACCGAGGACGCGTGGAAGAGGATAGAAGGCCATGAGTGACATCAAACTGACCCCCTCCCAGGCCCGGGCGGTGGGATACCGGGGCGGCCCGGCGCTGGTCAGCGCCGCGGCGGGCAGCGGCAAGACCCGCGTGCTCACCGAGCGGCTCATGGCGCGGGTGCTGGAGGGGGAGGACATCGACCGGTTTCTCGTCATCACCTTCACCCGGGCCGCCGCGGCGGAGCTGCGGGGGCGGATTTTGTCCGAGCTGAACGCCCGCATCGGGGCGGACCCGGGCAATGCCCGCCTCAGGCGGCAGAGCGCCCTTCTCTACCGGGCGAAGATCGGCACCATCGACAGCTTCTGCACGGACCTGGTCCGGGAAAACGCCCATATACTCGGCATCAGCCCCGGCTTTTCCATCCTGGACAATGACCGTGCCCTGACCATGCAGGCCCGGGCGCTGGAGGATGTGCTGGACCGGGCCTACGAGCGCATAGACGCAGAGCCGGACCTGAAAGCGCTCATCGACGGCGTGGGGGCGGGCCGGGATGACGGAGCGTTGGGAAGGACCATAGCGGAGCTGTACGGAAAGCTCCGCAGCTACCCCTTCCCCTGGGCCTGGGCGGAGAAGGTCCTGGCGGGCCTGGATACGTCCGGCCTCGACGACGCGGGCCTGACCCCCTGGGGCCGGGTGCTGCTGGACGACGCGGCCGCCGAGGCCGCGTATCAGGCGGCGGCACTTGAACGGGCCGTGGCGGAGCAGATGGAAGGTCCGGACCGGGCGCCGGTGAAAGAAAAATACGGCCCTTCTTTTGAGGAGATGGCCCTGCACTTCCGGGATATCGCCCGGGCCTGCGGCGAGAGCTGGGACAAGGCCTGCGCTATGGCGGCCGAGCCGGACCCAAAGCTGAATTCCCTGCGAAACTATGACGGCGACGTGGAGGGCGTCAAGGCCATCTGGAAACAGGCCAAGGACGCCGCTGAGCGCCTGCGGAGGACCCTGCGGGGCGAGAGCGCCGCACTTTTGAGAGAAATCGCCGCCTCCCGGGGACCGCTCACGGCCTTGGTGGGGCTGGTGCAGGAGCTGGACGAAGAGTACGCCCGGCGCAAGCGCCGGGCCGACAGCTATGATTTCGCGGACATGGAGCACATGGCCGTGGAGCTGCTGTGCGGCGAAGATGGCGGCCCCACGGCTCTGGCCGGGACGGTGTCCGCCCGGTTCGCCGAGGTGATGGTGGACGAGTACCAGGACGTGAACCGGGTCCAGGAGACCCTCTTCCGGCGGGTGTCCGGGGAGGGGCAGCGGCTGTTCCTGGTGGGGGACGTGAAGCAGGCCGTGTACCGCTTCCGCATGGCGGAGCCGGGTATCTTCAACGAGTACTACGAGCGCTTCGGCCGCAAAGACGGCGGCGAATTGATATTGCTGCAGGAGAATTTCCGCAGCCGCGCCGCGGTGCTGGAGGCCTGCAACGCCGTGTTCTCCCGCATCATGTCCCGGGACCTGGGCGAGGTGGACTATGACGCCGCCGCCCGGCTCATCCCCGGGGCGGCCTATCCCCCTGAGGGGGAGATGAAGCCGGAGCTGTGCCTCATATCCAGCGAGGATAAAGAGGAGGGCGAGGAGCGCCTGGGCCCCGAGACCCGGTACGTGGCCCGGCGCATCCGGGACATGGTGGAGGCGGAGCATATGCCCGTCGCCGACGGCCTGGGCGGGACCCGGCCGGTGCGGTACGGGGACATCGCCGTTCTTCTGCGCACCCCCAATACCACCGGCGGGGCCTACCGCCGGGCATTGCAGGAGCTGGGCGTGCCCGTCAGCGCCCGGCAGGGCGGGGCCTTCTTCACCCAGCCGGAGATCAGCTTCGCCATGAGCATGCTCGCGGTAGTGGACAACCCCCGCCAGGACGTGCCCCTCATCGCGGTCCTGCGGGGCCTGCCCTTCGGCTTCACGCCCGACGAGCTCAGCGCCGTCCGGGCGGCGGGGAAGGGGGACATGTGGGACGCCCTCCGGCGCCGGGCGGAGCAGGATGAGCGCTGTGCCCATGTGGTGGACATCATCCGGGACCTGCGGAGCTTTGCCCGGGAGGAGCCCATGGACAGCCTCCTGCGGCGGCTCTACGACGAGACGGAGCTCATGACCGTGTGCGGGGCTCTCGCGGACGGGGGCCGCCGGACCGGGGAGCTGATGCAGCTTTATGAGTACGCCCGGCGGTTCGAGGAAAGCGGCAGTCACGGGCTTTTCCGGTTCATAAGCTGGCTGCGGGACCTGGAGGACCAGGGCCGGGAGCCCCCCATGCCCGTCTCGTCGGACGCGGTGCAGATCATGAGCGTGCACAAGTCCAAGGGTCTGGAATTCCCCGTGGTGTTTCTGGCGGACGCCGCCCACGGCTGGAACGACCAGCGCACCGGGCAGGTGCTCTGCCATGAAAAGCTGGGCCTGGGCATGAAGATCACGGACCCGGTGCGGGGCGTGCGCTGGCCCACGTTGTGCTGGAAGGCCATCGATATGGCGGAGAAGCGGGAGGACCTGTCCGAGCAGGAGCGGCTTTTGTATGTGGCCATGACCCGGGCCAGGGAACGGCTCGTCATGACCGCCACGGTGAAGGACCCGGCGGGGAAGCTTAAAAAGTACGCTCCCGCGGGGCCGGGGCCCATCAGCCCCCGTATCCTGATGCGGGCGGACAGCACCGCCCCCTGGCTCATGCGGGCCGCCCTGGCGGACGGGGGCGAGACGATGGACATCATCCTGCCGGAGAGCGCGGCGGCGGAGGAGACGGAGGCGGCGGCGGAAGAGCGGCCCCTGCCCCCGGCGGACCCGGCCCTGACGGCCCAGATCGGCGAGAGGCTTGCATGGCGGTATCCCTATGAGGCGTCGGTGAGCCTGCCCAGCAAGCTCACGGCCACGGCGGCCTCCGAGCTGGCGGCGGGGACTGTGGACCCGGAGGCCGTGGACCTGACGGCGGCGCCCGTGGTGACCGCGCGGCTGCGCAGGCCCGACTTTGGCCGGGCAGAGCGGGACCTGACCGGCCCGGAGCGGGGCGTGGCGGCCCATCTGGTCATGCAGCACATAGATTTTGCCAAGACCGGCTCAGAGGCGGACATCGCCGCCGAGATCGCCCGGATGGAGGCCATGGGCTTTCTGGATGCGCGCCAGGCCCGGGCGGTGGAGCCGGGGGACATCCTGGCCTTCTTCCGTTCGACGCTGGGGCAAAGGCTTTTGAAAGCGGACAGGGTGATACGGGAGTTCCGGTTCTCCCTGCTCTGCCCGGCGGGGCTGTGGTACCCCCAGGCACCCGAAGGGGAGCAGGTGCTGCTGCAGGGCGTGGTGGACTGCTGCCTGGAGGAAGAAGGCGCCCTCACGGTCATCGACTTCAAGACCGACGGGCACATGGACCCCGAGCGGTATACCGGGCAATTGCAGGCCTACGCCGCCGCCATGGAGCGGATATGGAAAAAGCCGGTGCGGCAGGCGAAGCTGTGGTACCTGCGGCTGCGCAAAGAAGCGGACTGTCCGCTGCCCGGGGACAGAGAGTGAAAAAAGTGCTCCTTTCCCGCAAAAAAACGTTGCGCTTTTCCGAAAGGTATGGTAATATACCACTTGCGTCTTGTAACGGCGGCCTGTGGGACCGCACTCAAGACAGCCTGAACTGAGGTGAATATCATGAAGGAAGGCATCCATCCCAAGTACTATCGCACCAGCATCCGCTGCGCCTGCGGCAACGTGATCGAGACCGGCTCCACCCGGGAGAACATCACCGTTGAAATTTGCTCCAAGTGCCACCCGTTCTTCACCGGCAAGCAGAAGCTGGTGGACACCAGCGGCCGCGTGGACAAGTTCAACCGCAAGTACGGTCTGGCGAAGTAAGCCTACAAGTAAAAAGTCCCCCGCTCCCACTGAGCGGGGGACTTTGGCTGAACGGGGTTTCCAAAGTCTTACATTCATGGTTTTCTTTTCCAGCAGGCACATAGACCCCCAAAAAAGAGCAGGAGGCTGAATTTTTGACGGCAGATTACAGGCACATGTACTACATCCTCTGCAACGCCGCGTCCAAGGCTCTGGACGCCATGCCGGAGGACGGCGGGGACGCCGCCGACGCGGCGGCGATACTGCGCAAGGCCCTGGAAGAGGCCGAGGAGCTGTACATCCAGACCACAGAGGACTGAAAAAAGCGGCGCGCCCACAGGCGCACCGCTTTTTGTATGCCTTATGAAAGCAGCATTCTGTCGTTATCCAATGCTTTGCCAACGTTCTGCTTGAACATGTGAAGAAGGTCCTCCACGGTGAGGCCGTTGCGCTCCTCGCCCTTCAGGTCCAGGATGATGCGCCCGGAATCCATCATCAGCGTCCGGTTGCCCAGCTGCAGGGCGGAGGACATGTTGTGGGTGATCATCATGCAGGTGAGCTTGCCGTCGCGCACGATGCTCTCCGTGAGGGCCAGGACCTTCTCCGCCGTACCCGGGTCCAGGGCGGCGGTATGTTCGTCCAGGAGAAGCAGCTTCGGCGGCACCATGGTGGCCATGAGCAGGGTAAGCGCCTGGCGCTGTCCGCCGGAGAGGAGCCCCACTGGCTGGCGCATGCGGTCCTCCAGGCCCATGTCCAGCAGGGCCAGCCTGTCCCGGAAGGCCTTCGTCTCCGCCTTGGACACGTGGCTCAGCCACCCGCCGCCCCCGGCGGCCAGGGCCAGGTTCTCCTCGATGGTCATGCCCGGGGCGCTGCCCCGCATGGGGTCCTGGAAAAGGCGGCCGATGGACTTGGCCCGCTTGAACTCGGGCATGTAGGTGATGTTCTGCCCGTCCAGGGTGATGGAGCCGGTGTCGGGGTAGAAGCTGCCGGCGATGGCGTTGAAGAGGGTGGACTTGCCCGCGCCGTTGGCGCCGATGATGGTGACGAAGTCCCCCGGGTCCAGATGGAGGCTGAGGCCGGATATGGCCGTCTTCTCGTTGACGGTGCCGGGGTTGAAGGTCTTGGAGATGTTGGAAAGGGTGAGCATTTATTCGCCCCCCTTTCCGGCGGTGAGCCGCTTTTTCAGCATGGGAAGCTGGGTCTTGAGATAGGGCCCCGCGATGGCCAGTACCACGATGACGGAGCTTACCAGCTTCAACATGAACGCCGGCATGTTGAGCCTGAGGGCGATGGTGTACACCAGCCGGAAGATGACCGAGCCCAAGACCATGCCCACCGCCCGCTTGGCGATGGAGCCCTTGCCCATGAAGGTCTGGCCGATCAAAAGGCTCGCCAGGGCGATGGTGACCATGCCGGAGCCGATGTCGATGTTCACGGATTTCTGGCTCTGGGCCAGCAGGCACCCGGAAAGGCCCGTGAACGCGTTGGCCACGCACAGGCCCACCGTGGTGGTGAAGATGGGGTTTATGGAGGAGGAGCGGACCATGTCGGGGTTGTTGCCGGTGGCCCGGATGGCGAGACCCAGCCGGGTCCGGAGGAATAGCGCCAGGAATAAGATCACCAGCACCGCCGCGGCCAGGGCGATAATAAGTTCATGGTATCCGGCCAGAGGCGTCTCCGCCAGCAGGGCCTTGAGCTTGGTAAAGATCGTCTCCGTCTTGTTCATGTTCAAGAGAGACGACTTGCCCATGACGGCGATGTTGATGGAGTACAGCCCTGTGTTCACGATGATGCCCGCCAGGAGGCTGTCGATGCCCATGCGGGTCTGGAGCACGGCGGTGATGAAGCCGGAGAGCATCCCCGCGCCCATGGCGGCGGGGATGGAGAGCCAGGGGTGGCCCGAGATGGCCACCACGGCCCCCACGGCGGCGCCCAGAGTGAAGCAGCCGTCGGTGCTCAGGTCGCACACGTTCAGCATGGAGTAGCTCAGAAACAGAGCCAGCACGGTCAGCGAGCAGATGACACCCAGCTCCAGGGCCGTCTGCACCAGCGACCATATCGCGGTCAATGACATGATTTCCTCCCATTGAAAGGAAGGGCCGAAGGGCCCTTCCTTTCCGTTTTACTTTATGCTTGGATTATTCAAACTCTTCCGCGGTCTCGATGGGCTTAACAGCCGTGCACAGGTCGGCGAAGAGCTCGGCCAGTTCGTCGAAGGTCTTGCCGGTGATCTGCTCGCAGACGTCGGTGTTGATGGTGGCGGTGCCGTTATCGAAGGTCATGACGGGCAGCTCCGCGGGGTCCGCGCCCTCCAGCAGGACCTGGGCGATCATGTTGGCGGTCTCCACGCCAAGGTTGGCGTAGTCAACACCGTAGCCCAGGAACGCGCCGTTCAGGGCGAAGGAGTCGGCGCCGGTGTAGTGGGGGATGCCGGCCTCGGCCAGGGCCTCATAGATGCTGAGCTCGGCGGTCATGATGGTATTGTCGGAGGGAGTGAACACGGCGTCCACGCCGTCGGCGATCATGCTGTCCACAGCCAGCTGGACCTCGGGGATGGTGGTGCCGTTGTATTCCTTATACGCAATGCCCTTCTCGTCCAGGTATTCCTTGGCCGCGGCGATGGGGGTGGCGGAGGAGTCCTGGCCCAGGTCATACAGCAGGCCGATCAGGTCCGCCTCGGGGTCGGCGGCGAAGATCAGGTTCATGACGGCGGTGGTGTCCAGGAAATCGCTGGTGCCGGTGATGTTGGCGCCGGGAGCCTCATTGCTCTCCACCAGGCCGGCGGCCTCGGGGTCGGAGACGGCGGAGAAGATGACGGGGATCTGGTTATCCTCGGTGGCGGCCTGCATCTGCATGGCCACGGGGGTGGCGACACCCACCATCAGGTCCACGCCGTCGGAGATGAAGTTCTGGATGATCTGGTCCATGACGGCGGCGTCGGCGTTGGGGTTGTCATAGCTGACGTCGAAGGTGACGCCCTTCTCCTCGCCGATGGCGGCCAGCTGGTTCTGGATGTTCTCCACGATCTGGTTCAGGGACGCGTCGTCCACGTAGTTGCAGATGCCGATCTTATAGGTCTCGCCCTCGGCCATGGCGGGGGCCGCCAGAGCCAGGACCATTACAAGAGCCATAACAGTGCAGATGAGCTTTTTCATTTTGATGTTCTCCTTTTCATACTTTCTCATTTTAGTTTTTTGGTTTGGATTTGGTTCATGTTCATGTATTTGGGGTGTGTCCTTACGCCCGCCATCGTCTGGACAGTATGAACATTCTGCTGTACCTCCTCTTGGAAATAAAAAACCTGTCCCTGCATTTCTGCTGGGACAGGATGTTGTAAACTCCTGCGGTGCCACCCGGCTTGGCGCTCAAAGCGCCCGGCTCTGTCCGCGCTGTCACGCGGCGGCGTTGTTCACGGAGCGCTCCTCTCCGTCTCACATAGGGCGGCTTCGCCGCCTTCCGATCGCCCTCCGAAGTCCATTCACACATTCCGGCCTGTACCGCGCTTCCAGCACCCGCGGCTCTCTGTAACACGCACAGGAAAGGCTACTTACTCTTCATCAACGGTTTACTGTATTGAATTTGAACGCATTATAACGCGGCTTTTTTCGTTTGTCAATACCCATTTTACAGGTATTTTTTACCATCCCTCAGAGCCTGCACAGCTCCGCGGCGGTGTCGGCGGCCAGGGCGGCGTTGTTGAGCACCAGCTGGATGTTGGACGCCAGGCTGTCCCCGCCGGTGATGTCCTTCACCCGGGCCAGGAGGAAGGGGGTGACCTTTTTGCCCTTGATGCCCTGCTCAACGCTCTCGGCGATGGCCTGGTCGATGGCGGCGTTGATGACCGCCGGGTCCATGGACCATTCCTCCGGGATGGGGTTGGTGCAGAGCATCCCCCCGGGGTAGCCCAGGGCCCCCTGGGCGGCAAAGGCGGCGGCCAGCTCCCTGGGAGAGTCTGCCCGGAAGTCCACGCCGAAGCCGCTGGTGCGGGTATAGAAGGCGGGCAGCTCATCGGTCTTGTAGCCGCACACGGCCACGCCCTTGGTCTCCAGGTATTCCAGCGTGAGGCCCAGGTCAAGGATGCTCTTGGCCCCTGCGCACACCACCAGCACCGGCGTGCGGGCCAGCTCCTCCAGGTCAGCGGAGATGTCCATGGTGGTCTCGGCGCCTCTATGGACGCCGCCGATGCCGCCGGTGGCGAAGACCTTGATGCCGGCCAGCGCCGCTACGATCATGGTGGCGGCCACGGTGGTGGCCCCGTCCTCGCCCCGGGCGCACAGCACGGGCAGGTCCCGGCGGCTGGCCTTGGTGACGGCCTGGCCCTTCTTGGCGAGATACTCTATCTCTTCCTTTTCAAGCCCCGCCTTCAGCCGGCCGCCGATGACGGCGACGGTGGCGGGCACGGCGCCGTGGGCGCGGATGACGTCCTCCACGGCGAAGGCCGTCTCGGCATTCTGGGGCCAGGGCATGCCGTGGGAGATGATGGTACTCTCCAATGCCACCACGGGCTTGCCCCCGGCGAGAGCCTCAGCCACCTCGGGCTTTATATCCAAATAGTTATCCATACTTGACGCGCCTCCGAAAAAACTCTATTATGATATTCAGTGGGATATGGCAAAAAAGAGCAGGAGGGATAAGACGACCTGCCCCAGAATGATCAGGGGCACGCCCACTGTGAATTTGCGCTTTCGTATCTTATGGCGGAACAGGTACATCCCCGCGAGGGCCCCCACGCCGCCCCCCAGGACGGCCAGGCCCAGCAGGGCGGCCTCCGGGATGCGCTCCCGGTGGACCCGGGCCCGGTGCTTATCCAGCCCGAACACCGCCAGGGTCAGCAGGTTCACCGCCTCCAGATAGATGAGCCATATCTTGAAAATATCCATGGCCGCAGTATACACTTTTTTCCGGGGGAGGTCAACCGATGCAGACGAGAAAGCTGTACTACGAGGACGCCTATACCAGGGACTTTGAGGCGGAGGTCCTGTCCTGCGAAAAGGCGAAGAACGGCTGGCAGGTTGTGCTGAACGCCACCGCCTTCTTCCCGGAGGAGGGAGGCCAGACGGCGGACACCGGCGCCCTGGGCGCGGTGCGGGTGCTGGATGTGCATGAAAAGGACGGCGCCATTTATCACCTGACCGACGGGCCCCTGCCCGTGGGCGGGACCGTCACCGGCCGCCTGGACTGGGAGGAGCGGTTCCGCAAGATGCAGACCCACACGGGCGAGCACATCGTCTCCGGCCTCATCCACAGCACCTACGGCTACGACAATGTGGGCTTTCACCTGACGGAGGCCGGGTGTACCATCGACTTCAACGGGGAGCTCACCCGGGCGCAGCTGGACGATATCGAGCGCCGGGCCAACGAGGCGGTGTGGCAGGGCCTGCGGGTGCGCACCAAGTTCCCCATGGCCTGGGAGCTCAAAGAGATGGACTACCGCAGCAAGCTGGACCTCACCCAGGACGTGCGCATCGTGAGCATCGAAGGCGTGGACATGTGCGCCTGCTGCGCGCCCCATGTGAGCTCCACCGGCCAGATCGGCGTCATCAAGCTTTTGGACTTTATGCGCCACCGGGGCGGCGTGCGCATCTGGATGAAGGCTGGCTCCGACGCCCTCGCGGACTACGGGGCCCGGTACGCCGCCAGCGCGGCGGTGTCGGGGCTTTTGAACGTGCCACAGGAGGACATCGCCGCCGGGACGGAGAGGCTCGTCGCCCAGCGGGACGAGCTGAAAAAAGAGCTGGCCGCCCTGCGCAAGGCGGCGGCGGAGGCCCGGGCCGCGGCGCTGGAGCCCACGGAGGGGAATATGGTCCTCTTCGCCGACGGGGACGAGGAGGTGCTGCGGACGCTGGCCAACGCCGGGATGGAAAAGTGCGGCGGCGTATGCGCGGTGTTTTCCGGCCAAGACGGGGCATACCGCTTCGTCATGGCGAGCAAAACGGCGGACATGCGGGCGTTCATAAAAGAAAACGGTCCGGCCCTGCAGGCCCGTGGCGGCGGCCAGGAGCGGATGGTCTCCGGCCGCAGCACGGCGGCAAGGAAAGAGATCGAGGCATTTTTTAAATCGTAAGGATGCAAAAGCGCTCCGGCGAGAGCCGGAGCGCTTTTTGCTGTCAGCTTGTCAGTCCGTGCCGCCGACAACGGCGCCCACGTTGTTGGAGTCTTGGGCCAGCCGCAGGATGGTGGCCCGCAGGTTCGCCATGGCATTGGCGTCGCAGGGGTGGTTCACGCCCACCACCTGCTGGACCGTGTCGCCCATGAAGACGATGATGGGCCCGGACTGGTCGGACAGGGTGACGAACACGGTGATGGTGTCGCCGGAGGTGACCTCGGCGGTGTCGCCGGTGGCGGTGATGGAGGTGACCTGCTGGACGAAGCTGGTGGCCACGCTGCCGCTGAGGGTCAGGTACCCCGGGTCATAGCCGCTGATGGCATAGTCCACATACACGCCCTCCACGGCGATGCCGTTCAGCCAGCCATTGGCCGCCTGCTGGGCCTGGGCGATGTCCTCCCGCAGGTCTGTCAGCGGCCCGCCGGCGAAGGTGGGCACGGTGCTCTCCGGCACCACGGGCACATAGGGAAGATCATCCACGCCCCGGAGCCAGTAGTACACGGTGCCGTAGTCCTCCGACGCCGTCACGGCCAGGCACGGCCCCGTGAAGGACACGGTGACGGCGGAGGCGTCGGGCATGGTGAACACATAGTCCGTGGTCTGGGTGAGGTCGATGTTCTGGTCCGGGCTCTGCTCCACGCGCTCCACGGCCGCGTTCGCCAGAAGCGCGAACACCTGCTGGACGATGGCCGGGTCGGAGGAGGTCAGGGTGGCGCCGCCGTTCTGCCGCCGGCCCACGGTGAGGGGCGTATTCTGGGAGAACTGGTCGGCAAAGGCGCGCATATTGGCGCTGTTATAGAGGTCGAAGATGTCGAAGTCGCCGCCGTAGCCGGGGAAGGCGAGAGCCCACAGGCTGTCCCCGCCGGTGACGGTGTAGGTGCCGGCGGTCAGCGTCACATCCCGGCCGGTGAAAGTGACGGAATAGGTCTCCCCGTCCGCCATGGTGAAGGTGAAGACGGTCTTCTGGGCGGCGGTGTCCACGCCGGGGGCCCGGCCGGTGACGGTCATGGCCCGCAAAGCGTCGCAGGCAGAGATGATGCTGGTGCGGTCGAAGATGGGGGAGTCGAAATTATCCCCCACCCGCATGGACAGGGCCACGGGGGTGTCGTCATAGTAGCTGGCCGCAAAGTCCCGCCAGCCCATGAATTCCAGCAGGGACTGCTCCCGGAAGTCGCCGGCGTCCGTCTCCTGCCCGTCAGGGGCGGGGGCGTTCTCCACTGCCACCGGCTCCGAGCCCGGCAGCAGGCTCACATAGCCCTCGCAGCCACAAAGGCACACACACAGCGCCAGCGCGGCCAGCAGCACCAGGAATTTTTTCATATCGTTTCTCCCTTCGTGGGGCGGATAAACAGTTTTCCACAGTATAGCACGGCGGGACCTGAAAAGCAAATCCCCCGGCCGGATGGCCGGGGGACAAACGTATGTAAGAGAGACTTACCGCTGGATGCGGCCGGAGCCGTCGCCGCCGGCCAGCTTCTCCACCTCGGCGATGGTCATCATGTTGTAGTCGCCCTCGATGGAGTGCTTGAGCGCAGAGGCCGCCACGGCGAACTCCACCGCCGCCTGGGTGCTCTTGCCCGCCAGGAGCGCGTAAATGAGGCCGCCGCCGAAGCTGTCGCCGCCGCCCACGCGGTCCACGATGCGCAGCTCGTACTTCTTGCTGAAGGCGTACTCGCCGCTGGCCACGTCGTAGAGCATGGCGCTCCAGCCGTTGTCGGAGGCGGAGTGGCTCTCACGCAGGGTGATGGCCACCTTCTCGAAGTGGAACTTGTCCGCCAGCTGCTTGGCCACGGACTTGTAGCCCTCCCGGTTGATCTCGCCAGCGTAGATGTCGGTCTTCTCGGCCTCGATGCCGAACACGTCCTTGGCGTCCTCCTCGTTGGAGATGCACACGTCCACGTACTGGCACAGGTCGGTCATGGCCGCCCGGGCCTGCTCGCGGGTCCACAGCTTGCCCCGGTAGTTCAGGTCGCAGCTGATCTTCACGCCCTTGGCCTTGGCGGCCTTGCAGGCCTCCCGGCAGATCTCCACCACGTTGGGGCCCAGGGCCGGGGTGATGCCGGTGAAGTGGAACCAGTCGGCGCCTTCCAGGATCTTGTCCCAGTCGAAGTCGGCGGTGGTGGCCTCCTGTATGGCGGAGTGGGCGCGGTCATAGATGCACACGCTGCCCCGCTGGGAGGCGCCCTTCTCATTGAAATAGATGCCGATGCGGTCGCCGCCCCGGACGATCTTGGTGGTGTCCACGCCGTAGCGGCGCAGGCTGTTGATGGCGCACTGGCCCAGGGCGTGGGCGGGCAGCTTCGTGACATAGACGGAGTCCACGCCGTAGTTGGCGAGAGACACGGACACGTTGGCCTCGCCGCCGCCGAAGGTGAATTCCAGGTTGCTGGCCTGGACGAAACGCTCATAGTTGAACGGCTGCAGCCGCATCATCAGCTCGCCGAAAGTGACTACTCTTGCCATTATCCACGTACCTCCTTGACGATCTGCACGGCCTCGGCCGTGAGCTCCTTGATCTTCTCAAAATCGCCGGCCTTGATAAGGTCGCCCTTCACCATCCAGCTGCCGCCGCAGGCCCAGATCTTATTGTAGGCCAGGTAGTCCCGGACGTTCGTGGCGTTGATGCCGCCGGTGGGCATGAACTTCACGTCCACATAGGGGGCGGCGATGGCCTTGATGTACTTCAAGCCGCCGGCGGGCTCCGCCGGGAAGAACTTGACGATGTTCACGCCGCACTCCAGGGCCTGCTCCACGTCGCTGGGGTTGCAGGTGCCCGGGGTGATGGGGATGTTCTTCTCCACGCAGTACTTCACCACCTTGGGGTTGGTGCCGGGGCTGACGATGAACTTGGCCCCCGCGGCCACGGCCTTGTCCACCTGCTCGGTGGTCAGGACGGTGCCGGCGCCTACCAGCATGTCGGGGAAGTTGTCGGCGATGGCCTTGATGGCGTCCGCGGCGGCGGCGGTGCGGAAGGTGACCTCCGCGCAGGGCAGGCCGCCCTCGATCAGGGCCTTGGCCAGGGGAATGGCGTCCTTGGCGTCGTCGATGACCACCACGGGCACGATGCCGATCTCATGGAGCTTGTTGAGAACTTCATTCATAGTTGCGTCTCTCCCTTCAAATAATAGTCAAAATCGGATGGATAAGAGCTTGCTCTCTCAGCCAGGGAAATGTTTATGCTCATGGTAGAAAATCACCAAGAACAAAACGAGCATAAATATTATAATTATATAAAATGCAAAAAGCAACGGGTGACCGTTGCATTCGTCAGGTTGTTCATATTCGGGGGCTCCATTTTGTGGAAAATGCGTAGGGATAAAAAAGCGTCGGAGCAAGGGGACCTTGCTCCGACGGGCCCGCCCTGCCGTGGGGGCCGGATTTGTAACCTGCACGACTCGGCAGGTGGGTCGCCTCATGGCGGTTTCCGCGCTTCCAACTTCCGGCCAAAACCGGGAGGCCTGCGCTCCGCCGCCCTATATGGCATCCCTTATAAGAGATGTGGGTCCAATCTGACCCTTGAGACCACGAACAGGGCAGGTTTGTTTCTTATTCCTCGGGCAGGCCGTCTTCCTCGTCGGAAAACACCTGCTCCATGTAATAGTCGTAGATGCGCTGGAGCTTTTCGTCGTCGTCCACGGACACGAACTGCTCCTCGCCGTTTTCCTCCACCACCTGCAGGATGATGAAGCCGTAGTCCGGGTCGTCCTCGTCCATGTCGGCGGGGAGGAAGACCATGTACTCGTCCCCCTCGAATTCCAGGGTGGACAGGTGCTCCAGCTCGAACTCGTTGCCGTCGTCGTCCTCGATGGTGATGTAGCTGGCGCCAAATTCGCTCTCCATGCCGCGCCTCCTCGGTAAGTTCCTTGCCCCTATTGTATAGCCTGGCCGGGGAGAATGCAAGAGGGAAAATAGGGAGAAACGCCGCCTTTCATGCCCCAAATGCCCCCAGCAGCCCCAGATTCTTGGCCACCGCCAGCACGCTCATCACCACGGCCAGCGCCAGCGCCGCCGCCAGTATGAGCTTCCGGCTCCTTCTCATACCCTTCACCCCTCTCCGCCAGTATGCCCCGCCGGGCGCCGCCTCATGCGCCGGATTTAAGATCGCGGACATCATTAATTCATAAATGGGATATACAATCGGGGAAAAGTGTGTTATACTAACCATGTCTGTACATGGATATGTCAAAATGATGTCAGACCCTTTGCCTACATCCTGACAGCCGAAAGTGTTCGGAGGAGCAGCTGTGAATATATTCCGCAAGATCAAAGAGAAATTCGGCCAGTTCCGGGCCTGGCACACCAGCCGGAAGATGCGCCGCGCCCGCCGGGCCGCGGGGACGGTGGTGGACACCGCCGCCGCCGGCACCGGCCTTGTGCTGCGCACGGCGGTGAAGGCCCTGGTGACGGTGCTTTTGGTGTTTATCACCACAGGCCTGCTGTTCGCCTGCATCTTCGCCGTATACGTGAAGACATGCCTGTCCGAGAGCCTGGACCTGACGCCGGAGGAGATGGCCTCCAACATGTCCAGCCGCATCCTGGTGGAGACCAGCGCCGGCAGCAACCAGTGGGAGGAGCTGGCCACCCTGCACTGGACGGAGAACCGTCTGTGGGTGGACTATGACCAGATCCCCATCGACCTGGAGCACGCCGCCGTGGCCATCGAGGACAAGCACTTCTACACCCACAAGGGCGTAGACTGGTGGCGTACCCTGGGCGCCTTCGGCAACATGTTCCTGAGCATGAACGACACCTTCGGCGGCTCCACCATCACCCAGCAGCTCATCAAGAACCTGACGGGCAAGGACGAGGTCACCGTCCAGCGAAAGCTTTTGGAGATGTTCCGGGCGCTGGAATTCGAGAAGAAATACACCAAGCAGGAGATCATGGGGTGGTACCTTAACGAGATCTACCTGGGCGAGGGCTGCTACGGCGTGGGCGCCGCGGCCCGGGAGTATTTCAACAAGGAAGTCTGGCAGCTGGACCTGGCGGAGTGCGCCGCCCTCATCGGCATCACCAACAACCCCTCCCTGTACGACCCCTATATCGGCCCCAAGAGCGAGGCCCGCAACAAGGCCCGTCAGGAGACCATCCTCTGGGAGATGTACGACCAGGGGTATATCGACTATGACGAGTATGTCTCCGCCAAGAACGAGAAGCTGGTATTCAAGCGGGCCGTGGGCGAGGAGATGGAGTTCGTCCCCAACACCTACTATGTGGACTCGCTGATATGGGCCCTGACGGAGGACCTGGCCGCGGCCAAGGGCATCACCGAGGACGCCGCGGAATACCTCATCTATAACCGGGGCTACGATATCTACTGCTGCATGGATAAGCGCATCCAGGGCATCATCGACGATATCTACCAGAACACCGGCAACCTGCCCCAGCCCTGGCGCAACCTGACCGGCCAGAAGCTCATGTCCGCCATCGTGGTCATGGACCCCAAGGACGGCGCCATCCTGGGTCTGGCGGGCGGCACCGGCGTGAAGGAAGGCAGCTTCACGGAGAACTACGCCACCGAGTACACCCGGCCCCCCGGGTCCTCCTTCAAGCCTGTGGCCGTGTATGGCCCGGCCTTTGACCTGGGGCTCATCACCCAGTACACCCCGGTGAACGACTCGCCCAACATCGTGCTTTCCAACGTGCCCAACTGGTACCCCCGGAACGACTCCGGCGGCTACAGCGGCTGGACCACCATCCGCCAGGGCATCATCTCCTCCCTGAACACCGTGGCGGCCCAGACATTGAATAAGCTGGGCCTCGCGGCCTCCTGGGACTACCTGACCAACCGCTTCGGCTTCAAGAACCTGGTGCGGGACTACTATGACCCGGACCAGCAGCGCACCTTCACCGACTACGCCTACGCGCCTCTGGCCCTGGGGCAGCTTTCCTACGGCATCACGCCCCTGGAGATGGCCCAGGCCTACACCGCCTTCGCCAACGACGGCATCATGACCTTCGGCCGGACCTATTCCTACGTCTGGGACAGCGAGGGGAACCTTGTGCTGGACAACGCCCCGGACCGGCATGTGGCCGTGAAGGAGAACACCGCCTGGAACATCGCCAACATCCTTCAGGGCGCGGTGGAGGGCGGCACCGGTACCGAGGCCCGCATCAGCGGCCAGGCCGTGGCCGGCAAGACGGGCACCACCAGCAACAAGTATGACCGTTACTTCACCGGCTTCACCCGCTACTATGTGGCGGCCTGCTGGACCGGCTACCGGTATAACGCCGTCATGGAGTATTACGGCAACCCGGCGGCCCAGATCTGGCAGAAGGTCATGAAGCGGGTCCATGAGGGCCTGGGCTACTGGGCCTTCCCCACGCCCACCATCGGCGCGGCGATCAACGCCTTCGGCGGGAGCAAGACCACCGGCAGTCCCGGCCCGTCTCCCACCGGCGAGGCGCCTCCCTCCCCCGGTATCAGCAGCGAATCCCCGCCGCCCACCGGCGATCCCGGCGTCACCGACCCGCCGGATTATACCAACCCGCCGGGCGTGGACGTCACCGCGCCGCCGGAAACAGCCCCGCCCACGGTCACCGATCCGCCTGTGCAGGTCACCGATCCGCCCGTGCAGGTCACCGACCCGCCGGCCACGGATGTGCCTGTGACCGCGCCGCCGGAAACGGCCCCGCCTGTGCAGGTCACCGACCCGCCGGTGGTCACCGCGCCGCCGGTGGAGGTCACTACCCCGCCGTCTCAGGATCTGCCGCCGGCCCCCGACCAATAGGCGGTATAGAGATAAACGCCCATACCCGCTTTTCCCCGCCCGGCTTTCTTGGGCAGGGGGGAGCGGGTATTTTTTGCCAAAAATCAAAATCTTATGTTGACAAGACAGAAACAATATGTTACAATTCAGTAACAATCACCTATGGGAGGCATTTACCATGGCTGAAAAGACGGCGGCCCTGCAGTACAAGGGCCACCCCCTGCGCCGGAAGGACAACCTGATCTACTTCGGCAGCATGGCGGACAAATACATCATCATGCTCCAGATCCTGGACACCAAGAAGATCAAGGACCTGGACGTGGCCACCCGCGTATCCGTGCAGCTGCAGCTGACCGACCCGGACCTGAAGAGCCGGGACCGGGTGGTAAAAAAGAGCGAGAAGGACAGCCTGTACGCGGCCATGGACGTGGCCAGCGTGTGGCTGGACAGGGCGCTTGCGACCCGGTGATATGAGAAGATTCGACTCCACGAAGCTGCTGCGCACGGCGGTGGTCACGGCCATCCTCGTCTGTATGGCCGTGGTGACCGCGGCGGTGGCCCGGGCCGACAGCGAGGGCGCGGGGACCGTGACGGCCTCGGCGCTGAATATGCGCTCTCAGCCCTCCACGGCGGGCGATGTGGTCACCTGCCTGCCCCGGGGCACAGTGGTGGCCATTACCGGCTCCACCGACGGCTGGTACCAGGTGGGCTACAAGGGCCAGACCGGCTATATGAGCAAGGACTATGTGTCCTACGCCTTGAGCGGCACCGGCGACTTCGGCACCGGCACGGTGACGGGCAGCTGCGTGAACGTCCGCTCCGGCCCCACCACGGCCTATGAGGCCATCGGCCAGGCCGGCAAGGGCGAATCCTACAAGGTCACCGGCGTCAACGGCGCGTTCTATCAGATCGACTACAACGGCCGCACCGCCTATATCTACAGCGCCTATATGTCTCTGGGCGGCGGCACGGCCCAGTCTGCCCCCGCGGCCACGGAGAGCGCCTCGGGCACCGGCGTCATCACGGGAGACTATGTGAACATGCGCTCCGGCCCCGGCACGGGCTATGGCATCCTGGGTACATACAACAACGGCACCAAGATGTCCATCACCGGCCAGTCCGGGGACTGGTACAAGGTGAGCGTCAACGGCCAGACGGGGTATGTGTACAAGCAGTATCTGTCCCAGTCCGGCGTCACGGCGGAGGTCACCGAGACCCAGAACACCCCCGCCGTCACCACCGCGGGCGTGAACCTGCGGGAGGGCCCCTCCACCGCCTACACCAGCAAGGGCGTGCTGGCGAAGGGCACCGCCGTCACCATCACCGGCAAATCCGGCCAATGGTACCGGGTGAGCTGGAGCGGCACCAGCGGCTATATCTATCAGGACTATATCTCCACCGACACCAATACCGCTTCCAGCGCCGCGCCTGCCTCCACCAACGGGGAGAAGATCGTGGCGGAGGCCAAAAAGTATATGGGCGTGCGGTATGTCTACGGCGGCACCAGTCCCTCGGGCTTCGACTGCTCCGGGTTCGTGTACTACGTATACAAGCAGTGCGGCTACTCCATCACCCGCACCGCCACCGCCCAGAACTCCGTGGGCGTGAAGGTGGCCCGGTCCGACCTGCAGCCCGGCGACATCATCATCTTCTACAACGGCGGCAAGACCGCCATCGGCCACGCCGGCATCTATATCGGCGACGGCAAGTTCATCCACGCCTCCTCCGGCGGCGGGAAGGTGATGATCTCCGGCCTCTCGGAGAGCTACTACAACACCCGGTTCTACAGCGCCCGGCGTGTGGCGTGAGCAAAAAAGAATACGAGTGCCCGGCCCCCTTTCAGGGCCGGGCGTTTTGTGCTATGATGGGGAAAAGGACGGTGAGCAGCCCATGGACGGAATGAGAAGGCCGGAGGTGCTGTCCCCGGCGGGGGACCGGGAGAAGCTGATGATGGCCGCGGCCTATGGCGCGGACGCCGTGTATCTGGCCGGGCCTCAGTACGGCATGCGGGCCGGGGCGGGGGCGTTCGGCCCTGAGGACATGGCCTGGTCCATGGAGTACTGCCACGCCCGGGGCGTTAAGGCATACGTCACGGTGAACACCATCCCCACGGATGAGCAGACAGACGCCCTGCCGGAATATTTGGAGAGCCTGGAAGCGGCGCATGCTGATGGGCTGATCATCTCCGACCTGGGGGTGCTGGCCCTGGCGAAGCGCTACGCGCCCCACGCCGCCGTCCACATCAGCACCCAAGCGGGGGTGCTGAACGCCCAGGCCGCCCGGATGTTCCATGACCTGGGGGCTAAGCGGGTGGTGCTGGCCAGGGAGATGAGCCTTGCCCAGATCGCCGAACTGCGGGCCCGGGCGCCGAAGGAGCTGGAGCTGGAGGCCTTCTGCCACGGGGCCATGTGCGTGTCCTTCTCGGGGCGGTGCGTGATCTCCGACTACCTGACAGGCCGGGCCGCCAACCAGGGCGCCTGCGCCCAGCCCTGCCGGTGGAGGTATAAGCTCATGGAGGAGAAGCGTCCCGGGGAGCTGTTCGACGTCACCGAGGACGGAGGGACGTATCTCTACAACTCCCGGGACATGTGCATGATCGACCATGTGCCGGAGCTGATAGAGGCGGGTATCGCCAGCCTCAAAATAGAGGGCCGGACCAAGTCCGCCTACTATGCCGCCGCGGTGACCAACGCCTACCGCCACGCTGTGGACGCGGCCCTGGCGGGTCAGCCTCTCGCCCCGGTGTGGCGGGACGAGGTGTACGCTGTGAGCCACCGGCCCTATTCCACCGGCTTTTACTTCGGCCCGCCGGGGCAGTATACCGACGACGCCTGCTACTTCTCCCGGTATGACGTGGCAGCGGTGGTGGAGAGCTGCGACGAGCGGGGCAATGCAGCGCTCACCCAGCGAAACCGCTTCTGCCCCGGAGACGAACTGGAGCTGCTCATGCCCGGCCGGGAGCCGGTCGCATTCACAGCGGGGGAGATGCGGGACGCCGAGGGCCAGCCTGTGGCCGCGGCCAGCCATCCCAAGATGGAACTGCATATGACCTTGCCCTGCCAGGCCCCGCCGCGCTCTTTTCTCCGCAAGCGCCGGACAGAGGACAAACAGGGGCACAAGATGGGATAATGATACCGCCGGAGGCGTCGCCTCCGGCGGTTCATTCGTCCTTATCGGGTATGTATTCCATGATGTCGCTCACCTGGCAGTCCAGGATGCGGCAGAACATGTCGATGGTGTGGGTACTGACGCTCTCGTTGCGCTTCATGCGGGTGATCTGGGCGGGACTGACGTTGTAGGTCTTTATCAGCGCGTATTGGCTGACGCCCCGCTGCCGCATCGTGTCCCATAGCTTGTCATACAGGATCATAACATTCAAGCCTCATTTTTCCCGGCACACCTGGAAGATGAAAAACTTGAGGTAGTCCGAGTCCGCCGCGCCCCAGAGGATGGGGTGGTCGGGGCTCTGGGTGCGAAACTCCACCTGCCGCAGGCGCACCCGCACGTTGTTGGCCGCCTGGCGCACGGTCTGCCCGAGAAGGGCCGCGTCCACGAAGTGGGAGCAGGAGCAGGTGGCGAGGTACCCGCCGTCCTTCACCAGCTGCAATGCCCGCAGGTTTATCTCCTTGTAGCCCTTCACCGCGTTTTTCACCGAGCCCCGGCTCTTGGCGAAGGCGGGCGGGTCCAGGATGACCAGGTCGTATTTCTCCTTTTTCTTGATGAGCGCCGGCAGGAGCTCAAACACGTCGGCGCATTCAAAGCGCACACGGTCCGTGAGGCCGTTCAGCGCGGCGTTCTCCCTCGCCTGGGCCACGGCCAGCTCCGAGGCGTCCACCCCCAGCACGCTGGCCGCCCCGGCGAGGCCCGCATTCAATGCGAAGGACCCGGTATGGGTGAAGCAGTCCAGCACCCGGGCGCCGGGGCACAGGGGCCATATGGCTTTGCGGTTATACTTCTGGTCCAGGAAGAAGCCGGTCTTCTGCCCCTCGGCCACATCCACCAAGTATTTGACGCCATTTTCCTGTATCTCAACCTTGGTGTCAAATGGGTTGCCGATGAAGCCCTTCACCCGGGGCAGACCCTCCCGCTCCCGGACGGGGGCGTCGCTGCGCTCATATATGCCACGGATGGTGATGCCGTCGGCGGCCAGTGTTTCCCGCAGGAGGTCAAGAATGGTATTTTTCATCCGGTCGATGCCCAGCGCCAAAGACTGGACCACCAAGATGTCCGAGAATTTGTCCACCACCAGTCCGGGCAGGAAATCCGCCTCGCCGAAGATGACCCGGCAGGAGGATGTGTCCACCGTACGTTTGCGGTAGTCCCAGGCATTGCGCACCCGCATCCTGAGGAAGTCACGGTCGATGACCGCGCTCTCCTCCCGGCTCATGACCCGGACGGTGAGCTTGGACCTGCGGTTGAGAAACCCCTGGCAGAGGAACCGGCCCTTGCAGTCCACGACGGTGACGATATCCCCGTCGGCACAGGGTCCCTCTACGGCGGCGATCTCGTTATCGTATATCCAGGGGCCGCCGGCCTTCAGGGCCCGGCCCTCCCCCTCTTTTAAGGTGACAGTAGCGGCGTTCATGGCAAGTACCTTCTTTCTCCCCGCATTGTACACGGATTGGGCCTTTCCCGTCAAGGCGCGGGTTGAATCCTTGTTTTTGGGCGAAAGTGTGCTATAATGAACTTTCAGCAATCACAAGGAGGCCCGCCATGGACAGCAAGCCCTTCAAAGTCGTATCGCCCTATGAGCCCGCGGGGGACCAGCCCGAGGCCATCGACGCCCTGGCCCGGGGGCTGGAGGCCGGCATCGACGAGCAGGTGCTTTTGGGCGTCACCGGCTCCGGCAAGACCTACACCATGGCAAAGGTGATCGAGCGGGTCCAGCGGCCCACCCTGGTCCTGGCCCACAACAAGACCCTGGCGGCCCAGCTGTACGCAGAGTTCCGGGAGTTTTTCCCGGACAACGCCGTGGAATATTTCGTCAGCTACTATGACTACTACCAGCCGGAGGCCTACATCCCCCACACGGACACGTTCATCGAGAAGGACGCCTCCATCAATGACGAGATAGACCGTCTTCGCCTCAGCGCCACCGCGTCCCTCTTGGAGCGGCGGGACGTCATTGTGGTGAGCTCCGTCTCCTGCATCTACGGTCTCGGCGAGCCGGACGACTTTGCCGCCATGATGGTCTCCCTGCGGGTGGGAATGGAGATCAAGATCGAGGAGCTGTCCCGAAAGCTGGTGAACATCCGCTATGAGCGCAACGACATCGCCTTCGAGCGCAACAAGTTCCGGGTCCGGGGGGACACGGTGGAGATATGGCCCGCCTACTGGAAGGACACGGCCCTGCGGGTGGAGTTTTTCGGCGACGAGATAGATAGGATCAGCGAGATCAACGCCGTCACCGGCGCGCCGGTGAGAAGGCTCACCAATATCCCCATCTGGCCCGCCAACCACTACGTGACCACGAAAGAGAAGATGGAGGCGGCCATCGTCCAGATACGGCTGGAGCTGGCCGAGCGGCTGGCCTGGTTCGAGGAAAACGGCAGGCTATTGGAGGCCCAGCGGCTCAAGCAGCGCACGGAGTATGACATCGAGATGATGCAGGAGCTGGGCTATTGCTCCGGCATTGAGAACTATTCCCGCATCATCTCCGGCCGGGCCCCGGGCAGCGCCCCCATGACGCTCTTGGACTACTTCCCCAAGGACTTCGTCCTCTTCGTGGACGAGAGCCACGTCACCCTGCCCCAGGTCCGGGCCATGTACCGGGGGGACAGGAGCCGGAAGGAGACGCTGGTGGAGTACGGCTTCCGTCTGCCCTGCGCCTTCGATAACCGGCCTCTCATGTTCGACGAGTTCAACGACCGCATCAATCAGGCCATCTACGTCTCCGCCACCCCGGGGGAGTATGAGCGCTCCCGGGCCGGGCAGGTGGCCGAGCAGGTCATCCGGCCCACGGGGCTTTTGGACCCCGCCATCGAGGTGCGGCCCGTGGAGGGGCAGATAGACGACCTCATCGGGGAGATCAACGCCCGGGTGGAGAAAAACCAGCGCACCCTGGTCACCACCCTCACCGTGAAGATGGCGGAGGACCTGACCGCCTACCTCACCGACGCGGGCATCCGCAGCCGGTACCTGCACCACAACATCAGCGCCATCGAGCGCATGGAGATCATCCGGGACATGCGCCTGGGCCACTTCGACGTGCTGGTGGGCATCAACCTCCTGCGGGAGGGCCTGGACCTGCCGGAGGTGTCGCTGGTGGCCATCCTGGACGCGGACAAGGAGGGCTTCCTCCGCTCCGAGACCAGCCTCATCCAGACCACCGGCCGGGCCGCCCGGAACGCGGAGGGCCTTGTCATCATGTACGCCGACACAGTGACCCCCTCCATGGCCGCGGCCATCCATGAGACGGAGCGCCGCCGGGCCAAGCAGAAGGCCTTCAACGAGGCCCACGGCATCGTGCCCAGGACCATCATCAAGGACGTGAAGGACATGATGGAGGTCTACGGCGACGAGGAAAAGCCGGAGGTCCTCAACGAGTCCGGCGTGAAGATGACCGCCCGGGAGCGGCAGGCGGAGATCGAAAAGCTGGAAAAGCAGATGCGCAAGGCCGCCCAGATGCTGGAATTCGAGTACGCCGCCGTCCTCCGGGACCGGCTCATCAAGCTCCGGGGAGAGAAATAAAGAGAAGCGCCCCCGTCCGACGGACGGGGGCGCGGTGTATGTTGGCTCATCTGGTCGGGCCGCGGAAGAACAATGCCACGGTGCCGGGGCCCACGTGGGAGCCGGTGACGGGCTCATAGCAGACCGATAAGATCTCCCCGGTGCATCCGGCGGCCCGGAGCTTTTCCGCCACCAGAGCGGCATCGGCGGGGCTGTCGCAGTGGGCCAGGCCCACCGGGGCGGCCTTGTCGATGCAGTGTTCCTTATAGTGGGCCGCCAGGGTGTCCAGGCTCCGCCGCCGGCCTACGTTCATGTTCTTCATGACGATGTGTCCGTCGGCGTCCCCCCAGAGGACGGGCTTCACGTTCAGCATGTTGCCCACCCGGGCCACGGCGCTGTGAAGCCGTCCGCCCCGGCGGAGATAGTCCAGGTCCTCCACGGTGAATATCTGATAGACGTGGTCCCGGCCCTCCCGGGCGATGGCCACGGCGGCGTCATAGTCCGCGCCCTCGGCCTGGGCCTTGGCGGCGGCGAGCACCTCCAGGCCCTCGCCAAGAGAGGCGGCACGGGTGTCCACCACGGTTATTTTCCGCTCGGGGAATTCCTCCAGAAGGTCCGCCGCCACGGTCCGGGCCAGGCCCACCGTGCCGCTGATGCCGCTGGACATGCCGATGTAAATGACGTCGTCGCCCCGCTCCAGCACGGGCCGGAAGGCGTCCAGGAACACCGCCGGGGCGGGCATGCTGGTGCGGGTCTCGGCCCCGGCCCGCATGGCCGCGTAAAAGGCCGGGCCGTCGAAGCCCCGGGACACGTCCAGGACCTTGCCGTTGACCGAGCAGGAAATGACGACGATGCCTATGTGATACCGGTCCACCAGCTCCTCAGGGAGATTGGCGGCCAGGTCGGTGAATATCTGATACATGGCGATACCTCCGCGCTTTCGCCTTACATAATACGCGCGGGCGGCCGGGGGAGCAATCCACGGGGAGGAAAGAGCCCTCTCCCGTTCGTTCGGGGGAGGGCTCTACGAATCGTAGAATGTCCTGTTTTCGGGGCTTTGCGGGCAAGAGAAGGCCGGGCGCCCGCAGGCGTCCGGCCAGCGTGTCAGCTCAGCTGGGTTGGGTCGATGCCCACCAGGGAGTTGACGTAAGCGCGCATCTCCGCCTTGGAGCCGATGCGGCGGGTCTTGCTCACTACCTGCCGGCGCTGCTCCTCGGTCAGGGCCGAGAACACGTCCATGGCGTCCGGGTTCTGGGCCAGGGCCATGCCGAAGCCCAGGGGGATGCCGGGCCCGTCCACGAAGTTCTCTCTCAAATTCATCACCGGCGTTAGTCTGTCCGGCGAGGGGGAAAAATATGTGTTCAGCCGTGAAGCTCCCGCACCAGCGCGATCTCGGCGGCGTAGCCCGCCTCGTCGTTGGGGGTCTCCAGAATGAAGGGCAGCTTTTCCAGCACCGGGTGGGTGACGAAGCGCTTCACCGCCTCCAGGGGCATGCGTCCCTCGGTGAGTTTGGCGTGGCGGTCCTTGTGGGAGTCGGTGTCGTTGAGGCTGTTGTTGAGGTGCACCGCTTTGATGCGGTCAAGGCCCACGATGCGGTCAAATTCCGCCAGCACCCCGTCCAGGTCGTTCACCACGTCGTATCCCCCGTCCCAGACGTGGCAGGTGTCGAAGCAGACGCCCAGCCTGTCCGAAAGTTTCACCCGGTCGATGATGGCCCGCAGTTCTTCAAATCGGCCGCCCACCTCGCTGCCCTTGCCTGCCATGGTCTCCAGCAGGACCGTGGTGGTCATGTCCGGGAACATGACGGTGTTCAATACCTCGGCAATCTTCTCTATGCCCACGTCCGTGCCCTGGCCCACATGGCTGCCGGGGTGGAAGTTGTAGTACTGGCCGGGGGTGTACTCCATGCGCTGCAGGTCGTCGGCGAAGGCGGTGAGGGCAAACTGGCGCACGTTCTCCTTCTCCGCGCATGGGTTCAGGGTGTAGGGCGCGTGGGCCACCAGCCTATCAATGTCCTTCTCTTTGCAGAAGGCGAGGAACCGCTTCACGTCCTCCGGGTCTATGTCCTTGGCCGCGCCGCCCCGGGGGTTGCGGGTGAAGAAGGCGAAGGTGTTGCCGCCCAGGGCGTCGATGCGATGGCCCATGGCCTCGTACCCGCCGGAGGCGGAGATATGGCATCCGATACGAAACATATGTGCACCTCTCTTGTGTCAGCTTGTGGGTTTTATTGTAACATATTTTGCGGTAAAATGGAACCGGGGACGGGGCCATGTCCTTGCGGTTTGGAGGGCGGCATGGTATGATCATGGCGTCAGCGCGGCAAATCGGGAGTCGTGAGGTGTGATATTATGGTGAAAAAGAACAGTATATGCATGTTGTGTTCTGCAATGATTATGTTGCTGCTGCCTTGGTGCGCCGTCACTTTTGCAAAAGGGACCAGCGGTATGGCGGTATGTTTTCTCCTGTTCTTTGCCGTTGACCCGATGGCGGCAATATGTGTGGGTGTGTTCGCGGGCAGAAAGTTAAAAGAGACTTGGTTCCAGCCCTTGCTCTTATCTGCCCTGTTCCTGCTTGGAACGTGGGTTTTCTTTGACATGGGAGAGTTGGCGTTTCTGTTTTATGCGGTCGTCTATCTGTTTCTTGGTTATTCGGCTGCGGCCATAGCTGCGGTTCTTGGCAAGAAAAAAGGGTAAGACAGCTTCCCGTCTGTCGGGATTGTATCGGAACGAAAGATCAGGAGTTGTGGGGGAGATGGATCATGGCTGTTTCAGAGATACAGGCAGTGTTTTCGGCAAGCGTGCAAGAGGTCTGGCGTATCGTCACTTCTCTGGAAAACTATCAATGGAGAAGCGACCTGAGCAGAATAGAGCCTGCGAATAAAAAGTCAAGGCCAAAATGAAGAAAAAGTGCAGGTGAGGAAAGGGCATGACAAAAAGACTGGCAAGAGCCAGCCGGGACAGCAGATATAACAGGTAAGTATTACGGAAGGATGGTAGGATTTGCCAACTCAAGGACATATAGTTCCTTGACTTTCCTGCTCAGCCAGGTATTCCTTGACCCTCGCGTAGTAGATGCGCAGGAACTTGTTGGCTCCGGCGGTCATGTAGACGTAGAAGGGTTTTCCTTCGGAGCGTTTCTTGTCCAGGAACTGGTAGACGGGCTCGTTCTCCGGTGCCAGACGCAGATATGCGGACATGACCTGAAACAGCGTCTTCCTCAGATGAGGGGAACCACGTTTGGTAGAGGGGTTGCTCTTGGTCTGCTTCTTCCCGGACTGGTCTACCTCGGGATCAATGCCGGCGAAAGCAATGAGAGAGCTTCTGCGGGGAAAGTTTCTCACGTCTCCAATCTCGGCCATGAGTTGAGCGGCTGTGACCTCGCCAACGCCGTACATGGCGTTCACCACAGGATATTCCGGCAGTTGCTTTGCAAGACGGACCATCCCCCGCCGCACACCGGCAAGCAGTTCGCTGGCGGAAGTAAGCTCCCTGGCGGCAGTCTGGATCAGCAGCTTGGTATTGTCATTCTTCGGGAGCGTGGTAACGCACTCCAGTGCGGTGGAGTAGATGCCGGCGGCTTTGCTGTCGGAGAAATTGTAGCCATGCCGCTTGCACCACTTGCGGTAACGCTCGGTGAAAGCGTTTCTGCTCACACCTGCCACACATGCGGAATGCCAGAAGGTGGTGACAAAATCCACCCACTTCAGATGTCCGTCCGCCCGTTCCGGGCTGGAGAACAGTTCGTTCACGCCGGGAAAGATCTTGTCGCAGAGGGAGATGAGGTTGTTCTGGAGCGATACGCCCATCTTTATGTACAGGTCATACTGGCGGCTGCAAATCTTCAGTTGTTGTCTTACGGCGTCCATGTGTGTATATTCTCGCAAATCTACCCAGTGGTCAAGAGCGAATTGCGCTATCTTTCTGGCGTCCTTCTCGTCGGTCTTTACCTTGCGGACTGTTCCTCCGGTGCTGTAGCCGTAGATCATGAGAGGATTTACCACACTGACAAAGATACCGTGCTCATGTAACTGGGCCGCAATCGGCTCATGGTATCTGCCGGTGGCCTCCATGACCACCCTGGTATCTCCGCCGAGAGACAGGATGCGGTGGGCCAGTTCCTTCAGCTCCGGCCCGCTGTGCCCCACATCTTCGGGGGTCATTACCACTTCTCCCATAGGGCGGAGGATAGCCACCGTGCTTCTGCCTTTGGATACGTCAATACCGACTGCGTTCACTTCTGTTACCTCCTCAAAGATAAAATACTGGCGACCGCTTTACTCATTGCCTGTTCAATCTCCTGGGTCGTGACACGAACGCACCGCATATACGGTGGAACAACCTGCGTAAATCGAATGCTGCGAATGAGAGAGGCGGCTGACGGACTCCTGTGCGGACGTGTTGGTCCTGGGAATTATGCGTCAGGCCATTTCTCCCCCATTCTACAGCTTCGGCTTTGAGTTGGCAAAACACGGCTGGCTGCCGTGCACCTTGCCTCAATCTTTATTGTAGGAGGTACTAAATGAAAAACAGTTTATTGAATATACAAAAGAGAGATTTCCCACAACTTTTACGATCACTGTAACAGAGATATATAAGCGCTGGGAATTTGATATGGAAAACAGTAATATGCGTGGGCATTGGATCGGCGCCTTTGGCGAAACAGATGGACGCACTGAAATCGTATTTACAGAGGATGTGACTGCAAAGAAATGGTTTATGAGACCTTTCGTAAAAGTATTCCTGAAAAAGCAGCAGAACCAATATATAGCTGATTTGAAAAAAGCATTACAGCAGACAACTACCCGTTTATCTGGGAGATGACGAGGGCGGGAGCATCTTAATGGATGCTCCCGCCTTTATGCTGTGATCATTCCCCCGCCAGGAGCTCCGCCGCGGCGGAGAGGCTGGTCTGCTCCCGGGTGCGGAGGGTCCGGGCGGCGGCGGACAGGTGCTCTCCGTCCAGATGCATGGCGAAGTCCGCAAGCTCCTTGAGGCTCTCCGCCGTCACATCCTCCAGCGCCGCCATGGGCAGGCCCGCGTCGGCGCAGAAGGCGTCCACCTTGGGGTCGTAGCTTATCCCCCCGGCGGGCACCGTGTCCCGCAGGGCGAACACCAGCCCGTGCAGGCGCATGGACAGCACCAGGCTCATCCGGCCCACCCGCTTGGGGTCCGAGGAGACCTGATAGGGCACGTCTCCCAGGGCCGCGGCCACGGGCCGGACGGCCTTCCGGTCTTCAGGGGCCAGGCAGATGAACAGGGGGGAGAGCTTATACCGCTCCCAGACGTACCGGGCGGCCTCGGCGAAATCGCCGGCATGGGCATCGAAGCCCGGCCAGGGCCGGAGGATGAAACCGGCCTTCCGCTCCCGCTCGCCCCCCGCCGGGGGCAGGCCCAGGGCCGGGTCCGCGGACAGGAGCATCCGGGGCTTCGTCACACCCCAGCTCTCCAACGTCTTCAGCGTGGCCCCGTCCCGGGCGGTGATGAGGTCGGCGTACTCGTTCAGATACCGGGCGGCCCGGTCCCGGGCCTTGTCTGCGTGGATGGGTCCCGCCCCGGCGCCGTAGAGCATGGTGGCGCAGCCCATGGCCTTGGCGCACCGCAGGAGCAGCAGGTAGTACCACAGGCTCCGGCGGCTGGTCACGTCCTGCAAAAGGCTGCCGCCGCCTAAGATGAACAGCTTTGCCCGGCCCATGGCCCCCAGCCAGCCCAGCCCGTTCAGCCGCCCCACGCCGGCGGCCCGGACGGGGCGCGCGGTCTCTTTGGGGCGGCGGGAGACGACCGTGATGGGCATGTCCCTTTCCAGCCGCCGCAGGGCGGCGGCGATGGCGGCCAGGGACGCGTCGTCCCCGGCGTTGGACATGCCGTAGGCGCCGGCGAGCACGGCGCCTCTTCGCTGGCCGGATGGCTTTTTGAGCCAGGTCATGGGGTATCCTCCCGGATGAAAAATGGGGACGCGCGGAGAGCGCGTCCCCTTGGGTTTGATGTGGGTTTACAGGTTCGCCTTGATCTTTTCGATCATTTCGGCGTACTCGGCCTCGGTGAGGGTGGTCCTGCCGGGGTTCATCTGGAACACACCGCCCCACTCGAACTGGTCCTTATACTTGGGGACCAGGTGGAAGTGGAGGTGGCAGCCCCCGTCGCCGTAGGCGCCATAGTTCACCTTGTCGGGGTGGAAGGCCGCGTGGATGGCGCGGGAGGCCCGGGCCACGTCGGCGAAGAAGGCGGTGCGGTCCTCATCGGAGATGTCCGTAAGCTCGCTCACATGGTCCTTGTAGGCCACGATGCAGCGGCCGGGGTGGCTCTGCTCCTTGAAGAGGATGAGGGAGCTCACGGAGAGGTCGCAGATATAGATGCCGAAGGCGTCCAGAAGCTCGCCCCGCATGCAGTAGCCGCAGTTTTGGTCTTTCATATCATGCTCCTTTTCTCAGAGGACGACGCCGTCCTTGAAGATGGATATCTCCCGGGCGCCGTGCTTTTCGGCCTTGGTCTGCTCACCGCCGGCCACGGCCAGCACAAAGTCCAGAAGCCGCTTGCCCGTCACGTCCAGGTCCTCGCCCTGGGCGGCGGTGCCGGCGTTGAAGTCGATCCAGTCCCGCTTTTTGTCGTACAGGGCGGTGTTGGTGGATATCTTCACCGTGGGGGCGGGGGCGCCGAAGGGGGTGCCCCGCCCGGTGGTGAACAGGATGATGTGGGCCCCGGCGGCGGTGAGGGCCGTGGCGCTGACCAGATCGTTGCCCGGGCCGGAGAGCATGTTGAGGCCCTTTTTCGTGACGGCCTCGCCGTAGCCCAGCACGTCCACCACCTGGGCGCTGCCGCCCTTTTGCACGCAGCCGCAGGACTTGTCCTCCAGCGTGGTGATGCCGCCGGCCTTGTTGCCGGGGCTGGGGTTTTCATAGACCACCTGGCCGTGGCTGGTAAAATAGTGCTTGAAGTCCTCCACCATCTTCACGGCCTTGTCGAACACTTCCCTGCTCTCGCAGCGGTTGAACAAAATGCTCTCCGCGCCGAACATCTCCGGCACCTCGGTGAGCACCGTGGAGCCGCCGGCGGCGATGAGAAGGTCGGAGAAACGGCCCACGGCGGGGTTCGCGGTGATGCCGGACAGGCCGTCGGAGCCGCCGCACTTCATGCCGATGACCAGCTCCGAGGCGGAGATGTCCTCCCGCTGGAAAGAACCCACATAATCGGCCAGCTCCTTCAAAAGGGCGGAGGCCGCGGCGATCTCGTCCGGCTCCTCCTGGCAGATGAGGAACTTCACCCGCCTGTCGTCCCAATCGCCCAGTTCCTGCTTGAACTGGTCCATGGTCAGGTTCTCGCACCCCAGACCCAGCACCAGCACGCCCCCCGCGTTGGGATGGCGGGCCAGGGCGGCCAGGAGCTTTCTCGTCTGGGCGTGGTCGTCCCCCATCTGGCTGCAGCCGAAGGGGTGGGGGAAGGTATAGAGCCCGTCGATGGAGCCGGTGACCAGGTGTTGGTTGCGCTCCACCAGCTGTTTTGCCACGCTGTTGACGCAGCCCACGGTGGGCAGGATCCATATCTCGTTGCGCACCGCCGCCCGGCCGTCGGGCCGGCGGTAGCCTTTGAAGGTGTATTCCGCTTTCGGGGGCATGGGGAGGACCTTGTGGTCGTAGGCATATTCCCCGTCCTCGGAAAGGCCGGTGCGGACATTGTGGGTGTGGACCCACTGTCCGGGCTCAATGGGCGTCTTGGCAAGGCCGATGACGCAGCCGTACTTCACCACCTGCCCGCCCTCGGGGATGGGGGAGAGGGCCAGCTTATGGCCCCGCTTTACGTCCTCGGCGGCGGTGACAGATATGCCCTGGACTTCCAGGGCTTCGCCCCTGGCTATGTCCTCCAGGGCCACCGCCACGTTGTCCGCGGGATGGATGCGGATGAGCTTCATCCCTGGACCTCCTTCATGGCCTCATAGGGCCCCACGGCCTCGATGCGCTCCAGGGCCTTGGCCACGGCCTCCTCAAAGCCGGGGATGGCGGCCAGGACGCCGTCCCACATCTTGTCGTTGTTCACGACAGCGTGGGTGATGGCCTTGGCGTCGTCGTCCCTGTGGTCATAGTAGAAGTCCAGCACCCACCCGTCGTCCTTCACGGCGTAGGTGTCCGCGCCCCGGATACCGGTGAGGCAGTTCTCGCCCCGCTCTTTGGCGTTGTGGTAGAAGGCGATGTAGGCGGCGAAGGAGAAGGTGATGCAGGGGGGAAGCTTGCCCACCCGCTTTACGTACTCCGTGAGGCTGGGCATGACGCGGGCCTTCCACTTGGCGGTGGAGTTCAGGGAGATGTCCAGCAGGGCGTGGTCGATGTAGGGGTTATTGAACCGCTGGCTCACCGCCGCGGCGAAGTCCAGCAGGTCCTCCTTGGGCAGGTCCAGGGTGGGGATGATCTCGTCGTAGATGGTCTTGTTCATGAACCCGTGGATGACCTCGTCCTCCATGCAGTTCCGGACGATGTTCTGGCCCGCCAGATAAGCTCCCAGGACCATGGTGGTGTGGGCGCCGTTCAGGATGCGGACCTTCCGCTGCTTGTAGGGGGTGTGGTCGTCCACCACGATGATGGGCAGCCCGGCCTTCTCAAAGGGCAGCTCGTCCTTGATGGACTGGGGGCCCTCGATGACCCAGAAGCCGAACACCTCGCCGGTGTCGATGATGTTGTCCTGATAGCCCAGCTCCTCGCAGATGGCCGCGGCCTCCTTTTTGGGGTAGCCGGTGACGATGCGGTCCACCAGGGTGGAGCAGAAGAGGTTCTCGCCCATGGCCCAGGTCTTGAACTCGTCCCCCAGGCCCCACATGTCGATGTACTGGCCCACGCACTTTTTCAGCTCGTCGCCGTTGTGGTCGATGAGTTCGCAGCTAAGGATGATGAATCCGGGCAGGCCCTGCTTATGGCGCTCATAGAGGAACTGGGTGAGCTTGCCGGGGAAGCTGGAGGCGGGCTTATCCTCGAACCTGCAGGCCGGGTCGAAGACGATGCCGGCCTCGGTGGTGTTGGAGACCAAAAACCGCAGGTCCGGGTTCTTGGCGCAGTCCAGAAGGGCCTGGAAGTCCTCGTAGGGGTTCAGGCACCGGCTGACGCAGGAGATGACCCGCTTGCGGTTGACCTGCTGGCCGTTTTCACGGCCCCGGAGGAACAGAGTGTACAGCCCCTCCTGGTCGTTGATCATGGGGGCCAGGCCCGGGGCGATGGGCTGGGTCAGGACCACCTTGGCGTCAAAGCCGGCGGTCTCGTTCATCACGTCGATGAAGTAGTCCACGAAGGCCCGCAGGAAGTTGCCCTCGCCGAACTGCAGCACCCGCTCGGGGGCGTCTTTCAGGAGATACCCGTCGTAGCCCTGGTCCGCAAGAGTTTTATAGCTGAGCTTTTCCATGATTTATACCCTTCCTTTTTTAGAATCGATTTTATAACTCCCATAACTCAGGAGGATGGATACGAGCAGAAGCCCGGTGAACACCGCCACCAGGGTCATGCCGGCCCGGATGCCCGCCCGCTCGGCGGCAAAGCCCACCAGGGCGGGGGTGATGACGCCGCCGATGGAGCCGGTGAGGATGAGGATGGAGCAACCGAAGTCGTTGCCCCGGATGCAGTCGGAGCCGAAGGCGAAGGCGCTGGGGTAGATGGTGGCCATGAAAAGCCCCGTGCCCATGAGCCCCGCCAGCACCAGGCCGCCGGTGCGGCTGAACAAGAGCAGCAGGAAGCAGGCGAAGAGCCCGATCCCGTCCACCAGCAGCATGACGGGGCGGGGGACCTTTCCCGTGATGGCCGCGCCGATCATCCGGCCGAAGAAGATGACCAGCCACAGAAGGCTGTTCATCATCTGGGACATGTCGGCGCTCAGTATGCCCGCGTCCTGGAAGTAGGTCACCAGCCAGCCAACGATGGCGTACTCCGCGGAGATGTAGAAAAAGAGCATGGCGCTGCCCAGCCAGAACTGCTTCACCTTCAAAAAGCTCTTGTCCACGGTCCGCACGCCCCTGGCGTGATTCTCCGGCGGCAGGGGCATTTTCGCGTAGACCAGAAGCTGGGCCAGGCACAGGACCATTAAGAGTCCCGCCACCAGCCGCCAGCCCATGGCCGGCCACCGCCGGGAGAACACCACCAGGATGATGGGGCTCAGAAGCGCTCCCACGGCGAAGCAGCCGTGCAGCAGGTTATAGCCCCGCGCCGCCTTTTCCCCGGGCAGGGTGGAGACCATGGTGTTGGAGAAGTTGGAGTTGCCGCCCCGGGCTACGCCGGTCATGAAGAAGGCGGCGATCATGAAGATGGGCGCGCCCAGACCGCTCAAAAAGATGAGGTAGGCCACGGCCATCCATACCGCCAGGGACAGGATGCTCTTCCGCCGGCCCAGGAGGGCGGGCAGCACGCCGGCGACGATGGTGGCCAGCATGTTGCCCGTGCTCTGGCAGCTTAAGAGCACTCCGGTCAGATCGTAGCTGAACCCGTACGTCTCCCGCAGAAAGGGGATGAAGGAGCCCAGGGGCTGGCTGGCGGCGCCGCTGGCGAAAAAGGCGAACAGGACGCAGTAGAGAAGCCGGTTTTGCTGTTTTTCTTCCAAGGTCAAGTGCTTCCTTTTATCAGAGGCCGAAATAACGGGCCGCGTTGTAGTAGCAGACGCCCTCCACGATCTTCTTCAGCGCCGCGTCGTCGGCGGGATACTCGCCGTTCTCCACCCAGTGGCCGATGAGGTTGCACAGGATGCGGCGGAAGTAGTCGTGGCGGGCGTAGGAGAGGAAGGAGCGGGAGTCGGTGAGCATGCCCACGAAGTTGCCCAGCAGGCCGAGATTTGCCAGGGACTTCATTTGGGCCTCCATGCCGCTCTTGGTGTCGTTGAACCACCAGGCGGAGCCGTGCTGGATCTTGCCGGGGATCTCGTCGGACTGGAAACAGCCCAGCATGGTGCCCAGCTGCTCGTTGTCGGCGGGGTTCAAAGAGTAGAGGATAGTCTTGGGACACTTGCCCTCCATGTCCAGAGCGGACAGGAACCGGGCGATGTCGCCGCCGCAGGTGTTCTGGGCGATCATGTCAAAGCCCGTGTCCGGGCCCATCTTGGCGTACATGCGCTCGTTCATGTTCCGAAGGCAGGAATAATGCAGCTGCATGGCGATGCCCAGACGGTGGTATTCCTTGCCCAGGTGCAGGAGGATGGCGGTCTGATAGCCCTCCGCCTGCTCCAGGGTGACCTCGCCGCCGGCCATGACCTTTTTGAAGGCCGCGTCCGCCGCTACCTCGCTCACCGGGCGGAAGGGGATGTAGTCCAGGCCGTGGTCGCTGGCCCGGCAGCCCAGCTTTTTGAAAAACTCCAGCCGCTCCGTCAGCGCCTCGCACACGTCGGCCACGCTCTCCAGGGATTTTTTGCCCACGCTGGCGGCCAGCTTGCCGATGTACTCGGCGAAGCCGGGCTTATTGATGTTGATGGCCTTGTCGGGGCGGAAGGAGGGGCAGACCTTGAACTGGATGGTGGGGTCCGCGGCGATCTTCTCGTGCCATTCCAGGGTGTCGATGGGGTCGTCGGTGGTGCCGATGAAGGCCACGTTGGCCTGCTCGATGAGGCCCCGGACGGTCATCCTGGGGTCGTTCTGCAGCTTATCCTTGGCCATGTCCCAGACCTCGTCCACGGTCTCGGGGCAGAGGTACTTTTCATAGCCGAAGAACTTGTGCAGCTCCAGGTTGCACCAGTGGTACATGGGGTTGCCGATGGCCATGACCAGGGTCTCGGCGAACTTTTCAAGCCGCTCCTTGTTGGGCTTGTGGCCGGACACATAGTCCTCGTTCACGCCGTTGGAGCGCATCAGGCGCCACTTGTAGTGGTCGCCGAAGAAGCTGCCGTCCGGGTTCTCGCCCCCCAGCCACACCTGGGTCAGGTCCTCGAACTTCCGGTCCTCGTAGATCTCCTGGGGCGGGATGTGGCAGTGGTAGTCCACCAGGGGCAGGGGCTCGGCGTAGTCGTGGAAAAGATGCTTCGCGGTCTCGGTCTCCAGAAGGAAATCCTTGTCCATAAATGCTTTTGCCATGATGCTAACTCCTTTTCATTATGTATTGCTGCCCCGCCGGTCCTTCCGTTTGGCCTCGGGGACGTGTGTACATATAAAAGCCCACATGGGGCCGCTGCCCTCATTGGGGTCGGGCAGGAGGTATGCCTGGTTGTCGCTGACATAGAGGGCCGTGCAGGCCTTGAGGCGCACGGCGAGATAGATGCTGTCCCATGTATAATCCACGTGGTTTTCCCGCACCGTCACCCTCATCCCGGCGTCGGCCAGGTCCAGGGTATAGGCCAGGGGGGCCGTGGAGAGCTTCAATTGCTTCGACTGGGCCCGGATGGAGAGGAAGAAGGCCAGGATGTACCATATGGGCAGCACCAGGCCGATGGTCAGCAGCACCGTGCTCAGCATCACCGCCCCCTGGCGGATGGAGCGCATAGCAAAGCACGCCGCCGCGAAGGCGCACATGATGAGCGCGAAGAGGGCCGGCCCCTTCCAGCGGCGGCGGCGGACCAGTACATCATATATGGAGAAGGAGCGGAACACCGCCGGGGTGATGCGCCCTTCGATATGGTATTCGTGCTTATCCATGGGCATGGTCCCCCTATCATCACCTAGTCATCCATGGTCATATTTGCACAGCGGACAGTTTTTTGCAAGTCTTCCAAACCATTTTTGTCGCTTTAAACAAAAAAATTGCCAAAATTTCTTCAATCTGCGAATGGACCAAATTGTATATTTGTGCTATATTTTTTGTGTTCAGAGTCGTTCTCTGGATGAGTACCCATGTCAAAAAATATTTAGGAGGACCTGAAAATGAAGAAACTTCTCTGCATGCTGCTGGCTGTCATGATGATCGCCAGCCTGGGCATGACCAGCGCCTTCGCGGACGATACCGTGACCCTGGTCTACGCCGAGGTCAACCCCGCCGACGACAGCACCCCCGTGGGCCAGATGGCCGTGGACTTCAAGACCAAGGTCGAAGAGCTCTCCGGCGGTCAGATCCAGATCGACCTGCAGGCCAGCGGCGTTCTGGGCTCCGAAGCCCAGGTGCTGGACGGCATCCTGGGCGGCAGCGAGGCCGTGGACATCTCCCGTATCTCCGCCTTCGCGCTGAACGCTTACGGCTGCACCAAGGCCACCCTGCTCAGCCTTCCCTATGTGTTCGTCTCCCGTGAGCACTACTGGAACTTCGCCAACAGCGACCTGGCTCAGGAGTTCCTGAACGAGCCCCAGGATGTGGGCCTGCCCCTGCGCGGCATCTGCTACGGCGAAGAGGGCTTCCGTCACTTCTTCTTCAAGGACGCCGTCACCGGCATCGAGGACCTGAAGGGCATGCAGATCCGTGTGTCCGACGACCCCGTCATGAACGGCATGGTCAACGGCCTGGGCGCCAACCCCACCGTGGTGAGCTTCACCGAGCTCTACTCCGCGTTGCAGACCGGCGTCGTGGACGGCGCTGAGCAGCCCATCGCCAACTACAAGTCCAACTCCTTCCAGGAAGTGGCTCCCAACCTGCTTCTTGACGGCCACACCATGGGCGCCATCCAGCTGGTCATCACCGACAACGCCTGGAACAAGCTGACCGAGGAGCAGCAGGGCTGGGTCATGGAGGCTGCCAAGTACGCCTCCGAGCAGAACGCCAAGAACTCCGAGAACGCTGAGAACGCTGTTCTGGAGCAGCTGAAAGCTGACGGCATCAACGTCATCGAGGTCGAGGACAAGACCCCCTGGATCGAGGCCTGCACCGACATCGTCGGCCAGTACACCGGCGGCGACATGGCGGACTACTATCAGCAGATCCTGGACATGGCTCCCTGAGTCATTGCCTCTGAAAGCTAAAACATAACTCCGCGGCGGGAGCGCAGGGTCCTCCTGTGCTCCCGCCGTTCGTTTCATGAAGAGGAAAGGAGCGAGCGTAAATGCCGAAGATCTTTCAGACCCTGGATAAGATCCGGCCCGTCTACAACGTGACATATAAGGTCGTCATGGTCATCTGCAAGCTGCTGCTGATCGCCGACATCCTGATAACCACCTTCGCCGTGATAGGCCGGTACGTACCCTTTATCCCCAACCCCTCCTGGACCGAACAGGTGGTCCTGACCCTCATGGTCTATATGGCTGTGCTGTCCGCCACCCTGGCTATCCGCACCGACAGCCATATCCGTATGACGGCGCTGGACAGGTTCCTGCCGAAAAAGCTCATCATGGTCCTGGACGTGCTGGCGGACCTGGCCGTGATGACCCTGGGCGTGCTCATGCTCGTCTACGGCTGGAAGGTGTGCCAGTCCCCCCTGGCCAAGTTCGGTAAGTACGAGTCCATGCCCTGGCTGAGCCGGTTCTGGATGTACTTCCCCATCCCCCTGGCCGGCGGGAGCATGATCATCTTCGAGCTGGAGGCGTTTTACAACCACATCAAGGCATTCTTCGTGCCGGCGGAAAAGGAGGGTGAGAAAGCATGAGTGCAGAGGCTTTGGGTACCATCGTGCTTCTTGGCACGTTCTTTGTCATGATTCTGCTGCGCTTCCCCATCGCCTACGCGGTGGGCCTGTCCACGATCCTGTGCCTTCTCAGCCAGGGCCAGCAGCTGGTGATCCTGCCCCAGCAGATGGTGAAGGGCGTATGGAGCTTCTCGCTGATGGCCGTGCCCTTCTTCATCACCATGGGCGTGCTCATGGGCACCGGCGGCATATCGGAAAAGCTCATAGCATTGGCAAACTCCCTGGTGGGCTGGATGCGCGGGGGCCTGGCCATGGTGAACATCGTGGCCTCCTACTTCTTCGGCGGCATCTCCGGCTCCGCCTCCGCCGACACCGCCTCCCTGGGCTCCCTGCTCATCCCCATGATGGTCAACGAGGGCTATGACGCGGACTTCTCCACGGCGGTCACCATCACCTCCTCCTGCGAGGGCCTGCTGGTGCCCCCCAGCCACAACATGGTCATCTACGCCACCACCGCCGGCGGCATCAGCGTGGGCAGCCTCTTCCTGGCCGGCTACCTGCCCGGCGCCCTGCTGGCCGTGAGCCTGATGGTGGGCTCCTACATCATCTCCGTCAAGCGGGGTTACCCCAAGGGCGAGAAGTTCAGCATCAAGCGCTTTTTCAAGCAGCTGGCCACCTCCTTCTGGGCCCTGGCCGCCATCGTCATCGTGGTGGTGGGCGTGGTCGGCGGCGTGTTCACCGCCACCGAGAGCGCCGCTATCGCGGTCATCTACTCGCTTGTCGTCAGCGTGTTCATCTACAAGGGCCTGAACTGGAAGGGCGTGTGGCAGAGCCTGGAGCAGTGCATCAATACCCTGGCCATCGTGCTGATCCTCATCGCCACGTCCTCCGCCTTCGGCTACTGCCTGACCCTGCTGCACGTGCCCGCAACGGCCGCCCGGCTCATCACCAGTGTGTCCGACAACCCCATCGTCATCGCCCTGATGCTGAACGTCATATTGCTGGTGCTGGGCTGCATCATGGACATGGCCCCCATCATCCTGATCGCCACGCCCATCCTGCTGCCTGTCGCCACCTCCATCGGCATCGACCCCATCCAGTTCGGCATCATGGTCATCCTCAACTGCGGCATCGGCCTGCTGACGCCGCCCGTGGGCGCGGTGCTGTTCATCGGCTCCGCCGTGGGCAAGACGCCCATGGAAAAGGTGGTCAAGGCCACCCTGCCCTTCTACCTGTGCATGCTGATCGCGCTGCTGCTCATCACCTTCGTGCCCCAGATCAGCCTGCTCGTCCCCAACCTGCTGGCGAAATAGGCAAGACACAAAAACAAAGGGAGGCAAATACCCCCAGGGGTGTTTGCCTCCTCTTGCGGAAAGGAGTATAATATCATGCTGAGCTATCCCGAGAAAAAACAGCGCTGGGTGGAATACGCCAGGTGCGTCCCCGCCTCCGGGGGCGAGGGCGTGACCCGCCGGGTCCTGGCCTTCACGGACAGTGTCATGTGCGTGGAAAACCGCTTTGAAAAGGGCGCCGTAGGATCCCTGCACAGCCACCCCCACACCCAGATCACCTACGTGGTCAGCGGGGCCTTCTCCTTCACCATCGACGGCGAGACACGCACCGTCCGGGCGGGGGACACCCTCCTTAAAGAGGACGGCGTGCCCCACGGGTGCGTGTGCCTGGAGGCGGGCGTGCTGCTGGACGTGTTCTCCCCCATGCGGGAGGACTTTGTCAATTAACATAATTCTATTTACATAACACTATCGGCACCACAGGAGGCAGCGATGACCAGGTTCTATCTCATACGCCACGCGGAGGCGGAGGGCAACCTCTACCGCCGGGCCCAGGGACAGTATGACTCCAACATCACCATGCTGGGCCGCCGGCAGGTGGCCGCCCTGGCGGAGCGGTTTAAAACCGAACATATCGACGCCCTGTGGGCCAGCGACCTCATCCGCACCCAGTCCACCGCCAGCGCCATCTTAAAGTACCATCCGGAACTCACGATGCACACGGACAAGGCCCTCCGGGAGGTGGATGTGGGCTGCTGGGAGGACCATACCTGGGGGGAGATCGGCCGGGACTTCGCTGAGCAGTATTGGTTCTTCACCCACGACCCGGCAAAATGGCATGTGCAGGGCTCCGAGGACTATGCCGCATTGCTTGCCCGGCTCAAGGGGGCCCTGCTGGGCTTGGCGGAGGCATATCCCGGCAAGACCGTGGCGGCGGTGAGCCATGCCTTCGCCATCCGCTCCCTGGCCTCGGATCTGTCCGGCACCCCCTTCGGGGAGATGCCCTTTGGCGACAACACCGCCGTCACCACCATCGAGGCGGAGGGCGGCGCCCTGCGGCTCGTCTCCTACGGCGACGGGGCCCACCTGGGGGAATTGAGCACCTTCGCCCGGCAGGGCCTGGCGGGAAACCACCGGGGCAAAAAGGCGGACGGGACCTTCGCGCCCATGGACCCGCGGGAGGAGAGCGGGCTCTACACCCGGGTCTATCGGGAGACGTGGCAGGCCAGCCATGGGGACCTGACAGGCTTCGTGCCCGCGCTGTACCTCACGGAGGCCGCCCGCCGGGCGGAGGAGGATCCCCGGTGCCTGGTGAAGATATCCTATGAGGACGCCCTGGCCGGGCTCATCGAGCTGGACCCGGACAGGGGAGAGGAGGAGCACGCCGGGTGGATCAGCCTCATCTGGGTGGAGGAGGCTATGCGCCAGCGTCGGTTCGGCGCCCAGCTTTTGGGCCACGCGGTGAGCTATTTCCGCCATAAGGGCCGGGACAAGCTGCGCCTGCACGTGTCCCAGACCAACGACGACGCCCTGCGGTTTTACGAGGCCGTGGGCTTTCGCAGGACCGGGACGGCCCGGGGCGTGGGCGGGCCGCTCTATCTCATGGAGATGGACATCGCCCCCCGGGTGTGGCGCCTGCCATGAGGCCGTCGCCGCTGTATCTGGACGCCCCGCCGAAGGTGGAGCGGGTGCATATCGGCCGGGACCGGCGCATTGTCTGTATCTCGGATATCCACGGGGACCTGGCGTGCCTGAAGGGCCTGCTGGAGAAATGCGCCCTGACGGACCGGGACGTGCTCATGCTGGTGGGGGACATCCTGGAAAAGGGGCCCGATTCCCTTGGCACGCTGCGGTACGTGATGGCGCTCAGTCAGGAGCGGGAGTTGCACGCTGTGTGCGGCAACTGCGACTTCTGGCAGAACTTCTGCGACTATCCCGAGGACCCGGGCCAGAACGCATTCTACCTCCAATACCTGGTGGGACGCAACCGGGGCTGGGGCGACGGGCTCATCGCCCAGATGCTCCGTGAACAGGGCATCGCCATCCGCCCGGATATGGACCTTTCCGCCGCGAAGGCGGCGGTGCGGGATAACTACGCCCCGGAGCTTGACTTCCTCCGTACCCTGCCCCACATCATCGAGACGGAGGACTATACCTTCGTCCACGGCGGCCTCGCGCCGGAAAAGGGCGCCTTCGCCTGCATGAAACTGGACGCCTACCGCGCCGTGGCGCGGCCCCACGAGAAGTGGACCGTGGTGGGCCACTGGCCGCTGGTGCTGTACCATGAGGACGTGGTGGACGCCCGTCCCATCGTGGACGAGGACCTGAAGCTCATCAGCATCGACGGCGGGCGGGTATTGAAGGACGATGGGCAGCTGAACGCCTTCTTCCTGCCGGACATGACGTGGACGAGTTACGACGGCTTCCCCGCCGCCCGGGTAAAGACGGCCCAGGCGGCCAATGAGCGGCACTGGTATATCCGTTACGGGGACAATGCCGTCCAGATACTGGACGAGGCGGAGGGCTTCTGCCGGGTGCGGCATATCCGCACGGGGTACGTGATGGAAAACGTCCCCGCGGACCACATCCTGACCCGGGACGGGGACCGGGCCACCATCAACGACATCACCGACTACCGCCTGCCCCTGAACGCGGGAGATGAGATATCCGTGGTCCGCAAAACGCCCCGGGGCATCATGTGCAAAAAAGACGGCGTCTCCGGCTGGTACTACGGGGAAATAGAAGAATAGAAACGTCATTTCCACTGGTCTGCCGCGGCTATCCCAAAATGCTTCTGGATGCGAAAAACCACATTTACGCTCAGGTTTGGCGGAAAATCTCCTCTTTCCAGCAGGGTAATCGTCCTGACGCTCACACCAAGAAGATGGGCCATCTGCCTTTTGGAAAGACCGTTTTGCTGGCGAAGGTCCGTGATATTTCGCATGAAATTGTTAATGCTGTCATCCATTTCTGTTCCTCCGATCTGTGGCTGAGGACAGTTTAGCAGAATGAATGAGGTAAGATGCTCCTATATAGGTGCAAAGAAAGTTTTACGCCCCGGGGTCCCCCCCGGGGCGCGGTTTATTTTGGAATGAATTATACGGACGCGGACTGGAACGGGCGGATGTCCCGTATCTCCTTGGCCATGCTGGCTTTCAGTTCCCGGAGGTCGATGTCGTTCTGCATATCCAGAAAATAGCGGTCCGAGACGCCGAAATACTTTGCCAGGCGCAGAGAAGTGTCCGCCGTGATCTTCCGCCGGTCGTGAAGAATGTCCTGTATCCGGGACGTGGGAACATGGATGGCCTGGGCCAGCTTATAAGCCGACACGCCCAGCGGCTCCATGAATTCCTCCCACAGTATCTCGCTCATCTTGGGGGTAGGTATCGTGTCAGGCATTGGTATCCTCTCCTTTAATTCTGTTTAAACTCCCGCAGCACCAATCCCGGATTCTTTTCCTCGGCCCAGCGGATGGACCACTGGCCGCCGAAGACGAGAAGGTCGTTTCCGCGGAAGTCCTGGACCCAGCGGCTGTCGGTGCCGAGATTCAGGCGGCTCAGGTCCATGTCCTTGTTCTCCACCCAGCGGACGAACTGGTAGGGCAGGCCCCGGCGGCGCACTTCCACGCCGTACTCGGTCTTGAGGCGGTACTCCAGCACCTCCAGCTGCAGCACGCCCACCACGCCCACGATGACCTCTTCCAGGCCGGCGCCGGGGGCGTGGAAAATTTGTATCGCGCCCTCCTGGGCGATCTCCATCATGCCCTTTTCGAACTGTTTGCGCTTCATGGTGTCGATGCGCTCCACGGCGGCGAATATCTCCGGGGCGAAGGTAGGGATGCCCTCGAAGGTGACCTTTTGGCTCTTGTCGCACACCGTGTCGCCGATGGCGAAGATGCCGGGATCAAAGATGCCGATGATGTCGCCGGCATAGGCCTCGTCGATGATCTGGCGGCTGTCGGCCATCATCTGCTGGGGCTGGGCCAGGCGCAGGGTCTTGCTCCCCTGGACGTGCAGGTATTCCCTGTCCCGCTCGAACTTGCCGGACACCACCCGCATGAAGGCGATGCGGTCCCGGTGGGCCTTGTTCATGTTGGCCTGTATTTTGAACACGAACGCGGAGAAATGGTCATCGAAGGGGTCCACGGTGCCTTCCGCGGCCTCCCGGGGCAGGGGCGGGGGCGTGAGCTCCAGGAAGCTCTTCAAAAAGGGCTCCACGCCGAAGTTGGTCAGCGCCGAGCCGAAGAACACCGGGCTCAGCTGGCCCTTGTGGACCTGGTCCAGGTCGAACTCATAGCCCGCCCCGTCCAGCAGTTCCACGTCCGCCTCCAGCGTCTCCCGGAGTGTCGTGCCCAGCAGCGCGTCCAGCGCGGTGGTGTCCTCCAGGGTATGCTCCTCCGCCTGGATGCGGCTGGCGCCCCGGTGGGCGTCGCCGAAGGAGAGTATCTTGCCGCTCTGGCGGTCATAGACCCCCTTGAAGTCCCGGCCGCAGCCGATGGGCCAGTTCATGGGGTAGGTGCCGATGCCGAACTCCTGTTCCAGCTGCTCCATCAGGTCGTAGGGGCTGCGGGCCTCCCGGTCCAGCTTGTTGATGAAGGTGAAGATGGGGATGTGGCGCATGGCGCAGACCTTGAAGAGCTTCCTGGTCTGGGGCTCGATGCCCTTGGCCGCGTCGATGACCATCACGGCGCTGTCCGCCGCCATGAGGGTGCGGTAGGTGTCCTCGGAGAAGTCCTGGTGGCCCGGGGTGTCCAGGATGTTGATGCAGCAGCCGTCATACTCGAACTGCATGACGGAGGAGGTGATGGAGATGCCCCGCTGCTTTTCAAGCTCCATCCAGTCCGATACCGCGTGGCGGGCGGAGACCTTGCCCTTCACCGCCCCGGCCAGCTGTATGGCGCCTCCGTAGAGAAGGAGCTTTTCCGTGAGCGTGGTCTTGCCCGCGTCCGGGTGGGAGATGATGGCGAAGGTCCGCCGGCGGCGTATCTCGTTTTTCAAGTCGGCCATGATAATACCTGCCTCAATAAACTCATGTAAGTTGTAATATTATCATCCCGGCAAGAGAAAATCAATTCCCCGGACTGCCCGGTCCGGGAATTTTTTTACTTTCCCGACGGCGTCCGCCCCCTTTCGACAGGCCCTTTGGGCCATGCTAGGAGCATACGGAGAGGGGGCAGGCATTATGCGGCGCGTGATATTCACAGTCCTGGCGGTCGTGCTGGCTATCGTCATATCCCTGCGGGTGGAGCGGGAGCCGGCGGCGGTATCGGCCCTGGCACCGGTGCACTGGGATGCTGAGCGCTACAACGTGATGGCGGAGCCCTACGGCGTCGGGGACCTGCAGACCGCCGGCAGCGGGGCGAGGGCGGAGATAGAAAGTTACTATCTGGGCCGGGTCCCCACCCTGAAAAACGGCTGCACCGGCCTGCTGGCGGGGCAGAACGTGGTGCTCATCCTGGCGGCGGACTGGCAGTCGGACGGCTCTTCGCCTATATTGGACAGGCTCTCCGCCGAGGGGGCGCGGTTCACGGACGTCTACGCCCCGGACTGGTATCAGGGTCCGGAGGGGCGGGAGTTCGCGCTGCTCACAGGCATGACGCCGGTCACCGTGCAGGAGCGGACAGCCCTGGCCTGGACCGGCGGGCAGGGGATATGCCTGCCCTTCGCCCTGGGGGAGAGCCTGGGCCGGGCGGGATATGATACCTGGGCGTTCCCCGCCCGGGCGGGGTATGAGGCGGCCTACAGTGCCTTGGGCTTCGGCCATGTCATGGCTCTGGGGGCGGACCTCTCTGACCGCCTGAATGACCTGGGGGCGGGGCCGTGGCTTGCCTACCAGGTCCTGCCGGGGGACGGGGAGGGGGCGGTCACATCCCTCATGACGGCCCTGGCCAGCCGGGGCCTCGGGCGAAACACGGCGGTGTGCGTTCTCACCGGGAGCGCCGAGCCCCTGCGGGGACATATGTTCCTGTGGGGCGAGGGCCTTTCCGGCCTCACCGTGGACATGCCCTGCTCGGAGCTGGATATCGCGCCCACGCTCTTGAATCTGCTGGGAGTGGAGATGGATTCCCGCTTTTTCTCCGGCCGGGACCTGTTTGCCCCGGCGGGGGAGGAGAGCGAGTACCCGGTGAGCCTCTACGGCAGCGCCTTCTCCGACTGGGTGACGGAAAAAGGCCGCTATGAGGCGGTCCACGACCTGTTCGTCCCGGCGGCGAGGGTGAACATGAGCCAGACGGAGCGGGAGCGGTACGTGTCCCGGATGCGCTCGGAGGTCTACGGCCGGTACGTGTACGCCGGGCGGGTGCTGCAGACGGACCACTTCCGGGCGGCCCGGGGGTAAAGAAACGCTGTTGCGTTTGCGGAAAGACTGATGTATAATACAGATAAGTATGGACATGTGCGCCTGTGTGCGTTTCAATAGTACAGGGGGAGGGATGGTATCATGAAGACAAAGCGTGTCGCGATCATACTGCTGGTGCTGGCACTGGTAGTGGGCGCGGAGGCGCTTCTCATGAGCAGCCTTACCGGGAGCGGGGGGAACGGCCCCGCCGCCACGCCGCAGCCGTCGGCCAGCGCGGTGCCCACAGATGAGCCCGCCGCCGCCACGCCCACAGCCCCGCCGGCCATGACAAGTACGTTCCGGCCCGGCGTCACAAGCCCTCCCAATAATGTGGGCAGCAACACAAGCCCCACCCGGGCCCCGGTGACCAATGCCCCTGAGCCCACCCGGGCGCCCGCCACCGCCACGCCCAAGCCCACCGCGCCTCCCACGGACCCGCCTCCTTCTGAGCGGGTGACGGCCTCCAACAGCTTCAGCTCCTATACCGGCGTGGGCCTCAATATGTCCGTCAGCTGGACGGCCACGGACCTGGGCGACGGCACCACCCGCCTTTCCATCAACGGCACCGTCAACTCCTACGCCCTGGACGTGATGAGCCTGCCGGTCTCCATCAGCTTCAGCGGCTACTCCCGCTCCCTCATGGGCAACAGCATCAGCGTGGGAGACGGCCTGCACTCCAACGGCCTGTTCTCCACCAGCATGGATGTGCCCACCGGCACCTCCGGCACCATGACGGTGACCTGGAACTACAACGGCACCTACAGCGGCACGGAGATCGCCGACGTGACCGCCTCCGACTTCGTCTATACCAACTGATATAAGCCCCTCACGGCCCCGGTACGGTGTGCCGGGGCCTCATTTTGTGAACAGCACCGGAGGGAGAAGATGAAACGAGAGACGTTTGGCTCCCGGCTGGGCTTCCTGCTGGTGAGCGCCGGGTGCGCCATCGGCATCGGCAACGTGTGGCGGTTCCCCTATGTGGCTGGCCAGAACGGCGGGGGCCTGTTCGTGTTGTTCTACCTCGTCTTCCTGTTCATCATGGGCGTGCCCGTGCTGACCATGGAGCTGGCCGTGGGCCGGGCGGGGCGGAAGAGCGCTCTGCGGGCCTTCCAGGCGCTGGAGCCCAAAGGGACCAAGTGGCACATCCATGGCGTGGTGTGCATGATCGGCAACTACATCCTCATGATGTACTACACCACCGTGTCTGGCTGGATGCTGGGCTATTTCGTCAAGTTCCTCACCGGCACTTTTAATGGCATGGACGCCGGGGCGGTGGATGGGGTGTTCTCCGCCCTGATGGCGAGCCCTATGGAGATGACCCTCTGGATGGCGCTGGTGGTGCTCTTCGGCTTTCTGGTGGTGAGCCTGGGCTTGCAGGGCGGCCTGGAGCGCATCAGCAAGGTGCTCATGAGCTCCCTGCTTGTGCTCATCGTGGTGCTGGCCGTGCACTCCATCCTCCTGCCCGGGGCGGGGGAGGGGCTCAGGTTCTACCTGGTGCCCCACCTGGACCAGGCCATGGAGATGGGCCTTGGGAAGGTCATCACCGCGGCCATGAACCAGGCGTTCTTCACCCTGGGCCTGGGCATTGCGTCCATGGAGATATTCGGAAGCTATATGTCTAAGGACAACACCCTCGCCGGGGAGGCTGTACGCATCGGCGCGCTGGATACCTTCGTGGCGCTGTGCAGCGGCCTTATCATCTTTCCGGCCTGCTTTGCCTTCCACGTGGAGCCCGCGGCGGGCCCGCCCCTCATCTTTCTCACCCTGCCCAAGGTGTTCGTGAACATGGCCGGGGGCCGGCTGTGGGGGACCTTATTCTTCCTCTTCATGACCTTTGCCGGATTCTCCACGGTCATCGCCGTGTTCGAGAACATCATCGCCGCCTGCATCGACAACCTGGGCTGGAGCCGGAAAAAGGCGGTGCTTTTAAACGCGGTGTTCATGCTGGCGGCGAGCCTGCCCTGCGTGCTGGGGTTCAATGTGTGGAGAGATGTGCGCCTGCTGGGCGGCCGGGATGTGCTGGACACGGAGGACTTCCTCGTCAGCAATCTGCTGGTGCCCATCGGCTCGCTGGTATACCTGCTGTTCTGCGTGAGCAAGTGGGGCTGGGGCTATGACAAATACATGGCCGAGGCCAACACCGGCGCGGGCCTGCGCCTGCCGGAGGGGAAGGGCATGAAGTTCTACCTGCGGTTCATCCTGCCGGTGCTCATCCTCATCATCTTCATCCAGGGCCTGATCGGCTGAAAAGGAGAAATGACATGAAAAAGATTGCTATCCTGTTTTTGTGCCTTATGACGCTGCTGTCCGGCTGCGCCGTGTCCACCATCGCCCCGGGCGAGGCGGGTGTGCGCTATGGCTTCGGCGGCCTGGCGGCGGCCCTGGACGGGGAGACCGTGGACCTCTCCGGCCTGAACGCGGTGCTGGAGGTGGCGGAGAACGACGGCACCAGGGGCGCCCGGCTCTATGTGGAGAACGAAGGCCAGGTCTACGCCGAGTTCATCGTCACCGTCACCGGCGATGAGGTGGCCGTCGTGGCCAACGGCCAATCCAGCGGCTCCCGCGTCTATACCGTCACGGACCCGGACACCGCCGAGGCGGTGCTCCATGGCATAGGCGACTTCATCATGCCGGACTTTGCAAACATGACCGACGAGGAGATGGAGGCCTACATGGTCCAGCTGGAAGAGCGGCTGGGCGAGCTGGAGGTGCCGGAGCTCACCGAAGAGGAGATACAGGCGTCCGCGGAGCAGGCCCAGGCGATGGCCGACCTCATGGGAAAGTGCCTCACCGAGGCGGAGCCCATGGACCTGGAGGGCGTGACCTATACCGGCATGACCCTGCACGCCACCGAGGCGGACGTGGCGGAGCTTCTCCGTATCCGCGGCCTGGAGGGCGCGGCCCAGTCCCTGGAGGCCGGCGGCCTGGGGCTGGATATGACGGGCAGCTTCCGCGTCAGCGAGGACGGGCAGAAGAGCTATACCGACCTGACGCTGAATATCGCCATGCCCGGGCAGGATACCTACAGCTTCCTGATCGTCGCCGACGGCACCGATGAGGGCAAAACGGGCCTGGATATCAGCGCGCTGGAGGGTGAGCAGGAGCTGGGCACGGTCCATCTGGACCTGCTGGGCGGCGGCGTGGCCGAGGCCCCCTGGCTGGACGTGGACACCTCCAATGCCACGGACCTCACCGGGATGACCGGAGAGGACCTGGAAAACGAGCTCATCATGGCCCTTGGCAGCCTGGGCGGACAGGCCCTGGCGGGCCTCGCCATCGCGGCGGCCAATGCCGCTGTGGACTGATACATAAAGCAAGCAAAGCTTCCGGGAGGACAAGTTGGAGCAGTTCAAGCAAGACGTAAAACGCATCGTCCATGAGTGGGGCGCGTTCCTGCGGTGGGCGGTGCTGGCGGCGCTGACCGGCGCGGTCGTGGGCGGTGTGGCGGTGGCCTTTCACTGGTGCATCGGCACGGTCACGGCCCTTCGCGTCATGGAGCCCCGGCTCATATTTCTGCTGCCCGCGGCGGGCGCACTCATCGCCCTTGCTTACAAGCTCTGCGGCATGGAGCAGGACAAGGGCACCAACCAGATCCTCCTGGCGGTCCGGGACAACGAGCCGGTGAAGCTGCGCATGGCGCCGCTCATCTTCTTCGCCACCGTGGCCACCCACCTGGCCGGCGGCTCCGCCGGGCGGGAGGGGGCGGCCCTGCAGCTGGGCGGCTCCATCGCCTCCTGGGCGGGGCAGAAGCTGAAATTGGACGGCCGGGACCGGCGGATATTGGTCATGTGCGGCATGGCCGCGGCGTTCTCGTCCCTCTTCGGTACGCCCATCACCGCGGCGGTGTTCGCCATCGAGGTGGCCAGCGTGGGGGTCATGTACTACGCCGCCATCGTGCCCTGCCTGGTGTCGTCGGTCAGCGGTTTCATCCTGGCCCGGGCCCTGGGCCTGCACGGTCTGGTGGGCTATAACGCCGGGGCGGTGCCGGTCCTGTCCGCCGCCAGCATGTGGCAGACGGTGGTGCTGGGTATCGCCTGCGCGGCGGTGGCCATCCTCTTCTGCGTGGCCATGCATCAGGGCCATAAACTCTATGAGACCTACATAAAAAACAGCGTGCTCCGGGCCGCCGTGGGCGGATGCATCGTGCTTGCGCTGACGCTGCTGGTGGGCAATCAGGATTATTCCGGCGCCGGGGATGAGCTCATCCGGCAGATGCTGAATGGCCGGAGCGCTTGGTACATGTTCCTGTTGAAAATACTTTTCACGGCCCTGACCATGGGGGCGGGGTTCCGGGGCGGCGAGATCGTGCCCGCGCTGTGCGTGGGCTGCGCCTTCGGCACCTGGATGGGCCCCCTGCTGGGCCTGCCCCAGGGCTTTTCCGGGGCGCTGGGCATGGCGGCGGTGTTCTGCGGCGCCACCAACTGCCCGGTGACCAGCTTCCTGCTGGCCTTTGAGCTGTTCGGCGGCCAGGGCATGATCCTCTACGCCCTGGGCTGCGCGGTAAGCTATATGCTGTCCGGGTACTATGGGCTCTACAGCGCCCAGAAGCTGGTATTTTCCAAATTCCGCCCGGAACAGGTGGACAGACCGGCGCACTGACGCGCCGTTGGAATAAGGAGAGAAAGCTATGAATTTCGTATTTATTTCCCCCAACTTCCCCAAGACCTACTGGAACTTCTGCGACCGGCTCCGCCGGGACGGGGTCAATGTGCTGGGCGTGGGCGACTGCGCCTATGAGGACCTGGAGCCGGGGCTGCGGCAGGCCCTCACCGAGTATTACCGGGTGGGGACGCTGGAGGACTACGAGCAGGTGTTCCAGGCGGTGGCGTACTTCACCTACCGCTACGGGAAGATCGACTGGCTGGAGAGCAACAACGAGTACTGGCTGGAGCAGGATGCCCGCCTGCGCACGGATTTTCACATCACCACCGGCGTGGACACCCAGGGCGTGGCGGCCTTCAAGAGCAAGTCCGGCATGAAGCACTATTACGCCAAGGCCGGCGTGCCCACCGCCCGCTGCCATAAGGTCTCCACCAAGACCGCCGCCAAGACCTTCATCAAGAAGGTGGGCTGGCCCGTCATCGCCAAGCCCGACATCGGCGTGGGCGCCAGCCACACCTGGAAGCTGGAAAACGAGCAGGACCTGGACTGGTTCTTTAATGAGAAGCCCGACGTGCCCTACGTGATGGAGGAATTCATCTGGGGTGCCATCCGCTCCTACGACGCCATCATGGACTCCCACTGCGAGCCGCTGATAGAGTCCTCGGCGGTGTTCCCGCCCTCCATCGCAGACATCGTCAACGACCAGGGGGACCTGTGCTACTACGTGGTGGACAAGGTGCCGGAGGCCCTGGCGGACATGGGCCGGCGGACGGCAAAGGCCTTCGGGGCCAGGAGCCGGTTCGTCCACTTTGAGTTCTTTGAACTCACCAAGGCCAAGCCCGGCCTGGGGGATATAGGGGACTTCGTGGGATTGGAAGTCAACATGCGCCCGGCGGGCGGCTACACCCCGGACATGATAAACTTCGCCCACAGCACGGACGTCTATCAGATATGGGCGGACATGGTCGCCTTCAATGAGAGCCACGTGACCCCCGGCGGGCCGGACCACTTCTGCGCCTACGCCAGCCGCCGGGACCAGACCGCCTATAAACACAGCCATGACGACATCATGGCCCGCTGGGGCGGGCAGATGGCCATGTGCGAGCGCATGCCGGACGCCCTCTCCGACGCCATGGGCAACCAGATGTACACCATCCACGCGTCCAGTGAGGACGAGGCCAGGGAATTCATCCGCTTCGTGTCGGAGCGGGCCTGATATAAGGAGGACATATGACCACACGTTATTTCAAGGAGTACAGCCATATCCTGGGCCGGGACATGGAGTTCAAGATCTACGGCGAGGGCGGCAAGCTGTGCCTGGCCTTCCCGCCCCAGAACGGCCGGTTCTACGACTTTGAGAACTACGGTATGGTGGACACCATCGCCCCCTGGGTGGAGGAGGGCCGTGTCATGGTCGTGGGCGTGGACGCCATCGACGGGGAGACCTGGTCTGCCGAGGGGAGCGACCCCCGGGCGCGGCTGGAGCTGCAGGAGCGGTGGTTCGCCTACGTGACCGACGAGCTCATCCCCCGGGTCCATGAGCTGGGCTGCGACGGCCGCAAGGCCATCACCACCGGCTGCAGCATGGGCGCGCTCCACGCGGCCAACTTCTTCTTCCGCCGGCCGGACCTCATCGACACCGTCGTGTCCCTGAGCGGGCTTTTCGACGCCAACTTCTTCTTCGGCGACTACCACGACGACCTGACCTACGCAAACTCCCCGCTTCAGTTTTTGCCCAACATGCCGGAAGACCACCCTTACATCCAGCTCTACCGGGAGAGCAACATCGTCCTCTGCTCCGGCCAGGGGGCCTGGGACGAGGAGATGATGGCCCACGAGCGGCGGCTGGAGTCCATCCTGCACGTGAAGGGCATCCCCGTCTGGGCGGACTACTGGGGCTACGACGTGTGCCACGACTGGCCCTGGTGGCGCAAGCAGCTGCCCTATTTCTTCTCCCATCTGCCTATCTGAATAAGCAAGGCCGGCCATCTGGCCGGCCTTATCTATAACAAAAAAGGAGCGATCATCATGAGCGCCACGGAACGGTTTTTACGCTACGCCAAAATACACACCACCTCCGACGAGGTGTCCGGGACTACGCCGTCCTCCGCCTGCCAGTGGGACCTGGCAAAGGTGCTGGTGCGGGAGCTGGAGGACCTGGGGCTGGAGAGCCCCAAAGTGGACGAGCACTGCATCGTCACCGCCTTTATCCCGGCAACGCCCGGCCATGAAGATGCCCCGGCCATCGGCTTCCTGGCCCATATGGACACCTCGCCCTCCTTCTCCGGGAGGGGCGTTGAGCCGGTGCTGCACGAGCACTATGACGGCGGCGACGTAGCCTTGCCCAAAGAGGGGCGCGTCATCCGGGTCGCCGACTTCCCATTCCTGCCTGCCCTGGCCGGGAAGACCCTCATCACCGCCGACGGCTCCACCCTCCTGGGGGCGGACGACAAGGCAGGCATAGCCGAGATCGTAGAGATGTGCGCCCGGCTCATGGCGGGGGACAGGCCCCACGGGCGTATCTGCGTGGCCTTTACCCCCGACGAGGAGATCGGCCAGGGGCCGGATCACTTCGACGTGGCCGCCTTCGGGGCGAAGTACGCCTACACCGTGGACGGCGGCGCGGTGGGCAGCATCGAATACGAGAACTTCAACGCCGCAAGTGCGGTCATCTCCATCCAGGGCGTGTCCGTCCACCCCGGCTCCGCCAAGGGCGTCATGGAGAACGCCCTGCTCATCGCCCAGGAGATCAACGCCCGCCTGCCGGCGGATGAGATACCGGCGAAGACCGAAGGCTATGAGGGCTTCTTCCACTTGGATGGCCTCAGGGGCACCGCCGCGGCCGCCCAAATGGGCTATATCATCCGGGACCATGACAGGGAGAAGTTTGAACAGCGCAAGGCCATGATGCAGAGTGCCTGCGGCGCCGTTGCCGCGGCCCATCCCACGGCGAAGATAGCGCTGGACATGAAGGACAGCTACTACAACATGCGGGAGAAGATAGAGCCCTGCATGCACCTTGTGGGCAACGCCAAAAAGGCGGCGGAGATGGCCGGGGTGACGCCCACGGTGGAGCCCATCCGGGGCGGCACCGACGGGGCCCGCCTCAGCTTCATGGGCCTTCCCTGTCCCAACCTGGGCACCGGGGGCTTCAACTTCCACGGCCCGGCGGAGTGCGTCTGCGCCGAGGACATGGAGACCGTGGTGGAGATACTGCTGAATATCGTAAAGCTATATAACGAATAAGAAAAGGACATACCAAGCCCCCGGGCCAGCGGCCCGGGGGCTTGAACTATATAATTCAGCACTTCTCTATCCAGTGCTGGTCGTCGGGCTCAAAGACCACCTTTTCGTAGGCGGGCACGTCCATCAGCACGCCCGTCCAGTCGGAGTGGATGTCCCCGTTCTGCTTGATGATCACGTCGTAGAGGATGTCATAGGTGACGCCGTCGGGGCCGGTCTCCTCAATGGTGGAGTAGGGCAGGGTCTTGTGGTAGGTTATCTCCACGCCGTCATACTCGAAGTGGTAGCCGTTTCGCATGCGGCAGCCCTCCAGGCCCTTGTAGGTGAAGTACTTCTTCAGGTCCCTGAGGATGTTGTCGCCCTCCTCCCGGTACAGGTTCTCCGGGGTGGTGTCGGTGTAGTCATAGCGGAACTGGATGGACACATGCCGGCCCTTCCACCGCTCCACGAAGGCGGGCAGGTTTTGGGCGGGGTAGTTCTTCCACAGCACGCAGTTGACCCGGGCGGGCACCGGCAGGCGGCCGATGAGCTCGTCGGGGGACTCTTCCACGTATTTTTGCATATGCCGGGAGATGTTGACGCAGGTGACCTTGTCCCTGTTGCGGCGGAAAAAGGACAATACGTCCTCCTCCGTCTCCCCCTCGAAGACCGGCAGCGTGGTGTTGATGAACACCCGGTGGGTGGCGGGGATGCAGTCCAGCATGACCTGCAGGCTCTCCAGATTCGCCATGGGCTCGCCGCCGGTGAATACGAAGTCGCACCGGGGGGTGATGGCGTCCATGCGCCGGATGCTCTGGCATATCTTCTCCAGGCTGAAGCCCGACATGTCGGCATACTCCTGCTTGTTGATGCAAAACGGGCAGTGGTTGCGGCAGTCGTAGGGTACGAACACGGTGACGGTGGCGCCGCCTTCCCGCGTCTTGTAGGGATGGGCCATAGGTGTGTTTCCTCGGTTTTCAGCAGATTTTGGCATCGCTGTGCCGACAAACGGCATAATATTTTACCACACTATAGCAAAAAAGAAAAGGGGCAGCGCCGTTTTTTCTCACGCCATGGGCCGGTGAATCAAATTTGCCTCCGCTGGCAACACTATCTTCGCCTGACGAGAGTACGAGAGGGGATAGTCCGTTGCAATGCAAAGTGGAGATCTGTGGCGTGAACACGGCCAGGCTGAAGGTACTGAAAAACGAGGAGACGAGGGCCCTGCTGGTGCGGGCCAAAGCGGGGGACATGGCCGCCCGGGAGGAGCTCATATCCGGCAACCTGCGGCTGGTGCTGAGCGTGATACAGAAGTTCGCCGGCCGCGGGGAGAACGTGGACGACCTTTTTCAGGTGGGCTGCATCGGCCTCATCAAGGCCATCGACAATTTTGACATCAACCAGGACGTGAAATTTTCCACCTACGGGGTGCCCATGATATCGGGGGAGATACGGCGGTATCTGCGGGACAACAGCGCCGTGCGGGTGAGCCGGTCTCTGCGGGATACGGCCTACCGGGCCATGCAGGCCAAGGAGGCATTCCTGACGGAGCACCAGCGGGAGCCCTCGGTGGAGGATATCGCGAAGATGCTGGGGCTGGAGCCGGGGGAGGTGGTCATGGCCATGGACGCCATCTCGGACCCTGTGAGCCTCTTCGAGCCGGTGTACAACGACGGCGGCGAGAGCGTGGCGGTCATGGACCAGATCGGCGACAGCCGCAACACGGACGCGGCGTGGCTGGAGCGCATCGCCCTCACCGAGGCGGTGGACAAGCTGGCGGAGCGGGAAAAGCGCATCCTCTCCATGCGGTTTTTCGACGGCCGGACCCAGATGGAGGTGGCCGCGGCCATCGGCATCAGCCAGGCCCAGGTCTCCCGCCTGGAGAAGAACGCCGTGGGGCAGATCAAGAAGGCTCTCTTCCCGGCGTAAAGACTTGCAAAATAGCAGCCCAATCAAAATGAAAACGCCTGTCACTTCCGCATAGGAGAGACAGGCGTTCTGACATCTGAAAATATTTATTCGTCAAGACCCAGGAAAAACTCGTCATAGGAGCAGCCATATATTTTTCGCAGTTCTATGATAACGCTGGCGCGGATATTCAGTTCGCCGGTCTCATACTTTTCGTAGGTGGTACGGCCAATATCGCAGCCGCGGCGCTGAAGCTCGGCGCAGAGCTTTTCCTGCGAGATACCGCTCTGCTTACGAAGCCGCCGCAGATTATCGCCCATGCAGCGGTCACGCCTGATTTTCTGCTCCACGCCAGCCTCACCTCGGTCTTGACCAGTATTGGTTGCAACTGAGGCTAGTTTATGCTATATTGGCGAGTGATATTGACCGTGATACTGGTCAAAAATGCATTTGGGCAGATGTGCTTGGGGATGACGAGCGGATGAAGGTTGCGGTCATAGGTTCCCGCGGTCTGGAAGTGGATGAAAGAATCATCGAAGGGCTTTTGCCTCGCTGCACCACGGAGATCGTGTCCGGCGGGGCCAAAGGCATAGACACCTGCGCCAAAGCGTATGCCCAGGCCAGAGACATTCCCATCAGGGAGTTCTGGCCGGACTATGACCGCTATGGCCGCGCCGCACCCATAAAGCGCAATGAGCAAATTGTGGACTATGCTGATTATGTGGTGGTGATTTGGGATTGTAAATCAAAAGGCACGAAAAATGTCATCGACCTGTGTCATAAAATCAGTAAGCCCGTTACCGTATATGAGATTGTCGCGAAAATGCCAATATAGTTTGATCCCCGGACTCTTGTCCGGGGGTTTTCCATTTGCACAGGGACGGAGATATGATGAGCTGCCTTTTCCCGGCATAAGGACAAAACTGACCGGGAATACGGGGCGGCAGGCTTGGGCATTATGTCGCCGGTAACGAAAGTTTGCCGCGCTTCCGGCCCCATTCTTGGTCGAAATCGACCTATCATTTCCCGGCGGAGGGGTCTATAATGCCCCAGGCGGCAAAAGGAAAACAATGGCTGCCGGCGCCGCAAGGCGGCGCGGGAAAGGAGAACGCATTATATGACTATTTCATCCAAAGCCGAAGTGGAAAAGCTGCAGGAGACGCTGCGGCAGTGCGGCGGCGACGTGTGGATAGAGAATATCCGCGGCGAGCGGGTGGACCTGAAGGACGACTTGGGCTTTTTCCAGGGCGTGGCAAAGCTCATCGGGAACGACGACGGCGAGTATGAGCTGTTCGCCCGCAGGACCGAGGACGAGTGCCGCCTGATGGACTTCTGCTTCTGGCAGACCCGCAAGGCCGGCTGACCCCAGTATCCAACAAAATAAGGCATCCCCCGGACAGTCGTCCGGGGGATGCGCGTATATTTGAGTTTACTGCTGCACGGGCTCCACGGTGTCCAGCTCCCGGCAGGCGTCCAGCACGGCCTGGCCGCCGATGACGCATATCCGGCCCGCGGCGCAGACTGCGTCCAGGGTGTCCGCGAAGGCGGTCAATTGTTCCGGCGTGGTGCGGAGTATCTCCCGGCGCTGGCGGGCAAGATCAGCGCCGGACTGGCCGTTCAGGTACACGCCCGCGGCCCGCAGGCCCTCCATCCAGGGAGAGAGCACCGGCTCCGTGGAGGAGATGGTGCTGATGATATATTTGTCGATGGGCCCGGCCGCGGCCTCCCGCAGGGCCTGGGACGCCTGGGCGAAGGTGTCCAGAGTGGCGGCGGGGCTGGGGTCCCGGTAGCTGGTGAAGGCCACGTCGCCCAGGACGCGGACGGAGAGGTTCACACCGTAGGCGCCGCCCTTGACCCGCACCCGGTTCCACAGGTAGTCCAATGTGAGCAGCTGTCCGGCCACCAGGTCCGCGCCGGTGAAGGCGCTGCCGAGACCGTACAGGTTGGCGCCCCGGGCGGCGAAGCCCACCTGGGCGGGGATGACAAAGCCCTCCCTGCGGGTGGGCAGGGGAGAATATGCGGCCTTTTCACCCATTCCGCCGCTGTTTAGCACAGCCAGCGCGGAAGACACGAATCCATCGTCCCGGGGGCCGGTGAGGCTCACGGTGAGGCGTTCGCGAGTGAAGAGTTTTCCGCAGAGATCCGCCATCTCCCGGCACAGGGTTCCTCCCTCCGTCTGGAACGCCTTGTCCCAGGCCTGATAGGCCCGGAGCATGGACAGGCCCTGGACCGCCTCGCTGACGGCGCCCCGGGCGGAGCCCTGGGCGGCCACGCGCATGGAGCCGTAGGAGTTGCCGCTCATGGTGATGGACTGCTCCAGGCCCAGCCGCTCCTGGCGGAGGATATTGTAGATGAAGCCGCCGTCGTCGAAGCGGGTGGTATTCAGTATCTCCCCCAGCAGGGCCGCGGCGTCGGCTTTGTGGTCCGGCAGCATGGAGATGCTCACCTGCACATAGGGCGTGGCGTGCCCGGTGTCGGCCGCGGGGCCGAACACGGTCACCGCGGCGCTGAACCGGCCCAGGGTGCCCTCAATGGCGCTGCGCAGGGCCAGCACGTCATAGTGCTCCGTGGCCGCCTGGCCCAGGAGCCGGGTCAGCAGCTTCGCCTTTTGAAGGCCTTCCAAATCCAAGTCGGACACGTCGAAATAGAGGTCCAGATAGGTGATGCCGTCGGTCTCCACGGGATGGCGCAGGACCGTGACGCCCTCAATGGCGCCCACCTCCTGCCGGAAGGGCATGCCCTCCTCGGGGATGTCGGACAGCTTTAAGGTGGGCAGGGTCTTGAGCTCCTCCGGCGTATCCACCTTGCTCTGGCGCTCACGGAGAATACGGAACTCCTCCATGACCTCCTGGATGGCCTCGTCGTCCCAGCCGGCCTTGATGGCGGCGCAGCGGTCCGCCTCGGCCCGGGCCTTCTCCTGGCCCAGGGTCTTGCTGGGGAGCATGAGGACCCTTGCCCGGTGGCCGTTATCCAGCAGCACCCGGCGCAGGAAGCCCTCGAACCAGCCCGCGTCTATCTTCTCCCGCAGGGAGGCAAACAGGGCGCTGTAGCTGAAGTTCAGAGCCGGGTCGCCGCCGTAGAGCCACGTCTCCAGGGAGGAGATGGCGTACACCAGCCCCCGGGGGGTGGTGCCGAAGTCCTTCTCCCGGATGGTGAATTCCAGCCGGTCCAGGATGCTGTGCAGGCGCTTTTTATCCAGGCCATTATCCGCAAGGGCGGAGAGAGTGCCCTCCGCCGTCTGCCAGATGCGGTCCTTTTGGGCCGGGTCGGCGTTTTTGATCTCCAGCACGGCGTAGAGCTGCTGCACCCCGTCCATCTTGTCCAGCACCACGTCCTCGGCCAGCTTATCGTCCAGCAGGGCCTTGGCCAGCGGCGCCTCGTTGGAGCCGCAGAGATACTGGCTCAATACGGAGAAGGCCACGTCCGGCTCGATGTCGTCATATTTCCCGAAGACCCAGCCCCCGGCCAGGATAGCCTTGTTGCGCTCGTCCTCTTCGGCGCCTATCTCATAATAACAGGTCTGCTCCGGCGGGGCCACGGGGGCCTGCATGGGGATGTCCGCGTCCGGGTCGATGCGCTCATAGGGGGCCAGGAACCCGTCCAGCTTTGCCAATACCGCGTCCAGGTCCATCTGCCCGTCCAGGAAGATATAGCTGTTGGAGGGGTGGTAGAACCGGGCGTGGTTCGCCAGATACTCCTCATAGGTCAGCTCCGGGATGTGGTCCGGGTGGCCGCCGGACTCATAGCCGTAGCAGCTGTCCGGGAACAGCAGCCGGTCCAGGGCCGCCTCCATGACCCGGTCGGCGGAGCCGTAGGCGCCCTTCATCTCGTTGTACACCACGCCGTTGAAGCGAAGCTCCCCCTCGGGGCTGTCCAATTCATAGTGCCAGCCCTCCTGCCGGAAGGCGTGGGGGTCATGGAGGGAGAGGGGGTGCAGCACTGCGTCCATGTATACGTCGATGAGGTTCAGGAAATCCTGGGCATTGCGGCTGGATACGGGGTACATGGTTTTGTCCGGGAAGGTCATGGCGTTCAGAAACGTGGCCATGGAGCTCTTCAAAAGCTCCACGAAGGGCTCCTTCACCGGGTACTTCTCCGAGCCGTTCAGAACCGAGTGCTCCAGGATGTGGAACACGCCCGTGTCGTCCTGGGGGATGGTCTTGAAGGCGATGGAGAAGGTCTTGTTGTC
>CANQRM010000004.1 GCA_947626265.1 uncultured Oscillospiraceae bacterium
GTCTTCCACACCGACCAGGGTTCTGTCTACTCTTCCCGGGCTTTTTCCCAGGCCCATGAGCATTATAACATACTTCGCTCCATGTCGCGAGTGGCAACCCCTACAGATAATCCAATTATTGAGGCACTCAACGGCTGGATGAAAGAGGAGCTGGCTCTCGACTTTGGCCTTGCTGATACGGATGATCTCCCAGGCCTCTTAGACAGCTACGTTTATTACTTCAACAATATCCGTCCTGCCGCTGCCTTGGGTTACAAAAGCCCGGTTCAGTACAAGGCTGAACTGGGCTTTTGATCCTTTGGTTGTTTCCTCTTGTCTACTTTCCCTTGACTTCTGCACTTACTGAGGGAGGCGTTATGCTGTCTTATTTCAATCGTCGAAGTCCCGCTCGTGGTCCAATATTGCCCCGGTGGCGGCGTCGATGGTATACTCGTACTCATAGCCGCCGGATTTGAACTCCACCTCGTACTCCGTCCGGCCGTCGTCAAAGTCCTTCTGGCACTTCAGCCGGGAAACCTGATCCTGCGTAAGCCCCGCGTGGTCCAGGGCGGCCGCCAGGGCGGCGTCCTCGCCAATGTCGCCGCCGCTGGCAGGGGCCTGGGTGGCGGCCATGGGCAGAGCCTCCTTCTGGGAGGAGAGGATGGCGCCGGTGGCGGCGTCTATCTCGTAGTCGTACTCACTTGTCTCGTCCCGGAACTCCACGTCCCAGTGGAGGGCGCCGTCGTCCCAGTCCTGCTTGCTGAGGGCGGGGGTGTCGCCGGCCACGCCGGCGTCCGCCAGGGCGATGGCCGCGGCCTCCGCCTCGGTGAGGGCGGGGGTATCCGCCTGGGGCAGGGCGGGGCCCGGGTTCATGACCGAGGGCGTCTTCACGCCCTGGAGCACCTCGCCGGTGAAGGCGTGCACGCCGTAATCCTGCTCCCGGCCGTCGATGACCAGCTCCACGTCATAGTAGGGGGTGGGCTCGTCCAGCTCCGGGTCCACGTCATAATAGGGGACCTGGTCCCGGCCAAGGCCGGCGTAGTCCAGCACGGCTTCCAGGGCCGCATCCTGGCCGATGGGCATATCGGGGGCGCCGATCTGAATGAGGTCCCGCAGCTCCTCGACGGACAGGGCCGCCAAGGCGTTGAAATCCAACGCGCCGTTCATGGCCACGATCTGGTCCACCAGATAGGCCTTGCCGGTGGAGATGTTGTTCTGCTGGGCCCGGCTGTCCAGGGCCTTGTCCGCGGCCACGCTCTGGCTCAGCACGGAGGCGGAATTTTCCGCGGTCTGCAGCACCCCGTCCACGGAGGCCACCAGCTCCTGCTGGAGCCGGGCGCCCCGGTCGGCGTCGGAATCCTCCACGGAGATCAAAATGGCGCTGTCCAGGTTGTCAAGGTACCCGTTGCGCACCAGCGCGCCCACGATGGCGTTCACCGCCACGTCCAGCTTGGCGCCCTTGAGGTCCGCGCCGCCGCCCATGTCCGCCAGGACGGTGATGCCCTCCTCATTGAGACCCTTGCAGCTGAGGACCTTCTCGCTCTTGTTGACGGTAAGTTCGATGCTGGGGTTCACGTCCAGGGATATAACGGAGGCCACGGCGTATGCCTGCTGGTAGAAGAGGCCTCCTCCGCCGCCCACGATGAGCAGCGCGGCCAGGCACGCGGCCACCAGACCTTTGGTCCAATGCTTTCTCTTTTTGGCAGTTTCCTTCATATCGATCACATTTCCTTTCCCGGTACCGCAGCGGGCCAGGATGGCGTCCAGATCGTCGGGCGCGGTGTGTTCGACGGCGTTTTTCAGCCGCAGTTCCAGCTCCTCGTCGGTCATCAGGCGTCATCTCCTTCCAGCTGGGCTCGCAGTTTTTTCATGGCGCGGTGGTACTTGGACAGGACGGTGGCAAGGGGCAGGTCCAGAAGCTGGCCGATCTCCCGGTGCTTCAGCCCCGAGGCGGCGTGCAGCAGCACGATCTGCCGCTCTGCGTCGGTGAGGCTCGAAAGCGCCGCCCGCAGGGCCATCCGCTCCTCCGGGCTGAGCCCGGGGGCGGGGAGGGTGTCCCAGTCGGCGTCCTCCATGGGCCGGGTCCGGCCCGCCTGGCGCAGGCGCATGAGGGCCATGTTCCGGGCGATGGTGAGCATCCAGGCCATGGGCGAGCCCTGGGGCCGGTAGGTCCCGGCCGCGTCCCAGATGCGGACGAACACGTCCTGGGTCACATCCTGGGCGTCCTGGGCGTTTTTCAGTATGCCCAGGGCCATGGCGTGCACGGCGCCCTTCGCGGCGGCGTAGAGGTCCGCCAGGGCCTCCCGGTCGCCTTGGGCGACGCCGGCCAGAAGCGTCTCCAGACGGGCCCTGTCGGGAGACGGCTCCAAAGGTTTTGCCGTTTCTTGCTGCATCTTGCCTGCTTTCTCCTGTCGTAAAAGGAATGCGCGGGAAAGGGTTTTTATTGCGCGGTGCGGAAAAATTTTTTACTGGGCCACTCCGGCGGGCACCGCCTCGCCGAAGGTGACGGCGATGTCCAGGTATTCGCCGCCGCGCCAGATGGTCAGCTGGGCGCTGTCCCCGGCGGCGTAGCCCTTCACGGCGGACACCAGCGCATCGGAGCCGTCCACCGCCGCGCTGTCCACGGCGGTGATCACGTCTCCCGGCCGCAGGCCCGCGGCCTGGGCGGCGCTGCCCTCCTCCACGGAGCGGACGTATGCCCCCGGCACGCCCCGGTAATACCGGGCCACGGCGGGGGTATAGGTGGCGTCCATGACGATGCCGAGATAGGCCTTGCCGGAGACGTAGCCCTTTTCGATGAGCTCATTTGCCACGGCGGCCGCATCGGCGGAGGGGATGGCGAAGGCCAGGCCCTCCACGCCCTCGGCGGCGTATTTGGCAGTGGCTATGCCCACCACCTGGCCCCGCTCGTTGTACACAGGGCCGCCGGAGCTGCCCGCGCCGATGGCCGCGTCGAACTGGAACATGTTGGCGGTGACGTTGTCGCCCACGGCGATGTCCCTGTCCAATGCGGACACCACGCCCCGGGTGATGGAGAAGGAGAGGGTGGGGGCGGGATTGCCCAGGGCATAGACCCGCTCACCCACGGCCAGGGCGTCGGAATCCCCCAGCACCGCGGGGGACAGGCCCATGGCGTCTATTTTGAGCACGGCCAGGTCGCTGTCTGCCTCCGTGCCCACCACCTGGGCGCTGTAGCTGCCGCCGTCCCAGAGGGTGACGGTGACGGGCCAGCCGTAGGTGTAGCTCTGCTGTATGACGTGGCAGCAGGTGAGGATATAGCCGTCGGCGGTGAGGATGACGCCGGAGCCCTCCTGATTGCCCCCGGATACCGCCGCCGTCTGGCGGCAGCCCATGGCGTACAGGTCCTCTCCCGTCATGGGAGCGGCGTCCGCCGCCGGAGAGAGGGTCAGGGGCCCGGCGTGGTCCAGGGCCTGGCGGGCCTGGTCGTAGAAATCCGCGGTGTTCTGTACGGGGGTCTGGCGCCGGTCCCGGCTCAATAGATACAGCCCGCCCACGCCGAGAACGCCCGCCGCCAGCACGCACACCAGGCACAGCGCCAGCAGCGCCCGCATGCCGATGGGCCCATGGTAGGAGGGTTCTTCCTCCGGGGCCTGGTACCGGGAGGGGTTGTAGCCGTAGCCGGTACGGGCGGGGGCGGAGCGGTAATAGGCGTCGGAATACGCCGTCTGCCCCTTGTCCGGGCGGACGGTGTTTGGTTGTTCCTGCTCCTGGGGGAGCCGACGGTCGTCCAACGCTGCGCCTCCTGCGTTTTCTCTTTCTGGGCATACTATAAACCATTTTACAGCGTGAAATGTTAACAGATTGAAAAAGAAGCCCGGGCGGCATTTGCGCCGCCCGGCTGTCAGTTTTTCCGCATCTTCAGGGCGAACACCGCCACCGCCGCGGCGATGGCCGCGGCCATGTACCCCAGCACCCACCATAGGTGCGGGATGGCGCCCGCCATGTCCCCCCGAAGGCCGGCCCGGCACAGCTCCACGGCGTGGAGGAAGGGAAGTTTTTCCGCCAGGCTCTTGAACCATCCGCCAACCAGGGACACGTCGAACCATGTGCCGGAGAGCCACGCGGTGAGGTTCGTCAAAAGCGCCCCGCACAGGCCGCCCACCTGCTTATCCGTGAACACCGTGCCGCACAGAAGCCCCAGCCCGATGAAGAACAGCGCCGCCGGCAGACCTGCGAGGATGGCCCAGAGGATGTTTGCGGTGCCCCTGAGCCCCAGCGCCAGCGCCGCGCCGTAGGTCACCAGGCTCTGGCCCAGGGCCATGGGCACCAGGGGCAGGGCATAGCCCAGGATATAATCCGCCCCGGTCATGGGGGTGGTGTAGAGCCGGGCCAGGAAGCTGCCCGCCCGGTCCCGGGCGATGAGGGTGGCGGCGAAGAGGGCCAGAAACGCGTGGCCGAACACCGCCACCCCCGGCGTCAGGCTCTCCGGCGTGAACAGCGGCACGGGCACGTTTTTCTGGATGGCGGTCAGCAGCACCAATATCACCAGGGGGAAACCCAGGCCGAACAGGATGTTCAGGGGGTCCCGCAGGATCTCCCGCGCCGTCCGGCGGGAAAAGTTCAGCGCTCTCATCCCATCCCCGCCTCCTTCACGATGGCCAAAAAGGCCGCCTCCAGGCTGTCCGTCCCGGTCTTATCCATCAGCTCTCTTGGCGGGCCCACGCACAGAAGCCGCCCCGCCGCCATGACGCCCACCCGGTCCGCCAGGGCCTCCGCCTCCTCCATGTAGTGGGTGGTCAGGAGGATGGTGACGCCTGAAAGACCCCGTATCACGTCCCACAGGGCGCTCCGGGCCAGCACATCCAGGCCCAGGGTGGGCTCGTCCAGAAAGAGCACCTTCGGCCGGGAGATAAGGGCCATGGCGATGCTGAGCCGCCGGGCCCAGCCCCCGGAGAGGGTCTTTGCCCGCTTGCGGAGCACCGGCCCCAAACCCAACGTTTCGGCCAGTTCCGCCGCCCGGGCCCTTGCCTCGGCCCGGGGCATGCCGTGGGCTCCGGCCATGAAGAGCAGATTTTCCTCCGCCGTCAGGTTGGGAGCCACCGCCGTTTCCTGAGGGGACAGGCCGATCAGCTCTTTTACCTCCCGGGGCTGGGAGACGACGCTCTTCCCGCCCACCAGGGCGTCCCCGGCGGTGGGGCGGGAAAGGCAGGACAGCATGCGGATGGCGGTGGTCTTGCCCGCCCCGTTCACCCCCAGCAGGGCGAACAGCTCCCCCGCCGGGATGGTCAGCGTCAGTCCGTCCACGGCGGTGAGGTCCCCGTATTTTTTCGTCAGGCCCATGGCCTCGACGCCCTCAGCCATGGCCGCCCGCCTCCCTGTGCCGGGCCAGCAGGCCCTGATAGATGTCGGTGAGCATATCGCTGGCCTCACTCATATCAATAGGCGCGTAGCCCGTGGCCGCCATGGCCCCCAGGCCGTGGACGAATATCCACATCTCCAGATGCAGCCGCCCGGCGGCCTCTTCCGTGAGGCCTGCCTTCTCCATGAGGAGCCGGACCGCTCCGGCGTCCCCCACCTGGCCCGCCTCCGGGCATTCACCCGTGCGGTCGCGCATGAACAGCCACCGGTACAGCGCCGGCTCCCGCCGGGCGAAGTCCACGTACCCCATGCCCATGGCCTTATAGGGGGGATAGGCGGGATCTGCCATGGCGGCGGCCAGATGGGCCTGGAAAGCGCCCTCCGCCGCGGCCAGCACGTCTTTTTGCAGGGCCTCCATGGAGGCGTAGTTGGAGAACACCGGCTGGGTGGAGCAGCCCAAACTTGCCGCCACGGCCCGGGCGTTCAATGCCTCCGGCCTGCCGGCGCGGACGATGTCCAGCCCCGCGGATATGATCTGTTCCTTCGTCACCTTTGCCTTGGGGGGCATGATGGCACCTCCTTTATAATAACAAGTGTTATATATCGTTTGTTATTATAACTGCCGACGCCCGCCCTGTCAAGGCCATCACAAAAAATCCATAAATTATTTACAGATTCGAGTAGATTTGCCCCGGGGAAAAGGATAAAGTATGCTGTAGAGCATTTTCTGCCCAAGGATAGAGGAGAAACGCCATGAACGAATACGATAACGATCGATATAACACCCGGTCCTCCGCGGAGGCCTCCGCCCACTATGGGGCTGGCGCCGGAAACAGCGCCGCCCCCGTGCCGCCCCCGGCCCCCCGCCGGCGGGAGAAGCGGGGCGTCAGCGCCGGGGCCGTGGTGGTCATGTGCCTGGTGTGCTCGCTCCTGGCGGCGGCGCTGGGCGTGGCCGGGACATGGTTCATGCTCCGCAGCGGAGAGGACAAGGCCCCAACCGTGGAGACCACCCCCGCGCCTGTGACCACCCAGGCCCCGGAGACCAAGGCCGCGCCCGCGGCCATCACCGCCGATACGGGGGTGGGGGAGAGCATCTATGACCAGGCGAAGAAGCAGGTGGTGGGCGTGACCACGGAGGTCATCTACACCAACATCTTCGGCCAGGTGAGCCCCGCCAGCGTGTCCGGCACCGGCTTCATCATCAGCGACGACGGCTATATCATGACCAACAACCACGTGATCGAGGACGCCCGGCAGGGGGGCTATGACGTGTCGGTGCTGGCCTTTGACGGCACCGAGTACACCGCCTCCATCGTGGGCTACGACGAGGACAACGATATCGCCGTGCTGAAGATCGACGCCGCCGGCCTCACGCCCGTGACCTACGGCAGCGGCGAGGACATCGTGGTGGGCCGGGAGATATACCCCGTGGGCAACCCCCTGGGGGAGCTTAACTTCACCATGACCACCGGCATCATCTCCGCCACGGACAGGCTTATCACCACCGACACCGACTCCGACCCCATCAACATGTTCCAGATCGACGCCGCCGTGAACTCCGGCAACTCCGGCGGCCCGGTGTACGATAGGGACGGCAAGGTCATCGGCGTGGTCACCGCCAAGCGGAAGGCCACCGGCGTGGAGGGCCTGGGCTTCGCCATCCCCATCGAGGACGCGGCCCATATCGCCGACCAGATCATCCAATACGGCTATGTGAAGGATAGGGCCACCCTGGGCATCGAGGGCAGCTCCGTCACCAGCGCCATGGCCGAGCGCTACGGCATGGTGGTGGGCGCCTATGTGACCGAGGTGGACCAGGACAGCCCCGCCGCCAAGGCGGGCATCCAGGTCCGGGACATCATCACGGCCCTTGATGACAAGCCCATCACCAGCTACACCGACCTGACCACGGCGGTGCGCTCCTACGCCGTGGGCGACCAGGTGACCGTCACGGTCTGGCGGGCAGGCCAGACAATGGACCTGACCGCGACCCTGGGGGAGAGCCAGCCCCCCGCCCAGGCCACCCCCGTGCCGGAGCAGGAATACTACTACAACGACATGGACGACTTCTTCCGCCGGTTCTTTGGCGGCGGATGGTTCTGAGAAAACAAAAAAGCGCGCTCCCGGCTTTCGCCGGGGGCGCGCTTCCCCTGTGGGGGAGAGGAACAAAAATGGGCCGCACTTGCCCCGTCAGATGTCAGGTGTCCCGGTAGGACTTCATCAGCGCCAGCATGAGCTTGCGCTGCTTTTTTGTAAGCAGGCTCCACTGGTGGAGAAGCTGTTTCTGCTCGTCGGACAGGTCCACCGCCTCCCCTTCCTCGCAGAAGAACTGGCTCAAGGTGATCCCGAAGGCGTCCGCCACGGCCTCCAGCGTGGAGAGCGTGGGTACGTTGTTCCGGTAGAACAGGTTGGACACGGTGGAGGAGGACAGGCCGGACTCCCGGGCCAGCCGGTAGCGGGTCCACTTGCGCTCCTTCATCAGTTGATCGATCTTGCTGTGTACTTCCACTTTATCACCACCGTTTTTAGATATCATAATCCGTAAACGGCGCTTTATAATAGAATGAAGACGTGTAAATACTGCCTGTCTCTTTTTGTGATAGGATATACTTTCGGTTTTTCGTGCCAATACAGGCAATGAACATGCCGTGTTGGGCATATCCGTGCGATTTTCAGGCATAAGCATCGGGCGCCCCCGGGATGGGAGCGCCCGGGAAAATTTTTATGAGATGGGTCAGAGACAGTCAGCCGACCACCTCTGTTTCCTTGTCTGTTGATATAAATGCTGGGGCGGCCTCGCCCGACAGGGCCCCTCCCGCTAAAGTTCGCTTCGCTCACCGAGCGCGTGCGGGGCACTGCCGGTTCTCGCCGCCCGTCGGGTGGGCATATAATAAGCCTCCCCTGTGCAAGAAATTGTGGGAATAATCACAATACTACGTTTTTCGGAACCACCCTATAATTTATGTATCCGGTGATGTTTGGGGTGGTGGATTTGATAGATTACGGTCCCCTCTGGGAGACGATGAAGGAGAAGGGCGTGTCCCAGTACAGGCTCCTGCAGGAGGGCGTCGACAACAAGACCCTGGACTCCCTCAAGAAAAATAAGAACATCACCATGCTCACGCTGGAAAAGATATGCGCCATCGTCGGCTGCCAGCCGGGCGATGTGGTACGATTCATAAAATAAGCCGCCGGTTTTTTCCGGCGGCTTCGCTTTTTTCCGCCCCCACAAATTGCCCATATTTTTTCAGCCCTGGGAGCCCAAGGTGTTCCGCATAGCCCTTTCCGCAAAGCTGTTGAGGGTCACCGGGTGATCGTCGCGCAGGACTGTTGCTTCATGCAGATACCATATTCTCGTCCAGGCGCTCCAGGGCATCTATGAGCCGGCGCATTTGGGGGCGGAACGTGATGGTCAGCCGGTAGTCTCTGTGCACGTCCACCCGCTCGACAAGCCGGGAGATGATCATTTTCTTCGCGGCGATGGTGGCACGGTCATATGCCTGGGCGCACTCCACGAGGTCATCATACAGCCGGTCAATGGCGGGGTGCTGCGCCGTCCATTCCATAACGGCCCTGGCGGTGTCGGAACAGGCCTGCCGCAGGTCCTCGCACAGTGCTTCCTGGTCGCGGATGACGCTGTTCAGCAGCTCCGGGGCAAAGGCGCTCTCGCCGCAGACCGCCTTCACGATCTCCGCCTTCAGCTTCCGCAGGTCGCTCTCTGCCCGGTCATGATCCCGCTTAGCCTTTTGTGCCAGGGCCTGCCGGGCACGGAGGCCGGCGCGGTAGCAGGCGTCCAAAACGTCGTCACGGCCAACCCGCTTCATCCGGTCAAATATTTTTCGGATGGCGGCGTCTGCGATACCGTCCAGCTTCCGGACGGTATACCCCGTCTGCCCGTCGCAGTCCCCATGGGTGCGGCTCCTGGTCTGGCATGTATATCGCATCCGGGCCGTGTCCGGCCCGTCCGCCCGGCGTCTGTATTTGCCTGTGGTGGTGATGCAGAGCCGTGCGCCGCAATGGCCGCAAAAGATGTTCCCCGCCAAAAGGGAGCTGCCCCGCGTGTTCAGCGGCACGGAGCGCGTCTCGCTGTACTTACGGGAACGGGCTGCCAGCATCGTCTGCACCCGTTCGAACGTGCGGTCGTCCACGATGCGCAGGTGCTCCTGGACCGGGGAACGGCTCTGGCCGCTGCGGAGAACGCCCGTATACAGGATGTTTCGCAGCATGGCCTGGATAGAGGCCGGGTGCCAGTTCTTCCCGGCGTGGTTCCTGACACCCCTTTCGTTCAGATAATTGGCGAGCCTCTGCGCGCCGCAGCCCTCCTGTGCGGCCAGCCGGAACATGAGGCGCACGACGGAGGCCTCCTCCTCGCACACGGCCAGGTCGTTGACAGGCTGCTTTCGCTTGTTGGTGCGGCCTGTTTTCACATACTGATAGCCGTATGGCAGTCTGCCGCCGGTATAACACCCCTGCTCCGTTAATATCCCCATGCTGTTGGACGTGCGGACAGAGGTCTTTTCGCTCTCTCCGTCTGCCTGCCAGAAGCGGATGTAGTTCATCAGCTTGTCCGCGTGGCTTTCAAAGCGCTGCTCGCCTTCCTGGGTGCTCCAGACCCGGATGCCGCTGCGGACGAACCACTCCACCAAAAAGGGCGTTTCGTCCGCGATACGGCCCAGACGGTCAAACATAAAGACCAGCAGGATGTCAAAGCGGCCCTGTTTGGCATAGTCCTTGATAAGCTGTATCTTGTCCCGCTTCTCGGCTCGGACCTTGTAGCCGGAGACGCCCTCCTCCTGCAGCTCGCATACGATGGTCCAGCCCATTTGCTCGCAAAAGGCGTGACAGCGAATGCGCTGCATGGGAATATCAGCGCCGTTCGTTTCCGTGCAGTATAGCTGTTTGTCCGTGGAAACGCGGTAGAGGCAAAGAACGCGGGTCCCCGGCGCGATCCATAGGGGCGTATCCCGCCGCCAGCCGGTGGTTTTATCGGGGTCATACTGTGGAAAGCTGCTTGTTTGCATGGTCGATCCGTCCTCTCTGTTGATTTGATACAGAGAGAACTATACCCGTCCGGAGCAACATGTGTCGACCCGTAAAATGTGAGAAAGAGCATTGGCTTTTGCCAATGCTCTTTCTTTGGGCTCCCGCGAAAGCCCAATGAAATGGGTTTCGCGGGAAAAGGAGAAAAAACCGGGGCCCCCATGAAAGCCCAGCGAAGCGGGTTTCATGGGGAAAAAGAGATAACTACACTAGGGCTCCCGCGAAAGCCCAATGAAATGGGTTTCGCGGGAAAAAGGAGAAAGGCCTCTGACCGACGAATGAGGGCCCGCTTGCGGGCCCTCATTGTCTTCAGGGGTCTTTCGACGCCGTGGTGGAGATAAGCGGGATCGAACCGCTGACCTCTTGAATGCCATTCAAGCGCTCTCCCAGCTGAGCTATACCCCCATGTCGGAACAGTCGATATATTAGCACAGGTCCGCCCGGTTGTCAATGTTTTTTTCGCCCGGGACGGGAAAAAACTGCCGGTCCGGGGCGGCCCGGCCGCAGGCCGGACCGCCCTCTCCGCCGGTCACGAATGGGCTTTGCCCAGATAGGCTTCCTTGATGCGCTCGTCCGCCAGAAGCTCCGCGCCGGTGCCGGTCATGGTGATGCGGCCGGTCTCCAGCACGTAGGCGGTGTGGGCCGCCTGCAGGGCCATGTTGGCGTTCTGCTCGATGAGCAGGATGGTGACGCCCTGGTCATTGATGCGGCGGATGATGTCGAAGATGCCCTTCACCACGATGGGCGCGAGCCCTAAGCTGGGCTCATCCATCATCATCATCTTGGGCTTGGCCATCAGCGCCCGGGCCACGGCCAGCATCTGCTGCTCGCCGCCGGACAGCGTGCCGCCCAGCTGCCACTCCCGCTCCTTCAGGCGGGGGAACAGGTCGTACACCATGTCGTAGTCGGCGCTGAGATCATCCTTGCGCAGGTACGCGCCCATGCGCAGGTTCTCCTTCACGGTCATGTCCGGGAAGATGCGCCGGCCCTCGGGGGCCATAGTGATGCCCTTCTTCACGATGGAGGTGGGGTCCAGGCCCGTGATGTCCTCGCCGGCGAAGGTGATCCTGCCGCTGCGGGCCTTCACAAGGCCGGAGATGGTGCGCAGGGTGGTGGACTTGCCGGCGCCGTTGGCGCCGATCAGGGTGACGATCTGGCCCTCCTCCACGGAGAGGCTGATGCCCTTGACGGCCTCGATGCCGCCGTAGTTGACCTTCAGGTCCTCTATCCTCAAAAGCTCGCTCATTCCTCGCTCACCCCCAGATAGGCGTCGATGACCCGCTGGTCGTTCTGGATGTCCCGGGGCACGCCCCGGGCGATCTCGCTGCCGAAGTCGATGACGTAGATATAGTCGGAGATCTTCATGACCAGGTCCATATGGTGCTCGATGAGGAACACCGTCAGCCCGTACTTGTCCCGTATCTCCTGGATGAACACGCCCAGCTCCTGGGTCTCCTGGGGGTTCATGCCCGCCGCCGGCTCGTCCAGGAGCAGCAGCTTGGGCTCCGTGGCCAGGGCCCGGGCGATCTCCAGCCGCCGCTGCAGGCCGTAGGGCAGGCTGGTGGCCAGCTCGTCCTTGTACTGGAGAAGGTCCTGCTCTTCCAGCAGGGCCGCCGTCTCCTCCCGCATGCGCCGCTCCTCCTTGGCGGAGGTGCGGAAGGTGGCGGAGAACACGTTCTGCTTCGCCCGCATATGCTTTGCGGTCAGGACGTTGTCGAACACGGTCATGGATTTCCACAGCCGGATGTTCTGGAAGGTCCGGGCGATGCCCAGGGCCGTGATCTTGTCGGGGGTGGGGGAGATGGCCGGGTCATGGATGTACTTGTCGCCGTTCTCGCCCAGGTACTGCTTTTTCATCTTCCCGTGGGGGAAGTTGCGGACCATGGGCAGGCCGCAGAACTCCACCAGGCCGTTGGTGGGCTCATACACGCCGGTGATGCAGTTGAAGGCGGTGGTCTTGCCGGCGCCGTTGGGGCCGATGAGGGCGATGATCTCCCCCTCGGGCACGTCCAGGGACAGGTTGTTCACGGCGATGACGCCGCCGAACTGCATGGTGACGTTCTCCACATGCAGGACGATGTTTTTCTCGCTCATTTCCCGTCGCCCCCTTCCGCGGCCTGAGCCGCTTTCTTTCCGCTCAGCTTTCGCACCAATCCCGCGAAGGACAGCTCCTTATCGCCCATGATGCCCCGGGAGAAGAACAGTACAATGACCATGATGAGCACGGAGAAGACCACCTTGCGGAAGCCGTCCCGGAAGAAGGGAACGCTGATGCCGAAGAAGCTGCCGCTGTCCAAAAACCGCAGCCACCACTCGTTGCAGGCGATGTACAGGAACGAGGCGATGCAGCTGCCCGATATGGAGCCGATGCCGCCGATGACGACGATCAAAAGTATCTCATAGGTCATGGCCGACTTGAAGGCGCTGGCCTGGATGGTGGTCTGGTACATGGCCAGCAGCGCCCCGCCCACGCCGGCGAAGAAGCTGGAGATGACGAAGGAGAGCATCTTGTGCTTGAAAAGGCTGATGCCCATGGCCTCGGCGGCGATCTCGTCGTCCCGGATGGCCTTGAAGGCCCGGCCGTAGGAGGAGTTGATGAGAAGCACGATGAGGCCGATGCAGACCATGGCGATGAGGAAGGGGAACACCGTCGCCAGCTTCACGGAGCCTATCTTGATGGCGGAGAGGCTGGTGTACTTGCGGAGCATGTTGGAGCCGTTGGTGACGGGCCCCAGGCTGTTCCACTGGAAGATGGCCCGGATGATCTCGGCAAAGCCCAGGGTGGCGATAGCCAGGTAGTCGCTCTTCAGCCGCAGCACGGGGATGCCGATGAGGGCGGCGAAGCCCGCGGCCACGAGACCCGCGATGATGATGCAGATGATGGAGCCGAGGAACGCGCCGGCGTTCTCGCCCAGCAGCTTGCCCAGGGCCTCGGGAATGGAGAAGCCGATGGCGCCGCCGTCGAAGTACTGGTACACGGCGGGATGCTGGTCTGCGGGGATGGCGAAGATGGCGTAGGCATAGGCCCCCACCAGCAGGAACCCCGCCTGGCCCAGGGAGAAAAGCCCCGTGAAGCCATTCAGAAGATTCATGCTCACGCAGATGAGGGAGTAGATGGCGCCCTTTTTCAGCACCGGGATGAGCATCAGGGTAAAGCCGTTGGCCGGCAGGACGTTGTCCAGCAGGAACAGCAGTATGTACAGCGCGGCGATGAGGCAGATGGCGATGGCGGAGCCGATCTTCTTCGCCGGGTCTTTTCGCAGTGTCTTTTCCATCTCGACCCTCCTCAGACCTTATCCGTGGCCTTCTCGCCGAAGATGCCCGTGGGCTTGACGAGAAGGACGATGATGAGCAGCACGAAGGTGAAGGCGTCGGAGAAGATGGTCCAGTTGGAGCCCAGGCCCTTGATGATGTTCTCGCAGATGCCGATCAAAAACGCGCCGATGACCGCGCCGGGGATGGAGCCGATGCCTCCGAACACCGCCGCCACGAAGGCCTTCAGCCCCGGCATGGCGCCGGAGGTGGGGATGACGGAGGGGTAATTGGTGAAGTAGAGCAGCGACCCCACCGCCGCCAGGAAGCAGCCGATGACGAAGGTCATGGAGATGACGGAGTTTATCTTGATGCCCATGAGCTGGCTGGTCTCGAAGTCCCGGGACACGGCCCGCATGGCCATGCCGATCTTGGTCTTCTGGATGAACAGCACCAGCGCGAACACCAGCGCCACCGTCAGGATGGGGGTCACGATGGTGACCATCTTGGTGGTGGCCCCGCCGATGGTGACGGAGTTGGAAAGCCAGGGAATGGTGGGGTACATCTGGGCCAGACCCCCGGTGAAGTAGAGCGCGCAGTTTTGCAGCAGATAGCTCACGCCGATGGCGGAGATCATGACCGACATACGGGGGGCGGAGCGCAGAGGCTTGTAGGCCACTCGCTCAATGGTGAAGCCCAGAGCCACCGTGGCGATGAGCACCAGGGGGATGGACAGGTACATGGGCATGGACGCGCTGGCGTACACCATCACGAGGCCGGCCACCATGAACACGTCGCCGTGGGCGAAGTTTATGAGCCGCAGGATGCCGTACACCATCGTGTAGCCGATGGCGATCAGGGCGTACTGCCCGCCGACGGATATGCCCGCCAGCAGATAGGGCAGATTGGCCTGGACGAATGCAGACATAGAGGAGGACCTCCGAATACATAAAGAATGGAGAGCGCATAAGGCCGCCTCCAAAAAGCGGCTGGAGACGCTCTTATGCGCTCCGGGAGAGCTTACAGCCCCGGCAAGCGGGAGCGCCGAAGCGCTCCCGCCGCCGGATGATTTCCGTTAAGTAAACAGGTCTCGGGATTACTCGGCCACGGTCTGGGCGGCGACGAAGTCCCAAACACCGGTCTCGGTGTTGGCCTGCTTGATGAAGGCGCTGTCACGGATGGCGTCGCCGATGTCGTCAAAGGCGATGGCGCCGGACACGCCGGTGTAGGTGGTGGCGGGCAGGGCGGCCATGATGTCGGCGGGGTCGGCGGAGCCGGCAGCCTTGATGGCCTCCAGAGCGGTGAAGTAGGCGTCATAGCCCATGACGGACACGGCCGCGATCATGTCGTTGCCGCCGTTGTTGGCCAGGGCGTTGGAGTCGCCGTTCAGATAGGCCTTGAAGCCCTCTTCGAATTCGGGGTCGCCGCCTTCGGCGTAGAAGGTGGTGCAGTAGACCTGCAGGTCAGTGCCCTGCACGGCGGCCATGACCACGTTGGAGTCCCAGGTGTCGGGGGCGGTGATGGGGACGTCGATGCCCTGGGCCGCGGCCTGCTCCACGATCAGCTGCGCATAGCTGATGGAGGTGGGGGCGAAGATGACCTCAGCGCCGGCGTTCTTGGCGTTGGTCAGGTAGGAGGTGAAGTCGGAGTTGCCCTCGGGGAAGGACTCGGTGACCACTTCCATGCCCAGCGCCTCGGCGGCCTGGGTGTAGTAGTTGATCAGGCCCTGGTCATAGTCGTTGCCCAGCTGGCCCAGGCAGTAGGCCTTGGTGGCGCCCAGCTCGTCATGGGCGAAGTTGGCCTGAACGGTGCCCTGGAAGGGGTCCAGGAAGCAGATTCGGAAGTAGTGGTCGTTGCCCTCGGTGACCTGGGGGTTGGTGCAGGTGACGCCGATGACGGGGATGCCGGCCTCACCGAAGGTGTCGGAACCGGCAATGGCCACGGCGGAGCCGTAGGTGCCCAGGACCACAGAGGAGCCGGCGGCCACCAGCTGGGTGGCGGCGGAGACGGCCTTGTCGGTGGAGGACTCGTTGTCCACGATCTCCAGCTCCACGTTGTAGGTGGTGCCGTTCACTTCCACGGTGGGGGCCACGGTGTTGGCATACTGGATGCCCAGGGTCTCCTGCTTGCCGCCGGCGCCGTTGTCGCCGGACAGGGGCTCAAACACGCCGATGGTGATGGTGTCGTCGGCGAAGGCGGGGACCGCCAGCGCCATGACCATCACGACGGCCAGAACGAGCGCGAATACTTTCTTCATAGCTGTTTTTCCTCCAATGTTTTTGTTGCTTCGCTTTGTCCACGGTATGCGGACAAATGTTCACACACTAGAAATTTTAACACGGGCCCCCCGCCATTTCAAGGGCCGTTCTGACAGATTTTGAGGGCAATTGATTTAAAACATTAGTAAAATAGACTAAAATGGGCAAAAAAACGCCCCGCCAACAGCGGCGGGGCGCGGAAAACAGGGCGTTTGGGCCCTTATTTCAGGTGCTGGATGAGGTCGTCTATCATGCGCTCAAAGAGGGACAGCTCTTCGGCGCTGTAGTTGCGCTGCAGGCTTCCCAGCCCCTCCTCCATGAAGGGGTAATCGGTGTTGTAGTAGGAGAAGAACCGCTCGCCCACCGTGACCCGGCACTCCCGGCGGTCGGCGTCGGAGCCGCTGCGCCGGGCGTAGCCCTTGGAGACCAGGTTGTTGATCTTATAGGTGGCGTTGGGCTGGGAGATGCCCAGGGTGTCGGCGAAGGCGCTGACGGTGGGGGCGCCCATGAGGTAGATGACATCCGCGGCGTATGCCTCCGTGGCGCTCAGGGAGCCGTCCCGCTCCTTGACCCGGCTGAACAGGTCCCGGTAGTGCTGCAGACGGACTTTTTCGTACAGGGTCTTCAGCTTCTGGTAGAGCATAACGGTCCCTCCCGGCGATACTATAATAGTATTTTATACTATATGTCATCGGTTTGTCAATGCCGCGCACCAAATTTTGGAAATCCCCGGGACGCAAAAAGGGCGCGGAGACCCCGCGCCCTTTTGCTGTGCTGTCTTATTGCTCGAAGAATTTGCGGTGGATGGCCGCCACGGCCCGGTCGGCGCTGGCGGCGTCGATGACGCAGGAGATCTTGATCTCGCTGGTGCTGATCATCTGGATGTTGATGTGCTCGTCGTTCAGGGCCTCGAACACCAGCGAGGAGATGCCGGCGGAGCTCATCATGCCCGCGCCGATGACGCTGACCTTGGCGATGTCCTTGTCGATGGACACGTGGTCGAAGCCGATGGCCTTCTTCCGCTCCATGAGCATATCCCGGGCCTGCTCGGCCTGGTCCTCGGGGACCACGAAGCTGATGTCGTTCTCCCCGTCCCGGCCGGTGGCCTGGATGATCATGTCCACGGTGACGCCGGCCTTGGACACGGCGTTCATGACCTTGAAGGCGGAGCCGGGCTTATCCGCCACCCGCACCACGGTGAGCCGGGCGGTGTGTTCGTCCTTGGCGATGCCGGTTATCTTCATCTCTTCCATGCTTGAGGGGACCTCCTTCACCTTTGTACCGGGCGCTCTCACCAGGGAGGAGAGCACCTCCAATTCCACGCCGTAGCGCTTTGCCATCTGTACGGAGCGGTTCATGAGCACCTGGGCGCCCATGCTGGCCAGTTCCAGCATCTCGTCGTAGGTGACCTCTTCCAGCTTCCTGGCCCCGGGCACCTTCCGGGGGTCGGCGGTATATACGCCCTCCACGTCGGTGAATATCTGGCACCTGTCCGCGTGGAGTACCGCCGCCAGGGCCACCGCGGTGGTATCGCTGCCGCCCCGGCCCAGGGTGGTGTAGTCATCGAAGCGGGTGATGCCCTGGAACCCGGCCACCAGCACGATGCGCTTTTTGTCCAGCTCCCGCTTCAGCCGCTCGGTGGCGATGCGGCGGATGCGGGCGGCGCCGTAGTCCGCGTCGGTGCGAAGGCCGATCTGCCAGGCGGTGAGGGATACCACCGGCAGGCCCATGCCCTCCAGGCACATGGCCATCAGGGCGATGGACTGCTGCTCCCCGGTGGTGAGGAGCATGTCCAGCTCCCGCTTGGAGGGGGCGGGGTTGATCTCCGCGGCCTTGGCCAGCAGGTCGTCGGTGGTGTCGCCCTGGGCGGACAGCACCACCACCACGTCGTTGCCCTCCAAAAACGTCTCGGCGATGATGCCCGCCACGTTACGGATGCGCTTGGCGTCCGCCACAGAGGAGCCGCCGAATTTTTGTACGATCAGCATATGTGAAACTCTCCTTGTGCTTTTCTCGGGCCCGCGGCCCACCCCATACTATGCCAGCACCCGCAGCGCCGCCCGGCTGTCCAGCAGGGCGGTCCGCTCCCGGAGGGCCGGCTCGTCCATGGGCGGGGTGATGAAGCCGCACTCCTGGGTGGAGCCGTAGATGAGCTTCACCCCGGGGAACACCGCGTGCACCTCGTCCGGCTCGGCCATGGCCCGCACGTACCAGGGGGAGATGAGCCCGCCGGCGGGCACCAGCGCGCCCCCAGCCTTACCCAGGTCGGGTATCATGGGGTCTTTCCGATGGCGCACCGCGTCGGCGATGTCCGCCGCCACGGCGCTGGCGGTGGGATGGCGGCCTGCCCCGGGACCGCAGAAGATGACCTCTCCCACGGCGCTGCCCCGGATGGCGCAGGCGTTCATGACCCCGCCGATGGAGGCCAATGTGTGGCCCAGGGGCACCAGATGGGGCTCCACGAAGGCGAGACACCCCTCTTGCCGGCGCATGGCCCGGCCCAGGAGCTTTACAGCATACCCAAGGGCCCGGGCAAGCTCCAGATCGGCCGGGGCCAGGGCGGTGATGCCCGTGGTGGGGATGGCGGTGGGGTCCAGGTTGCCCCCGAAGGACAGGTCCGCCAATATGGCGGTCTTCCGGCAGGCGTCGATCCCCTCCACGTCCGCGGTGGGGTCCGCCTCGGCGTAGCCCAGCTTCTGGGCCTGTGCCAATGCCTGGGCGAAGGTCTGGCCCTGCTCGTCCATGGCGGTGAGGATATAGTTGGTGGTGCCGTTCAATATGCCGTAGACCTCGTCCACCCGGTTGGCGGCGAGGCACCGGCTCAAAGGCCGCAGCAAGGGGATGCCCCCGCCCACACTGCCCTCGAAGAGGTAGCTCACGCCGTGCTCTTTCGCCATGGCGGCCAGCTCCAGGCCGTGGGTCGCCACCAGCTCCTTGTTGCTGGATACCACGCTCTTGCCCGCCAAAATGGCCCGCTTGGAGTATTCAAAAGCAGGCCCTACGCCGCCGATGACCTCCGCCACCACGGACACGTCCGGGTCCGATTCGATAACGGCGAAATCCTTCACCAGCTTGTCCTGCCAGGGACTGTCCGGGTAGTCATGCCGGACCAAAATATACCCCAGCTCCAGCTCGTCGCCGGCCACGGCGGCCAGCCGCTCCTTTTGGGCGGCCATGACCTCCGCCAGGCCGCCGCCCACGGTGCCGAAGCCGAGGATCGCGTATTTCGTCATGGGCAGGCAGTCCTCAACCGGCGGCGACGGCGGCCTTGATGACCCCGTCTATGTTGCCCAGCCGGGACAGAAGGGTCTCGGCGGGGGTGTCCAGGGCGGTCATGTCCGCCGTGATGGTCACCGGGGCGGCCCCGTTGGTGGGGATGCCCTGGTTGATGGTGAGGATGTTGGCGCCGGTGTCGGCGAACACCCCCAGCACCTCGCTGAGAAGCCCCATCTGGTGCCGGAGCATGATCTGGTAGGTGACGATATGGCCGCCGGCCACGTTCTGGAAGGGCATGACGGCGTTTTTGTACTTATAATAAGCGGAGCGGGAGATGCCCACCTGCTCGGCGGCCTCGGCCACGGTCTGGGCCCGGCCGGTATCCAGCAGCTCCTGGGCCTGGGTCACCCGGATGAACACCTCGGGCAGGGCGTCTCCGTCCACGAGATAGTACTGACTGCGGCTGTTGTTTGCCATGGTGCGTCCTCCTTTTGCGGTCATTTGTCCACGCACGGTGCATAGTAGCACGTTTCCCGGCCATATGCAAGGGCTTTTTTCCTATTATGCCCCGATACCGTCAGGGCGCACAAAATTGCCCCGACTCCGAGGAGCCGGGGCATGGTATTTTGCCGTTTGCGTTAGGCATTCACACTCTCCACCAAAGCGTTGGCCAGGTTTTCCAGCTCCGTGGCCTTATCCTCCTTGAGGGAGGAGGCCAGGGAAAGGCGCTCGTTCAAAAGCGTCATGTTTTTGAGCTGGTCGGTAATGAACGCGCTCATCAGGTCGCCGGACTTGACGGCCCAGGAGCCGTTCTCGATGACGGCGAAGGTGCGGTTTTGCAGGTTCAGCGCCTTCATGTCCATGAGGAAGTTGTGCATCACCGGGTAGATGCCCAGGTTATAGGTGACGCTGGCCAGGACGATGTGGCTGTACTTGAAGGCCTCAGAGATGAGGTAGCTGACGTGGGTGTTGGACACGTCGTACACCGCCACGTTGGTGACGCCCTTTTCGCACAGCTTCGCCGCCAGGCACTGGGCCGCGGCCTCGGTGTTGCCGTACATGGAGGCGTACACGATGAGCACGCCCTTCTCCTCCGGCTCATAGCGGCTCCACTTGTCGTACTTGTCGATGAAGTACCCCAGGTCCTTGCGCCACACCGGCCCGTGGAGAGGGCAGACGAATTTGATCTGGTCCAGGATGCCGGACGCTTTTTTCAGCAGCAGCTGGATATGGGGGCCGTACTTGCCCACGATGTTGGTGAGGTACCGGCGGGCCTCGTCCAGCCAGTCCCGGTCGAAGTCCACCTCGTCGGCGAAGAGCTTGCCGTCCAGGGCGATGAAGGAGCCGAAGGCGTCGGCGGAGAACAGAACCCCATTGGTGGTGTCGAAGGTCACCATGGCCTCCGGCCAGTGGACCATGGGCGCCGCCACGAAGGTGACGGTGTGGTCGCCGAAGGAGAAGGTGTCTCCTTCCTTCACGGGGATGAGCTCGTGGCCGTCCACGTGGAAGCCGAACTGGCGCATGAGCAGAAACGCCTTGTCGTTGGAGATGATCTTCACCTTGGGCCAGCGCAGGAGGATCTCCTCGATGGAGGCGCCGTGGTCCGGCTCCATGTGGTTGATAAGGAGATAATCCAGGGGCTTATCCCCCAGAAGGTACTCCATATTCTCCAAAAGCTGCCGACAGGCAGACCAGTCCACGGTGTCGAACAGCACCGTCTTCTTATCCAGCAGCAGATAGGAGTTGTAGCTCACGCCCCTGGGGATGGGGTGGATGTTCTCGAAAAGGGTCAGGCGGTGGTCGTTGGCGCCCACCCAGTAGAGCTTATCGGTGACTTCTCTTACGCAGTGCATAGTTCGTATCTCCTTTCCGTCTTACGCCTGGATGAACTGGTCCCTGCCCTCGCCGCACTCGGGGCACACCCAGTCCTCGGGCAGCTTGTCGAAGGTGGTGCCGGCGGGGATCTCGGCGTTTACGTCGCCCTTTTCGGGGATATACTCGAAGCCGCAGCCGCCGCAGACATACCGGGGTCCGATGGGCTCCGGTTTGGGCGGGGCGGGGCGCTTGATCTTCACCATGGGCGGGGCGGGTCTCTTCTTCCCGGTGCCCAGGGCCTTGGTCAGCAGGGGCAGTATCTCATTGACGTCCCCCACGATGCCGTAGTCGCAGTTTTTGAAGATGGGCGCGCCCGCGTTGGTGTTGATGGCCACGATGGTGGAGGCGTCCTTGATGCCCTTCAGGTGCTGAATGGCGCCGGAGATGCCGCAGGCGATATAGAGGTTGCCGGTGAACTTTTGCCCGGACATGCCCACATAGCGGTTCAGAGGCACATATTTCAATGTCTCCGCCACGGGACGGCTGGAGCCGATGGCCGCGCCGGCGGCCTGGGCCAGGTCCTCGATGAGCTTCATGTTCTCCTTGGGGCCGATGCCCTTGCCGGCGGACACCACACGCTCGGCCTGGGCGATGGGCGTGTCGGCGGGGATGCCCACGGTGAAGTCGTAGCCGTCCTTCTTAAGGGCCGCCACCAGGGCCTCCACCTTCTCCTTCGCGTCCCCCTCCCGGAAGATGGTCTTTTTCCGCACGCCGGTGATGGGCGCGGGCTTCTTGGGGGCGGAGCCGCCCCCGCCGCCGGCGGATTTGGGCGCCTTGCCCAGGATGGCGGAGGAGATGACCACCCGCTGTATCTCGTTGGTGCCCTCGTAGATGGTGGTGATCTTGGCGTCGCGATAGGCCCGCTCCACCTCCATGCCCTTCATGAACCCGGCGCCGCCGTGGATCTGCAGGGCGTCGTTGGTGACCTGCAGGGCGATGTCGGAGGCGTACATCTTCGCCATGGCCGCCTCCATGGCGTAGGGCTCGTGGTGCTCCTTGAGCTCCGCCGCGGAGTAGACGAGAAACCGGGCGCAGCGCAGCTTCGTGGCCATGTCCGCTATTTTAAAGGAAAGGGCCTGCTGGAAGGCGATGGGCTTTCCGAACTGGATGCGCTCCTTGGCGTAGGCCACGGCGTTTTCATAGGCCCCCTGGGCGATGCCCAGGGCTTGGGCCGCGATGCCGATGCGGCCGCCGTCCAGGGTGGCCATGGCGATCTTGAAGCCCTGACCCTCCTTGCCCAGGAGGTTCTCCTTGGGCACCTTCACGTCGTTGAAGATGAGCTCCGCCGTGGTGGAGGAGCGGATGCCCATCTTGTCGTAGTGGTCGCCGAAGTCGAAGCCCTTCCAGCCCTTCTCCACGATGAAGGCGCTGATGCCCCGGGTGCCGATGTCCGGGGTGGTGACGGCGAAGACCACATAGGTATCCGCCTTGGGGGCGTTGGTGATGAATATCTTGCCGCCATTTAAGAGGTAATAGTCCCCCTTGTCCACGGCGGTGGTCTCGGTGCCGCCGGCGTCGGAGCCCGCGTTGGGCTCGGTGAGGCCGAAGGCGCCTATCTTCTCGCCCCTGGCAAGGGGCACGAGGTACTTTTGCTTCTGCTCCTCGGTGCCGAAGGCGAAGATGGGATAGCTGCCCAGGGACACATGGGCGGACAAAATGACGCCCGCGCCGCCGTCCACACGGGCCAGCTCCTCCACGGCGATGGCGTAGCTCAGCACATCCAGTCCCGCGCCGCCGTACTCCTTGGGATAGGGGATGCCCATGAGGCCCATTTCCCCCAGCTTTTTCACGGCCTCGTCGGGAAATTCATTGGCCTGGTCCAGAGCAAAGGCGATGGGCTTGATCTCCTCCTCAGCAAACTTTCGTATCTTCGCGCGCAGGGCCTCGTGCTCCGGGGTGGTCTGATATAACATAAACGCTCCTCCTTTTGCGTTGGCGTCCGGGCATGCGCCCGGCGGGTATCGCTTTGCGTAGGTAGAGATATTGTAGCGCCGATTGGGCAATTCTGTCAATATAAAACGGCGGCGTTTTTCAAATTTAAGGCGATATAGACAAAAAACCGCCGGAGGCGTGTGCCTCCGGCGGCTGCTGAGGAAAGAGAGAAGAGAAGGAGAAAATGAAGTGGATATTACTGAATTTCGATCTGGTGCTGCTGGGGGACCACCTCGGGCAGCTTGGGCAGGGTCAGGGTCAGAACGCCGTTGGTGAACTGGGCGGTGATGGCCCCGGCGTCCACGCCGGCGACCTCAAAGGAACGCTCCACGGTGGAGTAGCTCCGCTCCCGGCGGATATAGCCCTTGTTCTCGCCCTCGTCCTCCTTGGCCTGGTGCTCGGCCTTGACGGTGAGCACGCCCTCCTTCATGCTGACGGCGATCTCGCTCTTGTCGTAGCCGGGCAGCTCCGTCTCAATGGTGAAGTCCTTGTCGGACTCCCGGATGTCGGTGGCGGCGGCATGGGCCACGGTGCCGAAGAACTCCTGGAACGGGTCCCAGATGGTGCTGGGCTCATAGGAACGGCGGCTGAAAGGTATCATATCGAACATGGTGAAAAACCTCCTGTGTTTTTTGATTTGTCTGTATCATACACATAAATTGTGAATAAATTTATGTGTATATGTGAACGAAGTGTAAATATTAGCACTCAAAAGCGAAGAGTGCTAGATTTCTGTTCTCCACCCGTTTCAGTATATCCCCCGGACCCCGATTCTTTGCGGGCGGCCATTGTAAAATGGGCCCTATCATGGTAAAATGAAGCAACATTATTATAAGGAGGCTTCCTTATGAGACCGATGCTGGTGATCATGGCCGCCGGGATGGGCAGCCGTTTCGGGGGCTTGAAGCAGATGACGGCGGTGGACGGCGCCGGGCAGGTCATATTGGACTACTCCGCCTACGACGCCATGCAGGCGGGGTTTGAAAAGGTGGTCTGCGTCATCAAAAAGGAGATCGAGGCGGACTTCAGGGCCCTGGTGGGGGACCGGATCGGGAAAAAGTGTGACCTGCATTACGCCTTCCAGGACCTGCACGGCATCCCCGCGGGCTTTTCCGTGCCCCCCGAGCGGGCCAAGCCCTGGGGCACCGGCCACGCGGTCTACGCCGCCCGGGACCTCATCGACCGGCCCTTCGCGGTCATCAACGCCGACGACTTCTACGGCCGTGGGGCTTTTAAGGCCCTGGGCGATTTCCTGGCCTATGAGGCGGACGAACACACCCACGCCCTGGTGGCCTATGACCTGAAAAATACCCTCACCGAGAACGGCACCGTGGCCCGGGGGGCCTGCACCACCGACGCAGACGGGTACCTCACCACCGTCACGGAGCTGACCGCCATCCAGGGGCCGGCGGACAGCCCCTCCTACACCGCCGACGGCGGCGCCACCTGGCGGCCCCTGGCCCCGGACACCCCGGTGAGCCTGAACACCTGGGGCTTCCATCAGGGCTTCCTGAACGCCATCGGCGCGGAATTGGAAAAGTTCCTGGCCAATGAAATGCCGAAGAATCCCGCCAAGGCGGAGTTCTTCCTGCCCAGCGTGGTGAACGCGTGCCTGGCCGCCGGGACGGACAGGGTGAAGGTCCTGCCCACCGACGAGGTGTGGCACGGCGTCACCTACCGGGACGACCTGCCCGCCCTGCAGGCGGCCCTGGCAGAGATGAAGGCCGCGGGCAAGTACCCCGACGACCTCTGGGCGTAAGCGCACCATATAAGAAAGAGAAGACCGGCATAGCCGGTCTTCTCTTTCTTTACAAACAAAACCAAGTTGTCTTACAGCGTCTGGCTCTCGATGTTCTTGCTGAGCTCCCGCTGCTCCTCGGCGAACTTCTCCGCCTGCTGCTTCTGCCACTCGGTGGCCTCCTTGAACTCCACCGGCTGGTTGAGCACCACCTGGGGGAAGGGGACGTTGATCTTGTACTTGTCGAAGATGAGTTTCATCTCCCGGTTCAGGTCCCGGGCCATCTGGATGCGGTCGCCCTCGGCGCACTGGGCCACGATCTTTATGACCACGCCGGAGTCGGCCAGCTGGGCCACGCCCTTGTAGAAGGGGCCGTCGGTGATCTTGGGCAGGTGTTTGCGCACGTTGGGCAGCTCCTTTTCCAATATGGCCTCCACCCGCTCCAGGCTCTCGCCGTACTCGATGCCGATGTCGCAGGCGGCGAAGGATTCTTTGCGGGTCATGTTGATGACGTTGGAGATGGCGCTGTTGTTGATGATCTTGATGTTCTTGCCGGGCTCCTCGATCTTGGTGGTGCGCACGCCGATCTCCACCACGGTGCCCCGCCAGTCGCCCACGGTGACGATATCGCCTACACGGAACTCGCCCTCGAAGATGATAAACAGGCCCGCCACGATGTCCTTCACCAGGTCCTGGGCGCCCAGGCCGATGACCAGGCTCAGGATGCCGGCGCTGGCCAGCAGGGTCTTTGTGTCCACGCCGAACATGGCGAAGCAGAAGTACAGCGCCACGATGACGGACACATACTTCACCAGGTTGTTCACGAGACGTATCACCGTCTCGCCCCGGGCGTTCATGCTCCGGGCCAGGAGCTTTAAGAGGAACCGCAGGGCCATGCTCACCACGCACACCACGCACAGTATCATGACATTGGCGGTGATGGCGAAGACATTGAAGCCCCTTGTCCAGTTGCCGTCGATGACGTAGCGGAACACGCTGGTGGAGGTGAAGGCGGTGTTTTTGTTGGCCACGGCCACCACGATGAACAGGGCCAGCACGCCCATGAGCAGCTTCAATACGAACACGGTCTTCTGCTCGGGGGTCATCTCCCCCCAGCCCATGGTCTCGTTGCTCCACCGGCTGAAGGCGCTCTCGGTCTTCTTCACCGTGCCATCGGGCATGACCACGTCCACCATCCGGGCCCGCTTGCCGCTGGCAGCGGCCTTTGCCTCCGCCGGACCTTCCGCGGCCGCGCCGGTGCGCTCGAAGCACAATAGCATCGCCACCAGCGCCAGACACAGCAGGCTCACCCCCGTGGCGGACAGGCTTATGAGCACCCTGTCGCCGGAAAGCTCCGCCGCCGGCCGGGCCACGTAGATGAAGGCGTCGTCCGTCTCGATGGCCGCGCCGTAGTACTTGTCAAGGCCCAGGGTCAGGTAGCCGCTGTCCCCGTCCTGGAACTGATTTTCCTTCATGCCGTGCTCCAGGGCGCTGCGGCCTATGTACCGCTCCTCGGGGTAGTAGATATAGTTCTTGGTGTCCCGGTCCACGGCGAAGGCGAAGCCGTTGGTGCCCACGTGGACGTTTTGCAATATGGTGCCCAGGCCCATCTGCTCCACAGCGCTCTCCAGAAGCTCCGGCAGCACGGATATCTGCACAAACCCGTTGGCGTTGCCCGTCTTGTCCCGGATGGTAACGCCCACGTACTGCCGGTAGACGCCCACGTCGTCCTGCTGGGCCTGCTGGACGAGATAGGGCTTGCCGGTGAGCAGGCTCCGGAAGGCGTAAGACTGCTCCTCCGGGTCCTCGCTCAGGGCGAAGCTGGTATAGGGGGAGTCGGTGACGATCAGGTTTCCGTCCTTGTCAAAGACGTAGGTATACTCCACGCCCAGGGCCTTGCTCATGTGGGCGATCTCGTCCCGGGTCAGCAGCTCCGGCCGCTGGTTCAGGATGTAGGCGGCCACCTCGCCCTTGCTTATGTAGCTCTTGTCGTAGCGGGCGGTGAGCTCGTCCACCTTCCGCTGGTTCACGTCCAGCTCCCGCTCCACCTCCTCCAGGCGCTGGGCGTTCGTCACCGAGGCCCGGGACATGGAAAAGAGCGTCTGCATGTAATAGGAGATGACGAGGATGCTTAAAAGGCCGATGATGGATACCGTGGTCAGCTTCCGGCCCACCTTTTTATTGTACCGCCAGGCGCCCATCTGCTTCCAGTCCGCCTCGCCGGAGCCTGTCCGCCGCTCCTCCCGCAATAGGAGGATGGCGTACAGCACCACGGAGGTGATGACGGTGAAGAAGATGAACAGCACGATGATGACGGTGATGGCGTTGGCGGAGTTTATCTCGTCCCGGCTCACGGCGCACAGCACATAGGCGTCGTCCGCCTTCACCACGCCGCAGTAGAGCTCCTCCCCGTTCACGGTCATCCATTTGCAGGCGCCGTCGTCCAGGTCCTCCACGTTGATGCCTGCGTCCAGGGCGTCATGGCCGATGAGGGTCTCGTCCGGGTGGTAGAGGAAGGTATAATCCTTCGCGGAGACGGCGAAGGCGTAGCCGTTCAGGCCCACCGACACGCTCTCCAGCATGCTCTTCCAGGAGGAGGTGTCGGCCACGAGGGCGTCCAGCTCCGCCGGGTCCTGGGCCACCACCGCCATGGTGTACAGGGTGATCCAGGCGCCATAGTAGCGCAGATGGGAGTCGCCGGTGTCCACCTGGAAGGCCTCGGAGGGGTTGGCGTCCTCAAAGACCGTCCGCAGCTGGTTGAACCGGGCCCGGGTGAAGTCCGCGTCGGTGGTCCGGGCCTGGTAGGCGATGATGCCGTTTGAATCCAGCACGAACACGTTGTCCACGTCCAGCAGCTTCCGGTAGGTCTCCATGATGGGCCGGCTCAGCTCCGGGTCCACCTTCCGGCGGATGAGGAAGGCCAGGCTGCTGGCCTTGGACTTATAGATGTTGTCGTAGGTCTCCCGGACCTGGTCGGCGGCCTCTTTGGAGGAGTCGATGAGCTCCCTGATCTGCTCCATCTTCTGCTCCGTGTCCTGCCGCTGCTGGGCCAGGGACAGGTGGTTCTGCATGGCGGTCAGGTATACCCCCAGCCCCACCAGGCACAGCGCCGCGATGAGGATGACGGCAATGGTCTTTCTCTTCATTCGGTCCATTCCTGCACCTCCTCGATGTCCCACTTGGCCGCCAGGGCGTCCACCGTGCCGTCGGCCAGCATGTCGTCTATGGCCTTGGCGATCTTATCGGTGAGGGCGGAGCCCTTTTGGGTGGCCACACCGTAGTACTGGGTGGCCAGGGAGCCGGGCAGATACGCCCGGTCGGCGTTCATGTATGCCTGGGCGATGCACCCGTCCATGCACACCGCGTCCACCTCTCCCCGCTCCAGGGCGGAGGACAGGTCCCCGTAGCTCTCCGCCTCCCACAGCGTCACCCCCTCTTCCGGGTCGATGGCCTCGATGGCCTGGGTCACCAGGTCCCCGGTGTTGGACCCGGCCAGCACCCCCACGGTCATGCCTACCAAATCCCGCTGGTCCTTGAAGAGGGAGGAGTTCTGGACCATGAAGACGGTGTCGTCGTGGTAATAGGGGGCGGAGAAGTCGAATACCTCCTGCCTCTCGTCGGTGATGGAGTAGCAGGCGATGAGGCAGTCCACCTGCCCGCTCTCCAATGTCTCCCGCCGGGTGGCGGGGGTGACGGAGACGAACTGGACGCCGCCGCGGCCCAGCCGGGAGGCCAGCTCCCGGGCCAGGTCTATCTCCAGGCCGTAGTATTTCCCGGTGGTCTCGTTCAAAAAGCCGAAGTTCACGATATCGTCCCGCACGCCCACCACCAGGTCCGAGCTGTCGGCCAGGGCGGCCGGGGCCCCGGCCATGAGCCCCGTCAGCAGGGCGAGGAGGGCCAGCGCCGCCACAAAGCGCGTCTTTCTCAAAATAACATCATCCTTTCGGTCCGGGTCGTCGTAAAAAGCATGAAAATGGCAAAATAATCTATAAAACAATATAACATGCCGCCGGACTGCTGTCCAGCGGCATTTCGATGTCAAATAATGTCAGTTTTTCAGGCTGTGCAGGGGCGCGGGGATGTGGCCGCCCCGGGCGATGAAGTCTGTCGCGCGTTCCGGGTGGACGGGCATGATGGGCGCGGTGCCCAGTAACCCGCCGAAGTCCACGCTGTCGCCCACCTTGCAGCCCACGGCGGGGATGAGGCGCACGGCGGTGGTCTTGTTGTTGACCATGCCGATGGCCGCCTCGTCGGCGATGATGGCGGAGATGGTCTCGGCGGGGGTGTCTCCCGGCACGGCGATCATGTCCAGCCCCACGGAGCAGACGCATGTCATGGCCTCCAGCTTGTCCACGGTCAGGACCCCGGACTTCGCCGCGGCGATCATGCCCTCGTCCTCGCTCACCGGGATGAACGCGCCGGACAGGCCTCCCACCCGGCCGGAGGCCATGAGCCCGCCCTTTTTCACCGCGTCGTTCAAAAGGGCCAGGGCCGCCGTGGTCCCGTGGGTACCGCAGGTCTCCAGACCCATCTCCTCCAATATGCGGGCCACGCTGTCGCCCACCGCCGGGGTGGGGGCCAGGGACAGGTCCACCACGCCGAAGGGCACCCCCAGCCGGTCCGCGGCGGTGCGGGCCACCAGCTGGCCCATGCGGGTGATGCGAAAGGCGGTCTTTTTGACCAGCTCCGCCACCTCGTCGAAGGGCCGGCCCCGGACGCTTTTGAGCGCCGTGTGCACCACCCCGGGGCCGGACACGCCCACGTTCACGGCGCACTCCGGCTCCCCGGGCCCGTGGAAGGCCCCGGCCATGAAGGGGTTGTCCTCCACCGCGTTGCAAAAGACCACCAGCTTGGCGCAGCCGAGGCTGCCCCGGTCGGCGGTGAGGGCGGCGGTCTCCTTCACCACCCGGCCCATGGCCGCCACCGCGTCCATGTTGAGCCCCGCCTTGGTGGAGCCCACGTTCACGCAGGCGCACACAAGGTCCGTCTCGGAAAGGGCCCGGGGGATGCTCTCGATGAGCTTTCTGTCCCCGTCGGTGAGGCCCTTCTGGACCAGGGCGGAGAAGCCGCCTATAAAGTCCACGCCGCAGGTCTTGGCGGCCTTATCCATGGCGGCGGCCACGGGAGTATAGTCTTCCGCCTCGCTTGCCTGGGCCACCATGGCGATGGGGGTGACGGAGATGCGCTTGTTGACGATGGGGATGCCCAGCTCCGATTCGATGCCCTGTGTCACGGGCAGGAGCTTCTCCGCCCGGCGGCATATCTTGTCATAGACCCGCTGAGCGCAGGTATCGATGTCCGGGTGGGCGCAGTCCAGAAGGTTCACGCCCAGGGTGACGGTGCGGATATCCAAATGCTGCCGGTCCAGCATGTCCAGGGTCTGTAAAATGTCAATGGTGTTAAGCATAAGCGTTCATCCTTGTTCAAAACTGCGCCGGAGGCGCACATATTGAAGGCCCCCTTGTGTAAAGGGGGCTGTCATGCGAAGCATGACTGAGGGATTGTCGCGTTACGGACGTTGACAACCCCTCCGGCCGCCTTCGGCGCCCACCTCCCCTTGCACAGGGGAGGCTTTCAAAGCAGAGGCTTATATCTGGTGCATAGAATCAAATATATCCTTGCGCTGTATCCTGATGTTGAGCCCCAGCGCCTCCCCGCTCTCGGCCAGGGACTGCTGTATCTCGCCGAAGCTAAGGTCCGAGGTGGCGGTGTCCACCAGCATGACCATGGTGAACAGCCCGTCCATGATGGTCTGGCTCAGGTCCAGCACGTTCACCCGCATCTTGGCCAGCGCGGCGCACACGTCCGCGATGATGCCGATGCGGTCCTTGGAAAAGACGGAAACGATGGCTTTCATGAAAATGTCTCCTTACATTATAAATCCACTATCTCCACCACGGTCAGCTTTCCGCCGTCCACGGTGAAGCGCACGTCGAAGGTGAGAAAGTTGAACCCGTACCGCCGGGCGGGGTCGTCGATATAGGCCGGGCGGGGGTCCTGGCGCAGAAGGCCCATCAGCGCCTGGCGGTGTTCCGGGGGTATCCGCTCCAGCAGAGCCGGGGGAAAGTCCACGTCCAAAGCGTAGTCGTATACGTCCTCCGCAAAGCCCCCGGCGGCATTGGGGCGGCTGTCCGTATAGGGGAGGTAGGGCTTTATGTCATAGATGGGCGTGCCGTCCATCAGGTCCGCTCCCGCCACCGTGAGCACCGGCCCCAGCTTTTCGTCGTGGGTGATCTCTATGAGCTCCACGCAGGAGAGTCCCAGCGCGTTGGGCCGGTAGGGGGAGCGGGTGGCGAACACCCCCATGCGTTTGTTGCCCCCCAGCCGGGGCGGCTTCACCGTGGCGGCCCAGCTGTCCCGCTCGTTTTCCGAAAAGCCCCATATGAGCCAGAGGTGGGAAAACCCCTCCAGCCCCCGGAAGGCCACCGGGTCCCGGTACATGGGCTCGAACACGATGCGGGCCCGCAGGGAGGGCACAAGGCCGCTCTGCCGGGGCAGACCGAACTTGGTGGGCAGGGCCGTCTCAATATGGGCGATGGGCGCGATGGGGCGCGTTTCCTGGAGCATGGCCGGCCTCCCGAATGGCATTAGATACCGCATTATAACATGCGCGATAGATAACAGCAAAAAATTTTTTGTCAGGATGAATATTTGCCCGGTCCTTTGCAGAAACTAGGCCCGCAAGATCATTTAGTCTGACGGAAAAGGAGTCTTTTTCATGGTCATTGACAGGATAGCCCTGCTCCTCGCCATCATCGGCGGCCTGAACTGGGGCAGCGTGGGCCTGTTCCGCTTCGATATCGTCGCCTGGATCTTCGGCGGCCAGACCAACCCCGTGGCCCGGGTGGTGTACACCCTGGTGGGCCTGGCGGCCCTGTGGTGCATCTCGCTGCTGTTCCGGGCCAGAGATGAAGCCGACGAAGAGGCATAAAAAGCGCCGGAGTGTGGGCGACCCGCTCCGGCGTCTTTATACACACGTTCCCGCTGGGTCTCATATCCTGGATTGGGCTCACCAAGCCCAAAGGAGGAAATCATGGCGGATTGTGCTGAAAACATGAACATCATCTCCGGCGCCCAGGCCAACGGGCTGGCCCGCTATCCCTATCCCTGCCAGACCCAGCCCTGCTGCCCGTCCCTGATCGCCGGCCCCACCGGCCCTGCGGGGGCCACAGGCGCGCAGGGTCCCACAGGCCCTGCCGGTCCTGTGGGCGCCCCTGGTCCCATGGGCCCCATGGGCGCTATGGGCATGCAGGGCCCCACCGGCCCTGCCGGCGCCCCCGGTCCCATGGGTCCCACCGGCGTACCCGGTCCTGCGGGTCCTGCCGGCGCCCTTGGTCCTACCGGCCCCACAGGCGCGCAGGGTCCCGCGGGTGCGGCGGGAACTGCCGGTGCGACGGGTCCGCAGGGTCCCACCGGCCCCGCCGGCGCTCCGGGTCCCACTGGCCCTGCCGGTGAGATCGGCCCTACCGGTCCCACCGGCGCCCAGGGTCCCACGGGTGCGACAGGCGCTACCGGCGCGCAGGGTCCTGCCGGCCCTGCCGGTGAAATTGGTCCTACGGGCCCCGCCGGCGCCCCCGGTCCCACGGGTCCCACCGGCATCCCCGGTCCTACGGGTCCCACCGGCGCCCAGGGTCCTGCCGGCCCCGCTGGCGCTCCCGGTCCCACGGGCCCCGTTGGTGCTCCCGGTCCTACGGGCCCCGCTGGCGCCCCCGGTCCTACCGGTCCTACCGGCCCGGCGGCTGTCATCACGCCGGGCGCGGCCGTGGCGGATATCCCGTCCCCGGGAGCGGCCACCGCGGAGGAGGTCGCGACAACGCTCAACACCCTGCTGGCCAGCCTGCGGGCCGCCGGCTATATCGCCTGAGCGCGCAAAAAGCCCTGCGGCAAACACCGCAGGGCTTTCACTATACGTTCATATCCCCAGATAGTCCTTCTGCTCCGGGGTGAGGACGTCGATGGCTACGCCCATGGTGTCCAGCTTCCGCTGGGCCACCTCCCGGTCGATCTCCGCGGGCACGACCATGACGCCGGGCTTCAACTGCCCCTTATGCTGGGCCAGGTACCGGGCGCACAGGGCCTGGATGGCGAAGCTCATGTCCATGATCTCCGCCGGGTGACCGTCGCCGCTGGCCAGGTTCACCAGCCGCCCCTCGGCGATGAGGAACACGGTCCGGCCATTGGGCAGCTCATAGCCCTCAATGTTGTTGCGGGCCTCGTGATGGGACACGGCGTACTTTTCCAGGTCCTCCGCGTCCACCTCCACGTTGAAGTGGCCGGCGTTGGTGAGGATGGCCCCGTCCTTCAGCAGGGGGAAGTGCTCCCTTGTGATGACCCCGGCGCAGCCGGTGACGGTGCAGAAGATGTCCCCGATGGGGGCGGCCTGGGCCATGGGCATGACCCGGAAGCCGTCCATCACCGCCTCGATGGCCCGGACCGGGTCCGTCTCGGTGATGATGACCCGGGCGCCCAGGCCCTTGGCCCGCATGGCCACGCCCTTGCCGCACCAGCCGTAGCCGGCCACCACCACGTCCTTGCCCGCCACGATCAGGTTCGTGGTGCGCATGATGCCGTCCCATACGGACTGGCCCGTGCCGTAGCGGTTGTCGAAAAGGTGCTTGCAGTCGGCGTCGTTCACCAGCACCGCCGGGAAGGGGAGCTGCCCCTCCCTGTCCAGCCGGCGCAGCCGGTGCACGCCCGTGGTGGTCTCCTCGCACAGGCCCAGCACCCCGGGGATGAACTGGGGATAGCGGGCGCGCAGGCCCTCCATCAGGTCGCCGCCGTCGTCGATGATGATGTTGGGCCCGCAGGCCAGCACCTTGTCGATGTTGGCGTCGTATTCCTCCGCCGTGCAGCCGTGGGTGGCGTGTACCTCCAGGCCGCCCGCCGCCAGCGCCGCGGCCACATCGTCCTGGGTGGACAGGGGGTTGGAGCCGGTGATGTGCATCTCCGCGCCGCCCCGGGCCATCACCCGGCAGAGATAGGCCGTCTTGGCCTCCAGGTGGACGGACAGGGCGATCTTCAGCCCCGCGAAGGGCTTGGTGCGCTCAAATTCCTCCCCGATGGAGCGGCACAGGGGCATGTTCCGCTCCACCCAGGCGATCTTCCTCTCCCCGGAGGGAGCCAGGGATATATCACGAATGGTGCTCATATTCTTACCCTCACTCGGCGGCCTTTTTCCGGACCCAGAACTTCCACCAGGGGCGCTTTTTCGTCTCGCCCTCGGAGGGTACCAGCGCCTCCTGGGGCTCGGGGATGGCGGCCTTCAGGGCCTCGGCCTTGTCGGTCCGCTCCCAGGCCACGCCCAGGTCCTCCCGGCCCATGTGGCCGTAGGCGGCCAGCTGCCGGTAGATAGGCGCCCGCAGCTCCAGGTCACGGATGATGGCCGCGGGCCGCAGGTCGAATACCTGGGTCACGGCCTTCTGCAGGGTCTCGTCGGACACCGTGCCGGTGCCGAAGGTGGTCACGTTCACGCTCACCGGGTTCGCCACGCCGATGGCGTAGGCGATCTGGACCTGGCACCGGCGGGCAAGGCCGGCGGCCACGATGTTCTTGGCCACCCAGCGGGCGGCGTAGGCCGCGGAGCGGTCCACTTTGGTGGGGTCCTTGCCGGAGAAGGCGCCGCCGCCGTGGGGGGCGCTGCCGCCGTAGGTGTCCACGATGATCTTCCGGCCGGTGAGGCCGGAGTCGCCTTGGGGCCCGCCCACCACGAAGCGGCCGGTGGGGTTGACGAAGTACTTGATGTCCCCCAGCACCATCCGCTCGGGCAGCACGGGGGTGATGACCTCCCGGATGATGTCCTCCCGGATCTGTTCCTGGGTCACGTCCGGGTCGTGCTGGGTGGAGACCACCACCGTGTCGATGCGCACGGGGCGGTTTTCCTCGTCATATTCCACGGTGACCTGGGTCTTGCCGTCGGGCCGCAGGTAGGGCAGGGTCCCGTCCTTGCGGACCTGGGCCAGCCGCCGGGCCATCTTTTGGGCCAGGCTCAGGGGCATGGGCATCATCTCCGGCGTCTCGTCGCAGGCGTAGCCGAACATCATGCCCTGGTCGCCCGCGCCGTTTTCCAGCTCCGCCGCCGCGCCGCCGGCCTTCTGCTCAAGGCTGGCGTTCACGCCCATGGCGATGTCCGGGCTCTGCTCGTCGATGCTGGTCAGCACGGCGCAGTTGTCGCAGTCGATGCCGTACTCGGCCTTGTCGTAGCCGATGTCCCGCAGGACCTCCCGGGCGATCCTGGGGATGTCCACGTAGCAGCTGGTGGTGATCTCGCCCATGACGAAGACCATGCCCGTGGTGGTGCAGCACTCACAGGCCACATGGCCCTGGCTGTCCTGGGCCATGATGGCGTCCAGCACCGCGTCGGATATCTGGTCGCAGACCTTGTCGGGATGGCCCTCGGTGACGGATTCGGATGTGAATAAGTAGTGTCCCATCGTATTCTCCTTTGTAAAATCGGCATCAAGAATGCCCGCCGGGACCGGCGGGCAGTTGGAAACAAGTATTTGTTCCTTATCTTTCGATTTACACCGCCGGATTTGGCACCTTTTGCTCTCGCACAGGTTGCCGGGCTTCACAGGGCCGGTCCCTCCGCCACTCTTGATAAGGCTATAAAATTGTCTATGGTCATTTTATCATGTCCGCGGCCAATGTCAAGGGGCAATGATAAAAACCTTTTTCTGGAAAATTCTATGGAAAACTTTCATAAAAACTATTGTACAGCGGCAGAATATGTGGTACAATTTCCACAAAGGAGGTAGAGAGCCATGACATTTACCATGACCGGCAAAAAATACGAGGTATCCGATGAGCTGCGGGCCTACGCGGAGAAGAAGGTCGGCAAGATCGACAAGCTCTTCCGCACGGAGAGCGACGCCTCCGTCACCTTCAGCGCGGAGCGGGGCCGCTACACCGTGGAGATCACCATCCGCAACAACGGCATGTTCTATCGGGTGACCGAGACCACAAGCGACATGTTTGCCTCCATCGACTCCGCCTGCGCCGCGCTGGTGCGGCAGGTGCGGAAGAACAAGACCCGGCTGGAAAAGCGCCTGCGGGACGGCGCCTTTGAGCGCTCCTCCGCCCCGGAGGCCGTGCCCGACGAGGAGGAAGAGGCGGATTACCGCATCATCCGCACCAAGCGCTTCCCCTTAAAGCCCATGAGCCCGGACGAGGCGGTGATGCAGATGGACCTTCTGGGCCACACCTTCTTCGCCTTCCGCAATCAGGAGGCGGACGACGCCTTTTCCGTGGTGTACAAGCGCCGGGACGGGGGCTACGGCATGATCTCCGACGAGTCGGATTAAAAGCTGAATAAAATTTACGGGTGCGCCTCAGGGCGCACCCTTTTTTTGCCGCACCGACCGGCGGCACACAGCAGCAGACATGTTGGGGCGGTTTTTTGTACATTAATAGGATGCCGGGCGTCCGGGACTGAGGTGAGACGCAAAATTTTCCTATTTACCTATTGACAAGATAGGTAAATAGGCGTATAGTAGCAGCTGTCGAATCTGAGCAACGATGCAGGAAAGGAGTGGGATGCAGTGTACAGGGCATATGCCTCTCGTGTTATCATCGCGTGTTGTCGAATGAGTTCCTCCCGGGCATGCTTCCATGGCCAGGTGCATTCGTCTTTCCTTTGCTGCGCCGATGTTTGACATTTCATAGCTGGAAATGCAAAAGCCATGTGCCCGGGAGCTTATGAAGCCCCGGTTTTTTTGTGCTCGATTCGGTCATGAAAACTTTACAATCATATAATAATGCAATATAATGACTTGGATTTGGAGGTCCTATCATGAAGAAAGCTATTTTCCGGCGCGTCATCACCGCCGCCATCATTTTTGCCTTCGCATTTTCTTTTTCCTCTTTCGCTTATGCCGACGAGGGCGATTTCCGGACCCTGGATGAGATCAAAGCCAGCGGCGTCATCAATATCGGCGTGTTCTCCGACAAGAGCCCCTTCGGCTATGTGGATGAAAACGGCGACTATCAGGGCTACGACGTATACTTTGCCAACCGCATCGGCGAGGACCTGGGCGTGGAGGTCAACTTCGTCTCCACAGAGGCCGCCAGCCGCATCGAGTATCTGCAGACCGGCAAGGTGGACATCATCCTGGCCAACTTCACCGTCACCGAGGAGCGGGCGGAGGAAGTGGACTTCGCCCTGCCCTACATGAACGTGGCGCTGGGCGTGGTCTCTCCTGAGGACGCGGTGATCGAGAGCCTGGACGACATCGGCGAGGACGACCAGGTGATCGTCATCTCCGGCACCACCGCCGAGACCTATCTTGTAGAGAACTATCCCGACATCAAGCTGCAGAAGTACGACGCCTACGCCGAGGCCAAGACCGCTCTGGAGAACGGCAACGGCGTGGCCTGGGCCAACGACAACACGGAGGTCATCGCCTTCGCCATCGAGAATCCCGGCTTCGTGGTGGGCATCCCCTCCCTGGGCAGCGCGGACACCATCGCTCCCGCCGTCACCAAGGGCAATACCACCCTGCTGGACTGGCTGAACGACGAGATCGGGGCCCTGGGTGAGGAGGAGTTCTTCCACGCGGACTACGAGGCCACGCTGCTGGACGTCTACGGCGCGGACTATGAGGACACCCTGGTGGTGGAGGGCGGCGTGACGGCCGCCGAGGCGCCTGCCGGCGAATGAGCATAGAAATGAGCATAGAATAGAAAAAGCATAGGGCGGGCAGCGGCGCTTGCACGTCTCTGCCCGTCCCATTTTGAAGGAGTGGGACTATGGACTTTGAGGCGATGCGGGAGTATCTGCCGCTGTTTTGGGACGCGCTGGGGCTGACCGTAAGGATCGGCTGGCAGGGCGTCCTGTTTGCGTTTTTGCTGGGCGCCCTCGGCGCGGTGATACTGCATCTGCGTCTGCCGGTGCTGCGGCAGATCACGGCGGCATACATAGAGCTTTTCCGCAACACGCCTCTGCTGGTGCAGCTGTTTTTCCTGTACTTTGCCCTGCCGAAGATCGGCATCCGCATGCGCCCCGCGGTCTGCGGCGTGCTGGGGCTGGGACTGCTGGGCGGGGCGTACATGGCCGAGACCATCCGCAGCGGCCTGGAGAGCATCGCCCCCATCCAGTCGGAGAGCGCCGAGAGCCTGGGCATGACCCGGCTGCAGGCGTTTCGGTATGTGATACTGCCCCAGGCCGTATCCCGGAGCGTGCCGGGGCTCATCGCCAACGTGATCTTTCTTTTGAAGGAGACCAGCGTGTTCTCCACCATCAGCCTGATGGACCTGATGTTCACGGCCAAGGACCTGATCGGCATGTACGCCAAGACCATGGAGTGCCTGACAATGCTGGTGGTGTTCTACCTCATCATGCTGCTGCCTGTGTCCGTGCTGGGCAGCTTTGTGGAAAGGAGGCTGCGCCATGCAGAGTTTGGGCCTTGACGTCCTTTTCAAGGGCAAAAACTTCGTCCGGCTGCTGGGCGGGCTCTGGGTAGCCGTGCGCATCAGCCTTATCTCCGTGGCTATCAGCATCGTGCTGGGGCTGGTGATGGGCGTGCTCATGACCGGAAAGAGCCGCGTCCTGAAGGCCGTGTTCCGGGTATATCTGGAGATCGTGCGCATCATGCCCCAGATAGTGCTGCTGTTCGTGGTCTACTTCGGCACCACCCGGGTGTTCGGATGGGACCTCTCCTCCGAGGCCTCCGCCATCATCGTGTTCAGCTTCTGGGGCACGGCGGAGATGGGCGATCTGGTCCGGGGTGCCCTCATCAGCATCCCCCGCATCCAGTACGAGAGCGCCGAGGCGCTGGGGCTGACCACCGGCCAGGTGTACCGGTACGTGATCCTGCCCCAGACGGTGCGGCGGCTGATCCCCCTGTCCATCAATCTCATCACCCGCATGATCAAAACCACCAGCCTGGTCATGATGATCGGCATGGTGGAGGTGCTGAAAGTGGCCCAGCAGATCATCGAGGCCAACCGGAAGACATCGCCCAACGCGGCCTTTGGCCTGTTCGCGGTGGTGATGCTGCTGTATTTCGCCATATGCTGGCCCATCAGCCGGCTGGCGGGCTATTTGGAAAAGAGGTGGGCATAGGCGATGGAAAACGCTCTGCTTGAAATAAAGAATTTGAAAAAGGCGTATGGAGAGCATATCGTCCTGGACGGCCTGGACCTGGCCGTGAACCGGGGCGAGGTGGTGGTCGTGATAGGCCCCTCCGGCTGCGGCAAGAGCACCCTTCTGCGGTGCGTCAACGCCCTGGAGGACATCCAGGGCGGCGAGGTGCTGCTGGACGGAGAGCCGGTGCGGCGCGGAGCCAAGGATATCTCCCGGCTGCGCCAGAAGATCGGTATGGTCTTCCAGAGCTACGACCTGTTCCCCCACAAGAGCATATTGGAAAACATCCTGCTGGCCCCCTTGAAGGTACAGAAGCGGCAGCGGGCCGAGGCGGAGAAGGAGGCCCTGGAGCTGCTGGACCGGGTGGGCCTTAAAGACCGGAAAGACGACTATCCCCGGCAGCTCTCCGGCGGACAGAAGCAGCGGGTGGCCATCGTCCGGGCCCTCATCATGCACCCGGAGATATTGCTGCTGGATGAGATCACCGCCGCCCTGGACCCGGAGATGGTCCATGAGGTGCTCCAGGTGGTGCTGGCCCTGGCCAGAAGCGGCAGCACCATGCTGATCGTGACCCATGAGATGGCCTTCGCCAGAGCCATCGCGGACCGGGTCATCTTTTTGGAGGGCGGCCATATCGTGGAGGAGAGCCGGGAGCCCAGGGCGTTCTTCGACAGGCCGGCCACAGAGCGGGCCCGGCAGTTCCTCCGGACGTTTGAATACTGAGGTGCGGGAATGCTTGACCAGTTTTCAAGGACGGAGCTGCTCTTTGGGAAAGAGGCCATGCAGGTGCTGGCCCAGTCCAGGGTGGCCGTGTTCGGCATCGGCGGCGTGGGCGGCTATGTGTGCGAGGCGCTGTGCCGCAGCGGCGTGGGGGCCTTCGACCTGGTGGACGACGACCGGGTGTGCCTGACGAACCTGAACCGGCAGATCCATGCTACCCGCTCCACGGTGGGCAGGCTCAAGGCGGAGGTCATGGGGGACCGCATCCTGGACATCAATCCCAAGGCAGACGTGCGGGTGCATACCTGCTTCTTCCTGCCCGAAAACGCCGACACGTTCTCCTTTGCCGATTATGATTACGTGGTGGACGCGGTGGACACCGTCTCGGCCAAGATCGCGCTGGTGATGAAGTGCGCCCAAACGGACACGCCCATCATCAGCTGCATGGGCGCCGGGAACAAGCTGGACCCCACCGCCTTCCGGGTATCGGACATCTACGAGACGAGGGTGGACCCCCTGGCGCGGGTCATGCGGCACGAGCTTCGCAAGCGCGGCGTCAAAAAGCTGAAGGTGGTCTGGTCCGATGAACAGCCCATCCGGCCCGTCGAGGATATGGCTATCAGCTGCCGTGCCCACTGCATCTGTCCTCCGGGCACCAAGCGCCATTGCACCGACCGCCGGGATATTCCCGGCAGCACGGCCTTCGTCCCCTCTGTGGCGGGGCTCATCATCGCCGGGGAGGTCGTCAAAGACCTGACGGCGGGAACACTGGATCTGCTGGGCCATCGCACCGGCAGTGTGAACGAAACGCTGGGCTCCACGCATTTGTGAAGCCCAGTTCAGCGGGTCTCGCGGGAAAAAGGAGAAAAATGGGGTCCCCATGAAAGCCCAGCGGAGCGGGTCTCATGGGGAAAAGGAGAAAGACCTCTGATCGATGGAGGAGCCTCGCTTGCGAGGGTCTGACATCTTCAGAGGTCTTTCGACACGTCTTCCTCTCAGCCGTTCAGGATGCCCATGAACTCGTCGCCGGTGATGGTCTCGTGCTCGTAGAGATACGCCGCCAGCTCGTCCAGCTTTTTCCGGTCGTCGGTGAGTATCTTGGTCGCCTTCTCGTGCTGCTTCTTCACCATCTGAACCACCTGCTCGTCGATCTGGGCCGCCGTCTCCTCGGAGCAGGCCAGGGAGGTGTCCCCGCCCAGGTACTGGTTGGTGACGGTCTCCATGGCCACCATGTCAAAATCCTTGCTCATGCCGTAGCGGGTGATCATGGCCCGGGCCAGCTTGGTGGCCTGCTCGATGTCGTTGGACGCGCCGGTGGTGTAGTCGCCGAAGACGATCTCCTCCGCGGCCCGGCCGCCGGTGAGGGTGGCGATCTTGTTCTTGATCTCCGCCCGGCTCATCAGGTACTTGTCCCCCTCCTCCACCTGCATGGTGTAGCCCAGGGCCCCGGAGGTCCGGGGGATGATGGTGATCTTCTGCACCGGGGCGGAGTTGGTCTGGCGGGCCGCCACCAGGGCGTGGCCGATCTCATGGTAGGACACAATGCGTTTTTCTTTATCGGTGAGGATGGCGTTTTTCTTCTGGTACCCGGCAATCACGACCTCGATGCTCTCCTCCAGGTCGGCCTGGGTGACGAACTTCCGCCCGTCCCGGACAGCTCGGAGCGCCGCCTCGTTCACGATGTTGGCGAGCTCCGCGCCCGACGCGCCGGAGGCCATGCGGGCCACCTTCTCGTAGTCCACGTCCTCCGCCACCTTCACCTTTTTTGCGTGGACGCGCAAGATGGCCTCCCGGCCTTTGAGGTCGGGAAGCTCCACCGGCACCCGCCGGTCGAACCGCCCCGGCCGGGTCAGGGCCGGGTCCAGGGCCTCGGGCCGGTTGGTGGCCGCGAGAATAATGACGCCGTTGTTGGCCTCGAAGCCATCCATCTCCGTGAGGAGCTGGTTCAAGGTCTGCTCCCGCTCGTCGTTGCTCCCCGGGCCGCCGGCATTCCGCTTGCCGCCAATGGCGTCGATCTCGTCGATGAACACGATGCAGGGGGCCTTCTCCTTGGCCTGGCGAAACAGGTCCCGGACCTTGGACGCGCCCATGCCCACGAACATCTCCACAAATTCCGAGCCGGACATGGAGAAGAAGGGCACATTGGACTCGCCCGCCACCGCCTTGGCCAGCATGGTCTTGCCGGTGCCCGGAGGGCCCACCAGCAGCAGGCCCTTGGGCATGGACGCGCCGATCTCCTTATACTTGTCCGGGTTTTGCAGATAGTCCACGATCTCCCGCAGGTTCTCCTCCGCCTCGTCCACACCCTCCACGTCGGAGAAGTGGATGCCGTCGGAGCTGCTCACATATACCTTGGCGTTGGCCTTGCCCGTGTTGAACATCAGGGAGTTGCCCCCGGCCCGGTCCATGAGCCTCTTGCTCATGAACTGGCCGATGCCGATGAACACGGCGATGGGCAGCACCCAGTATAGCAGCAGCGACGCCAGCGGCGACGCCTGCTCCACGATCTCGCTGGAGAAGGTGACGCCCGCGGCGTGGAGCCGCTCCACCAGACCGGGGTCCTCGATGGGGCCGGTCTTATAGATCTGGGTCATGTCCTTGTCGGTGAAGAGGATCTGGTTGGACTGGATCTCCACCTCGCCCAGCTCGCCGTTTTCCGTCATGGTCATGAAGGTGCCGTAGTCCACCTCCTGGATCTGCCGCCGGGCCAGCCAGGGCAGGATGAGCAGGTTGAACAGCAGCAGCGCCGCCATCACGATGCCATAGTAGAATATCAGCGGTTTTTTGGGTTTCTTTACCTCTTTCATGGTCTATCTCCTCTTGTTCAGTATCTATCCCAAACCCCCGGCTCAGCCGGAGGTCCTGTTCTCTTCGTATTCTTCTTCCAGCAGCTCACAGATGTCGCCGGCGGCGTCCGCGGGGATAACGCGGTGCTGGCACTCGATCATCTTTTCCCGGGCGCCCTCTGCCAGGAGCCTGTCACAGGCGTCTATGAGCTCATGCTCCGGCGAGTTGACGGCGAGGCTCATGCCGTTCTGGGCGAAAAAGTGCATGTTGCTGGTCTCGCACCCCGGTATGGGGGTGATGTGGACCAGCGCCGTGCCCACCACAGCTGCCTCGGTGGAGGAAAGCCCGCCGGGCTTGGACAGGTAAAGATCGCAGGCCTTCATATAGTCCGCCATCTGGTCGGTAAAGCCCAGCACGGCGCACCGTTCGCCGAAGGCGGCGTGCATGTCCTCCTCCAGCTCCCGGTTGCTGCCGCATATGACGACGACCTGGGCGCTGCTCTCATACCGGTCCAGGAGAAGCTCCACCACCCGCTGGATGTGTCCCGCGCCGATGCTGCCGCCGGCCACCAGGATGACCTTCCTGTCCGCGGGCAAGCCCAGCCGCTCCCGGATGGATGTCCGGTCCTCCTGGCCGTAAAATTGCCGCCGCACCGGAATGCCCAGGGGGCGGATGCGCGCGGGGTCTATCCCCCGGCCGACGAATTCCTCGGTCAGCTCCTTCGCGGGGATGATATACCGGTCCAGGTCCGTTTCCTCCGTGAAAGGGATGCAGGCATAGTCTGTGGCGATGAAATAGGTCCGGGGGACACTGGCCCCTCGCCGTTTCATGCTGGTGAGCATCTCCCCGGGGAACAGATGGGTGGTCACCACGGCGTCGAAGTGGTTGGCCTCGATATACTTCTCCAGCAGCGGCTCCATCAGCCGGTTGATCCGGTAGACCGGGGACGGGAACGGCAGCTTCCGGTAGGCGTCGCCCAGCTTGTAGGCCGCGCCGAAGGCGCTGGGGGCCTTCTGGGCCAGCAGGATATAGGCCTTGTCCACCGCCTCCGCCACCTGTTCGCTCTTCAGCGTATAGGGGTTGAGAGTCCGGACGGAATGGCCCCGGGCAGCCATGGCCTGGGCCACCGCCGCGCAGGCGGTGTTGTGTCCCCCGCCGGTGCCGCATGTGAGCATCAATGCGTCCATAATAATTTTACCTCCAGATCTTCCCGCGGCTCGCGGCTCCGATGCAACCGCAGGCACACCGCCGCCGTGATGAGCGCGAAGCCCATAAGGACCGGCTTCGCTGCCTTGACAATGACCATGGCCGCCAGCGTGAGCAGATAGGCGAGCATGGTCCGGTAAAAGGTGGGGTCCACCCGCAGCACCACGGACAGCAGAATGAACACCGCCGCGAACAGCGCAAGCGGCGTATCGTAGGGATATAGTCCCAGCAGCACGCCAAAGGTGGCGGCGATGCCCTTGCCCCCGCGGAAATGATGGAAGATGGGAAGGATATGCCCCGCCACCGGCGCCGCCATCACCAGGGGCAGCGCCCAGCGCTGGTCCGGCGCCGCAGAGCGCAGATACAGATACACCGGCAGGAATCCTTTTGCCAGGTCCCCTGCCAGTGTGAATATGCCGCACCAGAAACCGCAGTATCGGAAGGCGTTCACGGTCCCCGGGTTTTTGTCCGCGCTGTTTTGGAGCAGTTCCCGCTTCCCAAGCAGTTCCCCCGCCAGCACCGCGAACAGCACGCTGCCGGACAGATATCCGACGGCGATATATAAGATGCCTCTCAGGTCCATAGACTCATTGTCGCTCCCTTGTGCTTTCTCCCAAACGCTTATTTTAGCGCTTTATCGCCTTCCCGTCAACGTCTTGCCCGGTCCATTATCAAAGGCCCTATGCCCGGTCTTCGGGCATAGGGCTTCGCGTATTTTGTCTCCGTCACGATTCGGCGGGATCTGTGCGGATGATGAATCGGACCGTGCCGGTCATATCCTCCGACAGGCCGGAGAATGTCGTATATCCCTGGGAGGCGTCCAGCAGGCCGCGGACGGTGTCCACCAGTTTGGCCAGGTCGCCATTCACGGCGTCCGACAGCTTTTGGATGCCCCCCTCGTCCAACTGGGCGATGCCGTCTTTGAGCGCCAGCGCACCGTCCCGCAGGGCGTTCACGCCCTCGGGCAGGGCCGTCACGCCCTCCTGCGCGGAGGCGACGCCGTCTGTGTAGGCCGCGAGGCCCGTGACGAACGCCTGCACCTGGTCCAGCTGGGCCTTCAGAGCGCCGATGGTCTCAGCGGCGGCGGAGAGCTGCTCCGCAGCCGCCTGCTCCTGGGCAACCACCTGGTCGGAGGCCATGTTCTCACGGATGAGCTCATCGATCTGCGCCTCGGTCTGCTGGTCGATGAGGGTCTTCACCTGCTCGGAGGCCATCTGCCCGGCCGTCTGGCTTTCGACCATGGTCCGGACCTCATCGGAGGCCATCTGCTGCTGCACGGCGGTCTCCGCCTGGGCCTGCTGGTCCTCCGTCACGATGCCGGCGTCGATGCCTGCCTGCCAGTCCTCCGGCGTCATGCCCATCGCGGCCAGCACCTGGGTCCTGACCTCCTCGGTCACGGCCTCCAGGACCTGGGCCGCCACCTGCTCCTGTACCGCCTGGGTGACGGCGGCGCGCACATCCGCCTCATTGGCCCGGACGGCCTGCTCTACCTGCTCCTGGGCGGAGGCCTCCACGAAGCTCCCGTCCAGGAGACTTTCCAGCTCCCCGGCGTAGTTGTCCGCCGTCAGCTCCGGCAGCGCCAGTCCCGCCGCGGCGAGAGCGCTGTTCGCCTGGGCCAGAAGCGCGTCGAATATCTGCGCCGCGCCGCCCGTCAGGGTGTCGTTGTTCTCCACAAGGGTATCCAGGCCGGTCTTCAGTTCGGCCGCCTTATCCGACAGGGTGACCAGGCCGTCATAGAGCTGGCCGGAGCCGTCCGTGAGCTGGGCCATGGCGTCCGTCAGGTCCGCCATGGACGATTTGAGATCATCCGCCTTGTCAAGCCCGGAGGCGTCGGCGGCGCAGAAGGGCTCGTTCGTTGCCATCGTCAGCGTCATAGGCGCCTCGAAGTCGGTGACGTCGGCGCTGATCTCGATGTACTCGGGCAGCTCGGGGACATTCTCGCTGTTTTCCAGGTCAAAGCAGTCCCGGACGCCCGGCAGCGCCGCGCCCAGCACCACGGTATGGGTTCCGTCGTCTACCGCCCTGGCGTTGGTCACCTCGATATTTTCGGCCTGGCTATCGTCCAGCACGAGGCCCGTCAGGAAGAGCATGGGAACGGTCATGTCCGCGCCCTGCTTATCGTCCGCCCGCAGGGCGTTTTCGTACTCCACCCGCAGGGTCAGCCGGCCTGTGGCGCCGTCCACATCTTCGGCGGAGAGCTCTTCCCCGTCCAGCGTATACAGGAGCTTGACGCCCACGGGCGGGGTCTGGCCGGATGTGCCCTGATAGTACACGTCCTCACCCGCCGTCTTCCAGGTCAGAGCGCCGTCCTCCCCGGCGGAAAGGGACGCATCCCCCTTGACGACGGTGATATCCTCCAGGTCGGACACGTCCGACAGCTCGTCTTTTCCCTCGCTGTTCTCGATGCGGCAGCTGGACAGCACCTTTTGCACTTCGCCGTCCGCGCCGCAGAGCACATAGACCGTTTCGCTTTTGGTGTTCATCGTCTCTTCCTCCGCCGCGGCGGCGGAGATCGGGGCGCCCAGGAGCAGTACGCTGAGCGCGGCCGCTAAAAGCTTTTTCATGATCCTTACCTCCTGATCTTGGTTTTGCATCCCATCGTCGTTTTCATGATGAGCCCGTCGCAGAGGATGAGCAGCGCGGGCAGGATGAACAGCACGCATAGCATGCTCACCACCGCGCCCCGGGCCAGCAGTATGCATATCGACCGGATGATGTCGATATTGGAATACAGCGCCACGCCGAAGGTGGCCGCGAACAGCCCGAAGCCGCTCACCAGGATGGACGGCGCGCATATGCCCAGCGCCGTGGCCACGGCGTCCTTTTTGTCTCTGCCGCCGGCCCGCTCCTCTTTATAGCGGGTCGTCAGCAGTATCGCGTAGTCCACCGTCGCGCCCAGCTGGATGGTGCTGATGCATATGGGCGCGATGAAGGGCAGCGACTGGCCCAGATAATGGGGAAGACCCAGGTTGATAAAGATGCCCACCTCGATGACCGCCACCAGCAGGAACGGCAGCGAAACGCTCCGCTCCACCAGCAGGATGATCACGAACACCGCCAGGATGGAGATGAGGTTGACGATCTTGAAGTCATGGTCGGTGGTCTCGATCATATCCTTCATGCAGGGGGCTTCGCCGATGAGCATGCCCGTCTCGTCGTAATTTTTGAGGATGGCGTTGAGCGCGTCGATCTGGGCGTTGGACTGGTCGCTGGCGACCCGATAGGCGGAGCTTATCAGTATGAGCTCATAGCGGTCCGAGCGCAGCAGTCCGGTGATGGACGCGGGCAGCATCTCCCGGGGCACCGCTGTGCCCACGACGGACTCCAGCCCCAGCACGGTCTTGACGCCGTCCACCCGCTCCATTTCGTCCATCATCGCCTTGACCTGGGGCGCGGGCAGATCCGCGTCCACCAGCAGCATGTGGGCGGAGGCGATGTCGAACTTATCCCGCAGCTCGCTGTTTGCGATCACGTATGCCATGTCGTCCGGCAGGCTCTCGCCCAGGTCGTAATAGACCTCGTCGTTCGTCTGGCTGTAGCCGTTGAAGGCGACGGGGACGATCACCACCGTCAGGATGAGAAACACCGGGAACGCCTTAGCCACAGCCCTGGCAAAGCCGTTCATGGGCGGGATGAGACTGCGGTGGCGGGTCTTCTGCAGGGGCTTGTCGAGCAGCAGCACCAGCGCCGGCAGCACTGTGACGCAGCACAGCACCCCCAGGAGCACGCCCTTCGCCATGACCAGCCCCAGGTCCCGGCCCAGGGTGAAGCTCATGAAGCACAGGGCAATGAAGCCAGCGATGGTGGTGGCGCTGCTGCCCATGACGCTGGCCATCGTCTTTCGGATCGCCTGCGCCATGGCCTCTTCCTTATCGGGAAAGAGCTCCCTCTGCTCGTTATAGCTGTTCCAGAGGAAGATGGAGTAATCCATCGTCACGGCCAGCTGCAGCACGGCGGACAGCGCCTTGGTGATATAGGATATCTCACCGAGAAACCAGTTGGAACCCAGATTGAACACGATGGCTATGCCGATGCTGGCCAGGAACACGAAGGGCACCAGCCACCCGTTCAAAAGCAGCATCATCGCCGCGCAGGCCAGCGCCACCGCCAGCCCCACATACACGGGCTCCTCCCGTTCGCACAGCTCCTTCAGGTCCGCCACCAGCGCGGACAGGCCGGCCACAAAGCACTTCTCCCCGGCAATGTCCTGTATCTGTCCCACGGCCTCCATGGTCTCGTCCGCCGAGGTGGATGTGTCAAAAAACACCGCCATCAGCGTGGCGTCATCCGTGTTGAACGCCCTGTAGATCTTCTCGGGCAGCGCCTCCATAGGGATGGACAGGTCCGCGACGGTGTCATACCACAGCACCGACTCCACATGGGGCACAGCCTCGATCCGCTCCCGGAGAGCCGACACGTCCCGGTCCTGCATGTTCTCCACCACGACGAAGGAGAACGCGCCCTTTCCGAAGTCCTCCAGAAGCGCGTTCTGCCCGGTCACCGTGTCCATGTCCTCCGGCAGGTAGGTCAGCATGTCATAGTTGATCCGGGTGTTCACGAGACCCATCACCGACGGGATCAGCAGCAGAACACTGATGACCAGGATCGGGATGCGCCATTGGACGATCTTCCTGCATATCCTTTCCATATACTCACCTCTTGCAATACTTTCCTGCGCCGGCAGGGCGCGAGTTGACATTTTTGCGAAAATCCATTAGTCTTATGGTGTTATCATCAAAGAAAAGAGCATTTTTATTATGGCGAACCTGACACGCAGCGCCATCAAGGCGGCGCTGCTAAAGCTCTTGAACGACAGGCCCCTGTCCCAGATCACCGTGAAGGACATCGTCTCGGCGTGCGGCATCAACCGCAACACCTTCTATTACCACTACCAGGGCATCCCGGAGCTCATAGAGGAGATCGTGGACGATGAGGCGGAGGCCATCATCCAAAGCCATCCCACGCTGGAGACGCTGGATGACTGCCTGAACGCCATTGTTCGGGCCGCGCTGGACAAGAGGCGGGCCATCCTGCAATCTATAACTCCGCCAGCCGGGACGTGTACGAGCAATATCTGTGGAACGTGTGCGGCCATGTGGTCCGCGTCCATCTGAGCACGGTCCTGAACGGCCGGCGGCTGCCGGAGGACGACTGGGAGCACCTTCACCGGTACTATACCTGCGTGGCCTTCGGATGCGTCTCCTGGTGGCTGGCCTCCGGCATGAAAGACGACGTGCTGCCCGACGTGCGTCGGTTCACCGAGATGCAGCGGGATTCTCTGGAGCAGATGATAGCACGCTCTCCTGGCCGGGAAAAATAGGCAAACCCGGTCCTTTGCCCGAAAATTGGATAAACCGGGCCCCGTGCCCAAAATTCGGGCATGGGGCTCATTTTGTCCGTATGAATGGGCCGCCGCCCATGCTATTAGTGGTATCGAAAGAAGGTGCCGCTATGCGATTTCGTTCCGTAACGCCCATTCGGGCCGCCAAGGTCAGCTATATCGTCATGAGCGCGGTCCTGTGCGTCATAGGCATACTGTTCATGGCGCGGCCCCGCGTCTCCGCCACCGCCATGGGATATATCCTGGGCGCGGCGCTGGTCATATTCGGCATTGCCAAAATGGCCGGATACTTTGCCAAGGACCTGTACCGCCTGGCGTTCCAATATGACCTGGAGACCGGCATCATCCTGCTGGTCCTGGGCATTATCATCCTCATCTTCCCCGGCAGGATGATGAACGTCATCAGCATCGCCCTGGGGGTCCTGATCCTGGCGGACGGACTGTTCAAGATACGCATCGCCCTGGACGCCCGGCGATTCGGCATCGAGCGCTGGTGGCTCACCATCGTCCTGGCCGCCGCGGCCATCCTCACGGGCGTCGTGCTGGTGTTCCAGTCGGCCCGGGGCGCGGCCCTTCTCACGGTGGTGCTGGGCGCGGCGCTGCTGGCGGACGGGCTTTTGTGCCTGTATGTGGCTGCCACCATGGTGAAGATCGTGGCCAATCAATACCCGGATTAAGAGCAAAAAGCAGCTCCTCACTTCCGCGTCGGAGGTGAGGAGTATTTTGCTATTTTGTTCCCATTTTTCTCCATAACGGCACAAACAGGCCGATGCCGACCAGCATAGCACCGCAGTCCGCGATAGGCGTGGCCCACGAGATGGCGTCAGCGCCGGCAAGATGATCCAGAAGGAACATAAACGGCACATCCAGCCCGCCTTTTTGGGACAAAAAAGTGACCCCTGGCGAGACAAATTGGGGTCAAATTGGGGTCAAAAATTTGAGGCTTTCCCCACTTTTGGGGCAAAAAGGCATGAAAAAACGCCGTTTTACGTGCGAAAACGGCGATTTTTATGGTGGCGGGAGAGGGATTTGAACCCCCGACCTCCGGGTTATGAGTTCCAAAACAGGCGTGTTCTTTCGTTTGCTAAAGTCCGTCAACATATTGAAAACACAAGGTTTTTTCGTTTTCCACCCTTATATCGTGGAGAATCATAATTCAACTTTTTGTGTCGGAGTTGAATTAAAGTTGAATTTTTCTAGAGGGCGGCTGTCCGATTTATGGGACAAGTAAGGAGCGGGATTTCTCCCGCTCCCTGCTCTTTCATTCCTTGCTCATGCAAGCTATCCTCTCCCGCAATTCCTCTGTTATTGCGTCCATGTCATTGCTGCCCTGTTCTATGGGCGGTTTCATGCCGCTGGGGGCAAAGTGGTAATACTGTAGGTTCTCCAGGACGGCGGCGGCATAAAGGCGCTGGGCTACGGTGGCCCCGCTGTCTCTCATAATATCCCGCATAACATCGCATACAAGCGCCCTGTCCCGGCTTTCCTTTTCTCGGCGCTCTGCCTCTGCCTTTGCTCTGATCTCTGCATTGCGGCGGCGGGTTTCTTCACCTTTTGCCCGCGCTGCCTTTCTGTCGGCCATGCTATCCCCTCCCCTTAAAGGTGTTCCCAGGTCTTTTTGGTGAGCTGGTCCCAGTAAGGAATCATGCCGGGGTTGTTCATGCTGCGGTTGAACGCCTCCCGCATAGTGTCAAAGCCGTCTAAAATGGCATCGGTGCTGCTGTCCATGCCCTTATTGGCGACAACACGCAAGCGCATAGCCTCCGGGTCTGTCGTGCCGTCCTTTTCGGCCTTTGCGGTTGCTGCGTCCTTTGCAAACTTGGAAACAAGCCGCTGCATGGTGCGGTTGCCTTTGGCCCTGGCCTCCTCCAGTAAAGCGTCGTATTCGGTGGCCCGCAAAATGCCGGATTTCATCAATTCCAGAGCGGCGGTGTCCAGGTCGCCGGGGCGGGCCATGTTGTCCCGCTCGATCTCGGCGGCAAGGCGGGCGCGGATAGCGTCAACCTTGTCTGTATAATCGCGCTGCATACTCCGCTTAATACGCTTAAAAGCTTCGTCTGCCTCCGCATAGTCAGCGGCGGCCCTGGCGGCCTTTGCAACATAATTCGGGTCAGCATACTGTTTTACGGGGGTGCTGTCTCTGCGCTGCTGGGCCCTTTCGTAAGCCTCCTTTGTGCTGGCGTACTCGGCAAAGATACCCCGCGCCATTTCGTCAACTTCTTCAAAATAATTTCTGTAAGCCATGTATAAACTCCTTTCTTTATATAGCTGCAATAACGGTGCAGCCGCCGTTGTAAAGCTGGCAAGATGAATTACAAGCGTGGTCATACGGCCCAAATGGGCATTTTTTCCCGGCTGTGTCGTGCTGGGCCTCTTTCCGGGCAATGGTGCAGCCGTCAGCATACAGGGCACAAGAGGCTATGCAGCGCGGGTCATATCGGCCACGCCTAAAAGGACATTCCCCGCGGGGTCTGGCCTCTGCCTCGGCCCTCTGATCTGCAAGGCGCTTTTCCTCTGCCTCTTTCGCGGTCTTGTTATATTCCTCCAGGGTTTCCCTTGTCATTGTGCCGTGTGACGTGGTAATCGTCATGGGCATCTCGACAACTTCAATGTCATTCGGGTTTCTGTGCATACTATCTCCTTTCTGTGCCTGTCTTGAATTTGTAAAAGGGGTCAGTATAGCCCCTTATCGGCCCTGTAGTCAATGCGGAATAGGGGGTAAGCGTCGGGGTAGCCGTTGTGATCTGCTATGAGCTGCCTATTTACATCTTCCATTTCGGAAAAGGCTATAAGCGCGTCTTGCCAGGTCTTTTTATCAATGCTGGAGAAACAATGCGGGCAAGTCTGCGCGTTGCCGTTGTGCCAGTCGTCCCGGTTGTATATCTCCCATGTCCCCCGGCATCTGCCGCATTTGATCTTTAGATAGCCCATAAGAGTAAGCCTCCTTTCTTTAGGCTGTAACGCCCTTTTTGTATATAAGCCCGTCGCAAGCATAAGCCAGGGCATCTATACAATGGTTGTTTTTATCGGGCACATCGGCCAAAAATTCCCCGTCTTTGTCTCTGCAATACTCGTACTGTGTCATTTCCCGGTGGGCGTTGGGTGTCCTGGCCGGGTCTATCACTATACGGCGGTTTTGCAGCCACTTTATACGGTATAGGACGCATCCGGGGAATTTACGGCAAGCTGATACCTTTAGGCCCTGGCCCTGTAGGTCGTATATGCTTTTCGGCTCGGCGCAATCGGCCACAAAATGCTGGTGATCTTCGACATATCCCCCCGCAAATTGGGAATAGTAGATTTTACGGGGGTTGCGCTTGTCCATGCCCTTTTCCTTTATCATGTCGGCCAGTTCCTTATTGCTACAATGCCGCCGGTATATCTCATCCAACAAGAAAATGGTATCTTTCTTGCTATCAAAAGCAACCTTTATGACGGCGCAAGGGTCAGACGAAAAGCCAAAATCTACGCCCGCATAAGTGTATGTAAGCTGTTCTATTTCGTCGTCGGTGATTTCCCTCGTTGTAATGTTTGCGAATACTTCGCCTCCGCTGCCTACGGCCTCTCCTAGATATTCATGCCTGTATGCTTGCGGGTTAATCTCCTTTAGCCGCTCTGCCTCGGCCACAAAGTCATCGCCCAGCCACGACGCGGGGACCTGTGTGTAATCGGTTCTAAAGGTTATGGCCCTGGGGTCAGGTTCATCCACTAGCACGTTGCACCAGTTGGACCTTGATATGGGCGGGTTAAAGGAGCCGAATACCCGGAATCCAGATCCGCCCCGCATAACGCTTTGTAGGACGCTCCGCAGCTTGTTCCGCCCGCTGATTTCGCATAGCTCCTCAAACCAGATATATTTGAATCTCCCATGCGGTGGCCGGATGGATTTCAGCTTTAAGGGGTCATCCAGGCCACGGAAAATAATCACCTGGCCTGTGGGTATGTACGTCATCTGCATGGGGGAAACATGGGCTTTCCAAAGGTGAGCCACGCCCAGCACGTCAACGGCCCATAAGCACTGTGTAAAGACGGAATCCCGCAGCGTGGCCCCCACCGCCCGGAACACAATGCCGTTTGCCTCCGGGTCTTTCATAATGCCGTCAATCAATTCCAGCGACACAAAAGAGGATTTACAAGAGCCACGCCCGCCGGGGAGATAATAGGTGGTATGCCCTCCCCTCTGTATATCGTCATAAAGGGGTTCATACACGCTTGCTATGTGGGGCAGTATGCTTATCTGCTCTGTAGCCTCTTGTGCAGCCTTTACCTTATTTCCGATTATTCCCTCTATGGCCCTCAATCTGTATTCAACGTTTTTCATCCTCCAGCGCCCCCAACGTCTTTTCGATCTCCGCTATCCGTTCCAGCACGTCCGTCCGCTCTCCCATCTTCAAGGAATTACGGATTATAGCGTCTGCGGCGTTTAACCGGGTCTGTGCCGTCGTTTCGCTGTTGAGCATGATATTTGACATTACTTCCACGGCCTCGCCTATACGGGCTTGTATTGCGCTTGTGGCGCTCTCTAGCAGCCGTGTCCGGGCCTCTGCTAGTTTTGACTTCAACTCTGGCCGGGATAGCCGCGTATAAAACTGCTTTTCCGATAGCCCACAAGTTTCCGCCGCCTGTTTATTCGTACTGCATGAAAGAATCGCCGCTATGATCTGTTCATCTGATACTTTCACGGTGGCCCCCCTTTCGCCTGTGCTTTTCTGTAAAATTCCATGAAGTCGTCCAGGCGCATACATATCCGCCACGGCTGGCGATTGCTACGGAATATCACGGCTGGCGCTCCATCGCCCATAGCCGCCGCATCCCTTTCCGCCTGTGCCGTCCATTCCGGGAGGCTCCACCTTTCGCGCCTTTTGACCTCGCAATGTAGGCCGGAAACGCCTTTAATGTCCGGCTCTGCGCCAAAGTTCATCGCGCTCCCCGGCTCCGCTGGTATTCCGTACCCCTGGAATACATGGGATAATTCGATCTCTGCCGCCCTACCTTTTTTCTGTGACGCTCTCCCGTTCATAACGTCCCGGCCCTCAACCGCTCTCGCAATTTCCTCATACGTTCCAATTCTCCCGCGTCAGGCGCGGAATCCGCTATTCCTCCGCTGTCTGTTTTATTGGACACCTGTTTTTTAGCGTCATCCTCATTCCATGCGGCAAGTTTTGACCGCCAATCTTTAACGTGTTCCCATCCGCTTGCTTGATAGTGATAATAAAACTTTGTCGGTGAAGTAACATAGCCTTTATCCTTGCAAAGCTGCTGTACTTCATTCAAGGATGGAGGAACAAAAGAAATATCTTTTTTCTGTGGAGCGGGCGGGCTATCGGCTTTATCCGTTCCCGTCCCCGTTCCCGTCACGGTAAATGTATCCGTAATAGTTCCCGTTCCTGTTACTGTGTTTTCACCTTTTGGAAACCTTTGGTTTTCACTTTCAAAACCAGACGTTTCATTTTTTGGTCTGCCGCCTTTCTTGCCGCCCTCGCGCTTTCGTGCATTTGCGTCTATGGATTCTCGTGCAATCACAAAAATGCCGTATGGTAGGCCGGTTATCTTTTGTTCCGTCCCGTATAGGCCATATTCGCAGATTGCTTTGAAAGCTGCCAGTTGATCTGCATCATTTAATCCGCTGCCAACAATAGCGTCATAGAAACTGCGGTAGAAAATGATACTCTCACTCATTCCGCCATCCCTCTAACATCGTTTGCCCGTCCAGGTCTGCCGCTGCATTTTCCGCCAATCGTGCGATCGTCATTGTCTCTGCGGCGCGGTGTGCCATCGACCGGGAAAAGCTGCGAACCTCTGCACCATCGGCGGGCAAATAGTATCCCCCGCCGTTTTCCATAGCAGAAAGTATCAGCGCCCCCGCCAACCGTTCCCGGCTGATCTGTTTACGCACTTCGCGCTCTCCCTTTCCTGTGGCCTCGCATAGCGCCGTGAGCGGGACAGCGCGGCCACGGCCACGGCTCAACATCTCTGCAATCATCTAGCAGCCTCTTTTGTGCCAAGCTGTTCTAGAAGGGCATCGTAATTGACTAGGAATTTCTTTCCACTATATACCCCTGGGAGCGTACCCTGTTTGAGCATCAACCGCAAACAATACTCTGTCAATGGCCCGCGCTTTGCCGTCTCCCTTATGCTAGGGAAGTTCTTTCGCTCTTGCATCGTGTTACCCTCTTTCATGTTTTTTTATTTTGGGGCTTGCATTATCGTCCCGCCATGTGTATAATAGCATTGTAGGCGTAAAAAGTCCAACACTTCTTAAAGTGAAATGCGTTTTAAGAAAGGAGCATAAAATGTCCCGTCCCAAAGCAAATGTAAACCCTATATGGGGAAACAGGTTGAAAGAATTATGCAAAAAGGAACACATCACACAAACTGCCCTCGCTAAATCAATCCCTATATCCCAGCAAACAATCTCGAAAATTATCAATTCTTCTGCCTCCTTAACCGAACAGACAGCAAGGCGAATAGCGGAGAAATATCCTGGTTATAGCTTTGAGTGGCTAATGGGCTATGTAGATTATAAAAATGAATTGGAGCATTTTTATCAAGCTATTACTGAAGTTCAAGAGGAAGGGGACGCGCTTATGACTGGACTTCTTGCTTTTGCAAAATTGTCCGGCTTTGAAATAAAATTTGCTTCACCTGCACACGGCCCAGATGAAAATGCGGCACCTATCGAAAAATGGCTAAAGATGTTCAAAGACGGATATGTAATCAGCCGAGGAAACCAGAAAGCATATATTTCCCTTGAAAATATGAACCATCTTCAAAATGAAATATGCGATTTTGTGGAGTTCAAATTAAGCCGCCTTTGTGAAAGGGGAGATTCTAATGGCTAATATTCAAGAGCGCCGGGACAAAAACGGAAAACTGATCTCCTACTCTATCCGTGTCCACCGTGGGCGGGGAGCGGACGGAAAGCAGCTAAAACCCTGGACAGCCACATTTGATGTATTGCCCACCTGGACAGAAAAGAGCGCAAGAAAAAAGGCCGAGGCATTTGCCGCGACCTTTGAGAAAGAATGTAAAGAGGGGGTTACATCTGATAGCAGACAGCGATTTGAAAAATACTGCGAATATGTGATTTCTATGAAAGAGCAGCGGGGGCTAAAACATAGCACCATAGTCCGCTACCGTGAATTGACAACCCGGATATATCCCGCCATCGGTTTTTTGCGGTTAAAAGAGATACGGGCCGACCATTTGAATACATTTTATTCCGATCTGGGCAAGCCGGGGACTAGGAAAGGGCCAAAGCGGGCAACTGCGAAAATCGACCTAAAAGCCGCATTAAAGGCGGCAAGGCTCAAACAGATAGACATAGCGAATCAGACGGGGCTTGCCATCAATAGCGTGTATGCAGCTTGCCGGGGCCATTCGGTTAATGAAGATGTAGCAAGGGCCATTGCCGCCGCCCTGGGCATGAAACCGGAACAGGCATTTACTATCAAGGCCGACACCCGCCCGTTATCAGTAAAGACAATCCTAGAACATCATCGGCTGATCTCCACGGTGTTAGAACAGGCCGTGAAAGAGGGGCTTGTCCCGTTTAATGTTGCCGCCCGTGCTACACTTCCAAAGCTGGAAAAGAAAGAGCCGGATTACTTCCAGCCGGAACAGGTGGAGGCTATCCGGGACGCACTGGAGGATGAACCTATACGCTGGAAAACCCTTGTTCATCTGCTGCTGATAACAGGGGCGCGGCGCGGGGAGATTTTGGGCTTGAAATGGGAAAATGTGGACTTCAAAAACAATCGTATCCGCATTTGCAATAACATCCTTTACGCCGTTGACCGGGGCGTGTATGAAGATAGCCCAAAGACAGATACCTCTAACCGCCTTGTCTCTCTGCCCCTTGAAACTATGCAGCTATTGCAAGAGTATAGGGCTTGGCAATATGGGGAGCGGTTACGCCTGGGGAAATACTTTGTTTACAAGGGCTATGTGTTCTCGCAAGATAACGGAAACCCTATACACCCGGACACAGTAAACGACTGGCTCACAAAGTTCAGCACCCGCCACGGCCTCCCGCACATTCACCCTCACGCTTTCCGGCACACTATGGCCTCGCTGCTATACTTCAACAAAGCGGACAGCGTTTCAATCTCCAAGCGCCTGGGCCATGCCAAAGTAAGTACAACACAAAACATCTACGCTCATATCATCGAACAGGCCGACCAAATGAACGCTGACATTCTGGCAGATGTTATCTTGAAAAAGGCGTGATTTTGAAAGCAAGTTGAACTAAAGTTGAATTATTCGGCATTTTTCGGCCCGCTCTTTACCCCGTGAAAGGCAAAAGAAAAGCCCTGGAACCGTTGCGGCTCTAGGGTTTTCTTTATGGTGGCGGGAGAGGGATTTGAACCCCCGACCTCCGGGTTATGAGCCCGACGAGCTACCAGACTGCTCTATCCCGCGTCGTTCGATTGGGGCATTATAATACCACGCGGCCCCGCAAAAGTCAAGTTCTATTTGACATTCGCCCCATGCAAGGGTAAACTTTCAATTAATCATATACACTTTGAGGTGATCTTATGCAGACCTTGACATTGGGAAAGACCGGCCTTGTAGTCACGAAGCCCGCCTTCGGCGCCCTGCCCATCCAGCGGCGGAGCAAGGCCGAGGCCGTGCCCATCCTCCGCCGGGCCTATGAGGGCGGCATCCGCTACTTCGATACCGCCAACTCCTACACCGACTCCGAGGAGAAGCTGGGCCTGGCTCTGGCCGACGTGCGTGAAAACATCGTCATCTCCACCAAGAGCATGGGCCGGGACCACGACACCGTGGCCAAACACATCCAGATGAGCCTGGAGCGGCTCAAGACCGACTACATAGACCTGTTCCAGTTCCATATGGTGTCCAACTGGGACGAGGTGGACAACGGCGCATGGCAGGCCGCGCAGGAGGCCAAAGCCGCGGGCCATATCCGCCACATCGGCGTCACCAGCCACTCCATCCGCTTCGCCCAGGAGGCGGTGGCCTCGGGCCGGTTCGAGACGCTGCAGTACCCCTTCAGCTACCTGTCCAGCCCCGAGGAATTTGCGCTTGTCCAATCCTGCCGGGAGGCAGACATGGGCTTCATCGCCATGAAGGCCCTGGCCGGCGGCATGCTCTCCAACGCCCGGGCGGTGCACGCGTTCATGGGAGCGCAGGAGGGCGTGGTGCCCATCTATGGTGTGCAGACCATGGAGGAGCTGGAGCAGTGGCTGGCCCTGGCGGAGGAGGACCCGGCCCTGGACACCGAGCTGCAGGCCATTATCGACGCGGACAAGGCCCAGCTGGGCGGTCAGTTCTGCCGAAGCTGCGGCTACTGCATGCCCTGCCCTCAGGGGATAGAGATACGAAACTGTGCCCGGATGGACATGCTCATCCGCCGCAGTCCCTGGCGGCCCTGGTTCACCCCCGAGTGGCAGGAGAAGATGAACAAGATCGAGACCTGCCTTGAGTGCGGCAGGTGCAAGAGCAAGTGCCCCTACCACCTGGATACCCCCAAGGTGCTCAAGTACATGCTGAAGGACTACCGGGAGTTCTATGAGGCCCGCAAGGCGGAGCTGTAAGCGCCTGGGGGCGCTGGTCCTGGCCCTGGGGCTGGTCCTCGCCGCCTGCGGGAAGAAGGGCCCGGAGAAGCATGAAAAGCAGCTGTTCGCCATGGACACGGTCATGCTCCTCACCGCCTATGGGGACCAGGCCGACGCCGCCCTCGGCGCCGCGGCGGAGGTCATCAACGCCCTGGCGGCGGACCTGGACCCGGAGAAGGAGGGCGGCTCCCTCCACGCCCTGAACGGGGGCGCGGGCGGGCCTGTGGCGGTGTCGGCCGACTGCGCCGCCGTGATGGATACGGCCCTGGACGTGTGGCGGGAGACAGGCGGGGCCCTGGACCCGGCGCTGTATCCGGTCATCAAGGCATGGGGCTTCACCACCGGTGAATACCGGGTGCCGGACCAGGCGGAGCTGGATGGGCTCCTGGCCGCTAAGGATACAGGGGGCATCACGATCAACGGCGATGCTGTGACCGTGCCCGCGGGGATGGAGCTGTCCCTGGGCGCGGTGGCCAAGGGCTATGCCGCCCAAAAGGCCGCGGAGGCCATGGCCGCCGCCGGGGCGGAGCAGGCCATCCTGTCCCTGGGCGGGAACGTGCAGACCCTGGGCGAGACCCGCCCCGACGGGGGACTTTGGCAGGTAGCAGTGACGGACCCCAAAGACACCGGCGCCTATGTGGGCACCCTCAGCGTGGGACAAACTGCGGTGGTCACCTCCGGGGGTTATCAGCGGTACTTTGAGCAGGACGGCCAGACCTATATCCACATCCTGGACCCGGCCACAGGCCGGCCCGTGGACAACGACCTGCTGTCCGTGACGGTGGTGACCCCCGACGGGGCCCGGGCGGACGCGCTGAGCACGGCCCTGTTCGTGCTGGGGGCGGAGAAAGCCCTGGATTACGCCGCGGCCCATGAGGACGTGGACCTGGTGCTCATCACCAAGGACGACCGGGTGCTGGTGACCGCGGGCCTCAAAGACGGCTTCACCGAGGCCGGCAAGGGATATACCTATGAATATGAATGAGCTTTTGATGAGACCCGCGCCGGAGGCGGCGCGGGCCCTCGTGGGTAAAATACTGGTCCGGCGCCTGCCGGACGGGCAGATCATACGCGCCCGCATCACGGAGACGGAGGCCTATTTCGGCGAGGCCGACACCGCCTGCCACGCCTGCCACGGCCGCACCAAGCGCACGGAGGTCCTGTACCACCGGGCGGGGACCCTATACGTCTATCTCTGCTACGGCATCCACTGGATGCTGAACCTGGTGACCGGCGCCGAGGACGACCCCCAGGCGGTGCTCATCCGGGGCGTGGAGGGGGCCATGGGCCCCGGCCGGGTGACGAAGCTCCTGCGCATCGACAAGAGTTTGAACGACGTCGTGCTGGGGGAGGGGCTGTCCCTGGAGGACGACGGCTATGCGCCCGCCCATATCGCCGCCTCGCCCCGGGTGGGCATCGGCTACGCTTCCCCGGAGGACCAGGCCAGGTTATGGCGGTTCAGGTTGGAGGGAACACCGTCAACCTCTGCGCGGCAAATCGGGATTTGAAAAGGAAAAACACACAAAATGGTTTTTATCAAGAACTTAGAAACGCCAAGATTGACGATCCGTTCCTGGCAGAAGTCCGATAAAGACTTTACACTGTCTCTATGGGGAGACAAAGAAAACGGAAAGTATATGAGCGACCCTATCCGCGAGAACATGGATGAAGCGTATCTCAAATGTGTCGATGAGATGGAAGACGACCTGGAGGGATATTATCTGGTCGCTGAATGGAAAGAGGATGGTACGCCTGTCGGTACCTGCTGCATATTCCCTGAAAACGGGAATTACGATATCGGATATTGCATCTCAAAAGACCATTGGAAAGAAGGCCTCGGAACCGAAGTGGTCGACGCCATCATTCGCTGGGTCAAGGCGGAAGGCGGCAAGTCCATCACGGGAGAAGTGGCAGATATCAATCTTGCGTCGATTACGCTTCTTCGTAAATTTGGGTTTTCAGAGGTCAGAAAAACGCGCTATAAAAAATGGGGAGAAGAAACCTATTTTGATGCCCATTATTATAAGCTGAACTTAGAGTGAGCGTTCTATTCTGCACAACCAAATCCCGTTTATCGGGTTCTTTTCTACGATATTCGTAAGAGGTGACCCATGATCTGTTCTATCTGTCCACGCAAGTGCGGCGTCCTCCGGGACGCCGCACATACCGGCTTCTGCGGCGTGGGGGAAGAGCCTGTGGTGAGCCGGGCGGCGCCACATTTCTGGGAGGAGCCCTGCATCAGCGGCGTCCGGGGCAGCGGCGCGGTGTTCTTCGCCGGGTGTAGTCTGCGGTGCGTCTTTTGCCAGAACCATGACATCAGCGCCGGGGCCAGGGGCAAGACCGTCACCGTGGACCGGCTGCGGGAGATATTCCGGGAGCTGGAGCGGCAGGGCGTGCACAATATGAATCTCGTCACCGGGGCCCACTTCCTGCCCGCCGTCGTGAAGGCCCTGGACCCGCCGCCGGGTATCCCGGTGGTATGGAACAGCGGGGGATATGAGTCCGTCCTGGCCCTGAAGGCGCTGAAGGGGAAGGTGCAGGTGTACCTGCCGGACATGAAATACATGGACGGTGCCCTCGCGGCGGAGCTCTCCGGCGCGGGGGATTACCCCGCCGTGGCCAGGGCCGCCATCCTGGAGATGTTCCGCCAGACGGGCCCCTACGTGCTGGACGGGGACGGCATGCTCGTCCGGGGCGTGATGATACGCCACCTGGTCCTGCCGGGCGAGCTTGACAACACCTTCGCGGTGTTGGACTGGATCCGGGAGACCTTCCGGGACGGGGACGTGCTGGTCAGTCTCATGGGCCAGTACACCCCCAACGGCGTGGGCGGCCCGGACCGCCCCCTGACCCAAGAGGAGTATCAGCGCGCCGCGGACTACATGGCCGCCCTGGGCCTTCTGGAGGGCTACACTCAGGAGCTTTCCAGCGCCGAGAGCGCCTACACCCCGCCCTTCGACGGCACGGGAGTATGAAAAAATTGCACGGGGAAACGGCACCGCCGTTTCCCCCTTTTTTGCGCAGGATAGCATCTATAATATACCTATCCTATGCGGTAAAAGGGGGGACTATTCCCATGCAGATGCTGAAGACCCGGCGGCGGGGGATGGTGGCGGAGCTGGCGGTGGAGGACATCGCCCCCAGCCCCTATCAGCCCCGGCAGAACTTCGACCCGGCCCAGCTGGAGGAGCTGGCGGCCAGCATAGGCCGCTACGGGGTGCTGAGCCCCCTGTCCGTGCGGTACCGGGCGGGCCGGTATGAGCTGGTGGCGGGGGAGCGGCGGCTCCGGGCGGCGAAGATGGCGGGGCTGGAGCGGGTGCCCTGCCTGGTGCTGGAGGTGGACGAGGCGGAGAGCGGCGTGCTGGCCCTGGTGGAGAACCTGCAGCGGCAGGACCTGGACTTCATCGAGCAGGCCCGGGGCATCGCCCGGCTCATGGACACCTTCGGCCTGAGCCAGGAGGAGTGCGCCCGGCGGCTGGGCAAGAGCCAGTCCGCCGTCGCCAACAAGCTGCGGCTATTAAAGCTGCCCGCCGACATCCTCTCCAAGCTCCGGGCGGCGGAGCTCACCGAGCGCCACGGCCGGGCGCTGCTGCGCCTGCCCGACGACGAGCTGCGCCGCCAGGCTTTGGACCATATCATCGAGCGGCAGCTCACCGTCCCCGCCGCGGACAGCTACATAGACGCCCTCCTGGCCCGCCAGACCCGCCCGGCCCCCACCCGGACCCGGTTCGTCTTAAAAGACGTGCGGGTATTTTTGAACACCCTCCAGCGGAACGTGGACGTGATGCGCCAGGGGGGCGTGGACGTGGGGATGCTCCGGGAGCAGAATGACAATGAGATGGTGGTGACCATCCGGATCAGGCGGTAGGTTTTACCTTGCAATATATGGATAGGGAGGGTACAATAAGTTAAGAAATATAGATAAAAGGATGTGGAAAGATGAAGAAATGGCTTATGGCTCTCACCTTGGCGCTGGCGCTGGTGTTCTCGCTGGTGGACAGTTGCCTGGCCGCAGGGGACGCCCCGGCCATCACCATGGGCGGGACCGTGGACGGCACCTGTGTGGAGATGCCCGATGGCAGCTATACCGCCGGCGGGCTCTTTCTGGTGTGCCACGATGAGCGGATGATGAATCAGGGCGGCCACTTCAACGCCATCGAGGCCCAGGACGGCAGCCATACCCTTCTGGCGGACCGCTCCTTCTCGGAGGACTACAGTCTCTATGGGGACGACTTCCACATCGAACTGGACTATGCCGTCTATGACGGCCTGGCGGTCATCACCTACGCCCCTGCCAACAGCGAAGGCCTGTGGCGGCTGACGGAGGCGCAGAGCCCCACCGATTCCGTGCCGGTGCTGCTGACGCTGCCGGAGGGCGGCTATGATGGGTATCCCGTTCTGCTGGACCTGGAAACAGGAGAGCTGACGGATGTGCCCGCGGAATGCGGCATGGACCTTCCCAAAGATATCCGCAGCGCCGTATTTTCCCCCGACAGGAGCGCCCTGCTCCTGCGGGGCGGGGACGGCACGCCCTGGTACTGCGACCTGGCCGACGGGACCATATATGACCTGGACGAGCTGACCGGCGCCCACACCGGCGTGTGCGTGCTGGGCGAAGAGGGCGTGTGCTGCCTGACAGCGGATCCCTTCCGGGCCTGGATCGTGGCGCGGGACGATCCCGTAGCTGCGGAGACTGCCGCCGATGTTGACGACCTTATATTTCTCCCGGACGCCGACCGGGCCTTTGGCGGCGGGTTCGCCCTGGGCCTGGATGAAGCTGATAACGTCTTCGTGCTGGACCTGTTCACCGGGGAGCAGACGCCTATAGAGGGTTTTGCCTGGCCCGGGGAGGGCACGGAGTGCTCCCTCAGCCCAGACGGGGACAAACTGTGCATCTACCGCTCCCGGTATGAGAACGAAACGCTTTATATGGACGCCTGGGTGCTGGACTGCGTCGCCGGGCAGATGCTGCGGCTGAACACCGCCGGTGTGGAGGAGATCAAACCCCATGCTGTGTACTGGTCCGGGAACGACCGGCTCGCCATCCTGGGCGGCGTGCCCGGCGCGGACGCCTATTGGGTATACCCGCTCTGATATGCCCAAAGACCGAACCCTCATAAAAGACTATACGACCGGCCCCGTGGGGCGGCAGCTGCTGGCCTTTGCCTGGCCCTTCATGCTGTCGAACCTGCTTCAGACCGCCTACAACCTGGTGGACATGGCGGTGGTGGGCCGGTACGTGGGGCCGGCGGGCCTCTCCGCCGTGGGCGTGGGCGCGGACGTGATACACCTTTTCACCTTCGTGTGCATGGGCTTTTGCAACGCCGGGCAGGTGCTCATCAGCCAGTACGTGGGTCTCAAAGACCGGGAGAGCCTTTCCAAAATGGTGGGCGTCATGTTCACGTTCATCTTAGGGCTCAGTCTCGTCATATCCGCCTTCGGGCTGGCCTTCGCCCGGCAGCTCACCGCCCTATTGAACGTGCCGCCGGAGGCGGCGGAGTACTGCCGGCAGTACACAGTGTGCTGCGCGGCGGGGCTGGTGCTGCTGGTGGGGTACGTGATGGTGGCGGCCATCCTCCGGGGCATGGGCCAGTCCAAGATGCCCATGGTGTTCATCGTCATCGCGTCGGTGCTGAACGTGATTTTGGACATCCTGTTCGTGTCCGGGGGCATGGGCCCCTTCGGCGCGGCCCTGGCCACGGTCATCGCCCAGGGGGTCAGCTTCCTTTTATGCGTTGGCTATCTCCGGCGCCGGCGGGGGGACCTGGGATTCGAGTTTCACCTCAAATATCTCCGCCCGGACCGGGCGAACCTGGCGAAACTCCTGAAGCTGGGCGTGCCCATGTCCATCCAGTCCTGCGCCATCAACCTGTCCATGCTGTTCGTTTCAAGCCGCCTGAACGTCTACGGCGTGACCGTGTCCGCGGTCACCGGCGTGGGCAACAAGCTCTCCACCGTGGCCAGCATCATCTGCCAGGCCCTGAGCCAGTCCGGGGCCACCATGGTGGGGCAGAACTTCGCCGCCCGGAAGTTCGACCGGGTGACAAAAACGCTCATGACCGCCCTGGCCGTGGGCCTGGGGTATTCGGCGGCGCTGTCCGCGGCCATGCTCCTGGCGCCGGAGGCGGTGTTCCGCCTCTTCGATGACGACCCGGCGGTGCTGGCCATGAGCCACAGCTACGCCCTCATAGCGGCGCTCAACTTCTTCGGCTACGCCCTGCGGGGGCCCAGCACGGCCCTGTGCAACGGCATGGGGTTCCCGGTGATGAACTTCGTGCTGGGCATATTGGACGGGGTGGCCGCGCGCATCGGCCTGTGCGTGCTTTTGGCGGAGACCTTCCGCATGGGGGTCATGGGCTACTGGCTGGGCGGGGCCCTCGCGGGGTTCACCTTCTTTTTGGTGATGTTCCCCTACTTCCTGTCCGGGAAATGGAAAAAAAGAGCGCCGCCTGCGGCGGCGTAAAGGAGAGAGAAAGATGATATTGGTCAGCGGGTGCCTTTTGGGCCTCAACTGCAAGTATAACGGCGGCAATAACGACAACGCCGCCGTACATAAATATTTGGAGGGTAAGGAATACGTGGTATTCTGCCCGGAGCGGGCCGGGGGCCTGCCCGCGCCACGCCTGCCCAGCGAGATACGGGGCGATAAGGTGTTCAGCAAGGCGGGGGAGGACGTGACGGCGGAATTCCGCGGCGGGGCGGAGAAGGCCCTGGCCTTCTGTAAGACCCACGGCGTCACCCGGGCCATATTGAAGGCCCGCAGCCCCTCCTGCGGCGTCCACGCGGTCTATGACGGGTCTTTCTCCGGCAAAGTGGTGCCCGGCATGGGCGTCACGGCGAAGCTCCTTTCCGAGAACGGGATTGAACTGATGGACGAGGAGGACTTACCGGCCTGACGGGCGTGCATTTTTTGAATGCCCGCCGCCTGCATCGGCTGACGGAACTGTATCAGGGAAAAAAGCATGATACAGAAAGTGTGTGCTTTTTATCTGCGGCCCAGGCCGAACGCGGCCGCGTCCGCTTGTTCCATTACCAGTCTATGGTGCCGGCGGTGGCGATCTCTTCCATAACGTTGGTGCAGCCGATGGACCCGTCGGGCCGGCGCTTGCAGACGAGAGAGGGCTCGGTGAGCTCGGGGATATCGTCCGCTGTGCCGCCGGCGAAGGCGCGCATCTTCTCCTCCGCGGCGGCGAGCCTTGCCATGACGCCGCCCAGCCGGACCTCGATGACCTCGAAGCCGTTGGGCTTGTTGGTGCTCTCCCAAAGCTGGCGCCACACCTGGCGCAGGGCCTTAAAGGCCTCTATGGTGCCGGGCAGGCCGTCGGCCAGCTTCCCGGCCGTGTCCCGATCCCCGGCGCGGACGGCTTTGGCGGCGTTCTCATGCCAGACGCATTTCAGGGCCAGAGCCCGGGCCAGAGCGGTGTAAAACCGGAACAGCAGCCCGTAGGCGGGATTCTCCCGCTCATACCGGGCGTAAAGCGGCGCCAGGGAGGCGAAGTGGTCCGCCAGACGGTAACCCTCCGTGTCGGCCTCAAACAGCTCCACCAGCGGGTCCTGCCACAGCATGAACTTGCACAGGTTCGCCGGGTCGGAGGGGAGATTTTTGATCTCCGGCGTATAGTTCAGGCGGCTCAGGTCCAAAAACGCCTGGGCGTCCGCGCCGCAGCACCGGCGGAAGCGGGCGGCCAAAGCGTCCGGGTCATATACGCCCGTCCAGGTCATCTCGCCGTAGAGCTGCAGACCCAGCAGGGCGGCCAGGAGGCTGCACTCCGCGCCGTTGTCGCCCCAGGCGGTGGCCAGGACGGTGTCCACCTCCGCCTTCATGCAGGCGGAGAGGCCCGCCACGGTATTCTCTATGGCGAGAGGATAGACCGGAGCCGGCCCGGTCCAGGTCCAGAGCCCGCCGGCAAAGACCGTAGGCACGCCGAACGCGGCGTGCTTTTTCAGGTTCCGGGCATACGCCTCTTCCTTGTCGTGGTAGTAGTCCCAGTATACCAGGCTCACCCGCCTGTCCACCGCCGCGACGGCGCCGGCGGAGGGCATATCGCTGCCGTCGTAACCGCCGCCGCTGCGGCCCCCGCCGTCCAGGTGGAAGTACATGTCGCTCCACATCATGGGCTCAAGGCCGTATTTGTCCGCAATGTCCAGCACCCGCGTCAAGTGGCGGCCGATGATGGCACGGGGGTCCTCATAGCCGAACCGGGCCAGGTGCTCCCCCAGGCCCACGCCGTAGGCCTCGTCCATGCCGATATGGATGCGCCGGGACCGGAAGGGGGCGCCGGCGGCCCGGAGCATGTCGTCGATGAGCTCATATGTCTCGTCCACATCCGCCAAAAGCACCTGGTCGTTGTCCCGCAGGGCGTGGAAGGCGGGCCAGTGCAGCGCCCGCTTCAGGTGGCCCAGCACCTGGATGCATGGGCACAGCTCGATGCCAAAGAGCGCCCCGTAATCGTCCAGGGCCTTTAATTCATCATAGGTATACCGGCCCCGTCTGTAGCCGAAGAAGGGCCGCCCGGGGATCTCGTAGGTGTCCTCGGTGTACAGCATGGCCAGGTTCAGGCCCATCAGCGCCATTTTCCGCAGGAACAGGCGCACCGCGTCGGGCTTCAATACCCCGTTGCGGGAGCAGTCGAACATCACGCCGGAGGAGGCGAACCGGGGCGTCTCCCGGATGGAGCAGGGGGCCAGGGGCAGGGGGATGAGACTGAGCGCTCTGTAAAACTGGATAGGCTCCGCCCAGGTAAGGCGCACCCGCGCCCCGTCGCTCTCCACGGCCAGGTTTTCGCCCTTTTCACAGGCGATCTCTATGCCGTCCCCCGCCGGCGCCATGCCCAGCTCCTCCCGCAGCTCCGCCAGGGCAAGCTCCCAGCGGTCCGGCATCTGACCGGTCAGGTGTATCCTCTGCTCCATATCCGGCGCTCCTTAATAAATAATAATTGTAACCATTATAACACGGTTTACGGGCGCTCGTAAACCGTGTTATAATGGCCGCACATACACGTGTTTGGGAGGACATGAGCCGCATGGTGACGCAGACGGCGGAGTTTCGCCGCAGACTGATAAAACTCATACTGCCCATCACCTTCCAGCAGATCATGCTTGGCCTGGTGAGCGCGTCCGACGCGCTGATGCTGGGCGCGCTGACCCAGGACGCCCTGTCGGCGGTGAGCCTGGCGGGCCAGGTGAGCTTCGTGGAGAACATGTTTCTCTTCGGCCTGACCGCGGGGCTGTCCATCCTGGCCGCCCAGTATTGGGGCAAGGGGGATGTGGACGCGGTGGAGCGCATCTTCGCCTACGTCATGAAGATCACGGCGGCCATGTCCGCGGTGTTCTTCCTGGCGGGGCTGTTCGCGCCCCGGGCGCTGATGCGCATCTTCACGGGCGAGGCGCCGCTCATAGAGCGCGGCGCGGTCTATCTGCGGTGGGTGTCCCCGGCGTTTCTGCTGACGGGCCTTTCCCAGGTCTATCAGACGGCGCTTAAAAACAGCGGCCGGGCCGGCATCGCCAGCGCGGTGAGCTGCACCAGCGTGGTGGTGAACATCGCGCTGAACGCGCTGTTCATCTTCGGCCTTATGGGCCTGCCCCGGATGGAGATCGCCGGCGCGGCCATCGCCACGGTGCTGGCCAGGGTCATGGAGGCGGTCTGGTGCGTCCTGGAGACGGCCCGGCCCGGGCGGGTGAAGCTTCGGATGAAAAACCTCCTCCGGGGCGACAGACGCCTGCAGGCCGACTTCTGGCGCTACAGCCTTCCGCTGCTGGGCAATCAGATCGTCTGGGGCCTGGGCTTCACCATGTATTCGGTGATCATGGGCCACCTGGGGACGGACGCGGTGGCGGCTAACTCCGTGGCCAACATCGTGAAGAATCTCATCAGCTCTCTGTGCTTCGGCCTGGGGATGGGCGGCGGCATCCTGGTGGGCAACGAGCTGGGGGCCGGCCGGCTGGACCGGGCCAGGGAGTACGGCTCCCGCCTGTGCCGCCTGGCCCTGGCCTGCGGCATAGGCTCGGCTCTGCTCCTGCTGGCGGTGACGCCCGCCATCCTGGCGCTGACCGATCTGAGCGCACAGGCGTCCCGGTATCTCAAATGGATGCTGGTCATGTGCACCTATAACCTGGTGGCCCAGTCCATGAACGTGATGACCTTCAACGGCATCTTCCCCGCCGGCGGGGACAGCCGCTTCGGCTTTTACTGCGACGCTGCGGTCATGTGGGGCTATGCCGTCCCCGTGGGCCTGCTGGCGGCCTTCGTGCTGAAGCTGCCGGTGCTGGCGGTGTTCTTCCTCATCAACCTGGACGAGTTGGTGAAGCTCCCGGCGGTGTATCGCAATTACAAAAAATACAAGTGGGTCAAAGACCTGACGGTCCCGGAGGAGAGGGCGTGAGCCGGCAGCCCGCCTTGCAAAGCCGGGGGAAAGTTGGTATACTGAAAAACACACCACTTGTGAAAGGAGCGGGGACCTGTGGCTGGACATGAGGATATCCACTGCGCCCAGAGCGTGGTCCGGAGGATACCCGGCCATGTGCGGGTGATACAGTGGATGCTGTACGCGGCGGTGCTGATCTTCACCGTCATCGGCGCCATGCAGGGCTTTCTATGGCTGTTCCCCGCGCTGGGGACGCTGTTCGGCTCCTGGTATTACATGGGCGTGGCCCGGGTGACCTATGAGTACAGACTGGAGGGGACCCGTTTCACCGTGGAGCGGGTCAGCGGCCTGAAGTCCAAACGGAAAGCGGCGCTGTTCGGTGAATTTGACCTCACAAAGCTCATCGTCATGGCCCCGGAGGGGTCCCCGGCCCTGGAGCAGGCGGAGGCGGACAGCCTGAACGCCGGCGCCAAGCGCATCGTCTACGATATATCCGCCCATGACCCGGACGATATTTGCAGCGTCATGTACCTGACCGCCATAGGGAAAGACGCCGGCCGGCCCCTGAAGGTGTGCTTCCAGCCCAGCCCCGAGATGCGGGACTGCATCCGGCAGGCCGCTCCCGGTAAGGTGACAGGGTACGGCGAATGAGGGACGGATATGATGGACAAGAAATCGCTCGGGGGGGGGGTCTTGCGCATTCCCGCGGAGGAGAGCGGCGCGGACCCGAACCGGGAGCAGAGAGACTATGCCCTGACCGGGGAATCCCCGCTGGTGGGGCTCATCGACAGTAAGATATACCCGCCCTATATCCCGGACAGGAGCCATGTGCACAACTGTCTGGAGATGGGCATATGCCTGGTGGGCCAGGGACAGGTGGAGCTGGGCCGCCGGACCTTCGATTACGGCCCCGGCGTCATCGCGGCGGCGGGCAGAGGGCTGTACCACCGCCAGGAGAACACGGCCCGGCCCGGCACTTGGTGGCGGTATGTGCTCATCGACGAGGAGGCCCTCCTGCGGGAGGCCCCGGGCCGCCACCGCCCGGCCCTGCGGCGGCTGGTGGACGCCCTCCGGCGGGAGGGCCTTTACTACGACGCCGGAGAGGAGAACGGCCAGCTTCGCCGCCTGCTCCAGAGCATCTTCGAGACCTATGAGCGCCGGGGGGACGCCTCCCGCATGGAGCTGGAGGCGGCGGCCGTTCTTCTGGCCTGCATCATGGCCCGGTCGGTGAGCGCCGCTGTAGAGGACGCGGCCGGTGTCACGAGGGACCCATCCCTCCGGGGGCCCATCGAGCCGGCACTGCAGTACGTGTCGGAAAACTATGCCCGGGATGTGCACGTGGAGGACATGGCCGCCCGGTGCGCCATGAGCCCCAGCTACTTCCGCAAGGTCTTTGCCCGGACCATGAACATGTCTCCCCTGGAGTACGTCAACCGCTACCGCATCAACCGGGCCTCCAACCTGATGCAGTCCACCAGCGCGCCCATCCACCAGATCGCGGCCCAGACGGGCTTTTCCTCTCCGGCGACGTTCAACCGCAACTTCCGCCGCTATACGGGAAAGAGCCCCGCCCAGTGGCGCCGCAGCGCCCATATATAGCGCCTGAAAAATCGCTAAAATATTCTGCCCTGTCCCGTTTGGGATTGGGCAGATTTTTCTTGTCCGGGGCGGGGCGATATGGCAAAAATGACTTGAAAATGGAGAGGGCGGGCCGTTATTTTCCGGGAAAATGTCAAAAGTGGATTGAATATGAGCGAAATAAGAGCATTTATGAAATGTTGCATCTGCTTTGCTGTGTTAAAATTTTTCTAAGCCTATCGGCCGGCGGATAAGCTGCCGATAACAATTTGATTAAGGAGGATCCCCCATGAAAAAGTTGATTTCTCTGCTGCTCGCCCTGGTGATGGTCCTGTCCCTGGGCTCCGCAGCCTTTGCCGCGCCCGGCGACCAGGCCGACGGCAAGCTGACCATCTGGTGCTGGGATAAGACCTTCAACATCGCCGCGATGGAGAAGGCCAAGGAGATGTACCAGGCGGAGCATCCCGACGTGGAGATCGACATTGAGGAAGTCCTGTCCGAGGACATCGAGTCCCGCGTCATCGCCTCCAACGGCGACACCACCACCCTGCCCGACATCGTTCTGGTGCAGGACCACTCCATCCAGAAGTTCGTCACCAACTATCCTGAGGTCTATCATGACATCACCGATGAGTTCGACTTCTCCGACTTCATGCCCGCGAAGCTGGGCCTGTCCGTCGTGGATGGCCGCAACTATGGCATCCCCTTTGACGCCGGCACCGTCGTGGCCGCCTGGCGCACCGACTATCTGGAAGAGGCCGGCTACACTGTGGACGACCTGACCGACATCGATATGGACCGCTTCCTGGAGATCGCCCGCGACGTGAAGGAAAAGACCGGCATGCCCATGCTGTCCGGCCAGGCCGGCGCGGTGGACACCGTGCTGATCATGCTCCAGTCCTGCGGCGGCTCCATGTTCAACGAGGACGGCACTGCCAACATCGCCGGCAACGAGAAGCTGAAGGCCGTTATCGAGACCTACAACACCATGGTCGCCGAGGGCATCTTCATCGAGGTCAACTCCTGGGATGAGTACATCGGCACCCTGTCCAACGGCTCCGTGGTGGGCACCTTCACCGGCTGCTGGATCCTCTCCACCATCATGAGCCTGACCGACCAGGCCGGCAAGTGGGCTGTCACCAACATGCCCGCCATGGTGGGCGTGGACGGCGCCACCAACTACTCCAACAACGGCGGCTCCTCCTGGGCCATCATCAACAACAAGGACATCGACCTTGCGCTGGACTTCATGCAGATGTACCGGAACGTGGACTTCTACAACGAGATCCTGCCCACTACCTCCGCCATCGCCTGCTACGGTCCCGCGAAGGAGGGCTCCAACTACACCGCTGCCAGCGAGTTCTTCAACGGTGACGCCGTCTTCGCCAAGATCGTGGAGTTCGGCGATAAGGTCCCCGCTGAGGTCACCGGCCCCTACTACTATGACGCTCGCGGCAACGTGGGCACCGCTGTCACCAACGCCCTGAACGGCGGCGATCTGGACAGCGAGCTGCAGACCGCTCAGGATACCACCGAGTTCACCATGGGCTTCTGAGTTTAAGGCCTGATTTCCCGTTTTGAACCTCAGACTGCCGCTTCGGCGAATATCCGGAGCGGCAGTCCTCTTAAAACAGTCTGCGGCTCACGGGCCGCGTGAGCGAGAGAGGGGAGTTGTTGATATGACACAGACTTCCGGCAGAAAGCTCTCCATGCACCAGAAGCAGAACATCATCGGCTGGTTCTTCCTGATCCCGGCGACGGTGCTGATCTTCTGGCTGAGCTTCTACCCCATGATCCGGGCTCTTATGATCTCCTTCCAGGGCGGCCGCCCCACGGCGCTGACCTGGTCCGATCCCCTGACCCGGAACTACAAGTTCCTTTTGAAGGACCGGGTGTTCATCCAGTCTTTGAAGAACACCTTTACATACCTGATCATCCAGGTGCCCATCATGCTGGTGCTGGCGATGATCTTCGCCACGCTCCTGAACGACCATCAGCTGAAGTTCAAGGGGCTGTTCCGCACCTGCATCTTCCTGCCCTGCGCCACGGCGCTGGTGGCCTATTCTCTGATCTTCCGGACCATGTTCGCCTATGACGGCATGGTCAACGCCGTTCTGGTGAAGATCGGGATATTGAATGAACCCGTCAACTGGCTGAACAATCCCAGCACGGCCAAGGCGGTCATCATCATAGCGCTGATCTGGCGCTGGACCGGCTACAACATGATCTTCTACCTGTCCAGCATGCAGAGTATCGACTACTCTGTATATGAGGCGGCGCGCATCGACGGCGCCGGCGCGGCGACCCAGCTTTTCAAGATCACCATCCCGCTGCTGAAGCCCATCATCCTGGTGACGGCCATCATGTCCACCAACGGTACGCTGCAGCTGTTCGACGAGTCGGTGAACCTGACGAAGGGCGGCCCCGCCAACGCCACCATCACCATGTCGCACTACATCTACAACACCATGTTCCAGAACAACCCCAACTTCGGCTATGCCGCGGCCATGAGCTTCGTGATCCTGATCCTGGTGGCCGTGCTCAGCGCGATCCAGATGAAAGTGGGTGATAAGCGTGAATGAGGGTGCTTTCAAGAAATACGGCAAGAGAACGCTGATCTATGTGTTTCTGATCATCATGAGCATCATATCGGTGTTCCCCCTGTACTGGTGCTTCATCTCCTCCTGCAACACCACCCAGCAGATCCTGGGCGGCCGGATGGTCCCCAGCTCCCACCTGATGGAGAACCTGAAGAACCTGTTCGCCCAGCAGGATGTGCTCAACGCCTTCAAAAACTCCGTGATCAACACGGTGCTGGTGCTGGTGCTGAGCCTTGCCATCTGCTCCATCGCGGGCTACGGCTTTGAGATCTTCCACGACAAGGGGAAGGACGCCGTCATGGCCGTGATCATGATGAGCATGATGGTGCCCTTCGTGGCCATCCTGGTCCCCCTGTTCCAGATGTTCACCAAGATGGGCTTCGTCAACAAGTACATCGGCTACATCCTGCCCAGCCTGTCCACGCCGTTCCTGATCATGCTGTTCCGCAACAACGCCCGGACGTTCCCCAAGGAAGTGCTGGAGGCGGCCCGGGTGGACGGTCTGAGCGAGATGGGCATCTTCGTGCGGATGTTCGTGCCCATGATGCGCCCCACCTTCGCGGCGGCGGCCACCATTACGTTCATGAACACCTGGAACGCCTACCTGTGGCCCAAGGTAGTGCTGCAGACCCCCGACTCCATCACCATGCCCATGCTGGTGGCCAACCTCCTGAGCGGCTACGTGGTGGACTACGGCGTGGTCATGGCGGGCGTCACCATCTGCACGCTGCCCACGGTCATCGTGTTCTTCATCCTGCAGAGGAGCTTCACCGAGGCCGTCGCCGGCGCCGTGAAGTGACAGTTGATAGTTTTTGCGGGCTCTGTTATAGTATGTAAAGTCATCTGACGGCACCCGCGCATAAGACGGCGCCGTGCCTTGAATGGCACGGCGCCGCGTGTGTTCATCACAGCAGACCACGAAGGATCATGAATAGGAGGGGGCCGCATCCCCGGCCCGGCATGTTATGCGCTTTGACTACGAAAAACTGAAGGACCCCGGCTTCTTCGCCGAAAACCGCGTTCCGGCCCACTCGGACCACGCCGTATATGCCTCTGAGGAGGAGAAGGCGCTGGGCAAGACCAGCCTGCGCTTTTCGCTGAACGGATATTGGAAGTTCTTCTGCGCCCAAAACCAGGGTCAGACGCCAGCGGGCTTTGAGGCCGCGGACTATGACTGCGCCGGCTGGGAGGACATCCCCGTGCCCGCCCATATCCAGCTGGAGGGCCACGGCGCGCCCCAGTATGTGAACGTCCAGTATCCCTGGGACGGCCGGGAGGACGTGAAGTTCGACCAGATACCGGAGAAGTTCAACCCGGTGGCCTGCTACGTGAAGTATTTTTATCTGCCGGAGGCCATGGCTGGCAAGCGGGTGTTCGTGTCCTTCCAGGGGGCGGAGAGCTGCGTGGCGGTGTGGCTGAACGGGCAGTATGTGGGCTTTGCCTCCGACTCCTTCACGCCGTCGGAATTTGAGCTTACGCCGTACCTCGCCGAGGGCGAGAACAAGCTGGCCTGCCGGGTGTACCGCTGGACGGCGGGCAGCTGGCTGGAGGACCAGGACTTCTTCCGGTTCTCCGGGCTCTTCCGGGAGGTGTATCTCTATGCCCTGCCGGCGGTCCATGTCCGGGACATCCGGGTGAAGGCCCCGCTGGACGACGAGTACAAGGACGGGGTGCTGGACGTGGCCGTGCAGGTGGAGGCGGCCGCCGGCTGGAAGCTCAAGCTGGCGCTCACGGACGGCGGCGCTGTCATCGCCGAGGCCGAGCAGGCGGGCGATGGCGACAGCGCGGCGTTCTCCGTCCCGGTGAAGGCGCCCCACAAGTGGAGCGCGGAGGACCCATATCTCTATGAACTGACCCTCACCGCCATGACGGCAGATGGGGAGACGGTGGAAGTCGTGCCCCAGAAGGTGGGCTTCCGGCGGTTCGAGATGAAGGGCGGGGTCATGTGCCTCAATGGCAAACGCGTCGTGTTCAAGGGCGTGAACCGCCACGACTTCTGCGCCGAGACCGGCCGTGCCGTGCCGAAAGAGAAGATACGCCGGGACCTCATCACCATGAAGCGCAATAACATCAACGCCGTGCGCACCTGCCACTATCCCGACACAAGCGTTTTGTATGACCTGTGCGATCAGCTGGGGCTTTATGTCATCGACGAGAACAACATGGAGTCCCACGGGGCGTGGGACCCGGTGGCCCGGGGCAAAGAGCCCATCGAATACGCCCTGCCCGGGAACCGTACCGAGTGGCAGGCCATGCTCCTGGACCGGGTGAACAGCACCTGGCAGCGGGACAAGAACCACCCCTGCGTGCTCATATGGAGCTGCGGCAACGAGTCCTACGGCGGGGACGTGATCTATGAGATGAGCCGGCTTTTCCGCAGGCTGGACGACACCCGCCTGGTCCACTACGAGGGCGTGTATCTGGACCCCCGCCGGCCGGAGACCACGGACATGGAGAGCCGCATGTACACCCCCGTGGCGAAGCTGCGGGAATTTCTGGCCGAACACCGGGAAAAGCCCCTCATCATGTGCGAGTATGCCCACGCCATGGGCAACTCCCTGGGGGCCATGCACAAGTACACCGAGTACGCCTGGGAGGAGCCCCTCTTCCAGGGGGGATTCATCTGGGACTACATCGACCAGGCCGTCCGGACCAAGGACCGGTACGGCAGCACCGCCTATGGCTACGGCGGGGATTTTGACGACCGGCCCACGGACTATAACTTCAGCGGCAACGGCATCGTCTATGCCGATGGGACGGTGTCTCCCAAAATGCAGGAGGTCAAGTACAACTACCAGGACGTCTTCGCCCAGGTGGGGGAGACGAGCGTGAAGGTCACGAACCGCAGCCTGTTCATCGCGACGAGCGCTTATGACTGCACAGTGACCCTGGCCCGGGACGGGGCGGAGATCGCTAGAGCCGCTTTGGACACCGATGTGCCGCCGGGGGAGGAGCGGGAGTATCCCCTGCCCTTCGGCAGACAGACCGCACCGGGCGAGTACGCCGTGACGGTGTCCTTCTGCCTCAAGGCGGATACCCTCTGGGCGGAGCGGGGCCACGAGATGGCCTTCGGCCAGGGGGTGTATAAGACAGAGGCCGCGCCCGCGGCGGCGGCCCACCGGCCTTTGAAGGTGGTGTACGGCAACAGCAACCTGGGCGTCGTGGGCGACGGGTTCGAGGTGCTGTTCACCTACCTGAACGGCGGGCTTTCCTCCTACCGCTTCGGCGGCAGGGAGATGCTGAAGACCATCCCCATGCCCAACTTCTGGCGGGCGCCCACGGACAACGACCGGGGCAACTTCATGCCCCAGCGGTGCGGCCAGTGGAAGCTTGCAAGCCTCTATGCCAGCGCCCACGGGGACGGGCGCATTTTCGGCCAGGCGGACTCGCCCGTGACGGAAAACCCCGACGGGTCGGTGTCCGTGCGGTTCGTCTATACCCTGTACACCGCGCCCAAAGCGGCCTGCGCCGTGACATACACGGTGCGGCCCTGCGGGAAGGTGGATGTGACGCTCCGCTATGACCCGGTAAAGGACCTGCCCGCCATGCCGGAGTTCGGCATGCTCTTCAAGCTGGACGCGGATTACGACCGGGTGAAGTGGTATGGCCTGGGGCCCGAGGAGACCTACGCGGACCGGTGCCGGGGGGCGAAGCTTGGCATATGGGACAGCGCCGTGGCGGACCGGATGGCCCGGTACCTGCTGCCCCAGGAGTGCGGCGCCATGACGGGCGTGCGCTGGGCGGAGGTCACGGACTACAAGGGCCGGGGCCTGCGCTTCGAGGGGGACGGCATGACCTTCTCCGCCCTGCCCTGGACGCCCCATGAGATCGAGAATGCCGCCCACGGCTGTGAGCTGCCGCCGGTGCACTGCACGGTGGTCCGGGCCGCCCTCCAACAGATGGGCGTGGGCGGGGACGACAGCTGGGGCGCGCCGGTGCATGAGGAATACCTCATCGACGTGTCCAGGCCCCTGGAGTTCCAATTCAGCTTCCGGGGCGTATAGGATGCCGGCCGCTCATGAGCCGCTTGACAAAGACAGCGCAAATATCGCTGCGTGCCCGCCCGCTGCCGGCGGCAGAAACGGGCGGGCGCCGCAGGGCGCCGCGGAGCGCTGACCCGGAGGCCGGACTTTGCCGTGGCCTCCAGGGGGAAAAAACCAAAAATGCTCTCTGTTTCCGATATACGGGGAACAGAGAGCATAATTGTGTAAAAATTGCAAATTTCCTCTCCCATTATTGTTTAACATATGTTATAATGACTATAAGTATCGTAAAGTATCGTGGGGAAGTCCGGGACAAGAGCATCGGTGATACGGCGCGGCCGGGTGCCGGACCTGCAAAAACAAACCGGGATCGGAGGGGAAATACATAATGGAGAAAAATGAGATAAAAAACGAGAATGGGCCGATCGCCGTCGTCGGCACAGGGTATGTGGGGCTCCCGCTGGCGATCGGTTTTTCCAAAAAGGTCCCTGCCATTGGATTCGACGTCGTAAAGGAGAAGATCGAATTGCTCCGGAACGGCGTGGATACCTCCGGTGAGTTCACGCCGGAGGTGTTGAAGAGCGCCGCGGTGGAATACACGGACGATCCGGCCAGGCTGGACGCCGCCACAGTGTTTATCGTCGCCGTTCCCACGCCGGTGCATGACGACAAGACCCTGGACCTGGCGCCGCTGATCAGCGCCAGCAATACCATTGGCGAACATCTCTCCCCGGGCGGTCTGGTCGTATACGAGTCCACCGTCTATCCCGGCGTGACGGAGGATGTATGCATACCCATCCTGGAGAAGAAGTCCGGCATGAAGGCCGGCCGGGATTTCTGGGTGGGCTATTCTCCCGAGCGGATCAACCCGGGGGACAGGGAACACACGCTGACCAGTACGGTCAAGATCATCTCCGGGCAGGACGAGACCGCGCTGGAAAAGGTCGAAAAGGTGTACGGCCTTTTGTTTGACGGCAGTGTTTCCGGCTCCCTTTACAAGGCCAGGAGCATCAAGGTGGCGGAGGCCGCCAAGATCGTGGAAAATACCCAGCGGGACATCAATATCGCGTTCATGAACGAGATCGCCCAGATCCTGCACCGGATCGGCGTGGATACCGTCGACGTGCTGAACGCCATGAACACGAAGTGGAATGCCCTGGGGTTCCGGCCCGGCCTGGTCGGCGGCCACTGCATCAGCGTGGACCCGTATTACCTGATCCAGGAGGCGGAGCGGATGAACTATCACGCGAACTTCCTGTCGGCCGCCCGGGCCGTCAATGAGGACATTCCCGTCATGATCGCGCAGCAGGTCGTCCGGGCGTTCACCACGGCCGGGAAAAATCCTGCCGGGCAGCGGGTCTACGCGCTGGGGCTGACCTTCAAGGGCAATGTGCGGGACATGCGCAACGCCAAGATGAAGCGGATCGTGGACATACTGGCGTCCTATGGGGTGGACGTAAAGATCGCCGACCCCATGGCGGTCCCCGGGGACATCACCCGGGTGTATGGCCGGGAGCCTGTGGCGATGGAGGATGTACGGGACGGCGACTGCCTGATCATCGGCGCCGATCACCGGGCGTTCCACTCGTGGACAGACGCGGACTTCAGCCGCATGCTCCGCCCCGACGGAGCGAAGCTGATCTTCGATATCTGCAACATCTATGACCGTGCCTCCATCGAGGGGCAGGGATATCGGTACTGGAGCTTGTAAATCGTTTTTGACGCATGTTTTCACAGGAGGAAACAGGAATGTTCGGAAAGAAAGACAAGTTACAGGAGCTGCTGCAAAGCGTTGCGAACCTGGAACAGCAGCTGGAGGAAGTGAAAACATCTTATGCGGCAGACCGCGCCGCGCTGGATGAGCTTCGCAGCCACACGGCGGTGGAAGATCAGGCCACGGCTGAGATTCGTGACGCCCTGCGCAAAAAACTGGAGGAGCTGAACGAAAGAGCCCGGCAGGATGAGCTGGACCGGCAGGAGGCGAAGAGGGCTTTTCAGCAGGAGATGGAGGAAAAGCGCGCGCTTCTGGACCGGGAGCTGGCGCAGCGCCGGGAAGAGGAGACGGCCGCTCTTCAACAGCGGGTGCAGACATTCCAGGCGTGCTACGACCGTTATCTTTCTCAGATACGGCAGGCGGTCGAACGCCTGAACGAGGCTTCGCTCACGGTCGGACAGGCGGCCTTTGACAAGGACACCGATATCGCCGCTATGTTCAGCGAGCTGCTGGGGCCGTTCCCGTTTGAAAAAGCTGAGCCGGAGGAAGCGGCCGTTTCGGATATACCTTCCGTAAAGCAGTATATGGCCGCTCATCCCGAGAAGGCCGGGGCCCCGGAGAGCGGGGAGACCGGCGGTACCGCTTCAGAGCCTGGTCCGTCAGGTACCGTCTATTCTTTTATGATGCGGGAGGACGCCCCCGCAAAGACAGCGGAGTAAGTCCCGGAGAGGGACCGTGCCTCGCCGAGGCATCCCGATCGGCTGAAGGAGAGGAACCGGAATCAAGGCCGGACGTTCAGGTAGAGGCGCAAAAAACTGAACATGAGACCGGCTCTCCGGAGGAGGCGGAGGACGTTCCGTTGCCCTCCGGGGCGAAAGCGGGCCTCTTTTCCAGGCTCTTCAGGATACGCAGAGGCGCCGGGAAGAAGAAGCAGCCGCCTGCCGACATCCTCCTCAAGCCCAAGGGCGACCGGAGGACCCTGCCCAATGTACCGGACCCGGAGGGCATCCGCCTGGGCGGCGACCGGCGGGGAAACACGGACGGCGAGGAGCGGGAACACGACTTCAGAAAGTATGTCCAGTCCCTCAATGAGGGCATCCGCTACGAGGTGGACCTGCCCGCCAAGATCACCTGCCGCGGCGGCGGAGCGCCGCGTTCCTCCCTGCGCTGCCGGATACTGGACCTGTCCATGACGGGCGCGCTGCTTCGGCTGGAGACGCCGTCGGACAGGGAGACACTGGAAAAGTCCACGGGGCGCGTCATATCGTTTACAATCGAGCCCGGCGCGCTGCCGGAGGGGCTCGAGATGTCGGTGAAGCAGAAATTCACCTGCGCCCGCTTCTTTGAGCGGGAGGACGGCGTGTATGCCGGCGTCCAGTTCGCCCTGCCCCTGTCCAAGTACGCGGCCCGGCGAAAGGACCGCATCGAACTGACAACAGCGTCGATCATGCTGTTCATGATCGTTGCCACCGTCATGCTGATGCGCGCCGAAAGCGTCATCTATTTCAAATTCAACCGGTGGCTGTATCTTTACAGCATCATGGCCATGGTATTCCTCCTGAGCCGGTATCTGCTGGGCGCGTTTTACAAGCCTGTGCCCATCGACGTGGATTTCACGCCCAGCGTGACGATCCTGATACCGTGCTTCAACGAGGAGACCTGGATCGGCAAGACCGTGCAGAGCTGCGTCAACCAGGACTATCCGATCGACAAGCTGGAAGTGCTGATCATCGACGACTGTTCCACGGACGGTTCCGCCCAGCGGGTCCTGGATACCATCGACGAGATCGACCGGGGCAACTCCCGTTTCCGCGTGAAGGAACGGGTCCGCCTGATCGTGCAGGAGAAAAACGGCGGCAAACGGGAGGCGCTGTCCACGGGCGCGCTGGAGGCAAAGAACGATCTGCTCGTCTTTGTGGATTCGGACAGCTTTTTGGATGTGTTCGCGATCCGCAATCTGGTCCAGCCCTTCAAGGACCCGAAGATGGGCGGCGTGGCCGGACGGACGGATGTGGCCAACACCTATACCAACGGCCTGACGAGGATGCAGTCCGTGCGGTACTATATCGCCTTCCGCATCATGAAGGCGGCGGAGGCCGTATTCGATACGGTCACCTGCCTGTCCGGGCCGCTGTCCTGCTACCGGAAGGATATCGTGCTGGATAACCTTCAGGCCTGGCGGGACCAGAAATTCCTCGGCCAGCGGGCCACCTTTGGCGACGACCGGAGCATGACCAACTTTGTCCTCCGGCACCACCGCACCAACTATCAGGATTCGGCGGTATGCAGCACCATCGTGCCCAACGAGTATCCGGTCTTTCTGAAGCAGCAGATGCGCTGGAAGCGCTCGTGGCTGCGCGAGTCCATCATGGCGGGAAAATTCATGTGGCGCAAGGAGCCGTTCAGCGCGGTGCTGTTCTACATCGGGCTTCTGGTCCCCCTTGCCGCGCCCATAGTCGTTTTGTATAACCTGGTCTATGTTCCCATCGCGCACCGGGTGTTCCCGACCACCTTCCTGGTGGGTATTCTGATGATGAGCCTGCTGATGAGCGCGGCGCAGATGCTGCTGCGAAAGAGCAGCACGTGGCTGTGGGGCATGCTGTTCTGCTTCTACTATGAGGCGGTGCTGCTGTGGCAGATGCCCATCGCGTGGGTGACGTTCTGGAAGTCGACCTGGGGAACGAGGATGACGCCCGAGGACGTGAAGGAAGCCGAGAAGAAGAAACAGGCGAAGCTGGAGCGCCAGCAAAAAAAGAAGTCGAAATCCGGCCGTCACCAGACAGACGGGACGGCGTATAAGCGTGAGAAAGAGGATACCGTGGCGTGAGCAGGAGCTGGACAAGAAAAGATGTCGTCAAGGCGGTCCGGTCGGTCCTGGAGGCTCTGGCGCTCATCGCGATGGTGGTCTTCATCATCCGGGCGCTGTTCACCTTCAGCAAATATGAGCCGTACGACCCGGCCTCGGTGGACAGCGGGACCAGCACCGGGCTCGTGGCCCTGTCCTGGTTCGGCGTCGACCGGGAGGGCGACTCGTCGCTGATCAGCACCGCCCGTCTGGATGAACAGCTGCGGACCCTGCACGAGCAGGGCTTTGTGACCGTGACCCAGGACGATATCATCGCCTACTATGAGGACGGGACGCCCCTGCCGGAGAAGGCCCTGTTTCTGATGTTTGAGGACGGCCGCCGGGATACGGCGATCTTTGCCGAGAAGATACTGGAAAAGTACAACTTCAAAGCGTCCATGCTGACCTACGCGGAGAAGTTCGAGCTGAACGACCCCAAGTTCCTCCTGGCGGACGACCTGAAGGAGCTGCTGGACAGCACCTATTGGGAGCTGGGCACCAATGGCTACCGGCTGTTTTACATCAACGTCTTTGACCGGTACGACCACTATCTGGGCGAGCTGAACACCCTGGAATACGCCAGGGTGACCGACTGTCTCGGCAGGAAGTACAACCACTACCTGATGGACTATATCCGGGACAAGTACGATGTGCCCAAGGAGTCCTACTCCGAGATGCGCGCCCGGATATCCGCGGACTATGAGGGCATGGACCGGGAGTACACCGACAAGCTGGGCGCGCTGCCAAAGCTCTATTCCATCATGCACTCCAATACCGGCCAGTTCGGCAACAACGAACGCGTCAGCGACGTAAACGCCGAGTGGATATACAAGCTGTTCAGCCTCAACTTCAACCGGGAGGGAGACTGCTGGAACACGACCCGGGAGCCGGAGCACACGATCTATGACCTGACCCGCATGCAGCCTCAGTCCTATTGGTACATCAACCACCTGCTGATGCGTATAAAATACGACAGCGGCCTGGAGATACAGTTCGTGCCGGGGGATGAGACGGAATATGCCAACTGGGACGTGCGCCAGGGGGCCATGGAGTGCAAGCAGGAAAAGCTCGTCGTCACATCGGAGCCGGAGTCGGAGGGCCTGGCGATGCTCAGGGGCTATACCTTCGGGGACGGACAGGTGAACGTGGAGCTCACGGGCAACAAGCTGGGCATGCAGAGGGTCCTGCTGCGCTCGGACGAGACGGGGCAGAACGCCGTTTACGTCTCCCTGGAAAACAACGTGCTGAAAGCCGGCGAGCTGTCCGGCGGGGCGGAAAAGGAGCTGTTTTCCCTGGACCTGGACGATTTTGACCAGGTCGAACCCGTCTCGGTGGAGGAGGACGAAAAGGCCGCCCGGCTGGTGGAGCTGTCCACCCTCGCCCGGTACGCCGAGGATGTGGATACCGCCAGCGCCTTTCTCGCCGAATCGAGAGAGGTGGAGAAATGGGACCCCGCCTCGGTGGAGGAGGGCGCCCAGGAATATGTCCCGGACATCGACATCCGGGACGCCGGCGACCGCGCGCTGACGATCACGCTGAACGGCGCCGGCATGCGCATCGACGTCGACGGCAAAACAGCGGCGGAGGACATCCGGGTGGAAAATGTCTCCGAAGGACAGCTGGGCTTCGTCTGCCGGTGGGGCGGCTTCGGCTGGAGCCAGCGCAACCTGGCGGACGACGTATACGACGGCGTGTTCGAGAAGCTCTGCGTCCGGACCCTGCCGGACGGGGAGGGACATACCCAGGTCATATACGACGACCTGCTCCACGGAGTGGACAAGGCGGTGGATGTGGCCTCCGGCGTGTGGCAGGCCGTGGTCAACTGGTTTATCAAGAATCTGTAAGGGCGGGATAGGAAAATGCGCAGACCCGTTATGATACTGCTTTGCGTGCTGGCGCTGCTGGCTGCCCTGCTGGCGGTATTTCTGTGTACCAGGCAGGGGGAACAGCCCGCGCCTCCTGCCGGGTCCCTGCTGGACACCGGCTGGAACTGCGCCTGGTATGTATACTGGGACAGCGACGTGGCGGATGAGCTGAAAGCCCTCCGGGACGACGCGGACAGCATCTGCCTGTTCGCCGGCTATTTCGACGATGAGGCCAATGTATATATGCCGGAGGCCATGGCCCGGGACCGGGCGCTTTTGGCTGAACTGCAGGCGCCCATGGTATATGTCTCGTTTACGAACGACGTGCAGCACGCGGACGGGACCGCCACGCAAAAGGACGTTCAGCTTCTGACGAAGCTGTGGTCCGACAGGGCCCGGATGGAGGCGACGGCCGATGCGCTTCTGGACACGGTCCGGGATATGGACGCCGGCGGGATCGAGATCGATTTCGAGAATATAAAAGACGATGAGACCTGGACCAGCTACGGCAGCTTTCTGCAGGTGCTTGCGGACAAGGCGGAGGAACGCCAAATCGCTGTGCGCGTGGTGCTGCCGGTGACGGCGCCGGTCGACACGCTGGCGTTGCCGGAAAACGCGGAATATACCGTCATGTGCTACAACCTCCACGGCCTCGGCAGCAGCCCGGGTCCGAAGGCCGACGCCGCGTTTTTGAAGAAGACGGCAGAAAAATTCTCCGTGCTGCCCCACGCCGTTTATGCGCTCGCCACCGGCGGGTTTGAGTGGGACGGGGACGGCAGGGGCGTCCGCTCCCTGACCCAGGCGCAGGCGGAGACGCTCGCCGCCGAAAACGACGCCAAAACGAAGCGGGACGGCGACAGCAGCGCGCTGCACTTCACCTACCGCGACGGCGATGAAAAGCACACCGTATGGTACGCGGACGCCCAGACGCTGGCCGACTGGCGCGGCGTCATCCTGCAGACGGACGCCGACGCCGGATTCGACCTGTGGCGCGTGGGCGGGAATACCTGGGCATAAGATATAAAAATAAGAAGCCCTCCTCATGTCAAAGACACGAGGAGGGCTTTTCCGTCATCTGTCAATCTTCATCCGGGACGTAGTGCGTGGCCAGATAGTCGAACCAGTACTGGTAGTGAGCCGGCGTGAAGTGGACCCCGTCCGTCGTCACATCGGAGGGCAGGAACCCCTCCGCGTCGCACAGGACAGAGCACACGTCCAGATACCAGACCTGCTGCTCGGCGGCGATCGACTGCAGCATCTCGTTGAAGGCGAGGACGCCGGCCTGCGTGAACTCCCCTTCCGCGTCGCTCTCCCTGCTCACGGGCGTCGCGCTCATAAGATAGATCACCGCGCCGGGATGGTCGTCCCGAAGCTTGCCGATCACGAAATCATACGCCTCGCGCACGTCATCCTGGTCATAATTGAGCTCGTTCATGCCGAAGCCGATGTATATCTTATCGAACTGCTGGTCTGTCATTCTATCGACATAGGACAGCGCCGCCGTGATCGTAAGGCCGTCCTGCCAGAACCAGTGGCTGGCGTCAACGGGAAGCAGGCCGTTGTTATAAAACCACAGGCCGGACAGCACGGAGTTGCCGAGGAACCCGGCGTTGGCGAAATAATCGGAGGAGGCGGGAACGCTCTGCTCCTGCACCAGCGGAACGAACCTTTCCACAGGCTCCGGCGTGGCGGCCGGGGTTTGCGTCGGCGTGGGCGCGGCCGTCGCCGCGGCGGCGGGCGTATTTGCCGCTTCCGCTTCATCCGCCGGCGGCTCGCCAAGCAGCTTTTCCTCTTCCGGCGTCAGGAACACGTGGCTCTGCAGATACTCGAACCACCGCTTGCAGCCGTCTTTGTTGGGGCAGACGCCGTTCTTATGCGCCAGGAAGGAGAACATATATCCGTTCCGATTGGTCAGCATGGGGCTGGCGTCGATATAGAGGCAGCCGTTTTCCTCCGCCAGCTGCGCGATCCGCCCGTTGATCCGTTTGATCCGCCCGCCGGAGATGATGACCCGCTCCTTCTCCGCGGCCTCCGTCACCGGCAGTATCCCCTGGAGGATGATCTGCACGTCGGGGAACTGCTCCCGGAGCAGCTTGACCATCGCCTCATAGGAATCGATCAGCTCATCGTTGGTGGATGTGGACAGATCGTTCAGCCCCATCAGGACGAATATCCTGCTGGGGTTTTGGGAACTGATCTCATCGAATATGCCCTTTTCGCCGCCCTTCCCGTCCGGGATGGGCGCGTTGTCCACCACCTGCCGGGGCGTGAGCGTGCTGTAAGCGCAGAACGAGGCCGACGGGGGGATATCCTTCACGAATTCCGCAAAGGCCGCCATCTGCGCGTCGCCGATGAACAGCGCATTATCGAACCACTCGGGGTCCACCGGGGCATGCTCCTTGGTATTATCCTGCCAGGCGATATCATCGAGCGTGAACATGGACGCCGCCAGCTCGTCAAAGTCCAGGCTCAGACGGTCCAGCGACACCACCGCCATCTCGCTGGTCTCCAGCGCGTCCAGCAGGTTCCGCACGGTGGTGAGAATGTCCGTCTTTGGCTCTTCTTTCTCTTCCTGCGGCGGCTCTTCCTTCAGCGCGTCATCAAAGTCCACGGCCGGACGTTCGTCCTTCTCGGCCGGCTCATATTCCGTCTCGTCCAGGCCTTCGTTCAGTTTGACCGCGACCACGTCCCCCGAATTCAGCCCCGACACGAACCCCATGGCCGCGATGAAGGAGGGCAGGCTGACCGCCGCCAGGTATTTCGACGGCTCCACCGCCGTCTTCAGCCCGGCGCAATAGGCCGCGTGCAGGACCTGATCGGTGAACTGCGTGGCGTTGGCGGAGCAATACTCCGGCGTTTTTCCCGTGATCTCCTTCAGGATCGTCTGCGCATGGGCAAAGGACGCGGCGATCTCCTCCTCCGGCAGGTCCTGCATGCCCTTGTCCGCCTTCAGGGTGAAGTTGCCCACCTCGAAGCCCTCGCGGACCAGATACTCCACCGCGTCGCTGCTCTCCGCGGCGGCCATGCCGTCCACGAGAAAGGCGGCCGGGATGCTGCGCTCCTTCAGCATTTTGCCCAGCTGTTCCATCTCCGCGTCATAGGCAAGGCCCATAAATACCAGGGATATCTTCCGCTGAGACACCTTCGGGGCCGAGATCAGCTCGCACTTTTCATCCGTCTCGGCCAGCTTCCGCGTAGCCTCTTCGATGCTCGCCTCCGGGTCATATTCCCGCAGCTGCAGATGGACCTCCGGACCGACGCCCACCGGATGGACGCTGGCCTGCTTTACGCCGCAGCCGGAAAAAACGCCGCAGAAAAGCCCCAGGAGGAGCAGCAGCGAGACCGTCTTTTTTCCTCTCATCGTTCATGCCCTTTCCCGTAAGGCAAATAATTTATCCCCTCTTGCCTTTGCGGCACGTCCCACACGAAAGACATACATTAATAAAGCTACTTTATCACATCCCATGACGTCCGTCAACGAAAGCCCCGGCATGGTCATCCGCTTTGCCGGGCTCTCATGGGGCCCCCGGGTCTCTCTGCCGGCCCGTTTCGGGATACGGGGACGCAGGGCGGCCCGCCGCCGCGGCCATCGCCTGGTCCCGGTACTGCCCGGGGGTGCAGCCCTCGACGGATTTGAACATGCGGATGAAGGAGGAGGCGTTGGAATAGCCGCTGGCCAGGGCCGTGTCCGTGACGGTCATGCCCTGGGTCAGCAGGAGCTGGCAGGCGTATTGGATGCGCTTGCGGTTCACGTAGCGGTAAAAGGACTCGCCGGTGAATTCCCGGAACAGCCGGGAGAAGTGGAACTTGCTGAAATTCATCATGCCGGATACCTTGTCCAGGGACAGGTCCTCGGTGCAGTGGTCGTCGATGTAGGAGCAGACCATGGTCATCTTGTTGACGTACTCCTGCCGCCGCTCCCGGCTCACCGGCGCGGGCCGGTCGGAGGTGCCGTAGTTCTGGGCCGCCAGCACCAGCATCTCCATGACCTTGCTGTAGATCACCGGCTCCATCAGGTCCACCGGCGCGGCCGGGGCTTCGGGGAGGCCAAAAATCCCATCGGGGGGGGGTATCAGGTATTTTTCCCGCTCAAAATAAGCGTCGCACAGCTCCCGCAAAAGCCGCTGGAGCCGGGCGTGGATGAGAGGGGAGTTGGCGGCGGTGAACAGGGCGGAGGGATTGATCATGGAGAGCATCTGCCGCACGCCCAGCACGTCCGAGACGGCGGACATGTCGATGAGCGCGAAGATGCGCCTGCCCCCGGCCGGAGCCGCATAGGCGTGGTAGACGTTGGGGGCCACGAACAGGATGTCCGAGGGCTCCAGATGGAAGGTGCGGTTGCCGATCCGGGCGGTGTAGCCGTTTTCCACGGGCATGAGGATCTCCAGGGGGGTGTGCCAGTGGGTGGGATAGCTGGTGGGCTCGTCGTTCATATATACGATGACGTGGCGGTTGCCGGAAAAGGGCACGGTCTCATGGTATCCGCCAAAGTGTTCAACTCCCACGAACGGCCCCCTCCTTTCCCCCGGTGTTTTTCGTCGATATTAATAGTGATATTAGCCTCATCTTATAGCAAACAGCAAAAAAATGCAATGATGGGCCGGGAAAAAGGGCAAAAATGCACAAATCAGCAAGAATTAAAAATCGGTGGAGCAAGTATTTTGTATACCCGCCTCAAGGGGATTGTTATAATTTTAGTATTCTAACTGAGGAGGGAATCCCATGAAGAAGATCCTTTCCATAGCGCTCGTCCTCGTGATGTGCGTATCCTTGTTTGCCGGTCTGGGCACCACCGCTCTGGCTGACGACAATGTGATCAACCTCTATGCCTTCACGGACGAGGTCCCCACGATGCTCCAGAAGTACATCGACGAGCATCCCGACTTCGGCTACACCCTGAACACCACCATCATCGCCACCACGGACGGCGCCTATCAGCCCGCTCTGGACCAGGCCCTGGCCGCCGGCGGCGACGACGCCCCTGACATCTACTGCGCCGAGGCTGCCTTCATCCTGAAGTACTCTCAGGGCGACGCTGCTGGCTATGCCGCTCCCTATGAGGACCTGGGCATCGACGTGGCCGGTGAGCTGGAGACCGCCGACATCGCTCAGTACAGCGTGGACATCGGCACCAACCCCGACGGCAAGGTCGTGGCTCTGGGCTATCAGGCCACCGGCGGCGCGTTCATCTATCGCCGCTCCATCGCCAAGGAAGTCTTCGGCACCGACGACCCCGCCGAGATCGGTGAGATCATTGGCGCCGGCTCCGGCAGCTGGGACAAGTTCTTCGAGGCCGCCGAGACCCTGAAGGCCGCCGGCGACGCCATCATCTCCGGCGACGGCGACCTGTGGCACGCCGTGGAGAACAGCTCCGACAGCGGCTGGATCGTTGACGGCGCTCTGAACATCGACCCCAAGCGTGAGGCTTTCCTGGACCTGTCCAAGCAGCTGAAGGACAACGAGTATCACAACGATACCCAGGACTGGACCGAGGCCTGGTACAATGACATGGCCGGTATCGGCTCCAAGCCCGTGTTCGGCTTCTTCGGCCCCGCGTGGCTGATCAACTACACCATGGCTCCCAACTCCGGCGGCGAGGCTGTCGGCGAGGGCACCTACGGCGACTGGGCCGTCTGCGAGAGCCCCATCGGCTTCTTCTGGGGCGGCACTTGGCTGCTGGCCAACAAGGACGTTCCCGAGGCCAAGAAGGACGCTGTTGCCAAGCTCATCGAGTGGGTCACCCTGGACTCCTCTGAGGACGGCCTGCAGTATCACTGGGCCAACGGCACCATGGTCGACGGCGTGCAGGGCACCAAGGACTGCGTCGCTTCCTCCACCGTGATGGCCGCTTCCGACGGCACTGTCGACTTCCTGGGCGGCCAGAACATGTTCGACGTGTTCGTTCCCGCCAACGCCTTTGCCAACGGCACCAACCTGACCCAGTACGACGAGACCATCAACTCCTACTGGCGTGACGCTGTCCGTGCCTACACCTCCGGTGAGCTGGACCGCGACGGCGCTATCGAGGCCTTCAAGACCAACATAGCCGACAACCTGGATATCGAGGTCGAGTTCTGATATTCTGACGGCAGAGGGGGACGGTTCATACACATGGGCCGTCTCCCTTTTTTGACAGCAGCGGAGAGGAGGGCGTATATGAGACCCAAAAAACTGTCATACGCCAAATACGGCTACATATTCAGTATCCCCTTCGTCGTCGCCTTCTGCCTGTTCACCCTGTATCCGGTCATCTTCACGCTGGTCATCGGCTTTACGGACTTCAAGGGCCTGGGCGCGACGAATTTCAACTTCCTGTCGGAACCCTTTAAAAACTTCCAGCAGATCCTCAGCTCCCCGTCCTTCAAGACGGCGCTGAAAAACACCTTCGTGCTGTGGGGGCTGAACTTCCTGCCCCAGATCCTGCTGGCCCTGCTGCTGGCGGCCTGGTTCTCCGGGACGCTGTTCCAGGTCAAGGGACAGGGCTTCTTCAAGGTCGTCTTCTACATGCCCAACATCATCACGGCGGCCACCATCGCCATTTTGTTCGGCACCCTGTTCGGCTACCCCATGGGGCCCATGAACAGCCTGCTGCAGAAATTGGGCATTCTCAGTTCACCCTATAACTTCTTCCAGAATAAATGGTGGGCGAAGGGCGTCGTATCCTTCATCCAGTTCTGGATGTGGTACGGCTACACCATGATCGTGCTCATATCCGGCATCCTGGGCATGAACACCGAGTGGTTCGAGGCCGCGGAGCTGGACGGCGCCTCGGGTTGGCAGAAGTTCTTCTACATAACCCTTCCCAACCTGCGCACCATCCTGATCTACACCCTGGTCACCAGCCTCATCGGCGGCCTGCAGATGTTCGATATCCCGTACCTGCTGGTCTCGAAGAGCGGGCCCAACAACGCCACGCTGACCGCCAGTGTGTTCATCTACAACCAGGCGTTCAGCGGAAGCTATATGTATAACCGCGCCTCCGCCGCCAGTATGATCATGTTCGCCATCATCTGCGTGCTCTCCGCCGTGGTGTTCTACCTCATGCGGGACCGGTACGAGGTGAAGGCCCAGAAGGAACTGAAGCGCGCGGAACGTCAGAGACTTCGCGAGGAGAAGCAGAAAGCGAGGATGGGCGCATGAAAAAGCTGAATGTATCCAAGGGCTTTCTGGCTATGGTCTACATCGTGTGCATCTTCCTGGCCATACTGAGCATCATGCCCTTTTTGATCATGGTCATCAACTCCACCCGGAGCACCGTGCAGATCCAGCAGCAGGCCATCTCCCTGATCCCGTCCAGCCATCTCATCGAGAACTTCAAGATCCTGACGGGCAAGGCCTTCAACCCCATGCGGGGTTTCCTGAACTCCGCCATCATCTCCCTGGGCGCCACGGCCTGCACCGTGTATTTCTCGTCTTTGACAGCCCACGCCCTGGTGGTATATAATTGGAAGCTGCGCCAGCCGTTCTTCACCTTCATCCTGGCGGTGATGATGATCCCCTCCCAGGTGATCAGCATCGGCTTCTATCAGTTCATGTACCGCATCCACCTGACCAACAGCTTCCTGCCCCTGATCCTGCCGGCCATCGCGGCGCCCAGCACGGTGTTCTTCATGCGGCAGTTCATGCTCTCGTCGCTGCCTCTTGAGATCGTGGAGTCGGCCCGTATCGACGGCTCGCGGGAATTCCACACCTTCAACCGAATCGTGCTGCCCATCATGAAACCCGCCATCGCCACCCAGGCCATCTTCTCCTTCGTCAACTCCTGGAACCAGCTGTTTTTGCCGCTGATCCTTCTGACCCGGCAGGAGAAGTACACCATGCCCATCATGGTGTCGCTGCTGAAGGGCGATATCTACAAGAGAGAGAACGGCGCCATTTATCTGGGCCTGACGCTCACGGTGCTGCCCCTGTTCATCGTGTACTTCCTGCTGTCGAAGTACATCATCGCGGGCGTGGCCCTGGGCAGTGTGAAGGGATAAAGATAAGTGGATAAGCTGTTCAGCATGGACAACGTGGTTTTCCGTGCCATCGGAAAGCTCGTTGACCTGGTATGGATCAATCTGCTGACGTTGGTATGCGCCCTGCCCGTTGTTACGGCGGGCGCATCCTTCGCCTCCATGTACTATCTGCTGCTGCGGATGGCGGAAAACGACAGCGGGGCGCTGACCCGCGGCTTCTTCCGCGCCTTCCGCAAGAACTTCAAAAACGCCACGGCCGTGTGGCTCATAGGGCTCGTCGTGCTGGCCGTGTACGGGTATGAACTGTGGCTGCTGCACCAGGGGGTGATGGACGCCTACGGGGTGTTGTATAAGGTCTCCCTGGGGCTCATCTCCCTCATCATTGTGGGGGCGGTCATGGTGCTGAACTACTACTTCGCCCTGCTGGCCCGGTACGACCGAAACTGGAAGCAGACGCTGAAAAACGCGGCGCTGCTCACCGTGGGGTTCCTGCCCAGGAGCCTCGCCATGGCGGTGCTGATGCTGTTCCCCCTGGCCCTGATGCTGCTGTCGGACTACTTCTTCTGGCTGTGGTTTTTGTATGGGCTGAGCTATCCGGGCTACCTGATCGCCCGTATCATGCTCACGGTCTTTCAGAAGACGGAGGCGCGCCATGAAGGACAGGATGGACAGGGAAAAGTTTAAAGCCCTGACCTTTCCCAAGAAAATACAGTGGGTGCTGCAATACTACGGCGTGACCATGCTGGTCATCGCCGCGGCGGTATTCGTGGGCGCGGTGTTCTTAAAGTCCGTGTTCGGCCCGGGGGATCAATATGCCCTGCGCATCATGGCCCTGGACGACCGGCTGAGCACGGAGCAGTGCCAGACCTTTGCCCAAGAGCTGGGCGAGCTGGTGGGCGGTGAGTGTGACGTGACCAGCTACCTGGAGAGCGATACGGCCCAGATGCAGGCCTTCGTGGTCCGCCTTACCACGGACCCCCTGGACCTGGTCATTGCCCCGGAGGACACGATGGAGCAGCTGGTGGAGAACGGCTACGTGGCCGCGGGATTACAGCTGCAGGACGATTCCCGCTACATGCAGGCCACCGGCGCGTATGGGGCGGATGCCCGGCCCCGGTACATCGGGCGCACGTCGGTGGGCGTGAACGGGGAAAACGCCGCGGCAGCGGAGGAGTACTTCACCCAGTCCGCGGCGGAACAGGGACCATAATTTCGATATCAAGGAGCGACTTATGCGGCTTTTTGAAAATAAAAAGAAGACCGAGGAATATAAAAAGCGGGCCCATGACCTGGTGGCCCAGATGACCCTGGAGGAGAAGGTATCCCAGATGCTCTTCAACGCCCCGGCCATCGAGCGGCTGGGCGTGCCCGCCTACAACTGGTGGAACGAGGCGCTGCACGGGGTGGCCCGGGCCGGCACGGCCACGGTGTTCCCCCAAGCCATCGCCATGGCGGCCGCCTTTGACGAGGAGCTGGTCCATGAGGTGGCCGACGCCATCTCCACCGAGGCCAGGGGCAAATTCAACGCCCAGCAGCAGTTCGACGACCGGGATATCTACAAGGGCCTGACCATGTGGTCCCCCAACGTGAACATCTTCCGGGACCCCCGCTGGGGCCGGGGCCACGAGACCTACGGGGAGGACCCCTTTCTCACCGGGCGCCTGGGCGGCGCCTTTGTGCGGGGCCTGCAGGGGGATGACCCGGACTATTTGAAGGTGGCGGCCTGCGCCAAGCACTTTGCCGTCCACTCCGGGCCGGAGGACCTGCGCCATGAGTTCGACGCGGAGGTGTCCAAACAGGACCTGTTCGAGACCTACCTGCCCGCCTTTAAGGAGCTGGTGCAGGACGAGGGCGTGGAGGCGGTCATGGGCGCCTACAACCGGGTCAACGGGGAGCCCTGCTGCGGCAGCGAGACCCTTTTGAAGGACATCCTCCGGGGCCAGTGGGGCTTTGACGGACACGTGGTGTCCGACTGCTGGGCCATCAAGGACTTCTACCTGGGCCACCACGTCACGGCCAACGCCCGCCAGGCGGCGGTCCTGGCGGTGACCAACGGCTGCGACGTGAACTGCGGCGAGGTGTTCGTGAACCTGGTCCAGGCGGTCCGGGAGGGGCTCATCGGCGAGGACAAGATCACCCAGGCCTGCGAGCGGCTGTTCACCACCCGGATGAAGCTGGGCCTGTTCGAGCAGCCGGGGAAGGTGCCCTATGACAGTATCGACTACAGCGTGGTGGACAGCCCCGCCATGAAGGCGCTGGACCTGGACGCGGCGAAGCGGTGCCTCACCCTTTTGAAAAACGACGGGCTGCTGCCCCTGGATAAGACAAAGATAAAGACCCTGGGCGTCATCGGCCCCAACGCCGACAACCGCCGGGCCCTGGTGGGCAACTATGAGGGCACCGCCTCCCGGTACGAGACCGTGCTGGAGGGGCTGGAGGACTACCTGGTCGGGGACGTGCGGGTGGTCTATTCCCAGGGCTGCCACCTCTTTATGGACCGGGCGGAGCACCTGGGCCAGGCCAACGACCGGCTCTCCGAGGTGAAGGCCGTGTGCCAGGAGAGCGACGTGGTGGTGGCCGTGATGGGCCTGGACCCCAGCCTGGAGGGCGAGGAGGGCGACCAGGGCAACGCCCACGCCAGCGGCGACAAGAAGGACCTGCGCCTGCCCGGCCTGCAGGAGCAGATATTGAAGGCCGCTGTGGACAGCGGCAAGCCCGTGGTGCTGGTGGTGCTCAGCGGCAGCGCTCTGGCCCTGGACTGGGCCGAGGAAAACGTGTCCGCCATACTGCAGGGCTGGTACCCCGGCGCCCGGGGCGGCACGGCTATCGCCCAGACCCTCTTCGGGGACAACTGCCCCGAGGGCCGTCTGCCCGTGACCTTCTACAGCGAGAACCAGGCCCTGCCCGATTTCACCGACTACGCCATGAAGGGCCGGACCTATCGGTATCTGGACTCGGAGCCCCTCTATCCCTTCGGATACGGGCTTTCCTATACCACCTTCGCCTTCTCCAACGAGGCCCTGTCGGCCGATACGGTCACAGCGGACGGCCTCACGGTGACATGCCGGGTGAAGAACACCGGCGCTTACGCCTCCCGGGTCCCGGTGCAGGTCTATGTGAAGGCCCGCCGGCCCGGCACCCCCAACGCCCAGCTGAAGGGCCTCGTCAAGGTTGCCCTGGCGCCGGGGGAGGAGAAGGAAGTGACCATAGCGCTGCCCGCCGCCGGCTTCGGCCTGTACGACGACCAGGGCGTGCTCCGGGTGGAGGCGGGGGACTACGACGTGTTTGTGGGCCAGTCCCAGCCCGACGGGCGGAGCGTGGCGCTTCTGGGCGCCGCCCCCGCGTCCCTGCGTGCCGTCTGCCGGGAGGGCTTCACGCTGTAAAAGAAGAGAACAATGTCCCGCGGTGCGGCGGCCCGGGCATCTGTTAGCGCGACCATCACCAGACAGAACAGACCCTGTTTTAGGGTCTGTTCTGTCTGGTATGGGGAAGGTCTGGCCCGTATGAGGCGGCCGGTCCGCACTCAGGGGGCTGTTACTCTTGAAATCAAAATTTAAGTGTGCTACAATATATAATGAAATAATATAATTATAGGAAGCGAGGTCGAAGCGATGAATCCTGTTCTGAAATATCGTGGCGGGAAATCGCGGGAGATACCTCGCTTTTTGCAGTATATTCCCGATGATTTCAACAGGTATATCGAACCCTTTTTTGGCGGCGGAGCGGTGTACTTTTATTTGGAACCGGACAGAGCCATTATCAATGATATAAACGAAAGGCTCATGACCTTTTATCGCCAGGTAAGAGATCAGTATGCTCTGATGCGGCGGCAGCTGGATTCTATTCAAAGCGTTTATGAGAAGAACCAGCAGGATTTTCGCCGGTTGAAAGCAGAGTCTCCCGACAAACGGGTTCCGAACGCGAATGAAGAACTGTATTATCACATGAGAGACTTGTTTAATCACCCGGATGATACATATTTGGATGGTGTATTATATTTCTTTATCAATAAAACTGCATATTCAGGCATGATAAGATATAACAACAACGGAGAATATAATGTTCCCTTTGGCCGCTATCCCAACCTGAACACCAGGATGATCACGCAGCAGCACAGTGAGCTGCTGCAAAAAGCGGAACTTTTCAGCGTTGACTATCGCCAGATATTTGATATGGCAGAAGAGGATGACTTCATTTTTCTTGATCCGCCTTATGATTGCATTTTCAATGATTATGGCAATATAGACATGATGAACGGTTTTGATGAAACAGAGCATCGCCGATTGGCGGAGGATTTTAAGAATCTTCCGTGCCGCGCGCTGATGGTGATCGGAAAAACGCCGTTGACAGAGGAGCTTTATAATAAGTACATATTCGACGAGTACTACAAAAACTATGCTGTCAATATAAGAAACCGCTTCAAGAACGATAAAATGCACATCGTCGTAAAAAACTACTGACGAGGTACGAGAGAATGGCATATTTGAAAAACAAGGCCCTCTTTTTCACTACGTCCCCGCGGACGCCGGCAAAAATGCTTCCAGAGATACAGCTGTTAGTGGATAATTTCTCTGGACAGAAGTGGAACAGGCAGACCCAGGCCGACTATTTTGACATGTTGATCGAGACGGACTTTTTTGAGGGAAAGAAGTCTGTCAAAAATAAAGACTTTAAATCAAGAGACCGGATCAATCGTGCCCCAAAGGCGCTGGGGTTCGTTGATCTGGCCCCGCATATCGAGCTGACAGAAGCGGGCAGGGAGCTGATATATGGAAAGCGTCCGCAGGAAATATTTCTGCGGCAGTTATTAAAATTCCAGATCCCATCCCCCTATCATATCGAGGTAAAAGCGATCCGGGGCACTTTTTGCATCAAGCCTTATTTGGAGATCATGCGCCTTGTTCGGGACTTGGGGAGTATTTCTTTCGATGAACTGAAGATATTTGCTCTAAGGCTGACGGACTATAAGCGGTATGAGTCTGTAAAAGGAGCTATCCTCGCTTTCAGAGAAGAAAAAGAGGCCCATAAAGGGAAATATAAAAAATATGTTGAAGAAAAATGGATAGAGGCGCTGCTGCAAACGTATTCCAAAGATATCGCTGCCGGCAGGACAAAAACACGTGAATCGAACGACAGAAGCCTCAAAAATTTCTTGAGGACCAAAAAGCGCAATACGCGGGATTATGCCGACGCGTGTTTTCGTTACCTGCGTTACACCGGGCTCGTTTCCGTTTCGCATAAAAACCGCTCCATATCTTTCTACCCGGACAAACTGAAAGAAGTCGATTTTATCCTTGAGACCGTAGACAGAGAGCCCATATATGTCAATAACACTGGTAAATACAAGGACTATTTGTTCAATACGTCCCTGCCGGTTTTATATGTGGATAACATTGATAATGTTATCGATCACATCATGCGCATAAGCGAGTACACACAGCGGCAGCTTTCCGGCATGATGCTCAATGAATTGAAAGATATGCGCGATGCGATCGTTGCAGAGCGCAAAGAAGCGGTCATAAAAGAGCAGGTCACAGAGATAAAGTCTTATGCGCTGTACTCTGAAGTCATTGATACCTTCAACGAGATTCTGTCCGACGGCTATTATGACGCGCCGCTGATGCTGGAATATAATACATGGCGGGCAATGACCATGCTGGATGGCGGGAACATAAAAGGGAACTTCAAATTTGATGATATGGGCCAGCCCCTTTCAACAGCCTCCGGCAATATGCCGGATATCGAATGTGAGTATGACGATTTTGTGCTCGCTGTGGAAGTCACTATGCAGCAAGGCCAGCGGCAGTTCGAAAGCGAGAGTGAGCCGGTAGCGCGCCATTTTGGGCAAATGAAAAAACGCACGGGAAAAGATGCCTATTGTTTATTCATCGCCCCGGCGATCAACAAGGCGTGCTTAACTTACTTTTATACTCTGAATAAGATCGATATCTCCTACTACGGAGGAAAGACAAAGATCATCCCGTTGGATCTGGCCCAGTTCATGCAGCTGGTAGAGAACTCCTATAACTTCCCCAGCCAGCCGACGCCTGATACCATCAGACAGCTCCTTGATGAGTTCATCCGGCAGGAAGACCTGTCCGCTGATGAAAACGAATGGAATGAGCGGATCCAAAACTGTGTTGTGAAATGGCTGACCGCATAGGTATGATTTCTCTTGGCGACTTCTTTCTTTCCCTTTCAAGGAGCGTAGACATATGAATCTCTTTCTGACGTTAGCCTTTCTGTTTTTTATCGGCTCGGTGTTCGGCTGGGTGCTGGAGCTGTTCTTCCGGCGGTTCATCTCCTCGGCCAACCCGGAGCGGAAGTGGATAAACCCCGGCTTCTGCACGGGCCCATGGCTGCCCCTTTATGGCTCCGGGCTGTGCATCCTCTTCCTCATCGCCAGCCTGGAAAATATGACGTTCATCACGGACCCCGTCTGGGAGCGGGTGGCGCTGTTCGCCGCCATGGCCGTGTGCATGACGGCCATCGAGTACATAGCCGGCATCCTGAGCCTGAAGGTGGCCCATGTGCGGCTGTGGGACTACAGCCATGAGTGGGGCAACATCCAAGGCATCATCTGCCCCAAGTTCTCCTTCTTCTGGGCCGTGCTGGGGGCGGCGTATTACTTCCTCATCCACCCCCATATCCTGGGCGCGCTCCACTGGCTGGCGCAGAATTTGGCGTTCTCCTTCTTCATCGGCCTGTTCTACGGCGTGTTCATCGTGGACCTGTGCCACTCCGCCCAGATCGTGACCAAGCTGAAGGCCTTCGCCGACGAGAACGACGTCATCATCAGGTACGAGAGCCTGAAGTCCCACATCCGCTCTGCCCAGGACCAGGCCGCCCAGAAGTACCACTTCTTCCGCCCCTTCCAGTCTGCCCGCAGCCTCCATGAGCACCTGCAGGACCGCCTGAAGGAGATGGAGGAGGCCGTAAAGGAGAACCGGGACCTGGTGTTCCAGCCCCGGCATAAAAAGTGATTTTCTCCGAATAATGCAAAAACGCGCCGCATTGCGGCGCGTTTCCCTTTATTTTGATGGGTCGTCGGTCAAGCCGAGCAGGTAGTCGGCGCTGACGCCGTAAAACCGGGCCAGCTTTACGATGAACTCTGCCGTCAGGGGCTGGGTGCCCGTCTCCACGTAGCTGTACTTCCGCTGGGTCACGCCCAGGGCCTCGGCCACGACCGCCTGGGTCAGATCGTGGTCCTCCCGCAGGTCCCGCATCCGGTTCGGCATGATATCACTCGTCCTCATCCAACAGCCTGCCCGGCTGGATGTCCAGGACATCGCAAATTTTAAACAGCGTCTCCAGGGAGATGCCCCGCGTGGTGCTGGAGCCCTCCACCTGGGCCAGGAAGTTCAGGCTCCGCCCAATCGCCTCCGCAAAGGCCTCCTGGGTATACCCGGCCTTCTTCCGGTAGTAGGCGATCCGCAGGCCCATGACCCTATAGCGTTCCGGATACTCTGTCTGCATAACGGTCCCTCCTGATACTATGATTGTAACAGGCGGGGCAGTGAATTATTATGCGCTTAAACACAATGATTATTTACTTTTAATAAATGTTATGGTATACTGCTCCCAACAAGGGAGGGTATCGCATGACGGATTACAAGAAGATGTACTGCGCTCTGTGCGCGGCGGCCTCGGCGGCGCTGGACATGCTGCCGGACACGGCGGAGAACGGCCCGGGCCGGGCGGTGCTGCAAAAAGCGCTGGAAGAGGCAGAGGAACTCTATATCGCCACCGCCGACGGGCCGGAAGAAACCGAATAAACGCAAAAACGCGCCGCAGATGCGGCGCATTTTTGCTGTCCGGAGCTCAGCCTTTGAGGCCGTTTTCCTGGCGCTCCATGTTCTCCACCACCACGTCGAAGATGTCCCCCAGGGAGGAGGCGTACTCCAGCACCTTCCAGGGTACGTTGGTGTGGAAGTGGATCTTGATCAGGTCCTCGTCGCCCACCGCCAGCAGGCAGTCCCCGGGGATGTTCGCCATGATGTAGTCGTGGATGGCGTCCTCGTCCAGGTCGTGCCCCTCGATGAGCAGCTGCGTGTCAAAACGGTATTCCAGCATAGTCATTCTCCTAAATATGTATATCCGCGTGTGGTCACATCCGTGTTGAAGTCCCATAGGGACGCTTCATTTTACCATATGTATTCAGGCTTGTCAAAAAATAGTACAGGCCCGGTAAGTTTGTCATAACTAACAACTTTCCGGGCCCATGAGCCCGCCCTATCCGGGCAAGGTGACGAAATCCGGCGGAGGGAGCAGAAAATCCTTGACATTTTAGTTTTGACTAACTAATATGTCAGTGGTGTTAGGAATCCCTAACGCCCATTGTTTTGCCCGGTGGTTAGTAACCACTAATACAAGGCGTATGAGGAGGATGACCTATGCCGCTTTCCCTGCTGCATACCGGTGAGAGCAGTCTCATCACCCGCATCGGCGGCGGCGCCGAGACCCGCCGCTTTCTGGAGAATCTGGGCTTCGTGGTGGGCAGCCCGGTGACCGTGGTGAACGACATCGGGGGCAACCTGATCGTCTCCATCCGGGACTGCCGGGTGGCCATCAGCATGGAGATGGCGAAGAAGATATACGTCTGAGACGGGCAAAGAGGAAAGGAGAGAGCATCATGACGCTGAGACAGGCCCAGGTGGGCCAGACGGTCCGGGTGGCGAAGCTGGAGGGCGCCGGCGCGGTGAAGCGGCGCATCATGGACATGGGCATCACCAAGGGGGAGAGCATCTTCATCCGCAAGGTGGCGCCCCTGGGCGACCCCATCGAGATAACCATCCGGGGGTATGAGCTGAGCCTCCGCAAGGCGGACGCGGAAATGATATTGGTGGAGTGAAAGGCGGAAAACATGGCGGAAAAGAATTTGACCATCGCCCTGGCGGGCAACCCCAACTGCGGCAAGACAACACTGTTCAACGCCCTCACCGGCGCCAGCCAGTACGTGGGCAACTGGCCCGGCGTCACCGTGGAGAAGAAGGAGGGCAAGCTCCGTGACCACAAGGACGTGACGGTCACGGACCTGCCGGGCATCTACTCCCTGTCCCCCTATACGCTGGAGGAAGTGGTGGCCCGGAACTACCTCATCCAGGAGCGGCCGGACGTGATTTTGAACATCGTGGACGGCACCAACATGGAGCGGAACCTGTACCTCACCACCCAGCTGGTGGAGCTGGGCATCCCCGTGCTGGTGGCCGTGAACATGATGGACGTGGTGAGAAAGTCCGGGGACAAGGTGAACGTGAAGGAGCTTTCCAAAGCCCTGGACTGCGAAGTGGTGGAGATATCCGCCCTGAAGGGCGACGGGGTGAAGGCCGCGGCGGACGCCGCCGTGGAGCTGGCCCTCAGCGGCCGCAGGACCGTGCCCCAGCACCGGTTCGCCGGGTGCGTGGAGCACGCCCTGGCCCACATCGAGGAGGTGGCCGTCCACGGCCTGCCCGCCGAGCAGCAGCGCTGGTACGCCATCAAGCTCTTCGAGCGGGACGAGAAGGTGGCCCAGCAGCTGGGCCTGGACAGCGCCTCCCTGGCCCACATAGAAGAGGACATCAAGGACTGCGAGCGGGAGATGGACGACGACGCGGAATCCATCATCACCGCCCAGCGGTACGATTACATCGGCTCCATCATCTCCAAATGCTACGCCCGGAAGAGCCGGGAGAAGATGAATACCTCCGACAAGATAGACCGTGTCGTCACCAACCGGTGGCTGGCCCTGCCCATCTTCGCCTGCGTCATGTTCCTCATCTACGCTGTCGCCATGGGCGGCTGGGACTTCTCTATCGGCACCATGGGCACCGACTGGGCCAACGACGGTCTGTTCGGTGACGGCTGGTTCGTCCCCTTCACGGCGGATAAGGACGCCTGGGAGGAGGACTCCGGGGCCTTCGAGGAGGCCTCCGCCATCATCGGGGCCTATGAGGCCGGGGAGCCGGAGGCCTATTTCTACGACGACGAGACCGGCGAGACCACGGCGGTGACCGTGACGGAGGACCTCTATAACGGCGCGCTCACCGTCCCCGAGCCAGACCCCAATGATTACGGCACCTGGGTCCCCGGCGTCCCCGTGCTGGCGGAGCGGGCGCTTAACGCCCTCGGCTGCGGCGAGGTGGTGAGCTCTCTCGTCCTGGACGGCATTGTGGGCGGCGTGGGCGCCGTGCTGGGCTTCGTGCCCCAGATGCTGGTGCTGTTCCTGCTGCTGGCCATATTGGAGGACGTGGGCTACATGGCCCGGGTGGCCTTCATCATGGATAGGCTCTTCCGCCGCTTTGGCCTTAGCGGCAAGAGCTTCATCCCCATGCTGGTGGCCACCGGCTGCGGCGTGCCCGGCATCATGGCCAGCCGCACCATCGAGCAGGACCGGGACCGGAAGATGACCATCATGACCACCGGCTTCATCCCCTGCGGGGCGAAAATGCCCATCATCGCCCTGTTCGCCGGGGCCCTGTTCGGGGGCTCCGCGTGGGTCGCCACCTCCGCGTTCTTCATCGGCATCGCCGCCGTGGTCATCTCGGGCATCATCCTCAAGAAGACCAAAGTCTTCGCCGGGGAGCCCGCTCCCTTCGTCATGGAGCTGCCCGCCTACCACGCGCCGCAGGCCAAGAACGTCCTGCGGGCCATGTGGGAGCGGGGCTGGAGTTTCATCAAGCGGGCCGGCACCATCATCCTTCTGAGCTCCATCATCCTGTGGTTCCTCCAGGGCTTTGGCTTTGAAAACGGCTCTTTCGGCATGGTGGAGGACAATGAGGCCTCCCTTCTCGCGGCCATCGGCGGGGCCATCGCCTTTATCTTTGCGCCTCTTGGCTTTGGCAACTGGCAGGCGACGGTCGCCACCATCACCGGCCTCATCGCCAAGGAGGAGGTGGTCAGCACCTTGGGCGTGCTGTACCCCGGGGACCTGACCGCCCAGATCGGCGCGGCCTTCACCGGCGTCACCGCCTACTCCTTCATGATCTTCAACCTGCTGTGCGCTCCCTGCTTCGCGGCCATCGGCGCCATCCGCCGGGAGATGAACAACGCAAAATGGACCTGGGCGGCCATCGGCTGGATGTGCGGCTTCGCCTACTGCTCCGCCCTCATCGTGAACCAGTTGGGAAGCCTCTTCACCGGCGGCGGCTTCGGCATCGGCACCGCCGCGGCGCTCCTCGTGCTGGCGGGCATGCTCTACCTGCTCTTCCGGCCCGCGCCCAACGGCGAGCGGCTCACCGGCAGCAATGCCCGCAGCGTCAACGCGGGGGCCTGAGCCATGGGCGACGTCCTTGTTATCGCGATTATTATAGCGGCCGTCGGCCTCGCCGTCCGGGCCATGGTGAAGAACAAGAAGGCCGGCAAGAGCTGCTGCGGCGGCTGCGACGGCGACTGTGAACACTGTATGGCGCACCACCACGAATAAGCGAGCATCTCCCAATTTATGTACAGGAACAGAGGCGGTCATCCGACCGCCTCTGTTTCCGTGTCTGTTGATATAAATGCTGGGGCGGCCTCGCCCGACAGGGCCCCTCCCGCTAAAGTTCGCTTCGCTCGCCGAGCGCGTGCGGGGCACTGCCGGCTCTCGCCGCCCGTCGGCTTGTCAGCTCTGGGCGCTAAGAGAGTTTCGCATAGCGCTTTCCACAAAGCTGTTGAGTGTCATCTGGTGGGCGGCGGCATAGGTCACGGCCTGCCGGTGCAGCTCCGGCGACACCCGCACGTTGAAGCTGCCCTTATACGCCTTTTCCGGCTCGATGCCGTTTTCCCCGCACAGTGCCAGGTAGTCGTCCACGGCGCCGTGGAAATCGTCGATCAGTTCCTTCGCGGTAGTCCCCTCATAGGAGACCAGCGCCCGTATGCCAATGACCTTTCCGAAGAAAACGCCGTCTGCCTCCGAAAACTCCACGCTGCCGATATAGCCCTTGTATTCCATCGTATTGCTCATATCAGACCCTCCTCGTCCAAAATCTCTATGAGCTGCTTGACCTGGTACTCCAAAAGCTCCTTTCGGGGGTGGGGCTTGTGAAGCAAGATCGGGGCGTATGTGTCGCTGACGAACATGACCCGCGAGCCGCTGGTGCGGCCCTTGTTGGAGCGCGTATAGGAGAAGTACCGCAGAAGCGCCTCCGCGTCGTCAAAGGTAAACGTCTTGGGCCTTGTCTTCAGCTTCTCTATCAGCTTTTCCTTTTGTCCCACGGTCATACCTCCGATTCGGTATCAGTATAGCATGACGGAAGCGGGATTGCAACTAATTTTAGTTGCAATCCCGCTGAAGTATACTATGATGTCCGCCCTCCTCAAACACTGCCTGGCCGTGGCCGCGGCCAGCAGCGCCACGAACGCTGCGCATTGACCGGCTCCTGGCCGCTGGCTGCCGTTTCTTCGCTCATGGCTTGTTCTCTCCGTCTTTTTGCAGGAAGTCCATCAACTTCTGATTGATCTGGTCTGCAATCTGCTGGTTCTTTTCCTCAAAAGTATTCCCAGAATATCTGCCGGCTGGGTCAAACCTGTTGGCACCGCCGGTCACGCCATCCAGAGTATTCTCGTCCAGAGCGGCATTCTTTTTCTCCTCGCTCATGGCTGCTGCTCCTTATCGTTATCCACGTGGAGGCTCGCCCATGCAGTTACATCGGCCGCGGCCTGGTTTGCCCAGTAATCCAACGACAGGCTCTTTTCTCCTCCAGAGACAGCCTCCAGGACAGTATCATCCAAGGCGGTTGCGCCTGTCTTTTCGTCCAGTTTCTTTTCCTCGCTCATGGTAGTTCCTCCCTGTTTTTTAAACTTTTGTTTGCTGTTCCAGCGGAAAAAACGGGGGGCGCTCCCATATGGAAACATGCCGGGTCCCAACGGGTGTGCGCGGCCTTGACAAGGCCGCCCCGGAGATCGGATCGCTCCGACCCCCAAAGGCCGCCCCGCCAAGACGACAAAAGCGGTGCAGGGCGAACCCCACACCGCTATACACAACACACATATCCCCTTGACCTTTTCGGTTGGGAAAAGGTATAATGAGACTTGGGCGCGTAAATCGCTGTGTAGGAGCTGCCTCTCCTGCATAGGGCTACGGGGTGTTACCAGCGCCCCGTGGCCTGCCTTTGTCATCTTGTTGTCTTTATAATATATCATCCATTTGGTAAAATGCAAGGTGTTTTTCCGTGTAATGCCAAGCTGTAAACTTTGAACGCGCACCTTCAAATTCAACAGAGGCGGCCAAATGACCGCCTCTGTTTCCTTGTCTGTTTGAAGTAGATGCTAGGGCGGACGAGCCCGACAGTATCCCGGCTCACTTGTTACGCTGCGCTCACGAGCCGTGAGACCGTGACACTGCCGGTTCTCGCCGCCCGTCGGGTGGGCAAGTTTTATTTTCCACTCTCTCTAAACACCGCCCGGCAGAGGAGGAGACCGAGAAGCGCGCTCAGGAAGTCCGCCAATGCCTGGCTCACCAAGAGCCCCTGATAGCCCGCGAGGGCCGTGGCCGCGGCCAGCACCGCCACGAACACTACCCCCTGCCGGCTCAGGGACATGATGAGCGCCGGGCCCGCCCGGCCCGCGGCCTGAAAAAGGCACGTCAGCAGCAGCACCACCGCGGCGAACACGTTCCCCGCCGCCTGCCACCGGAGCATCACCGCCCCCTCGGCCACCACCTCAGAAAGGTCCATGAATCCGGCCAGGAGCCGGGGCGCCGCCAGGATGAGCACGGCGCTCAAGAGAGAGGCCAGCGCGCAGAGAAAGCCCAGGCAGAAGCCGGTGAGTTTCTTGAGCCTCGCCCGGTCCCCCGCGCCCCAGAGGAAGCCGAACAGCGGCACGCCCCCGAAGGAAAAGCCCACCAGCAGGAGCTGGGCCACCATGTTCACCTTCAAAGCGATGCCCATGGCCGCCACCCGGACGCTGCCGTAGGCGGCGAGGTATTTGTTCATGACCACCAGGCTCAGGCTGGAGGTCAGGTTCGCGATGGCGGCGGTGAGGCCCACGGCCAGTATCCCCCGCAGCTCCTCCCCGGACACCCGCGCGTCCCGGGGGGCGACGGACATGTACCGGCTCTTCCGCTTAAGGACGATGAGAAGGAATATATCGCTGGCGGCGTAGCCGATGGCGGTGGCGACGGCCGCGCCCCGGGCGCCCCAGCCCGCCACGGAGATGAGGATGGGGTCCAGGATGATGTTGAGGATGGTACCGCCTATGGTGCCCGCCACGGCGGCGGAGGCCAGGCCCTCGCAGCGCAATAAATTGGAGTGGATGAAGCTGGCCACCACGATGGGGGCGCAAACAGCGAGGACGGAGAAGTACTCCGAGGCGAAGGGGGCCGTGCGCGCGTCCGCGCCGATGAGCCGCAGCAGCGGCCCACGGAAGGCCATGGAGGCGACCGCCAGCACCGCGCCGGTGAGAAGCGCCACGTAAAAGCAGAAGGCGCTGACCCGCCGCACGCCGGATTCGTCCCCCCTGCCCAGCATCCGGGAGATGAGGGAGCTGCCGCCCTGGCCGTAGATGTTGCCGAAGGCCATGAGGGCGGTGAACACCGGGCTGCACAGGGCCACCCCGGCCACCAGGTCCGCGTCCCCGGTCCGGGCGATGAACCAGGTGTCCGCCAGGTTGTAGATGAGCGTCACCACCATGTTCAGGGTGACGGGCAGGGCCAGCCGGAAATAGGTCCGGGGCAGGTGGTCCAGGTCGAAAACGGACTGCTCCATGTTGGCGCCTCCTTTTCTGTCGCCGGTCCAGTATAGCAGAGGCGGCGGGAAATGGAAAGGGCGGTTTTTAACCGAAGTTTAACCATCTGGCACTGTTCATTTTCCGGCGCTTGTGATATAGTAAAGGTGTTATGAGCACTTATAATTACAACTACACCAATTCCCCCGGGCCGGGACCGGGCTCCCCGGGGCCCAGGCCGCCCCGGAAGGACGACTCCTGGGACGGGATAAGCTGGGTCATCGACGTGGGTCTCATCTTTGCCACGGGACCCCTGGGGCTGTTCGTCACCATCGCCCATGCCATGGGCCATGACATCGTGGGCGGTTTCTTAAGCGGCCTCTTTGGCAGCCGGAAGAAGAACACCGCCCGCTCCGCCGCCCAGGCGAGGGCTGCCCAGGCCCGGGCCAACGCGGACGCCGCTTGGGCCAAGGTGAACAATGCCCAGGCCCAGGCCAACAAGGCCCGGGCCGCCGCTCCCCAGGACGATGAGCCGGAGGACGTGCGCCATGCGGACGCCGGCGCCACGGTGAAGACTGTGTTCGGCTGGATATTGGCCGCCTTCGGCCTTCTGGGCACGGCGGGGGCCGTGGCGACCGGGGCGGGGCTCTGGTCCATCGTGAGCATGGTGGCCGTGGCCCTGGGCGGCGGCTCTCTGGTGCTGGCCGCCATGGGCTCCCGCCGGAAGGAGGCCAAGTTCCGCCGGTGCCTCACCGTCAGCGGCACCCGGGGCGTGGTGGATATCAAAAAGATCGCCAAGACCCTGGGCGTGGACGCCGCCGAGGCGGACAAGACCCTGGAGGAGATGGTGGACCGGGGCTACTATGGCGAGAAGGCCTATATAGACCACGAGCGGGGCCTTCTGGTCATCGACGTGGAGGACATGCGGGACGTGTACCGCAAAGAGGACGAGGCCAAGGCCCGGGCGGAAAAGGACAAGATGACCGAGTACGAGCGCTATGTGGAGCGCATCCGCCAGGCGGACGTGGACATCGAGGACGAGGTCATGAGCGAGAAGATCCGCCGGATGCAGGAGCTGACCGCCTCCATCTTTGCCGAGGTCCAGGCCCATCCGGAGAAAAAGCCCATGATAGACCGGTTCATGACCTATTACCTGCCAACCACCCTGAAGCTGCTGGAATCCTACGCCCGCATCGAAAAGCAGGGGGTCACCGGCGAGAACATGGCCAAGGCCAAGAAAGACATCGAGGGCATCGCCGACACCCTGGTGGCGGGATACGAAAAGCAGCTGGACAAGCTCTACAAGGCCGAGGCCGTGGACATCGCCGGGGACGTGAGCGTCATCGAGAGCATGCTCCGGCGGGACGGCCTTTCCGATAAGAACGAATTTGGACAGACGATGGGAGGACACTGATATGGCAAACGAGTACTACGAAAAGCTCATCCGCTGCCGGGACGTTATCCGGGAAAAGACGGACTTCCAGCCCCGCATCGGCCTCATCCTGGGCTCCGGCCTGGGCCCTGTGGCCGAGACCATGGAGGTGGTGGCGACGGTCGATTACAAGGACCTGCCCGGCTTCCCCGTGTCCACCGTGCCGGGCCACGCGGGCCGGTATCTGTTCGGCTACATCGGCGGCGTGCCCGTGGTGTGCATGCAGGGCCGGGTCCACTACTATGAGGGCTTTGACGTGCATGACGTGGTCCTGCCCGTGCGGCTGATGGGCCTTCTCGGCATAAAGCTGGTGTTCCTCACCAATGCCGCCGGGGGCCTGGACCCCAACATGGAGACCCCGTCTCTCATGGTCATCCGGGACCATATGATGTTCAACTTCCCCAATCCCCTGGTGGGCCCCAACCTGGACGAGCTGGGTCCCCGGTTCCCGGACATGAGCGAGATATACGACAAAAACCTCCGGGACGTGCTGCACACCACGGCGGCGGGCCTGGGCATGAAGCTGGACGAGGGCGTATACATCCAGCTCACCGGCCCCAGCTTCGAGACCCCCTTTGAGGTCCGCTACTATGGCGCCATCGGCGGCAGCGCCGTGGGCATGAGCACCGCCTGCGAGGCCGTGGCCGCCCGGCATATGGGCCTGAAGGTCTGCGGCATGAGCTGCATCACCAATAAGGGCGCGGGCCTGTCCGCCCATGCCCTGAGCCATCAGGAGGTCATTGAGGCCGGCCAGCAGATTGCGGAGCGTTTCTCCGCCCTGGTCACCGCCGCCATCCCGGCCCTGGACGCGGCGCTGTGAGCGACAAGGTAAAAAACATCGCGCTCTCGCCCGACGGGAGCGCGGTGCGCATTCTGGACCAGACGCGCCTGCCCGGGGAGGTGGTGTATCTCGACCTGCATGGCCGGGAGGAGATGTACGAGGCCATAAAGGCCCTGCGGGTCCGGGGTGCCCCCGCCATCGGCATCTTCGCCGCCTGGGGGCTGTACGTGCTGGCCCGAAGCTACGGGGAGGATGAGTTCTTCCCCCGGCTGGATGATGACTGCGATTATCTTATCTCTTGCCGGCCCACGGCGGTGAATCTGGCCCGGCAGGCGGAGCGGATGCGCGCCCTGGCCCATGGAATGCAGGGCCGCCCCATCCCCGACATCGTGGCCGCTCTCGGCCGGGAGGCGAAGGCCATCCACGAGGAGGACGTCGCCATGTGCCGGACCATCGCGGAGGCGGGCCTTAGCCTTCTGCACCCCGGGGACACGGTGCTGACCCACTGCAACGCCGGGCCTCTGGCCACCAGCGAGTACGGCACGGGCCTGGGCCCCCTGCTGCTGGCCGCGGAGCGGGGCGTGGAGATAAAGGCCTATGTGGACGAGACCAGGCCCCTATTGCAGGGCGCCCGGCTCACCGCCTGGGAGCTCATGAACGCGGGAATAGACTGCACCCTCATATGCGACAACATGGCGGCTCTCGCCATGAAGCAAGGCCGCATCCGGGCCGTGCTGGCCGGGTGCGACCGCATGGCTGCCAACGGGGACGCCGCCAACAAGATCGGCACCTCCGGCGCCGCCATCATCGCGCAGCACTACGGCGTGCCGGTGTACATCCTCCTGCCCTCCAGCACCATCGACCTTTCCTGCCCCACGGGGGCGGACATCCCCATCGAGGAGCGGGACGGGGAGGAGATACGCTCCATGTGGTACGTCCAGCCCATGGCCCCCGCGGGGGTAAAGTGCTGGGACCCGGCCTTCGACGTGACGGACCATGAGCTCATTACCGCCGTCGTCACGGAAAAGGGCGTCATATACCCGCCCTACGATGTGAATCTGAAAAAACTGTTTGGATAAACCCTGCACGGAAGAAGGGAGAAAAGCAATAATGGCCGTTCCCAAATACCATGAAATGATGAAACCGCTCCTGAGAGCAGTCTGTGACGGTGCGCCCCATACGCTTAAAGAGTTAAAGCCCATCATTGCTGAGGAGTATTCTCTTTCTGAGGCCGACTTGGCAGAAATGCTCCCCAGCGGGCGACAGACGGTTTTTGCCAACCGGCTTGGCTGGGCCGGTACATACCTGCTGAAGGCCGGTTTGCTGGAACGCCCTGCCCGGGGAACGTTCATTATCACGCCGGAGGGCAAAAAAGTCCTGGAAGAAGACCCCGCGGTCATTGATCCCAATTTTTTGGACAGGTACGAAAGCTTTCGGAAGTTCAGACATACAGACGCCAATGAGAGCGCTTCTGAACCGGCGGCGGCTGTGCAGGACACAAAGACGCCGGACGACACCTTTGAAGAGGCATTTCAGCAGATCAGTGATAACTTGGCGGATGAGGTCTTGGCCGAGGTAATAAAACTGTCTCCCACTGCCTTTGAGCAAATGGTCATCGACCTGATGTATGAGATGGGCTACGGTGCGTTTGAGAACTCTGGCCATACGACATCGGTCACCAATGACGAGGGCATCGATGGGGTGATCATGGAGGATAAGCTGGGCTTTGACCTTATCTACATCCAGGCCAAGAAATGGGACCCGGAGCAGACCATCGGACGGCCTCAGATCCAGAATTTTGTGGGCGCCATTGCCGGCAAAGGAGAAAAGGGCCTGTTCGTGACAACGGCAAAATACGCAAAGACCGCTGTCGATTATGCCCGGCACCAGCACATCATCCTCATAGACGGGCCAAAGCTGGCCCGCTTGATGATCGAGCATAACTTTGGTGTATCGCCAAAGAAAACTTTTGAGATCAAGGCGATCGACACCGACCTGTTCAACAGCTACGCAGAATAAATAAAAAACTATCGCCGCCCACGGGCGGCGATAGTTTTTCGTCTCACTCCCGGCCCAGCAGATGGTCGGTCGAGACATCCAGAAGGTCAGCCAGCGCGACCAGCGTCTCGTAGGAGGGACGCCGCTCATCCTGTTCATAACCCTGATATGTCCGCAGCGCCACACCTACCGCTTCCGCGGTCTTCTCCTGGGTCATCCCGTGCGCTAAACGCGCCGCACGCAATCTTTTTCCGAACATTTTTCCCTCCAAACCCTTGACTACGCTCAAATTGTACGTTATTCTATGCAGGAGCGAAACGCTCATTTTGCGCGTGAAACAAAGGAGTTGGGCCGGTTTGGACGAAAAATGGTATTCATTTTTGCTCCGCATGACCGATGACAGACTGTGGTGTGCAAATTGCAGATTCTTTTATCAGCACTACCTTAAGGACGGCAGGCCCCTGGAGTGGGGCCACTGTGTCTATCCAAAGGTAAAGGCCCGGAGGACGTGCGACCATTGCGGGCACTTTCAAAGCAAAAAAGGGCCTGCCCGGTAGGGGGAAGGTCCATCTTGCGCGTTTCTGCCGCGGCATGCTATAATGGCGCCAATGACATATACAAAGGAGAGACGCCATGATACGCTTTTATAACGGCCTTGTGCTGGAGCCTGCCGGTGTGACGGAAAACGAGGTCTGGGTGGACGGCTCCGCCATATGCTACGTGGGCCCCGCGAAGGCGGATATGCCCGCCTTTGAGCGGGAGATAGACTTAAAGGGCGACCTGGTGATGCCGGGGTTCAAGAACGCCCACACCCACTCCGGGATGACGTTCCTCCGCTCCGCGGCGGACGACCTGCCCCTGCAGGAGTGGCTGGAAAAGCAGGTGTTCCCCAACGAGGCGAAGCTGGACGGGGAGAGCCTGGCCGCCTTCGTGAAGGTTGCCTTTTTGGAATACCTGGCCGGGGGCTGCACCGCCTGCTTCGACATGTACTACTTCCCCGACGCCTTCGTCCAGGTGGCGAAGGACTGGGGATTCAGGGCCATCATGTGCGAGTCCCTGACCTTTGGGGACGACCCCGCGCGGGTCTATGACCGGTACGAGAAGTATAACAACATGGGCCCCTTTGTGGGCTTCCGGCTGGGCTTCCACGCCGAGTACACCAATGGCCTGGACACCTTCAAGACCGTGGCGGAGGCCGCCCGTCATTTCAAGGCCCCGGTATGGTGCCACAATTCCGAGACGAAAAAGGAGACGGAGGAGTGCGTCGCCCGCCACGGGGTGAGCCCCACCCGCCTTTTCGAGGACATGGGTCTCTATGAATACGGCGGCGGCGGGTACCACTGCGTGTATTTCACACCGGAGGACATGGACATCTTCGCCCGCCACGGCTGCACCGCCGTCATAAACGCCTGCTCCAACGGGAAGCTCGCCAGCGGCGTCTTCCCCCTGAAGCTGGCCATGGAAAAGGGCGTGAACCTGGCCGTGGGCACCGACGGCCCCGCCTCCAACAACGCCCTGGACATGTTCCGGGAGATGTATCTCATAAACCTCACCGCCAAGCTCCGGGAGGGCGACGCCGCCGCGGGCGACCCGGCCCTCATCCTGAACGCGGCGGTATCCGGCGGCGCCCGGGCCATGGGCCTTGCGGACTGCGACGCCATAGCCGTGGGCAAGCAGGCGGACCTGACCGTCATCGACATGCACCGGCCCAACATGCGGCCCGTGAACAACGTGGTGAAGAACCTGGTCTATTCCGGCAACCCCTCCAACGTGCGCATGACCATGATCGCGGGCGTGGTGCGGTACGAAAACGGCCAGTTCTTCGTGGGCGAGGACCCGGAGGCCGTGTACCGGACAGCGGAGAAGTATACAAGGAAGATTTTGGGGTAAAAAACTTAAACGTAAAACCTCCCCTTACACAGGGGAGGTTTTTGCACGCCCGACGCGCGGTGAGAACCGGCAGTGCCCCGCACGCGCTCGGTGAGCGAAGCGAACTTTAGCGGGAGGGGCCCTGTCGGGCTCAGCCGCGCTTTGCCAGCCTTTTTATATCGCTCCCTCGTGCTGCAACAGCCAGCTCTTGGCGCCGAGGCCGCCGGCGTAGCCGGTGAGGGAGCCGTCGGCCCCTACCACCCGATGGCAGGGGATGATGATGGAGATGGGATTATGGCCCACCGCCCCGCCCACGGCCTGGGCGGACATGCTGTACCGGCCCATGCGGCGGGCGGCCTTATCCGCCAACTGCCCGTAGGTAGTGAGCTCCCCGTAGGGGATGTCCAGGAGCAGCTCCCATATGAGCTTTTGAAATGTGCTCCCCGCCGGGGCCAGGGGCAGTTCCTCAGGGTCCGGCGCATCCCCGGCGAAGTAGGCGTCCAGCCAGGCCGCCGCCCGGGCGAATACGGCCAGGTCCCGCCGCTCCATGGGCGCGGCGGGGAAATATTTCTGCTCCGGCAGCCACAGGCCGGTGAGGCACTCCCCGTCGCTGCCCAGGGTCAGGGGCCCCAGGGGCGAGGGGTATACGGCGCTGAACATAGTTCATCATCCTCTCCCCGAGAGTATACCATAGAGCCATGAGCGGCACAATTAAATTTTGTTTGTAGCCATCATCCATATATGGTACAATGAGCGGAGAAAAATAAGGCTGCGAGGGATACATATGGGCTTTTTATACGCGTTGGAGAGCATCCGCGTCCCGGTGCTGGACAAGCTCCTGGGGGCGCTCACCTTTTTGGGCGGCGAGGGCGTGTTCATCGCCGTAGCCATCATCGTGTTCTGGTGCGTCAGCAAGAAAGACGGCTACTACCTGATCGCCGCCGGCGTGGGCGGCACGGTGGTGAACCAGACCATGAAGATATGCTGCCGGGTGCCCCGGCCATGGGTCCGGGACCCCAATTTCACCATCGTGGAGAGCGCCCGGGCGGACGCCGGAGGCTACTCCTTCCCCAGCGGCCACAGCCAGAACGTGGTGGTGGCCCTGGGGGGCACGGCCCGGTTCGTGAAAAAGACATGGGCGCGGGTCATCCTCTGGGTGCTGGCGGCCGTCGTGTGCTTCTCCCGGATGTATCTGGGGGTCCACACCCCGGCGGACGTGGCCGTGGGCGCGGCCATCGGCCTGGTGCTGGTGTTCGGGCTCTATCCGCTGTTTCAAAAGGACGACCACCGGGCCGCGGACATCGTTTTCTTCGTCATTTTGGCACTGGCGATCGTTGCCTGTGTGTTCTCCGGCCATGTCCCCGCAGGGGCGGACCCGGAGAACCTGGCGGAATTTACGAAGAACAGCTTCACCATGCTGGGCGTGGCGGCGGCGGTATGCGTGGGCGCGCCGGTGGAGCGGCGGTATGTCCGCTTTGAGACGAAGGCCCCCTGGTGGGCGCAGATCATAAAGTGCGCCCTGGGCCTCATCGTGGTCATGGGCCTGCGCATGGTCCTCAAATCGCCCCTTAACGCCCTGTTCCGGGGCGCGCCCATCGCCGACGCGGTGCGGTATATGCTCATGGTGCTGGCGGCTATGCTTTTGTGGCCGCTGACGTTCAAATGGTTTTCCAAAGGCTGCCCTCTGGGCCGCCGGGGAAGGAAGGTGCTGAAAGTGGTCATCATTGTGCTTGTCGTACTGGCGGTGCTCATCGGTATCGCCTGCTGGGCGGTGACGAAGGACTCCTCCATGGCGCCCCGGGATTTCCCGGAGGCTGGCAATCCCCTCATCACGCCCCTGGGCGTGACCATGCTGTCCGGCCACCGGGCCGGGGGCGGCGTGGCTCCGGAGAACACCATGATGGCCCTGAAAGCCAGTGCGGAGAACCCGGACTACCACCTGGACGTGTTCGAGTTCGACGTGCACCTCACCGCCGACGGGGCGCTGGTGCTGCTCCATGACGCCACGGTGGACCGCACCAGCGACGCGGAGGAAGTCTTCGGCGAAAAGGATGTGGACGCGGGGACCAAGACCCTGGCGGAGCTCAGGCAGCTCAACATGGGCGCCAAATTCACCGCGCCGGACGGGTCCATGCCCTATGCGGGGCTCTCCGGGGAGGACGTCCCCGAGGACCTTCGCATCACCACCCTGGACGAGGCGCTGACGTATCTTGAGAGCGCCGGACCCTTCCGTTACATCATCGAGATCAAAAACGGCGGGGACGAGGGCTTCAAGGCGGCGGACGAGCTCTACGCTACGCTGGTAGCCCACGGCTGCCTGGACAGGGCCGTCATCGGCACCTTCCACAACGAGGTCACAGCCTATATGGACCGTACCTACCCGGACATGCCCCGCAGCGCCGGCGTCAACGAGGTCATAAAGTTCTACTTCTCCGCTCTGCTGGGGCTGAAGCTGGACAAAGAGAGCATCAACTACGACGCCTTGCAGATACCCACCACCGACTATTTCGTGAACCTGGGCACCAGCCGGATCGTGAACTACGCCCATGAGCGGGACGTGGCCGTGCAGTACTGGACCATCAACGACCCTGCCGAGATGGCGCGGCTGCAGTCCATCGGCGCGGACGCGGTGATGACGGACCTGCCGGACGTGGGGGCCGCGGTGCTGCATCAGCCGTAAAATGGCCGCCCTCGCCAATCCGACGCCCGGCGGGAGCCGGCAGTGTCACGGCCTCACGGCTCGTGAGCGCAGCGTAACAAGTGAGCCGGGATACTGTCGGGCCCGTCCGGGCTATACCTGCATTGTTCTTGGGCGGCCTTGCCAATGTAAAAAAATTTTTTGTAACGAACGGTGGACGGGCACGTCTAACCATCGGGCCGGGAGGTGAGGGCGCTGGACTACGAGGGGCTGTATGAGGCATATTACATGCAGGTCTACTCCTTCCTCATGGCCCGGTCCGGGGACCGCACCCTGGCGGAGGAGCTGACGGCGCAGACCTTCTATAAGGCCATGACCGGCCCCGCCTTCCGGGGCGAGGGCTCGCCGCTCACATGGCTTTGCGCCATCGCGAAAAACCTCTACGCCGACGAGCTGCGCCGCCGGGCCCGGCAGGGCGAAGCGGCCCCCGACGAGGCGGCGGAGATGCCCGCGCCGGGAGACATGGCGGCGGAGGCCCAGGACCGGGACGAGGCCTTTCGCATCCACCTCATTTTGCACGACATGCCGGAGCCCTACAAGGAAGTGTTCCAGCTTCGGGTGTTCGGGGAGCTGCCCTTTGCCCGCATCGGCCAGATATTCGGCAAGACGGAGACCTGGGCCCGGGTGACCTACCACCGGGCGAGGCTCAAAATACAGGAGAGGATGGTGGAGGACGATGGATAACTGCGGCGTGGTGCGCGACCTGCTGCCCCTATATGTGGACGGGGCCTGCAGCGAGGATAGCCGCGCGCTGGTGGAGCGACACGTGGCCGCCTGCCCGTCCTGCGCCAAAATGCTCTCTCAGCTGCAAAACAGCGCCTGCGAGGAGAGCCTCCGCCGGGAGGCGGGGACAGTGCTGGCCTCCCGGCGGTGGGGCAACCGGGCCTTCGCCATGAGCTGCGCTCTGGCGGCGTTTTTGTGCGTGCCGGCCTGCGTGCTGGCGGCCCTGGAGCCGGAGATGATGGCCGGGACCGACAGGCCGTGGCTCTTCTGCCTCTTCCTGCTGCCGCCGTCCCTGCTCGTTGTCATGAGCGCCGCCATGCTGCCCCTGCGGTGTCGGCGGTATACGGTCCGGTGGACGCTTTTGGGGTATACGGCGAGCCTGCTGCTCCTGCTCATGGCCTGCGCCCTCTACTCCGGGCGGATGCTGTTCCGCGTGGCGGCGGTTGCCCTGTATGTGTTGTCCGCCTGTTTGATAGTGCCCTGGGCGGTGCGGGAGCTGCCCCTGCCGGGGAAATTCGGAAAGAAAAAAGCTCTTGCGGTGGCCGCCTGGGCGGGGGCGTTCGCGTTCCTGCTCCTCACGGCCTGGTGCATCCTGGCCCGGCCGCCTCACTATGTGCGCTCCGCCCTGGGGGCGGCGGGACTGGTGCTGGCTCTCGCCGGGGCGGAGATATTTCTCATGAAAAAGCTGCCGGTGAGCAGGACCGTCCGGGCGGGGATAGGCGTTGCCCTGGCCGTGTCCGCCCTGGTGTGGCTTCTGCGGCCCTTCGCGGTGCTCACCGGCGCGGAGAAGAACGTGATGAACACCGCCGTCACGGTCTGCGCCGTGATATGGGTTCTGGGCATGGCCGCCGGCGCGGCCTTGGCGGCCCGGGGGACGTGGCAGTCCTATAAGCGGGACACGAAAAAGCGGTAAGTCTTTTTTCGGGGAATTTCGCCCCGGGAATTGCAATACCGGATAGAATGTGCTATCATAGCTCGGAATATTATGTCAATTATACCCGGAGGGCCTATGGAGCCAGTACGCACCGCCGCCGTCATCCATTTGGACAGGCTTGCGGCCAATGTGGAAAACATCAAAAAGCGCCTGGGGCCCGGGGTGGCCCTGACGGCGGTCCTGAAAGGCGACGCCTACGGCCACGGCATCGCCGGGGTGTACCCCACCCTGCGCCGGTGCGGCGTTCAAGGCTACGCGGTGGCCTACTGGGAGGAGGGCGCCGCTCTCCGTGCCGCCGGGGCGGAAACCGAGCCCATCCACCTGCTGGCCCCCATCATGGACGGGGAACTTTCCAAATGCGTCGAGTATAGGCTGGCCCCCTCCATCTTCTCGGTGGAGCAGGCGAAAAAGCTGGACGAGCTGGCGGCGGCCGCCGGGACCGCGGCCCCAGTGCAGATCAAGATCGACACGGGCATGCGCCGCATCGGCTTCGACGCCGACGACGTGTCCGGCACGGTGAAGGCCGTCGCGGAGATAGCCGCTCTGCCCCACATCCATATCGCCGGGCTCTTTACCCACTTCTCCCGGGCGGACGAGCTTGACTGCCCCGAGACGGAGAAGCAGCTGGCACGGTTCAACGCCGTGCTGGAGGCCTTAAAAGCCGCGGGGGTGGACATGCCCCCGGTGCACGTCTCCAACAGCCCCTCCATCCTGCTGCGCCCCGAGGTGCAGATGGACGCGGTCCGTGGCGGGGACGTGCTCTTCGGCCTTTGCCCGGTGGATGAGGACAAGTGGCCCGGGATGGGCCTACAGGAGGTCATGACCTGGGAGACATACGTCGCCATGGTGAAGACGGTCCCCGCCGGGGAGCCGGTGGGCTACGGCGGGACATACGTGACCAAGCGGGAGACGCGCATCGCCACGGTGCCCGTGGGCTTCTGCGACGGGTACAGCCGGCGGCTGTCCAACCGGGGCAAGGTGAAGATACGCGGGCAGCTTGCCCCCATCATCGGCCGGGTGTGCATGGACCAGTTCATGGTGGACGTCACCGACATCCCCGGCGTCGCGGCGGGCGACAGGGTGGAGCTGTTGAACGGGGAGGACCTGTCCATATTGTGGATGGCGGATACCCTGGACGCCAATGTGGACGAGATCGTCTGCGGCGTCACCAAGCGGGTGCCCCGGATATACGTGGACTGACACGGGACAATACCCGTAGAAATACAAAGAGAGCGGGAAGGAAACATGCCGGACGTAAAGTATTATCTGCACAGGATACGCAACATCAACTTTGACCACCTGAAGGGGGCCATAAACGCCGTCCATGAGCGGACGGGGAAGAATAAGGCGGCCATCTTCCTGGACATGATGGGCTGCACGGTGAAGTACGGGGCGGGGTATTACGACTACCTCATTTTCGGTTTTGCGGACCTGACCGCCGCCCAGCGGGCCACCTTCGTCACCCGGGGCGTGAGCAAGAAGCTCAACGAGTACCTCAATGACCCCAAGTACACGGACCTCTTCGACGACAAGGCCCAGTTCAACAAGACCTTTGCCAAATTTATCCGCCGCCGCTGGCTGGTGCTGGCGGAGAGCACCAAGGAGCAGGTCCGGGATTTCGTACAGGGCAAGGATGAGGTTTTTGTCAAGATCCTGGACGGGGAGTGCAGCCACGGCTGCGAGCGCATCCACATGAAGGACTGGCCGGACTTCGACGCCCTCTATGAGCACATCCAGAAGGGAAAATTCGGCCTTTTGGAGGACATCGTGGACCAGCACCCGGACGTGGAGGCCCTGCACCCCGGCTCCGTCAACTGCCAGCGGGTCATCACCCTTTTGGACGATGAGGGCGAGCCCCACTGTCTCTATGTGGTGCAGAAGATGGGTCTCGGCGACAGCTTCGTGGACTGTAACTGCCTGTACGCTCCCGTGGACACCGAGACCGGGAAGATAAAGTACCCCGGCCACTCGGGCAACACGCCTCTCGGCATCGTGTACGACGAGCAGCCGGACACCCACGTGCATCTGGTGGGCTACCAGCTCCCCTTCGTGAAGGAGGCGGTGGCCATGTGCCTGGAGGCGGCGAAAGTCGTTCCGCAGGTGCGGTACGTGGGCTGGGACGTTGCCATCAGCAAGGACGGCCCGGAGTTCATCGAGGGCAACACCTACTGCGCCCATGACTTCTGGCAGCTGCCGCCCCACACCCCGGAGAAGATCGGCAAGCTGCCGGAATTCCGGAAATACGCCAGGGGATTCAAGCGCTGACCAACGCCGGCGCAGAAAGGATATAAAGAGGATAAAGGATATGCTGGAAGTATTTGAGAGCACAGAGAGCCAGGTACGCTCCTACTGCCGGAAGTACCCGGTGGAGTTCGACCGGGCGAAGAACGCGGAGATATGGTCCGTGGACGGGGCCCGGTACGTGGACTTTCTGGCGGTGGCCGGGTCCATGAACTACGGCCACAACAACCCGGAGATCAAAAAGGCCGTCCTGGACTACCTGAGCGAGGACCGGATCATCAACGCCCTGGACATGTATACCGCCGCCAAGGAGGACTTTCTCGCCACCTTCAAAAATGAGATCCTGGCGCCTCGCGGCCTGGATTACAAGGTCATGTGCTGCGGCCCCACCGGCACCAACGCGGTGGAGGCGGCGCTGAAGCTGGCCCGGAAGAACAAAAAGCGCAACGGCGTCATCGCCTTCGGCGGCGCCTTCCACGGCATGAGCCTGGGCTCCCTCGCCATGACCACCGATAGGACCAGCCGGGAGGGGGCCGTGGTGCCCCTGGAGAACGTGTCCTTCGTGCCCTATGACGGGACGCTGGATTCGCTGGCCTATCTCAACTGGGTCCTCACCGACGACCACTCCGGCGTGGACAAGCCCGCGGCCATCGTCCTGGAGACCGTCCAGGCCGAGGGCGGCATCAATGTGGCGAGCCCGGAATGGCTCAAAGAAGTGCGCCGCATCTGCGATGAGAACGACATCCTCATGATCGTGGACGACATCCAGGTGGGCAACGGCCGCGTGGGCTGGTTCTTCTCCTTCGAGCGGGCCGGCATCGTGCCCGACATGGTGACGCTCTCCAAGTCCATCAGCGGCTTCGGCATGCCCATGGCGCTGCTGCTCATCAAGCCGGAGCTGGACATCTTCCGCCCGGCGGAGCACAACGGCACCTTCCGTGGCAACCAGCTGTCCTTCGTGGGCGGCGCGGCGGGCATCCGCTACTTCAAGGCCCACAAGCTGGACGAGGAGTGCCGCCGCAAGGGCGCCATTATGGAGAAGTTCATTAAGGAAGAGATACTGCCCATGGATAAGCGGCTCACCATGCGAGGCCTGGGCATGCTCTGGGGCATCGATTTCTCCGCCGTGGACGGGGCCCTGGCCCTGAAAGCGGTCCACGAGGGCTTTGACAGGGGCATCATCATGGAGGTGGCCGGCCGGGGCGACAGCGTGCTGAAGCTCATGCCGCCGCTGACCATCGAAGACGAGGTCCTGATGGAAGGCCTGAACATCGTGAAGGAAGCCGTCAAGGCGGTGCTGAAGTAAACCATCCCTGTCTCAGGGCGGGCCGCCCTCACCAGACCGACGCCCGGCGGGAGCCGTCAGTGTGCCGGATGCGGTTGGTGAGCGTAGCGAACTTTAGCAGCAGGCATACTGTCGGGCCCGTCCGGGCAAAACCTGCGTGCTCTATGGGCGGCCTCGCCCGTCGGATAAGCAAAGACCGCCCCTCTTTTCGGAGGGGCGGCCCTTTTATGTCATTTTACGCCGCGTGTTTGCGGATGATGATAAACGGCGTCAATTGCGTGGAGTTTCCGGTGGGGTTGTCTTGGATGAGCTCGGCGCACTGCTCGTCCGTGAGCTTAAGGTCCGGGCTCTTGCCCAGGATGTCCCGCTCAAAGTCGTTGGCGTCCACCAGCATGCAGGTGACGCCGGTCTCTTCTTTAATGCGCTTGCACACCCCGTTGGGGTCCTTGGGCAGCATCATGCAGAAGTCGCCGTAGACCTGGAAGGAGGCGGTGTAGAACCCGTCCAGGCCCGCCACCTCGGGGCCGGCGATGTCGTAAAACACGCCCTTCTTGCCGAAGAGCTTGCACACCCCCGCGGCGATGGAGGCCCAGATGATCTTCGGCGCCCCGCAGTGGTCGATGGCGAACTGCATCTTCCAGGGGTTGTCCACGCCAATACCGGCGGTGCTGTGGGAGGCGAACTTGGAAAGGAACTTCGCCAGACCGGACAGGTGCATGTCCTTTTTATAAATGATGTTCTTCTGGCACAGGGAGATGATCTTCTCCGCCACGGAGAGGATGTCCCCCTCCTCATACACGGGCAGGACATACTTCTTCACCAGCTCGCAGTAGTCCTCGCCGATCTCCACGAAATGGGTCTTGATGGCGCCCCGGTCATAATCGCCGAAGCTGGTATGGATGGTGAGGGATTTATTCTCGTTGGGCGTTAAAACGGCTCCCATGGTCTCCTCCCGGAAGGCTCGCGCCTTTCTTTTTCTCTTTGTATTTTGGATAAGCGGTCTCCAGTTCTTTAGAATACCACAATTCCCATTGGTTGGCAAGATGCTCTCCGTCCCGACAGTTTTATGGTGCCCGTCCGCGCGTTCGATTTCCCCGTGGAAAAATCTTTTCCCGGCCCGTTGGCGGCTATTGACAATCCGGCCGGATATGGTATAATGTTTATAGAAATCAGGAATTATTCCTAAAAATTTACGGAGGTAACGATATTATGGCTAAATGGGTTTGCAGCGTATGCGGTTACGTTCATGAGGGCGACACGCCCCCCGAGTCCTGCCCTGTGTGCAAGGCTCCCGCCGCGAAGTTCAACAAGCAGGACGGCGAGATGACCTGGGCTTCCGAGCACGTGGTCGGCGTGGCGCAGGGTGCCCCCGAGGAGATCATGGAGGGCCTGCGTGCCAACTTCAACGGCGAGTGCACCGAGGTGGGCATGTATCTGGCGATGGCCCGCGTGGCCCATCGCGAGGGCTATCCCGAGATCGGCCTGTATTGGGAGAAGGCCGCCTGGGAAGAGGCTGAGCACGCCGCGAAGTTCGCCGAGCTTCTGGGCGAGGTGGTCACCGACTCCACCAAGAAGAACCTGGAGATGCGCGTGGAGGCCGAGAACGGCGCCACCGCCGGCAAGACCGACCTGGCCAAGATGGCCAAGCAGCTGAATCTGGACGCCATCCATGACACCGTCCATGAGATGGCCCGCGACGAGGCCCGCCACGGCAAGGCTTTCGCCGGCCTTCTGAAGCGCTACTTCGGCAAGTAAGAGGTACACACCATGAAGAAGTATGTGTGCCCCTGCGGGTATGAGTACGACCCGGCCGTGGGCGACCCCGAGCACGGCGTGGCCCCCGGCACCGCCTGGGAGGACGTGCCCGCCGATTGGGAGTGCCCCATCTGCGGCATGGGCAAGGACGCCTTTGAAGAGGCGTAAGGAAAATACATAAGGGAGCGGCAAAAGCCGCTCCCTTTTTTGCGCCATGGCCCGGTTGACAAACCGGGTTTTTCCGCTATGATAGACATATACTGTAGGATACGCGGGGAGGCGGGATGAATGGAAAAGCGGCGGTACCACTTCATCGATATGATGGAGTTCGTGGGCATGCTGTGCGTGCTCATATACCACGCCACCCTGTTCCCCTATAACTTCCCGGCGGCGCCGGGGGTGGGGCTTTACCGCTTCTATTATATCCTCCGGGGGTTCCTCTCCGTATGCGTGCCGCTGTTCTTCTTCGCAAACGGCTTTCTGCTGCTGGGGGCGGAGATGGAGCTTAAAAAGCACCTTATGAAAATGCTCCGGCTGGTGATCTACACCTTCTTGGGCGGGGCGGTCATCCTGGTGCCCCTCATGTATATCCAGCATGAGCCCCTGTCCTTTTCGGAGTACCTCAACGCCCTGTGGACCTTCCGGCAGGGATGGATCAACCACCTGTGGTTCATGGGCGCGCTCATATGCATCTACGTGTTCTTCCCCCTGATCAAGACGGCCTATGATAATAATTTCAAGGCCTTCTGCTGGTTCATGGCCGCGGCGGCGGTGCTCACCTTCGGGAATGTGTTTATCTGCTCCTGCGCCACGGCGGGGCTGGGCCTGCTGGGCCGGGCGGACCACGTGGTGGAGTTCAACGTGTTCAACATGTTCAACCCCTTCTGGGGCATGTTCGGCTACGCCTTCGTGTACTTCTGCGCCGGGGGCCTGGCCCGCCGGTACCTGCCCAGGATAGAGGCGCTCATGGACCGCGCCCGGTGGAAGATGAACGCCGGGGCGGCGGGCGTCATCGTCCTGTCCACCGTGTGCCTCGGGCTCTGGGGCATGTACTGCACCCGCCTGGGCGGCGCGCTCTGGGACAACGTGTGGGAGGGGTATGACACGGTGTTCACCTTCGCCAATGTCCTTGCGGTGGGGGTGCTCTGCCTCAACTATAAGGCCGCCCACGGCTGGGGCCGGGCCATCCGCCTGGTGTCGGAGAATACCCTGGGGATATACATCTTCCACATCGTGTTCAGCCGGCTTATGCGGGGCTGGGCCTGGAAACTCCCCTTCCTGCGAAACCCCATCGGCAACATCGTCTTCGCCTTGGTCATCCTGGCGGTGACCCTGGCCTTCGCTCTGGCCCTGAAAGCGGCCATAGGGTTTATAAAGGTGCATTTGCCGCGAAGAAAAAGAGAAGAATAAAAGGCCTATCAATATTTACATTGAATTTTGCACATAATTCTGCTATAATTATGTGCAAGAAAGGAGGCTGAGGATCATGCCACAAATCAGACCTATCACCGACCTGCGGAACACAACTGAGATCTCTGAACTCTGTCACGCAAACAGAGAACCGCTGTTCATCACAAAGAACGGATATGGAGATCTGGTGGTCATGAGCATTGAGGCTTACGATGATCTGATTGGGACCGCACGGACCGATGCCGCTATACGCGAAGCAGAGAAAGAATTTGAAGCGGGCGGCGTCCTTCTGGATGCCAGGACTGCGCTTCCGGCTCTGCGGAGGAAACACTTTGGATAAATATGCTGTCAAACTTTATTCCCGCGCAGACCGTGACTTGGATAACATCTATTCTTATATAGCGCACAATCTGCTTGCTCCAGGCACCGCCGCCAATATGGCAGACGCCTTGGAAGAAGCGATTTACAGCTTGGAGGAATTACCTGAACGCGGGGCTATACGGCAGACAGGTATCTATGCCAACCAAGGTTATCGCCAACTATTCGTGAAAAACTACGTCATCATCTATAAAGTTCTGAAAGACCAGCGGCAGGTCCATGTTGTGACCGTGCGCTATGCGCCCAGCCAGTTTTAGCTGGAACAAAAATGAAAGCACCCGGGGAACAGCGCTCCTGATAGGGCTCCCATGCAAGCTCAGCGAAGCGGGTTTCATATTGGCAGCAAACAGCGGCCCGTGATCTCTCACGGGCCGCTGTTGCGGTGATAAATCGGTCAATGCTCTCTGTCATTCTTCTTTTGCTCCCGGTCCAGCTGCTTCTGCCAGGTCTTGACCGTCTGTTCTTGCAGAAACTCTTTCATCGGGTCCAAGTCCTGGTCGGTGTCCCACGCCTCCAGCGCGGCGTAATAGTCCTTCCGGTCCTCCTCATGGATGATGACGGGAGGATGGTCCAGCAGCAGGAGCAGATAGTTCATGGCCAGCCGCCCGGCCCGGCCGTTGCCGTCCGCGAAGGGGTGGATGTTCTCAAACTTCACATGGAAGTATGCCGCCGCCGTCAAAGCGTTTTTTGCCTCAACACCGTGAAGCTCCAGGAGAAGCTCGTTCATTTCCTCTCCCACGTCCTCCGGCGCGGCGCCGATCTCCTCCCGGCCGGTCACATAGTCGTGGCGCTTATACTCACCGGGACGCTCGCCCAGCTGATAGCGCCGGGTGTCGTAGGTGTTCAGCGTCAGCCGGCGCTGGAACTGCTTGATAAGCTCCTCGTCCAGCGGACGCTTTTCGTTGAACGCGGTCAGGAGCAGCTCGTTGGCGTCTTTGGCGTTTCGTATCTCAAACAGGGTCCGCAGGTCGCCGGTATAGGATATGACGCCGTCGTGCTCGAAAATCTCACGGGTGTCATGGTAGGTGATGTTCTCGTTTTCGATCTTGCCGGAGTGGTAGGCGAAGAGGATGCTGTGGCCGTTCAGCGCCTCGGCCAGCTCCGCATCGGTGGTGATCTTCTGGCTCTGCCACCAGCGTACTGCTTTTTCGTAGTCGGTCATACTGCCGCAGCCTCCTGTCTATACCATTTCCGCAGGCATGAAAAAGGCGTCGGAGCAAAGCGAGCTTTGCTCCGACGCCGTGGTACGGGTGTTCTTATAGGATTTTACAAGAAATCCAGTAATATCAAGGGTTTGCGGGCAGCAACACAGCGATATTTTCATCAAAAAGCGGATTATTCGTTCTGCAAAACCGGCGTTCCTCACCTGGAGCGCCGATTTTTTATGCCCGTTTGCCCCGCCAGAGCTTTGTCTTTTTCCATTACATCATACCACATTTACAAGCGCACGGAGGTTACAATTTGAAAACTATAAAGCGCATATTGCCGCTTCTCCTTATCGTGATCCTGGTGCTTGGCCTGTTCCCCATGGGCACTTTCGCCGCCGAGGATGGGACGATCCCCACCGAGGACCCCAGCGGAGAGATTACAGAAGCAGCCCCCAGCCCGGAAGCAGAAGCGACCACTCCCCCGGAAGCTCCGCCTGCTGACACAGGCAGCGAAGTCCCGGACAGACCGGCAGAGACGCCGGAAACACCGGAGGCGACCACCGAACCGGAGGCCACGCCGCCCGAAGAAACCGCTCCCCCGGCAGCAGAGGAAACCACGTCTCCGCAGCCGGAGGAAACGGAACAGCCGGAACCAGAGGCCAGTCCGTCCCCGATGCCGGAGGTTGAAGTCCCCAATGACGATGAACCGTCTATCGAGAAACCCTGCGGAGATGGGATAGAGATGGGGCCGAACAATCCCCCGGAGGACGCTCCCATGATGTTTGCCGCATATAGTAACAGCGCCACCATCGCCGTGCGAAGCTGTTACGATTCGGCCAACAATTCCATAAAATATGCCAACTCATTTCAGTACGACGGTAGATGGGTCGGTGGTGCAACCTACCCTCGCCACATCATCTATGCCAACGGTTCACCAGCCTACTGTCTGGAACCGGGCAAGTACCTTGTGGGCGGCTCCAATGTGTCAAAAGACGCTGCAAAGGTCTGGAACAGCTTTTCCTCGTCCAAGCGGGATGCCATCAAGCTGGCGATCCTCTGCGGGGCCGAGGGCAACGCTTCCAATCTGGCTGGCAGCTACGGCAGCCAGTACACCGCCACGCAGATGATCGTGTGGGAATTTGTTGTCGGCGTGAGAAGCACCACAGCCCCGTACTCTGTCTCGGACAATAAAGTTATCAACTCTGTCTGTTACAACGGGGCCAACCCGGAAGTCAAGACGGTCTACAATCAGATCGCCTCGGCCATGGCCGCCTATAACACTCTGCCCAGCTTTGCCAATCCCCTGGCCGCCCCTCCTCCACAGAATGAGCTGCAATACAATGGCAGCACCTACACCCTCACGCTGACGGACAGCAACAACGTCCTGGGCAATTATAATGTGACCTGCACGGATAACAATGTGCAGTTGAGTGTTTCCGGGAATACGCTGACCATGACATCCACCGTCCCTATTTCCAGCGCCACCGTGAATTTAACCCGGAAAAGCACCGTTTCCGCCAGCTCACAGATCGTGGCATACGGCGGCGAGGGCCTCCAGGAAACCGTGATCGGCATTGAAGCCGTGAGTGGAACACCGGGTTACTTCAGCATAAAATCGGCGTACATTCCCAAAGGTGATGTGGAGATCATAAAAACCTCGGATGATGGACACGTCAGTGGAATCCAGTTCAGGATCACGGGCGGCGGCATTGACCAGCTCGTTACCACGGACAGCGGAGGCCGGGTAAAGGTAGAGGGCCTCAAACCGGGCAGCTATACTGTCTATGAACAGGTCCCGGAGGGTTATTTTTCAGACCGTGTTTCGCAGAGCGTGACAGTCCGGGATCGTGAGACTGCTACTGTGACGTTCAACAACACTTTGAAGAAGTGGCGGGTTTCCGTTGCCAAAGTGGACGCGGACGGCATCACCCGCAACAGCGACGCCACGCTGGAAGGCGCTGTGTACGGCGTATTCAAGGGCGGCCAGCTCCAGGACAGATACACCACGGACAGCCAAGGCCAGTTCACGACCAAATATTATCCCTGCGATGATGATTGGACGCTGCGGGAGCTGGAAAGTCCCACTGGCTACACCGTGGACCCGACAGAATATTCCATCGGAGCTGAACCGGGGGATTTTACCCAGGCCACCAAGGACATGACCCTCACGGTGAAAGAGCGGATCATCAAGGGAAATCTGCTCATCATCAAACAGGATGCTGAGACGCAGACACCCCTTGCCGGGGCAAAGTTCCGTGTGCTGGACAGCACGGGCGCGATGGTAGCCGAGGGCGAGACTGGCCCGGACGGGCGGCTGGCGGTAGATGGCCTCGTTTATGGCGATTATCAGTGGCAGGAGGTTTCCCCGCCGAAATATTTTGAGCTGGATGAAACGCTGCACGACTTCTCCATCGAGGAGGACGGCGTGACCGTGACCGTCACCTGTGACGACCACCGCATCCCCGGTTCTATCACCGTTCATAAAAACGACACCAAGGGCAACTCCCTCGCCGGAGCGACGTATCTGCTGGAATGGTCCGCAGACGGCAGCTCCTGGCAGCCCGTATCCTACCGGGATGGCGGCGAAGTGTTGACCGGGGGTTGTACCAGCCCCGGCCTTGCCAATGGGCAGCTCACCACCGGCCAGGATGGTACGGTGACTTTCTCCGGCCTCCGTGCGGATGGAGAGATCAAGTACCGGCTGACGGAATCCAAAGCCCCGGCTGGCATGAGCCTTTTGAAAGACCCCATTTATACCGGCACCCTCCCCGTGGAGGGCGACAGCGACCCTATCTATGACATTTCCGCTACCGTGACCGATACCCGTATCACCGATCTTCCCATGACCGGTTCATCCGGCCTCTGGCCCGTGACCCTCGGAACAGCCCTTGCGGGGCTGGCCGCCGTCGCGGGCTTTTTCTATACCCATAAAAAATCTAAAAGGAGAAGTGCTGCTTAAATGAAACATCTGAAAAAGGTCCTGTGCCTCATTCTGGCCCTCACGATGGCCCTTTCGCTTTCTATGACCGCTTTCGCTGCGGGCGATACCATCGACCCCGGCCAGACGGCCTCGCTCAACATCTACAAGTACGATCTGACCCGCGCCGAGGCGGAGGGAGCCTGGACCGCCAGCTCCTATGTGTCCACCGGCATCTATGATGAATCGGTCAACAGCGTCCTGGGCAACACCAGTTTCACCAACAACTCCGGCACCAACAATCTGGCCTACGGCTACGCCATCAAAGGCGTGAAGTTTGGGTATTTGAAGGTGGCGGACATCTCTACTTACAGTGAGAGGGAAAGCGACGGCGTTTCCAAGACCATGATCCTCTACGGTCTGCCTGCCAATGACTGCTCCACGCAGTTCCTCTCCATCCTGGGACTGACCTATGAGCAGGCCCATCATCGGGAGCAGGCCAGCGACACGGAAAACGTGTACTACTTCGTGTCCGATGTGCTGATCTCCGCGCTGGCCAAGGTGCTGTCGAACAACGCCACGTCCACCAAGAGCGCGATGGAGAGCTTTGTGGCGGCCTACGGCGGCACCACCCTCCCGGAGACGGACGAATACGGCCACACTTCGGCAAATTCCTTGCCTCTGGGCCTCTATGTCGTAGTTGAACAGGCCGTCCCGGATATGGTCACTTGCACTACGGACCCGTTTTTGGTGTCCTTGCCTATGACCACCATCGACGGCAACGAGTGGAATTATGATGTGACCGTGTATCCGAAAAACGCCACCGGGATGCCGACCCTGGAAAAGACGCTCCGTGAAGCGCAGGCCGACACCGGCAAGAACAACGGCTCAACCGGGGACATTGAGGACGGCTTCGCTCACACCGGGACCGCCTCGGATGGCGACGTGATCGATTACCAGATCATCTCCACCCTCCCGTCCATCACCAGCGACGCCACCCACCTGACCACCTATACTTTCGTGGACAAGCTCTCTGCGGGGCTGGACTACAACAAAAATGATGTGGTCATTGAGTTTTTCAGGGATAAAGCCTGCACCGATAAAATTGCCACCTGGACCGAATCTGACAAGAAGTTTGACGTTTCCTACGGCTCCGACGGCAGCGGCAGCACCATGACGATCTCCATGACCTCCACCGGCCTGGGCGAGATCAACACCAATCAGGCCGTCTATGGGACCAGCGGTTCCCAGCGGGGCTATTCGGGCTGCACCATGCGTATCACCTACGCGGCCACCATGCACAGCGACGCCTCCGTGGTTTACGGTGAGCAGGGCAATCCCAACGAAGTCCAGCTTACTTGGCGGCGTACCAACGAGGACTATTACGACGTTCTGGACGACGATTGCCACGTCTATACCTACGGTGTGGACTTGACCAAGGAGTTTTCCGATGGCAGCGGCAACTTTGAGAACGTCAAGATGATCGTCCACAACGATACGGACGATTATTACCTCCAGGCGGAGCTGGCGGACGGCATCTTCTATGTGACCGGCCACACCGCCGAGAAAGACAGCGCCACGGTGTTCACGCCCACTCAGGACGGCAAGATCATCGTCAAGGGCATGGAGGACGACACTTTCTCCGTCACGGAAACCGAGACGGATTCGGGCTATGTCCTCCTGAAAGACGACATTGAGATCGTCATTACCACCGCCGAGGGCGAGATCTGCGAGAAGTGCCACAAGCCCCTGCTCACGGCCAGCGGCACAGTCAACGGCAAGGATGTGGAGATGTCCGCAGACGGCGGCTCTCTCCACGCTTACGTCCCCCTGAAGGTGGTGAACACCAAAGGCTTCTCCCTGCCGCAGACCGGCTCTTTCGGCACCGCCGTCTACACCACCGTGGGCATCCTGGTGATGGCCGGGACCGCCATCCTCATCTTCATGCTGACCCGCCGCCGCACCCAGCCCAAGCATCATAGATGAGACGGCTGAAGATCGCCGCCTGCATCGTCGCCTTTTTCGCCGCCCTGGGCCTCACGGTCTATCCGCTGGTGAGCAACTGGCTGGCGGAGCGGTATCAGTCCACCGCTATCACGGAATATACTTCTGCCGTGTTCAGCATGGACACCGGCATCCTCACGGCGGCGAGGCAGGCGGCGGACGCATATAACCAGCAGATCGCAAACAGGGCCGTCCCTATGGACGGCCCCGATGCTGTGGCGATGCTCAACACCGCAGGGGATGGATATGAGACGCTTCTGGACCTGAACGGGGACGGTATCATGGGCTTTGTCCGTATTCCTGCCATCAACATCGTCCTGCCCATCTATCATGGCGTGGACGGCGAAACGCTGGAGGACGGCGCGGGCCATCTGCCCGGTTCATCTCTGCCCGTGGGCGGTCCCGGCACTCATGCCGTTATAGCCGCCCACTCCGGGCTGGCCTCGCAGCGTATGTTCTCAGACCTGGAGCAGCTCAAAGAGGGCGACCTGTTTTATTTCTCCGTCCTGGGAGAAACGCTTGCCTACGCGGTGGATCAAATTAAGGTGGTAGACCCGGACGACGCTTCGGATTTGGGCGTGATAGCGGGCGGTGACTACGCCACTCTGGTAACTTGCACGCCCTTTGGAATCAACACCCACCGGCTCCTGGTCCGTGGCAGGCGCGTGGCCCTGACGGAGAACAGCACAGAGAGCGCAGTGGTGACAGAAGCCGCAGCCGCTCCCTCTACTTGGCGGGAACAGTACGTTATGGGCATCGCCCTGGGCTTGTGCATCCTGGCGGTGGCCGTGCTGGTCCCGCTCCTCATCTGGCAGATATACCGTCTGCGGCACCCACGGAGGAAATACAAGCATGAGCGTTAGAAAAGTCCTGATATTCTTTCTGCTCCTGATCTTCACCGCAGGCTTGGTGTACTGCCTCTGGCCGCAGATCATGGGCTTGAAGCTGGGGTATGAATCCCATGTGGCCGTGAGCGAGTTTTTTGAACTGGCAGAAACGGCGGAGGCTGAAAAACCGGGCGTTTCCTTTGAGTATGTGGACGCGCCTGCGTTGGAGGAATCTGTGCCAAACGACTACCCGGAGCTTTTCGCCGCCATGCAGGAGTACAATCGGGAAATATACGCCACCGGCCAGTCCGGGCTTTGCGATGCCTGGGCCTATCAGCAGCCATCCTTTTCCCTGACCGACTACGGCGTGGAGAGCAACACCATCGGCGTGATAAACATTCCCGCTATGAATGTGGAGCTGCCCATCTACCTGGGGGCAACCAGCGAAAACATGGCAAAGGGCGCGGTCCATCTGTCACAGACCAGCCTGCCCGTCGGCGGGGAGAACACCAACTGCGTGATCGCCGCCCACCGGGGCTGGTACGGTGCGCCGTACTTCAGGTATATAGATGTGTTGAAGATCGGGGATGAAGTGACGATCACGAATCTGTGGGAAACGCTCGTCTACCGGGTGTCGGAGGTAAAGATCATTGACCCGGATGATATTGACGAGATACTCATCCAGCCGGGGCGGGAGCTGCTCACCCTTGTGACCTGTCACCCCTATGCCTCTGGCGGCCTATATAGATATGTCGTCTACTGCGAGCGCGTCCCCTCATAAAAATGTTTCTCAGGAGGAAGCAAGCATGGGAAAAACGCAGCCGGCCAGCAGCCGGCATCTCCCGGTCATAGAAAGCGTGGTACAGCTCCCGCTCGCAGAGCTTGTCCCCTTTCCTGACCACCCCTTTTCCGTCCGGGACGACGAGGCCATGCAGGACACCACGGAGAGCATCCGGCAATCAGGCGTTCTCATGCCACTCATCGTGCGCCCCGGCACGGACGGCTGTTATCAGATCATATCCGGCCACCGGCGCAAACACGCCGCCGAGCTGTTGGGCCTTGAAACGGTCCCCGTCATCGTCCGGCACTTGGACGACGACGAGGCCATCATCTTCATGGTGGATTCCAATGTCCAGAGAGAAAACATTCTGCCGAGCGAAAAAGCCAAGGCGTACAAGATGAAGATGGAGGCCATCAAGCATCAGGGAAAGCGGACAGATTTAATTTCTGCCCAACCTGGGCAGAGGTCAAAACCACCTGAAAAATGGTCCATTGAGAAGGTCGCCGCCGACGCCCAATCCAGCCGGTCCCAGGTGCAAAGATTCATCCGTCTCACGGAACTTTCCCAGCCGTTGCAGCAGATGGTGGACGAACAGAAGATAGGGCTGACCCCCGCTGTGGAGATCTCCTACCTGACACCAGAGGAGCAGAAGCTGTTGGTAGAAACCATAGACAGCGAACAGGCCACGCCCTCGCTGTCCCAGGCCCAGCGGATGCGCCAGATGAGCAAGCTCGGCAAGCTCAACGAGGACACCATGCTCAAAGTCATGTCGGAGCAGAAAAAGCCGGAGGGCATGAACATCACCCTCCCGTGGAAGAAAGTCTCCAAATACTTCCCCAGCTCCTATACGCCCCGCCAGATAGAGGATGTGATATTCCGGCTGTTGGCACAGTGGCAGCGCAGACAGCAGCAGAACCAGGAGCGATAACAATTTCATATTGTGTGCGCCGGGATCGTCCCGGCATTTTTGATACCAAAAATCAAATTCATGGAGGAACAAAATGCTTTCTGTTGAATCCTTACAGGAGGCCATCACGGATCTGTTTGAAGGCGGGATCGGTGAAGATGGCTACTCGTCTGAAGAGGTGGAGGATATGCTGGTTGAGATCAACTTCCCCACTCTGCTTCAGGCTGTCCGGCATGAGATGATGCCGGTGTATTCGTACTCTTATGACGGGACTTCTCCCCATGACATCAAGTATCGCGGGCCTGACCTGTTCGGCCAGAATGCAGTCTTTCTGTGCGAGGACGTTGTTGAGGCCAGCATTGGCAGTGATCTGGTCACTCGCAGTATTGAGTTGTGGCTGCGGGAAGATATGACCATTGTGCCTGTGGCCTGTGTCTCCATAAACAACGAAGGGGCATATCTCTCTGAATATCGCGTCGAAAAAGAATGTGACCCCTGGCAGAGCGAGATGGAGATCGACCTGGAGGAACTGGTAAAAGAGTTTGCCAGCATGTGCGATAAGGTTCTCCAAAACGAATATCCGTTCTATGAGCTGTGACCCAGGAGGAGTATTTTGAGTTTTCATCCCTCGCTGAAACACGCGCTCACCGAGCTATATCTGGGCAATATGGCCTTCTCTGCCGGAGAGGTCACTGAACTTTTGCAAAGCATTGATTTTGTTGCCCTGGAAGATGCCGTGAATGACCGCATGGAGCCAGTTTTCGCATACACATCGGATAGCCGCCTGCTTCGACGTTTCAATGTCAGGACCGGTGAATTATTTGATTTATATGCGACCTTACTTTGTAGCGGTCCTCACGTTATCTGTGATCTGGACGGGACCGGTGCGGTGGTCTGTTCCAAGGGGCTGGAGCTGTGGATACTGGAGGACATGACCTTTGCTGTCGTCGCTCACTACGGCATCTACTGTCTGCACAACTCCTTCTATGCTCACTACCGGGCAGTCAAGAGTGGCTCTCCCTGGAAGTGCGGAATGAAGATCGACCTGCGAATACTGACCGATCAGCTCAAAGGAATGTATGCTTTTGGACCCGCTACGGATTCCGATGGCAACGACTGCCCGTACAGCAGCGGTAACGAAAACAATGGCATCGATCCGCTTTATGACATTATTTTTCCTAATGACTTTTTGGAGAAAATAGATTTGGGAGAATGACCCATGAAAAACAAGACACTATTTAAGACACTGGCGGCCATGTGCATCATGGCCGCCCTCGTTATCTCCACTTCCTTTGCCCGTCCTAGCCGTGCCATAGACGCGGCTTCCGTGCCGGAGCCGACTGCCGTTCCCACGGCCACGCCGGAGCCTATCGACTGGCGGGAAGTCATGGTCAACGCTGTGTGCCACGCCGACAATCACGGCGGCCTGGAGGCGGAGTATGCCCTGGGCGGGGCCATCAAGTACGACGATCTTTATCTGCTGGCGAAGATCATCACCTGGGAGTGCGGCCCGAATTGGGAGGATTGGGGCATCATGGCCATTGGCGAAGTAGTACTCAACCGGGTCGCCTCGCCGGAGTTCCCCGATACGATCCGGGAAGTTCTATACCAGACGGACCCCATGCAATACCAACCGGTGTGGGAGGACGGCTGGGAGGATTACATACCCTCGGAGCGATACGTCCGGCTGGCCCTGCGGCTTCTGGAGGGAGAGCGCATTTTCAATGATCCCTCCATTGTGTTCCAGGCCCTCTTTCCCCAGGGGACCGGGATCGCCTGCACTTACCATGACTACGATCTGAACAACGATACCTATTTCTGTTGGGCTTATAATCCAGAGTATTATGCTGTAGGATAATTGCACTATGTTCTTTCCCCGTACACTTCTTCTTGCACCGGGCCGCTTGACATGATAAAATAGCGACAAAGCCGCTATTTTACATCAAGATACCGGTCGCGCTCCCGGCTTGCGCCGGAACCGCGCGACATGGTACAATAGCGGCAAAGAAGGTGAGACAGTGGACGAAGAAACAACGGTCGCCCAGGCGCTGCACGTCACAGATGCCAGCGCGGGCTACGACGCCGCCTGCAAGCGCGTCCTTTCCGAAAAGGCTATCCTGGCGCGGATTATGAAGTCCTGCTTGGATGAATATAAGGATTGCGATGTGAACGACATCGCGGAGCGGTATATTGAGGGACAGCCCCAGGTTTCCTCGGTCCCGGTGCTGCCGGACGAGGCTTCACCGATCATCACCGGCATGGACACCGAGGACAAATCCATCCATGAGGGGACTGTCACCTATGACATTCGTTTCCGCGCTGTTGTCCCCGATTCCGAGGAACAGATAGCTCTCATCGTCAACGTAGAGGCGCAGAACCGTTTTAATCCTGGCTATCCGCTGGTCAAGCGGGGCATATACTATTGCAGCCGGATGATCTCCGCGCAGTATGGCCGGGAGTTCACAGGGTCACAGTATGGAAGCATAAGCAAGGTCTATTCCATCTGGATTTGTATGGAGCCACCAACGGACCGGGAGAACACCATCACCCGTTATCGGCTGACAGAAGAAAACCTTGTGGGCATGGCTGTGGAACCGGTCAGAAACTATGATTTGCTGTCCATCATCATGCTGTGTCTGGGCGGGCCTGACGGGGAAAACTATGACGGCGTTCTGCGGATGCTGGATGTGCTTCTCTCCAGCGAGACAGGCGAGGCGGAGAAGCGGCGGATACTGCAAGACGATTATGATATTCAAATGACGCGGACCATGGAGAAGGAGGTGTCGGTCATGTGCAATCTGAGTGCTGGCGTTGAAGCGAAGGGCATGGCAAAGGGCTTGGAGAAAGGTATTACAGATACCTACTTGGCATCTATCAAAAGTCTGATGGATGAGATGTCCATGTCGGCTGAAAAAGCTATGTCCGTGTTGAGAATCCCGGAAACGGAGCGGTCCAAATACCTGAAACTCCTTGAGCAAAACGCATGATGCCTCTCATACCTTTATAGGTATCTGAAACAGTATAATACTCTCTCTACAAAGAAGGATCTGTTCATTTGTTGAGCAGGTCCTTTTTTATATCCAAATCAATATTAGGAGGCGATAACCATTCAGGAAGAAGTAGAAAACAAGACTTTGACCCTCATGGTCAACAGCGCCAAATTCACCGGGCGCACCATGCAGAAGGCCATAGACCGCTACATGAACCACCGCCGCGCCGTCAAGGGCGGCCAGGGCCGTGCCGGGCCTGTGGTCCACAAGGGCAAGCAGACGGTCAAGCAGCTTACCCGCCAGGGCCAGGAGCTTTCCAATGTGGAGCTTACGGACCCGGACATGAAGCAGTTTGACCGCATCGCCCGAAAATACGGTGTGGACTATGCCGTACAGAAGGACGCCAGCGAGACACCGCCCAAGTACATGATCTTTTTCAAGGCCCGCGACGCCGGTGCCATCACCGCCGTTTTCAGGGAGTACACCAACAAAAAGGTCAAGGAAGCCTCCCGGTCCTCTGTGCTGGACGCTCTGCACAGCGTCCCCGTGGCTGGGAAAGAGACGGATCGCGGCAATAGAGGGGAGCGTGAACTCTGACCAAAAATCTGAAAAAGCTCATTCTCACCAATGTCCCTTATGTTGTCCTCGGCCTCTATGCCACCAAGCTGGGGCAGTTGTGGCGGCTGACCCCCGGCGCGGACGCTTCTCAAAAGCTGCTGCACCTTATGGACGGCCTCACCGCCGCCTTTGCGTCCTATCTCCCCAGCTTCCATCCCAGCGATCTGCTGGTGGGTCTTTTCTGCGGCGGTGCGCTGCGGCTGGCCGTCTACATCAAGGGCAAGAACGCCAAGAAGTACCGCAAGGGCATTGAGTACGGCTCCGCCCGGTGGGGCACATCGGAGGACATCAAGCCCTATATGGACCCGGTGTTCCGCAACAACGTGATCCTCACGCAGACCGAGGGCCTTACCATGAACAGCCGCCCCAAGGACCCCAAAACCGCGAGGAATAAGAATGTCCTGGTGATCGGCGGCTCCGGCTCCGGCAAGACCCGGTTTTGGCTGAAGCCCAACCTCATGCAGATGCACAGCTCCTATGTGGTCACGGATCCCAAGGGCAGCATCCTCGTCGAGTGCGGCAAGCTGCTTCAGATGAACAAGTACCGCATCAAGGTGATGAACACCATCAACTTCAAGAAGTCCATGCACTACAACCCGTTCATGTATATCCACGGGGAGAAGGACATTCTGAAGCTCGTCACCACGCTCATCGCCAACACCAAGGGCGAGGGCAAGTCCGGGGATGATTTTTGGGTCAAGGCCGAGACGCTGCTCTACACCGCGCTCATCGGTTACATTTATTATGAAGCGCCTGTCGAGGAACAGAACTTCAGCACCCTTGTGGACTTTTTGAACGCCATGGAGGTCCGGGAGGACGACGAGAGCTTCAAGAACGCCGTGGACATCTTATTCGATGATTTGGCCTCGCGTGAGCCGGACCACTTCGCCGTCCGGCAGTACAAGAAGTACAAGCTGGCGGCGGGCAAAACGGCCAAGTCCATCCTTGTGTCCTGCGGTGCGCGGCTGGCCCCCTTTGACATTCAGGAGCTGCGGGAGCTTACCAGCTACGACGAGCTGGAGCTGGACACCCTGGGGGACAAAAAGACCGCGCTGTTTCTCATCATGTCCGACACGGACGACACGTTCAACTTCCTGATCGCCATGTGTTACAGCCAGCTTTTCAACCTCCTCTGTGAGAAAGCGGACGATGTGTACGGCGGGCGGCTGCCCATCCATGTGCGCTGCCTCATAGACGAGGCGGCCAATATCGGGCAGATACCCAAGCTGGAAAAGCTGGTCGCCACGATCCGCAGCCGGGAGATTTCTGCCTGCCTGGTCCTCCAGGCGCAGAGCCAGCTCAAAGCGATCTATAAGGACAACGCCGACACCATCATCGGCAACATGGACACCACGCTGTTCCTGGGCGGCCGGGAGCCGTCCACCCTGAAGGAGATTTCCGCCGCCCTGGGCCGGGAAACTATCGACACCTTCAACACCGGCGAGAGCCGGGGCCGGGAGGTTTCGCACAGCCTCAATTATCAGAAGCTCGGCAAGGAGCTTATGAGCCAGGACGAGTTGGCCGTGCTGGACGGCGGGAAGTGCATCCTCCAGCTGCGCGGCGTCCGTCCGTTCCTGTCGGACAAATACGACATCACAAGGCATCCATTTTATAAGTACCTGTCGGACTACGACCCCAAGAACGCCTTTGACATTGAGAAGTATCTGTCCACGGCGCTGGAGCCGAAGCCCGACGAAACCTACGATACCTACGACCTGGGGCAGATCACCTAGCGTCTGAAAGAACGACACACCACTTGAAGGAGGTGGTGATTTTACGACAAGCCTGCCGTCTATGACGGCATCCTCCTCACGGGGACCCAAGACATCAAGACATCCCTGCCGGAAAGACCTCCGGCGGGCATCTGATGCGGGCCGAGCGGCCCACCCCAACCGCCTGCAAGGGCGGCATTTTTTATATCAAAATGGAGGATCATAAATGGCTTTTTTCAATTCCGCAGTTGACGTTCTTCAGACCCTTGTGATTGCTCTGGGCGCTGGCCTGGGCATTTGGGGGGTCATCAATCTGATGGAGGGCTACGGCAACGACAACCCCGGCGCCAAGTCCCAGGGCATGAAGCAGCTCATGGCGGGCGGCGGCGTGGCCCTGATCGGCATGACCCTGGTGCCCCTGCTCTCCGGCCTGTTCGGTTGATTTACCATGCAGCGCGCCCCCGCTTCGGCGGGGGCGCACGGAAAGGAGGCGGTGAACCGTGATTATGGGATGGATCACCGACTGGCTTCGGGAAATTCTGGTGGACGGTATTCTGTCCAACCTTTCCGGGATGTTCGACACGGTGAACGAGAAGGTGGGCGAAATCTCCGGGCAAGTGGGCCTCACCCCCCAGGCGTGGAATGGCGGCATCTACTCCATGATCCGCAGCCTGTCTGAAACGGTGGTGCTGCCCATAGCCGGGGTAATGCTGGCGGCCATTATGACCATTGAGCTGATCCAGCTCATCACCGAGCGGAACAATATGCAGGATGTGGACACCTGGATGTTCTTCAAATGGGTTTTCAAGACCGCCTGCGCCATCCTCATCGTCACCAACACCTGGAACATCGTGATGGGCGTGTTTGACGTGGCGCAGAGCCTTGTCAACAGCGCGTCCGGCGTGATCTCCTCTGACGCTTCCGTGGACATCACCAGCATCATCACCGACCTGGAAGCCCGCCTCATGGATATGGACATCGGCCCACTGTTCGGGCTGTGGTTCCAGAGCCTGTTCGTGGGCATCTGCACCTGGGCGCTGTCCATCTGCATTATGATCGTGATCTATGGCCGCATGATAGAGATATATCTTGTGACCTCCATCGCGCCGGTGCCGATGGCGACGATGCTGGGCAAGGAGTGGGGCGGCATGGGGCCGAACTATCTCCGCTCCCTGTTCGCCCTGGGGTTCCAGGCGCTGCTCATCATCGTGTGCGTTGCCATCTATGCCGTGCTGGTGCAGAACATCGCCGTGGGCACCGACATCACCAAAGCTATCTGGACGTGCATGGGCTATACCGTGCTGCTGTGCTTCACCCTATTCAAAACCGGCAGCCTCGCCAAGAGCGTATTCGCGGCACATTAAAAAGCAGAGCAGCGTATGTGCTGCTCTGTTTTATGGTCATGGATGCGACCGAGAAAACTCTGCATCGTTCTTTGTCAGCAGATATAAACAGTATTGGTTCATGCTGATACCTTCCTGCTTGGAGTGTTCCGCCAGCGATCTATGCAGCGACTTCGGAATCCGTAGCTTGAATTGTCCGGAATACTCGCTGTCCATGGACGGCTCCGGGATCTCATACCCATCTTCTAGCGCAGCGGCCAGCCACTCCCGCTTGCAGTCCTCCGCATTGGCGGCAACGGCCTCCACCGTTTCGCCGCAGGTGATGCAGCCCTTCAAATCCGGGAACGACGCTACAAAGCCGCCTTCATCCACATCCCGGACGATCTCCATACGGTACGGCAGACCCATATAATACTCAATCGTTTTCATCATTCAGCGCCTCGCTTTCTATGACCTCTTTCACCAAAAGAAGATATGCGGCCTTGATGGGTTCATGTGTTGGGACAGTGATCGGGGCACAGCCAGCTTTGCGAAACGTACAGTGGCTGCTCCCGCTTCTGGGCCGCTTCATTTTGTAGCCATAACTCTCCAAGACCCGCTTTACTTCCTCAAAACGCACTTCCTTGGACAGAGAGCATATCTTTTCAATTAGCTTATCCCACTTCGACACCGATTACCACCTCTCTTACAGTATAGCTTGGTGTCATATATGGTGTCAACACATTTTTACAAGGTGGTGATTATTACTGGCCTATGTACCGGTCCCAAAGGACCTGACGAAAGTAAAGACCAAGGTGATGTTCAACCTGACGAAACGGCAGCTCGTCTGTTTTGGAGCCGGGGCGCTTATCGGCGTCCCGCTCTTTTTCCTGCTGCGAAAGCCCCTGGGGTTGAGCCCCGCCGCCATCGTCATGGTGATCTCCATGCTCCCGGCGTTCCTGCTGGCTATGTACGAAAAGAACGGCCAGCCGCTGGAAAAGGTGATCGGGAACATCATCCAGGTCTGCTTTACCCGCCCCAGGAAACGGCCCTATGTGACCAACAATTTCTATGCCGCCGTGGAGCGGCAGTACCAACTTGATAAGGAGGTCGCACTTATTGTCCGAAAGTCGAAAGCTCACCCGGCGGGAGCGGAAGCAGATAGAAGCCGCTCTCGCAAGGGCAAGAAAGACTGACAAAAGACAACTTTCGGCTCAAGACACCATTCCTTACCAGCGTATGTGGCCGGACGGCATCTGCCGTGTATCGGACACCTACTATACCAAAACCATCGCTTTTGAGGACATCAACTACCAGCTCAACCAGGACGAGGACAAGAACGCCATCTTTGAGGCTTGGTGTGATTTTCTCAACTACTTCGACAGCTCCATCCATGTGCAGCTCTCTTTCTTTGATCTGGCCGCCGCAGACGACCGCTCATTACGGGCGGTGGTCATCCCGCCCCAGGGCGACGATTTTGACGACATCCGTGCGGAGTATTCCGGGATGCTTCAGAACCAGCTCGCCAAGGGCAACAACGGCCTCGTCAAGACCAAGTACATCACCTTCGGCATCCAGGCCGAGAACATCCGCACCGCTAAGCCGCGGCTGGAGCGCATCGAGACAGACATCCTCAACAATCTCCGGCACCTGGGCGTGAAAGCCGAGCCGCAGAACGGCATGGAACGTCTGAAAACCCTGCACAGCATCCTCCGCATGGACGACCGGGAGCCGTTTTCGTTCTCCTGGGACTGGCTGCCCATTTCGGGCCTGTCCACCAAGGACTTCATCGCCCCCAGCAGTTTTGAGTTTCCCAATGGGCGCATCTGCCGTATCGGGCAGAAGTACGCCGCCGCATCCATCGTTCAGATCCTCGCCCCGGAACTGAGTGACCGTATGCTGGCCGACTTCCTGGATATGGAGAGCAGCTTGCTCGTCAACTTCCATATCCAGTCCATTGACCAGACCAAGGCCATCAAGACCGTCAAGCGCAAGATCACCGACTTGGACCGCTCCAAAATTGAGGAACAGAAAAAGGCCGTCCGTGCCGGGTACGACATGGACATCATCCCCTCCGATCTGGCTACATACGGCGAGGAGGCCAAGAAGCTGTTGCAGGACCTTCAGAGCCGGAATGAGCGGATGTTCCTGGTGACGTTCATCATTCTGAACACCGCCGACACGCCCCGCCAGCTCGACAACAACGTGTTCCAGGCCAGCTCCATCGCGCAGAAATACAACTGTACCCTGACCCGGCTGGACTTCCAGCAGGAGCAGGGGCTTATGAGCAGCCTCCCCCTGGGACTGAACAGCATCGACATCCAGCGGGGCCTCACCACCAGCAGCACCGCCATCTTCGTGCCGTTCACCACCCAGGAGCTGTTCCAGTACAGCCCGGAGGCGTTGTACTGCGGCCTGAACGCCCTGTCCAACAACCTTATCATGGTGGACCGCAAGAAGCTCAAAAACCCCAACGGCCTGATCCTGGGCACACCGGGCAGCGGCAAGAGCTTTTCCGCAAAGCGGGAAATCCTCAACGTATTTCTGGTGACAGACGATGACATCCTCATCTGCGACCCGGAGGGCGAGTATTTCCCCCTGGTCCAGCGGCTCCACGGTCAGGTGATCCGTATTTCTCCCACCAGCGCCGACTACATCAACCCCATGGACATCAACCTGAACTATTCGGACGACGAGAACCCCCTGTCCTTGAAATCCGACTTCATTCTGTCCCTGTGTGAGCTGATCGTGGGCGGCAAGGAGGGCTTGCAGCCCGTGGAGAAAACCATCATAGACCGCTGTGTCCGGCTGGTCTACCGTCAGTATCTCAACGACCCGCGCCCGGAGAATATGCCGGTCCTGGAGGACCTTTACAATGCCCTGCGGGAACAGGAGGAATCCCAGGCCCAGCACTTGGCGACCGCTCTGGAGATATACGTCACCGGCTCCCTCAACGTGTTCAACCACCGCACCAATGTGGAGCTGGACAACCGTATCGTCTGCTACGACATCAAGGAGCTGGGCCAGCAGCTCAAAAAGATCGGGATGCTCATCGTCCAGGATCAGGTGTGGAACCGCGTCACCCTCAACCGGGAGGCCCACAAATCCACCCGGTATTACATGGACGAGTTTCATCTGCTTCTGAAAGAGGAACAGACGGCGGCCTACTCCGTGGAGATTTGGAAGCGGTTTCGTAAGTGGGGCGGCATCCCCACGGGCATCACGCAGAACGTCAAGGACCTGCTCTCCAGCCGGGAGGTCGAGAACATCTTTGAGAACAGCGACTACATCTATATGCTCAATCAGGCCAGCGGGGACCGCTCTATCCTGGCGGCCAAGCTGAACATATCGCCCCATCAGCTCTCCTATGTGACCCAATCCGGCGAGGGCGAGGGATTGCTGTTCTATGGCAATGTGATCCTGCCCTTTATCGACCGCTTCCCCAAGGACACGGAGATGTACCGGGTGATGACCACCAAGCCCATGGAGATGGCGGGCTGATATGCAGGATAAGAAGAATCTGCACCGGCTCCAATTCACCGATGAGGAAAAGGGCGCTCCCCGGCTGAAGGAGCATACCCGGACCCAGGAGACAGTACCGGGGGCATCCGCCCCCGGTGCGGACAAGGGAATCAAACGTCCCAAGCGGCCCATGCGCCCCGCCCAGAAGATGGCCGGTCAGGACCCGGCAGCGGGAGAACAGGCGAAAGCCGCCGAGCAGTCGAAAGCGGCCCCGCGTCCCGCACTCTCCCCGGAGAGCAGGCAGCCAAAGGCCCACCTGCGCTTTGACGAGGGCAGGAAGCCCGCCGCCGCGCCCAAGCTGGCCCATGACCCCAAGCGGCCTGTCGTCACCGCCGCCCATCGGAAGATCGCGGAGGTGGAGGACGACAATGTGGGCGTGGAGAGCGCCCATGCCGCCGAGATCACCGCCGAGGATGGCGTTCATCGTGCCCGCGCCTCCTATCGCGTCCGCAGGACGCGCCTGAAAAACAGCTCCATCAGGGAGGCAGGAAGCAAGAAAGGAACCGCGAAGCCCATACAGTCCGGGGCGCACAGTAATCCCATATCCCGCCGTTTCCAGCGGAAGAACATCCAGAAGCAATACGCCGCCGCGAGACGCGGAGCCGCTGCTGCCAGCACCGCCGCCTCTGCGGAGCGGACGGTGCGGAGAACAGCAAGGGCGGGGGCCAAAGCCTCCGCCTTTGTCGTCCGGCACAAGAAGGGCATCCTGGGCGTCCTCGCCGTTTTCCTGGTCTGCGCCTTCTTTATGAACACCTTTTCCTCATGTTCCGTGATCGTGGGTGGGACCACCGAGGCTCTGGCCGCTACTACCTATCCCTGCGAGGACAGCGATATGCTGGGCGCGGAGGCCGCCTACTGTGGCATGGAACAGGAGCTGCAAAGGACCCTGGACAACTACCAGCGTACCCACGACTACGATGAGTACCACTTTGACCTGGACGAGATAAAGCACGACCCCTATGTGCTTATCTCCTATCTGACCGCATGGATGGGCGGGCCGTGGACGCTGGACGAAGTGCAGGACACCTTGGCTATGATTTTCGACCGGCAGTACATTCTCACGGAGGATGTGCGTTCTGAAACGCGCTACCGCACCGAGACGAAAACCGGCACCCGCCAGCGCACCGACCCCAACACCGGGCAGACCTACTCCGAGGAATACGAATATGAGGCGCGGGTCCCCTACACCTACACCATCTGCTATGTCTCTCTGGAAAATTTCAATCTGTCCCATCTGCCCATCTATACCATGAGCGAGAAGCAGATGAGTATGTACGCCATGTATATGTCCTGCCTGGGCAACCGGCCGGACCTGTTCCCCGGCTCTGAATACATCGCCAAGTATTCCGGGGGCGGACTGGACTACAAGATACCCCCGGAGGCCCTGGAGGACGAGGTGTTTGCCCGGATGATGGAGGAAGCGCAGAAGTATATCGGCTACCCCTATGTGTGGGGCGGCTCAAACCCCAGCACGTCCTTTGACTGTTCCGGCTTTGTGTCCTGGGTCATCAACCACTCCGGCTGGAACTATGGGCGGCTGGGCGCAACAGCTCTGTATTACATCGGCACCCCTGTCTCCTACGCCAACGCCCGACCGGGCGATTTGGTGTTCTTCCAGGGGACCTATGATACAGACGGGTATTCCCACTGTGGCATCTATGTCGGCAACGGCATCATGCTCCACTGTGGCGACCCCATCGGCTATGCCGATCTAAGTTTACCCTATTGGCAGGCGCACCTTGCCGGATTCTGCCGCCTGCCAGAACCAGGAGGTTAAATGAACAGCAAAATTAAAAAACTCATGGGCGAGAACGAAAAGGACCGGGAAAAGATCGCCGCGCTCCAGGCCCGGATCAAGGACCGTAACGGTCAGATTCAGGAGATAGAGAATACGGAGATCATCGGGGTGTACCGGGAGTACAACCTGACGCCGGGCCAGTTCGTCACCCTCATTCAGCAGATCAAGGCGGGGGCGGTCCCCGTGCCCCAGCCGGAACAGGAGGCCGAATGAAGCACATACGGCTTTATATCGCGCTCATCATCCTGGTGTGTATGGGCCTGTGCTGCACCGTCACCGTCAAGGCTTTCGCCGTATCGGAGGGGCAGGAGGCACCGCCCGCGCCGGAAGAACAGGAAACCACACCTTTGCCGGAGGAGCCGCCTGCTGACCCCACCGTGTACGCCTATACTGTCACCATCACGCCCCCGGATGGCTGGTATCTCAATACTGCCACCATCCAAGTGGGGATCACTGGCGATGCCTGGGCCAAGGTGGAGCTTCAGCGGCCCGGTGCCAGCGCGTGGGAGGATGTGACTGACCAGCTTCAGAGCGGCAGCGCCAAGGTGAACATCTCGGCCAACGGCATCTACCGCGTCCGCATCACCGACCCCAGCGGAGAGACGCACGAGACGGAACAGAACATCGAGTGCATCGACAACGCGCCGCCCACCGTTTGGGCGGGCATCCGGGACAAGCTGCTCCACACCGAGGCGTCCGATACGCAGTCCGGCATCGCCGGGATCATGGTGGACGGGTGCCTCTATACCACCCTCACCAACGGTGGGCTGGACCTGCGAATCCAGGACTACATCAACGCCGGTCCCACCATCTCCATCATCGCGCTGGACAACGTGGGCAACCTCTCCGACGAGACACTTTTGGACAATCCCTACTATTCGGACGAGCCGGAAACGACCCCGCCGCCCGTGCCTACGCCCACGCCCATCGTGATCTATACCGGCGACCCCAATGCCCCGCAGCCTACACAGCCGCCCCAGCAGTACCAGGGCGGGCAGCAGGGGATGCAGGGCGGCAGCCAGACCTATCCCAGCGGCGGCCAGCAGACCATGCAGACGCCGGTGCAGGCGGCCACGCCTACGCCGGAGCCGTACCCCACCATCACGCCGATCCCCATGCCGACGGCAGAGCCTACGCCCACGCCGGAACCGCTGGAACCCTACGAGGGGACCGGCTTCACTAACTCCGGCCAGTTCATCACCCGCGATATGCTCTATGACAAGTTCACCAACAAGCTGTTCGTCACCGTGGAAACACGGGATGGCAGCCTCTTTTATTTGGTGGTGGACTATGACAAGCCTCTGGACGAGGAGGGCGAGGCATACGAGACATACTTCTTGAACGCCGTGGACGGAGCTGATCTGACGGCCTTTCTGCCGGAGAGCAGCACGGAGCCAGAGGCAACGCCGGAGCCGGAGGTCTGCACCTGTGCGGACAAGTGTACGGTGGGCCACATCGACACCGCCTGTCCTGTGTGCCGGGTCAATATGTCCGAGTGTCTGGGCGTGGAGCCTACGCCGGAGCCGGTGGAAACGGAGCAACCTGCCGAGGAACCCAGCAGCGGCAATATGGGCGCTGTGATCCTGGTGCTTATCGTGGTCGCGGCTGGCGCAGCCGGTGCGCTCATCTTCCTGAAAAAGAAAAAGAGCGCGGCCCCCAAGTCCAGCGGTGGGATAGACCTGGATGATTACGACTTTGAAAGTGACGACGATGAGGACCAGGAGGAAGATGAGGGCCGCGAACCATGAGCTATTTCACCGACAGCCTCTTTGAGCGGATGATGCAGGACGCCACACGCGAAGCGCCGGAGCGTCCTGCTCCTCCCCAGGAGGGCCACCCATGCTACGGATGCGGCAATTATCCCGGCCCCTGCGTCCTCCCGTGCTGGAAAAAGACCCTTGCCAGTTGGCAGGCGGAACAGGCGGCGCGGGCCGCCGAACTGAGCGCGACTACATATGATTCAGATAGGTGAAAAATAGTAAAAGCGTATGCGCCTGGTGCCCCTCTTATATCATACGATAATACTTCGTGACTTTTTCCCTGTCTTTGTGTATAATCGTTTCAGATAAAAGATGAGGGAAGATATGTGCTTATGGGAAAACTGTTCAAAGTGGGCGACTACATACAAAGGTTCAATACCCTTACTGGACAGAACCTTCCATGTGGCCCTATTTATCAGTCAGTTGGCCTGGCTTCCCATGTCAAGAGCCACCACCCCCAAATGGGCACAGCTATTCTTCAACAAATTCCTACGATCATTCAGTCGCCCGATTACATAGGGAAAAATCCAAGGGAACCGAATAGCATCGAACTTGTCAAGAAACTTTCGGACAATATCATGGTCTGCATTAAGCTGGACACCCAAAATGGATACCTGTATGTTGCCAGCGTTTATAATATAAGCCAAGGTAAAGTCAACAACAGGTTAAACAGTGGGAGACTTAAACGGTATTGACAACTTGATGGATTTTTTCTATAATGGAACCACAAAAGCATATACTGACTTGGGCATTGAGGGTAGAAATGGCTCCTACCGCTCCCGCAAGGGAACCTGAGATGCAGGATACGCCGACCTGCCATTGCCCACCAGCAAGCCGAGGATCACTCCTCGGCTTGTTTGTTTTCCAGCCTATAACCCTTTTTTCAAGGCAGTCCAGAAATGGGCTGCCTTTTTATATACATCAACTTTGGAGGTCAAATGAGTAAACTCGTAATCACCGAAAAACCGTCCGTTGCCCATACCATCGCCGCCGTCCTGGGCGCGGACACACGCAAGGACGGCTACTTGGAGGGCGGCGGCTACATCGTGTCCTGGTGCGTCGGCCATCTGGCCGAGCTTGCCAACGCCGAGGAGTACGACCCGCAGTTCGCCAAGTGGAGGATAGAGGACCTTCCCATCCTGCCGGACAACTGGCGGTATGCCATCCCCCACAACAAGCAGAAGCGGTTTGCCATCCTGCGGTCCCTCATGGACCGGGAGGACGTGACCGAGATCGTCAACGCCTGCGACGCCGGGCGCGAGGGTGAGCTTATCTTCCGCAACGTCTACATCCTGGCCGGATGCAAAAAGCCCATGCTCCGCCTCTGGATTTCCTCTATGGAGGACGCCGCCATCCGGGAGGGCTTCGCCCATCTGCGGGACGGCCACGACTACGACGGGCTGTATCAGGCCGCGCTCTGCCGCGCCAAGGCCGACTGGCTGGTGGGCATCAACGCCACGCGGCTGTATTCCGTCATGTACCACCGTACCCTGTCTGTGGGCAGGGTGATGTCCCCCACGCTGGCGCTGCTCACCCAGCGAGAGGCTGAGATCGCGTCCTTTACGCCGGAGCCGTTCTGGACCGTGGAGCTGGCCTGCGGGGATATGACCGCCTCCGGGGAGCGCCTGACCGGGCGGCCCGCCGCCGAGAAGGTCGCCACCGCCTGCCAGGGGCACACCGCCATCGTCCGGGCGGTGGAGCGCCGGGAGAAGTCCGAAAAGGCCCCGGCCCTCTATGACCTGACCACCCTCCAGCGGGAGGCCAACCGCATCCTGGGCTACACCGCCCAGCAGACGCTGGACTATCTTCAGGCCCTCTACGAAAAGAAGCTCTGCACCTACCCCCGCACGGACAGCCGGTATCTCACGGATGATATGGCTGATGTAGTGCCGGGATATGTGGCCGTGGCCGCCAAGCTCTGCGACGTGGCCGTGCCTGAGAGCGTCGCCGCCGCCCAGGTGTGCAACAGCAAGAAGGTCACGGACCACCACGCTATCATCCCCACCCGGAGCGCCGGTGCCGCCGACATCGCCGCGCTCCCGTCCGGGGAGCAGAAGATTTTGCGGCTGGTGGCCCTGGGGCTGCTTCGGGCCGTGTCCGGGCCGTATCGGTATGAGGAAACTGCCGCAACACTGGAAAGCGGCGGCGAGAGCTTCACCGTCAAGGGCCGGATCGTGCTGGATATGGGCTGGCGCGTGTTCACGGACGACGCGCCGGAGAACAAGGAACTGCCCCCGCTCACCGAGGGCCAGCGGATCGCCGTGGACGGCGTGACCGTAAAGGAGGGGCAGACCACGCCGCCCAAACACTTCACCGAGGACACCCTGCTGTCCGCTATGGAAACGGCGGGGGCCAAGGACGCCCCGGAGGATGCCGAGCGCAAGGGGCTGGGGACCCCCGCGACGCGGGCCGCCACGCTGGAAAAGCTGGTTGCCTCCGGCTTCCTGGAGAGAAAGCATGGGAAAAAGGCCGTGGCACTCGTTCCCACCAGCCTGGGCACGTCCCTGATCTCCGTCCTGCCGGAGCAGCTTTGCTCCCCGCTGCTCACCGCCGAATGGGAACACAAGCTGAAAAGCGTGGAGCGCGGAGAGCTTCAGGCCGGGTCTTTCCTAGTGGAGATCACGGATATGCTGGACGAACTGGTGCAGAATCGCCGCACCGTCCCCGGTGCGGACAGGCTGTTCCCGTCCAACCGTAAGGTAGTGGGCCGCTGCCCCCGGTGCGGCTGTGACGTGACCGAGAGCAAGATGGGCTATTTCTGCGAGGGCGTGGACTGCCGCTTCGCCATGTGGCGGGACAACAAGTATCTGGTGAACAAGCGGGCGGTCCTGACCGCGCCCTTGGTCACGGAACTTCTGGAAAAGGGCCGTGCCAAGCTCACCGGCCTTTATTCCGAGCGGACCGGGAAGATATACGACGCCATCCTGGTGATGGAGGACGACGGCCAGCAGATGCGCTATTCCCTGGAGTTCAACCGTGGCTGACTTCATCATCCGGCTGACCCGCGAACAAGCCGCCGCCGTGTATGAGTGCGTACAAAAGCATTGTGCCAACTGTGTGGACGGCAACTGCCTGTTGCTGGACGATGGAGATTTCATTCCCTGCCCCCAGCTAATAACGCGGTCCTTGCTGTGCCGGTACTTCATAAACGCGGTGCTGCCCGGAGATCGCCAGTTGTATGGCAGCATCATGGGATGGGGAACAAAACAGTGCGTCCGATGCGGTGAGAGTTTCTATCCCAGGAATGTCTGTGCCAAGTATTGCGACAGATGCAGACCTATCGTCCGCCGCGAAATGGACCGAAACCGCAAACAGGCAAAAAAGAGGGGCACTTTCCGCATTTCAGGGTCCTGAAACCCTTGCGGCGCAAGGGCTCCACACCGTCAAACCGGGAGGGGTAATGGTACTATATTCCGCCCCCTCCCAAATGGGGGGAGTATGCGGAAAACTTAAAAAATTTTAAGGAGTTAATATGCCGGAACAGATAAGTGAAAACAAAAAGAGGCTGGCCGAGATCACGGCTGGCATAGAGAATGGCATCAAGGACCTGTGGCAGAGTGACCGCTACAAACAGTACCTGCAGGTGATGAGCCGGTTTCACCGCTATTCGGTGAACAACACCATACTCATCTATATGCAGAACCCCAATGCTTCCCATGTGGCCGGGTACAAGAAGTGGGAGAAGAACTTTGGCCGCCACGTCAAGCGCGGTGAAAAGGGCATCCAGATCATCGCGCCCACGCCGTTCAAGAAAAAGGTGGAGGAGGAAAAGCTGGACCCGGAAACCAAGGCACCCATGCTGAATGAGGATGGCACGGTGATGATGGAGGAAAAGGAGATCACCGTCCCCATGTACCGGGTGGTCAGCGTGTTCGACGTGAGCCAGACGGACGGCAAGCCCCTCCCTAAACTGGCCGCCGATCTGCGGGGCGACGTGCGCTATTACAGCGTGTTCATGGAGGCGCTGCGGCGCACATCCCCGGTCCCCATGGATATTGCGGCTCTGCCGCCCAACATTGATGGCTATTTCAATGCCGAAGCGCAGGAGATCAAGCTGCGGGATGGTATGAGCGAGACGCAGACCTTCTGCGCCAGCATCCATGAGATAACCCACGCCACGATCCACAACGATGAGAAGCAGCGCATGGCAGCCCAGGTGGAGGGCAAGGACCCGCCCAAGCCCAAGAGCCGTCAGACCGAGGAGATCGAGGCCGAGAGCGTAGCCTATGCCGTCTGTCAGTATTACGGCATTGACACCAGCCCCAACAGCTTCGGCTATCTGGCCGGATGGAGCGAGGGCAAGGATCTGTCTGAGCTGCGGGACAGCCTGGAAACCATCAACAAGACGGCGGGCAAGCTGATCCGCGATATCGACGGGCATTTCCTGGAGGTGTGCAAAGAACGCGGCATTGACCTGTCCCCGGATATGCAGGAGGCGCTTTACCTTCTCAACGATTCCATGTATCTGCACATCCAGGCCAGCGAGGATGGGTACGACTATACCCTCTATGGCAAAGAGGATATGAAGCTCATAGACGGCGGCCGGTTTGACCGGGCGGCCATAGACCGGGCCAACAGCGCCGACCCTCTTGCGGAGGTCCGAAACGAGGTCTACAAGATGCTGGGCCTTGTGGACAACATCAAGGTGGAGCCTGTGCCGCTGGATATGGTGGAGCAGCTTCAGGCGGCCCAGGACGGGTCCGTGACGGCCCCCGCCGCCGAGCAGTCCCAGGCTGAGACGCCCATGGAACAGCCGGAGGTTGCCGCTCCCGCTGACATTCCCGCCGAGCAGCCCCAGCCCTCGCCGTCTGCCGAGCAGCCCCAGCCCGCACAGGCGACCGGCGCGGTCGAACAGCCGGAGGCACCGGCACAGCACCTGGACGAATACCCCATGCCAGATGCGGCGCTTTCTATGGAAGATCTGAAAGCGGCTGGCTATGGCGACACGGATCTCGTCCCCCTCTCCCCGGAGCTGGCGGTGGAGTACATGAATAAGGGCATGACAGTGTATAGCGTGGCGGACGGCAGCGCGGATATGTGCTTTGACGCCAGCGACATCATCAACGCCCCGGACGATGTGCTGTTCACCGTGGCCCGCGACGAGTGGGAGGACAGCAAGGACTTTGAAGCCCAGGTAAAGGACCGTATGAACCACCAGCCGGAGCGTGAGGCCGCGTTCCTGGCCCACCCCGGCGACAGCTTCGCCATCTACCAGCTCAAAGATGATGATTCTCTGCGGGACCACTTCTATATGCCGCTGGACGACTTGCAGAAGGCCGGTCATACCGTGGACCATGCCAACTATGATCTGGTCTACACCGGGGAGCTGCCCCAGGCGGCCAACGTCAACGACGCTCTGAACTATATGTGGGAAAAGTTCAACCAGGAGAAGCCCGCGGACTTTCTGCATCCTTCCATGAGCGTCAGCGACATCGTTGCCATCAACCAGAGCGGCGAAGTATCATGTCATTACTGTGATCGCGTTGGATTCAAGGAGCTGGACGGCTTCCTGGGCGATAACCCCCTGAAGAACGCGGAGATGGCCGTGGAGGACGACTACGGCATGATAGACGGTATCATCAACAACGGCACCAAGGACCAGCCCACCGTGGCCGATTTGGAGGCCCAGGTCAAGGCCGGACAGAGCATTTCCCTCATGGACCTTGCCGATGCTATCCACCGGGAACAGCCGCAGCCTCAGCCGACCCACAAGCGCACTTCCGTTCTGGACAGGCTCAAAGCCGCCAAGATCCAGTCCGCGCAGACACAGAATAACACCGCGCCCAAAAAGAGCGCAGAAATGGAGATGTGATTATGGAACAGACGATCACCTACGACGAACAGCAGCTCATGGCCATTTACAACGGCGGCACACGGGAGGCCACCATCGCCGCGCTGGAGGAGATGAAGCCCCATCTGGAGGCGGAGGATGCCGACCTTCGGGCACTCACCGATTCCGTACTGGAAAAGCTCGCCACCATGACCGACGCGGAGTATGCCGAGCTGGACCTGACCGTGGATTTCGGCGGCGAGGACGGCGAGACGGATGCCGGATAAGCTGCAAAGCTACGCGGCGCTGGCCCAGGGCGCTGTCTCCATCCTGACCGGCAGTTATGAGCGGTGGACAGATTTCCTGTCCACCGCATCCCGTCTATATAAGTACCCCTTTGCTGAACAAGCGATGATCTACGCCCAGCGCCCGGACGCCACCGCCTGCGCCAGTTACGACGTGTGGACGGACGCGCTGGACCGTCATGTGCGGCGGGGCACAAAGGGGATCGCGCTCATTGACACCCACGGTGACACGCCCCAGGTGCGCTATGTGTTCGACGTGGCCGATACCGGGGGCGGCCAGCAGCCATATATCTGGCAGTTTGAGCCGGAGCATGAGGCCGCTGTCCGGGCTATGCTGGTGCAAAACTACAATGTACCCGACCATGGCGTGATCCTGGAAGAACAGTTTGCCAGAGTTGCCATCAGGCTTGCCAATGAATACTGGACGGACCACCAGAGGGACATCCTCGACATCGTTGACGGCAGTTTCCTGGAGGACTATGATGATTACAACGTAGGCGTGGCTTTTCGGAACGCCGTGGCCGCAAGCGTCACCTACTCACTGATGGACCGATGCGGATTGGAGACGGAGGGCTATTTCTCCCATGAGGATTTTCTGAGCATCTTCGACTTCAACACCGTGAGGACCATCACGGCCCTCGGCACAGCGGTGAGCCAGGTCAGCAACCAAGTCCTGCGGCAGATAGAAGTCACCATCAAAAGATATGAGCGCGAAAGGAGCGAAGAACATGAACGAACTGACCTACACCAAGAGCGGGGACTTTCTGATCCCCGATCTGACCCCGGAGCAGACGGACCGGCCCCTGGGCAAGTACGGGAGGATGCGCCGGACGTATCTGGAGGAGAACAACCAGACGCTGCTGAACGTCCTGACGTTGGAGGGGACGCTTTACAAGCACCTTCTGGAGACGGAGGACGCGGCGCGGAGCCGTCTGGAGCAGATGATGCCGGAGCTGGCGAAAGCGGTGGGGGCGACGGAGGAACTGAAAGCCATGGACCCGCTGCGCTGGGTGGGCCTGATGAACAACTGCAAAGCCCAGGCAGAGGAGATCATTCAGGCGGAGCTGATCTTCAGCTAAACGCTGACAGCCAGTTTTCCCTGTTTGCCCCGGACCCGGTGCCGGAGCCAGTACAACAGAATGAGAAAGAGCCGAGCGCAGACGCGCCCGGCTCTTTCCCGTTCTCCCAGGACGATATTGATGCCGCGCTGCGGCACGGCAGCGGCTATGAAAACGGCAAATTGCGTATATACGCGCTGTACCAGCATGATCCTACCAAAAAAGATGCGGTCAAATTCCTGAAAAATGAGTACGGAACATACGGCCACTCTCATACCTTCCTGGATGGGTCCTGGGGCTTCGTCGATTATTCGTCCAGAGGCGCGGTTTTGCGTCATTCTGACCCTGCGTATGAGCAGAAGCTGACCTGGAGCGTCGTGGATAGACGGCTGCGGGAGCTGGTTGCATCAGGACAGTATCTCACCGAGGAGGAAATGGCGCAGTACCGGGAGTTGGAGCGGGAATACGCTGGTGTCCCTGGCGGTGTCCCCACGCCCCACCCGCGATACGGTTTCCCATCCCCGGAGGAAGTGCGGTCAGGCAGCGCGGAGAAAGAGCCGCCCCTTCAGGACGGATATGTTACCGAGATAATCCGCTATGATGTGGGCCGGGGCAGGACTTGGGCAGATCTGTTCGCGCAGTTTCCATCTGTGCAGAACGAATCTACCAGGACAGAACTCCTCCGTGCCCATTTTGGTGAAGTGTTCACCGGCTTTTACGCGCAGGACCATACCATGATAGGTTTTCATGGCTCCGC